>JAYVLQ010000021.1:0-88801 GCA_043759355.1 Kofleriaceae bacterium
ACGCCCTCGAGCGCACCGCCCGTCTTGGCCAGCATCCCGAAGACGTCACGCACGCGGTAGCGAATGCCAGGCGGCACTCCCTCCAACGCGCCCGATGACGCCAACAGCATGGGCAGATCAGCCACACCACGAGCATAATACAGCTCATGACTCGACTGGCCTTGCCGCTCGCCCTCGTCGCCTCTTGGTCCTCGGTTTCGCTGGCCGGCTCCGTCAAGGGCACCGTGCTGTTCGAGGGCGAAGCACCTACACCGGTCAAGCTCGAGCGAAAGTCCGATCCGAAGTGCTCGAAGGGTCGCGACGACGAAGCGATCATGGTGACCAAGGGCAAGCTGCGCGACGTGATGGTGCGGATCAAGAACGGCTCGACCGGCAGCCACGAGCCGCCCGCCACTCCCGCGACGCTCGACCAAAAAGACTGCATGTACACGCCGCGCGTGATCGGTTTCGTCGCGGGCCAGAAGCTTCAACTTAGAAATAGCGACAACACGTTCCACAACGTGCACGGCACGGTGACCGGCAAGGATGTCTTCAACAAGCCGATGCCGGCAAAGGCGAGCGAGCTCACGGTCGATCCGGCAGCGGCCCATGCCGGCGATGTCGTCGCGCTGCAATGCGACGTCCATCCATGGATGAAGGCCTACGCCGTGGTCAACGACTCGCCGTTCTTCGCGGTCACCGGTGCCGATGGGGTGTTCGAGATCAAGGATCTCCCGATCGGTGACTACACGCTCGAAGCGTGGCACCCGGTGCTCGGCACCAAGACGGTCAAGATCTCGATCGGCAAGGCCAAGCGCGGCGATGTCACGGCGCGGTTCTCCTACAAAGCGAGCGAGATGTGAGCTCGAACTGGATCGCCGAGGAGCAGGTCGCATTTCTGTTTCTCGATGATCCAATTCGTCGCCAAGCAGGTCCACCTGTTTCGGGAGCGCGGCGGGCGCGTGCTCTTCACCAGCCAAGACGATAGCGACGTCGAGGTTCCGCTCGACGCCTACTTCGGAAAGCTCCTCGGCTAACTTACTTACTCGGATCGATGAGAAACTTCTCGCCGGTCGCCTTCCTCGCATAGCGCGCGATCACGTCCGGCTGGAGCACGTCGCGTAGCGAGATGGTCTCGGTATAGTTGCTCGCGAACGTGGTCGTGAGGTCGGCGAGGATGCGCGTACGAATCGGCGCCATCGCCCCTGCTCCCATCTTCATCATCCACGGCATCATCAACCAGCCGGCGACGCCCCACGCGAGGCCGTAGCTGCGATCGAGCTCGGTCGGTCGTAGATCGAGACCGCCGTAGATGTAGACCTGCTTGTGGGTGCTCGAGCCGTAGCGGCTATAGTTCTTCGCGTCGCGGTTCAATGCCGATTCCATCGCGCGCAGGATCTGATTCGCGAGCGGTCCACCGCCCGTCGCATCGAAGGCGATCGTCGCACCGGTCTCGGCGATCGCATCGGTGAGATCTTTCGTGAACGCTTCGGTCGTACTGTCGACGACGTGCTTCGCGCCGAGATCGCGCAGGATCTTTGCTTGCGCCGCACTCCGCACGATGTTGACGAGGCCGATGCCGTCTGCGATGCACAGCTTGGTCAGCATCTGGCCGAGGTTCGAGGCCGCGGCGGTGTGGACGATGGCGGTGTGGCCCTCGCTCTTCATCGTCGTGACGAAGCCCATCGCGGTCAGCGGGTTGACGAAGATCGAGGCACCTTGCGCCGCGGTGATGCCGTCCGGCAGGACGACCGCATCGCTCGCCTTGACGGTGCGGTACTGCGCGTACATCGCACCCGCGAGGATCGCGACGGTCTTGCCGAGCAAGTGCTGCGCATTTGCCCCGGCCTCGACCACGGTGCCCGCACCTTCGTTGCCGACCTTCATCGGCTGATCGAGGCGTGCCTTCATGCCGCCCATGCGGTCGGCCGGAATCTTCGCGGTGGTGACGAGGCCGATCGCTTTCGCGGTCGTCATGTCGGCGGGCCCGAGCAAGAGCCCTTGATCGGAGGGATTGAGTGGCGTCGCTTGAATGCGCACGACCACTTCATCGGGACCGGGCGCAGCGATCGGCACTTCGACGAGCGAGAGCTGGAGCTCTCCTGCCGACGTCACGCGCGAATTCAGCTCGAGGCCTTTGGTAACCGTCATGCTCGATTGCTACGCCCGTTACATGACACGCGCAATCTCACGCAAAGTAGTTCGCCGCGAGGTCTTCGAGCAGCCCCGCTTGGCCAGGTACCCATCCGGTTAGCTCGCGCGTGAGCCTGCTCGAGACGGGCGAGTCGATCCCGAGGAACATCGCGAGAAATCCGAAGTGAGCCGGTGCCTCGTCGGCGGTGATGGCCTGGACCGGCACGCCGAGGCCCTTGCCGATCCCTTCGGCGACGTCGCGCAGCGGCACGCCTTCCTCGGCGACCGCATGCAGGTTGGTCTTTCCCGCCGGTGCCCGCTCGAGGCCGAGGCGCACGACCTTCGCGGCGTCGAGGCGATGGACCGCGGGCCACCGCTGCGAGCCATCGCCGATGTACGCCGACACGCCCTTCTCGCGTGCGGTGTTGACGAGGATCCCCATGAAGCCGTGATCGCCACGTCCGTGCGTCGTCAGCGCGAATCGCGAGAACACGACGCGCACGCCCTTCTGCGCGAGCCCCGTCGCGATCTCCATGCTGGCCAAGCGTGGGGATTTGAATGTGGATTCGTCGTGCTCCGTGCCGGCCCGGCCCGATGCGAGGCCGAGCACGCCCGAGGCGAGGACCAGTGCCTTGTTACTGCCCTCGAGCGCCGCGCCGAACGTCTCGAGCGCCTTCGCTTCGGCCGCCACCGATGCCGCGAAGTTTGCCCAGTCGTGCGTGAAGGCGAGGTGGATCACGCCGTCGGCGTTCATCGCGCCAGCACGCAAGCTCTCGAGATCCGCGAGGTCGCCGCGGTGGACCTCGGCACCCGCCGCGGTCAGCGCCGCTGCCGAGGCATCGCTGCGAGCGAGGCCGAGGACCTGATGGCCCGCCGAGACGAGCTCGGGGACAACCGCAGAACCGATGAAGCCAGAACCACCTGTGATGAAGACGCGCATGGGTTTCTCCCTAGTGATGTCAGTGACTGACTTGATACCTAGCACCTGATGTCAGTCACTGCAATGACTTTGGGATCGCGTACAATGGCCACGTGACGCGATGGAAGCCCGATGCGCACGGCAGGCTCGTCAAAGCCGCGCTCGAGCTGTTTCGCGAGCAAGGCTTCGACACGACCACCGTGGCGCAGATCGCCGAACGCGCCGGCCTCACCGAGCGGACGTTCTTTCGCTACTACGCCGACAAGCGCGAAGTGCTGTTCTGGGGCGGCCACCTGCTCGAAGCGATGATGACCGACGCGGTCGCGAAGGCGCCGCCGGCGTTACTTCCGATGGCGACGATCGGACTTGCCCTCACGACCGCCGCCGAGGCCACGCCGTGGCAGGTCGAGGCCTCGCGCGAGCGCCACGCGGTGATCTATGCGCATGCCGAGCTGCGCGAACGCGAGCTCCTCAAGCTCGCGGGGCTCGGCGCCGCGCTCGCCAAGGCGCTCCACGCTCGCGGTGTGAAGGAACCCGCCGCGAGCCTCGCTGCCGAAGCGGGCATCGCGGTGTTCAAGGTCGGCTTCGAGCGCTGGATCAGTGCCGCGAAACCCAAGCCGATCGTGCACTACATGCACGAGGGTCTCGCCGAATTGCAGGCGGTCGTGGGTGGAATCAGCAAACCCAAAGCGCGGATCAAAGCCGCGCGCTAGCTCCTGCGCTATCTTCGCCGCTCGATGGCGAAGCGCTACCCGTGCCGATGTTGTGGCTTTCTCACGCTCGATGAAGAACCCAAAGGCACGTACGAGGTCTGCCTCGTCTGCTTCTGGGAAGACGACCCGAGCCAGAGCGCGGATCCCAACTCGGCCGGCGGCGCGAACACCGTGTCGTTGAATACGGCGAAGAAGAACTACTCCGAGTTCGGCGCGTCCGAGAAGGGCTTCATCGCAGATGTTCGCAAGCCGCTGCCGGACGAGGTTCCGGTACCGTAAATGATGAGTCCGTCTCCCGGAGTCCCAGCAATGTGCGCGGCTCAGCCACTACACCGAGGTACGCGTACACGCACCACCGATACACCTATCCGGCGCGGCCTCGATCGCCGATATCCTCCGCCGTGTAGGTCGCATGGGTCGCATGCGCGACGAGTGACGGCGTTAGCGGTCTTCAAGCTCCGTACCGGCGCGTAGGCGGTCGAGATATCTCTTGTACGCGAACGGGGCGGCTGCCGTACCTCGTAAAGGTTCCTTGGCGATCCTCAGACGCTAGTAAAGGACTCTTTCCTAGAGACGACGCCTAGGAAAGTTGGCTTTTCTAGTCCCAGTGACTTCGGCGCACGTCGCGCAACCACGCATCGATCGCGGTCACGGCTTCCGGCGGCGGATCCAGAGGCAGCACCGACGCCGGCCACGCGTTCTCGACTGCGGTGATCGCCGCGGTCAGCCGCCCGTGCCACACCTCTGCGTGCGCGGGCTCGAGCTCCTCCTGCTCGCCGGTGCGCTTGACCGCGAGGAGCTCGCTGATCTCCGAAGGTATGAAATCGCCGAGCTTGGAGACATCGGTCTCCATCACGCCGCGCAACATCAGGCTGCATCCGGTCGCCGCGGTGCGCAGCACGTACAGCGCGCGCTTCGCGGTCGCCCTCTGTTCGAACGCGCGGAGCTGGCTCGTCGCGAAGCCGGCGTAGTGCTTCGCCACGCGTCGAGAGAGCGCCGCCTGGATCAGCGGGCGCAGCCTCGCGAGGAGCGGGAGATCGCCGCCGAGCGCGAGGTCACCGAGGATGCGCTCGAGGTAGTTGCCATTGCCCTTGAGGCTCGCACGCAACACCGGCGAGAGCTCGTTCGAGCTGTAGTCGAGCTCGACGCCCTCGCGGATCTCGATGCGATCCGCGGGCTCGCTCGGGAGATCGAGCCCGACCAGCTCGTGGGTCGGCGCGATGTGGATGCACTTGAGATCGAGATCGCTATCGGGCGAAGGAAAGCCGTACGCGTGCGCACCCGAGAGATAGATCACGAGGTGATGCCGCTCGGCGTCACGTTCGAGAATGAAGGCGCGCGCGACCGCTTGCTGCGCGACCGTCAGGACGTCCCAGCTCATTCGTCGTCGTAGCGCGCTGCCGGCGGCTCGGGGGCCTGCTCGCCCCAGGGACCTTGCTGGATCGAGCACCAGCGGCGCGCGGATTCGGCGCGCACTTCACGCAGCACGCGATCGGCCGCAGCGACATCCGGCCGCCTCGGTAGCGGGCTCTTCGCGCGCGCGGCCTCGAGCTTCGGGGTCATCTCGTTCGCGAGCTCGATGACCTCGGACATCGCGAGCTCGCCACCTTTGATCGCGAGCAGCACCGGGCGCAGCGCTTCGGTGCTGCGCACTTCGGGGGGCTCGCCCGCGAGCCAGCGGATCGCTAGATCGAGCAGGCGGATCAGATTGTACGCATTCTTCGGACGCAGATCGCGCGGCACCGGGAGGTCGTGCTTCGCGGCGACACGCAGCGAGACCCAATCGGCCGCCGGGATGTGACCTTGATCGTACATGGAGCGGTAGAGCTGCTTGAGATAGTCGCGGGCGCGCATCACGGCATCGCGCCGCGTGGGTGCCTCGACATGCGCCGCATCCGCAAGCCGCTCGGCGGTCTCGTCGATCCCCAGCGATGGATTCTCTTGCAACCATCCGATCACGGTCGCGCGATGATCCGCGAGGCGCTGATTGTGCTCGAGGCGGTCGAGCTGAGAGAGCGCGTAGCGACCGAAGCTGCCGTAGATCTCTTGCGAGAGGAACCCATCGCGCATCGCGACGAACGGCGCGCCGATCGGATCGATCACGCGCGGCTGGGCAAACAACATCTCGAGCGTATTAGGATCGGCGCGCAGCGCCTGGCGGATCGCCTTGCCGATCTCCCAGTACTGCTGCGAACCATCGGCGGAGATCAGATCCAAGGGCGCCTCGACGAGGCCCGTCACCCACGGCAACGGGAGCACGAACACGCCGCGGTGATCCTCGTCGGAGGATTCGTTCGCGACTCCCCACGCGCGCGAGCCGACGACCGTATCGATCACGACGCACGGGTGGAGCTCGTCCCACGCGGCCGTGCGGCGCTGCGCATAGCGCACGATGCCGAGCTTGCGCGGTGCGACCTCGACGCGTAGATAGGTCGCACGCGTGTCGTCGAGGAAGGCGACCTCGACACGTTCACCGTCGAGCTTTGTCACCCGCGCATACGCACCCTGGGTGCGCGTATCGCGGTCGACGAGCGTGGTGACTTCCGTGCCGATCGGGAGCGGGACCGTCGCGGGATCGATGTCGGCGAAAGCTCCGAGGCGAAGCGTCATGCCCGAAGCGTACGCGCTATCATCACAGCGTGAGCGCGGACGGCCCTGCTTTGTTACGCGCGGTGATCGACCACCCCGATGACGTGGCGCGTCGTCTGGTCTACGCGGATCACCTCCAACAACAAGGCGATCCGCAGGGCGAGCTGATCGCGATCCAGTGTCGGCTCGCTGCGGATCCACACGACCCGGAGCGGCTTCTTCTCGATGACCGCAGCAAGGCGCTGATCGCGGAGCACGGCGCGGCGTGGGCTGCCAGGCTCGGAGACCGTGTCACCAAGGTCACGTACAAGCTCGGTCTCGCTGCATCCGCTGTCACGCCGATCACCATCGGCGCGCTCGACATCCTCGATCGCGCACCGATCCGCGATCTCGGTTTTGACGATGATACCGACGACAACACCGACGTCGCGCGGGCATTCGCGCAGGATCCACGCCTCGCGCGGATCGAGCTCATGGCGACGCGCGTCGATTGGGGCGAGGCCGGGTTCACCGCGTTGATGCGCTCGCCATATCTCGCGACGCTCCGCGCGCTGACCGTCTCCGATCGCGACTCGAAGGTCTACGCCGGCACAGCGATCGAGCACGCTCGGCTCCCCGCACTCGAGGTGCTCTCGATCTGTGGCGACTACGAAGGCGAGCTCGGCGACGAGGGCACCGCGGCGATCGCGCGCGCGAACCTGCCGGCGTTGCGCGATCTCGGCCTCTACAATGTCAGCTGTACCCATCACGCGATGGCCGCACTCGCCGCCTCGACGACGATCACCGAGCTGCGCGGACTCGAGCTCGGCTGGGGCTCGTACACGCCGAACCAGATCGGCCCGCACGGCGCGTTCGCCATCGCGAGCTCACACAACTTCGCGCACACCAAGCGCCTCGGCCTCGACTTCAATCACATCACCGATGCGGGTCTCGCCTCGCTCGCACGCACGCCGCACCTCGGCGCCCTGCGCTCGCTGTCGTTACGGGTAAACGGCATCACCGACGCGGGACTCGACGAGCTCGCGGCCAACCCCGGCATGCCGCACCTCGAGTTACTCGAGCTGTCCTCGAACACCGCGATCACCGCAACTGGTGTCGCCGCGCTCGCCGCCTCGTCGCGGATGGCCACGCTCACGTCGCTGTGGCTGCGCCAGATCGCGCTCGGTCCGCACGCCGCGCTAGCGATCGCGCGATCACCCCACGCGGTCGCACTTCGCAGCCTGAACTTGCTCGAGTGTGCGATCGGCGACGACGGTGCGCGGGCGCTCCTCGAATCGCCTCACCTCTCGGATCTCGCGGAGCTGCAACTATCTGGCAACCAGATCAGCACGAGTCTCGGAGCGGCGATCAAAGCCCGCTGGCCCGGTGCCGTCGGTTACTGATTTCGTGCGACCGGAGCCGTGCTCGCGGCTCGTCCTCGCATGAAGACGCGGGTGTTCGTGCTCCTGGTGGCCGCATGTGGTGGGGGAATGACCAGTGGGGACGCGCCGACCGATGGTGGCAACGGTAGCAACACCGGTTCGGGCACGCCGCCCGGATCGACCGCGCTGTATCCGCTCGCGACGGGCAACTCGTGGACGTACTCGGTCGCTGCGGTCGGCAGCGGTTCGATCTGCGCGGCGGGCACGCACGAACAACACGTGGTCTCGGCGAACGCGGTCGACAGTCGCGCAGCGTTTCAGATGACCAACTTCTGCTCGGGCGTGGCGAGCACGTACGACTACGCGCCGAACAAAAACGACGAGATCGACTTCTACTACTCGAGCCAGTGGTTGACGCTGGTCGATCCGACGCTGACCGAAGGCCACATGTGGCCCTACTTCAACACCAGCTATCACTGGCATCGCGAGGGCGCGGTCACCGTTCCCGCAGGCACATACGACGACTGCTGGACGGCCGTGCAAGACGTCAGCTACACGGCGTCGCTGACGTACTGCCGAGGCGTGGGCCTCGTGCGCAGTTACTCGTCGGATCTCGCTGGCTCTGGTTGGGACGCCAAGCTCGCGAGTCTGACGCTTCACTGAGCTACTGCCCTTCGGCAGTGCTGCGGGCGGGGCCAGGTCGCTGCTTGCTCAGCGGTGAGCAGCCGCGCTGATCTGGGCCTTGGCCCAGCCGACGCGCGCGACGAGGTTCTCGTAGTCGCCGTCTTGCGGCTTGTCTCCCCACTTCGCGAGCTCGGCCTCGGCAACCTTGAGCTCGGTGCTCGCAGCCGCCGTATCGATCTCGGTCGCGGGCTTCGCGCGCTCGACGAGGATCTCGACGGCGCCCTGCGGATCGATCCGCAAGTAGCCGGTCGAGACCGCGTAGCGTGCGCGGCTCTTGGTACCGATCGTCAACACGCCAGCCTTGAGAGCCGCGAGCATCGGAACGTGTCCCGGGAGGAGCTCGAAGTCGCCTTCGTCACCCGGAGCCTGGAGGCTATCGGTGTCCGCATGCGCGATCACGCCACGAGGCGACACCAGATTGACCGCGAGAAAGGTAGCCAGCGTCGCCATGGTTAGCCCTTCGCGAGCTTCGCGGCCTTGGCGCGCGCATCGTCGATCGTGCCGGTCATCTCGAACGCCTGCTCCGGAAGATCATCGCACTTGCCGGCGAGGATCTCTTCGAACGAGCGGACGGTGTCCTCTTGCGAGCAGAACACGCCCTCGAGACCCGTGAAGGTCGTCGCGACGTGGAACGGCTGGCCGAAGAACTTCTCGATCTTGCGAGCGCGAGCGACGGTGATCTTGTCATCGTCGCTGAGCTCGTCCATGCCGAGAATCGCGATGATGTCCTGGAGGTCTTTGTACTTCTGGAGGATGCGCTGCACTTCGCGAGCGACCTTGTAGTGACGCTCGCCGACGACGGCGGGCGTGAGGATCGTCGAGGTCGAATCGAGCGGATCGACGGCCGGGTAGATGCCCTTCTCGGTGATCGCACGGTTGAGCACCGTGGTCGCATCGAGGTGGGCGAACGCGGTCGCCGGCGCCGGATCGGTCAAGTCGTCGGCGGGGACGTAGATCGCCTGCACCGAGGTGATCGAGCCGTCCTTCGTCGAGGTGATGCGCTCCTGAAGGCCACCCATCTCGGTCGACAGCGTGGGCTGATAGCCGACGGCGCTGGGGATACGACCCAGGAGAGCCGACACTTCCGAGCCCGCTTGCGTGAACCGGAAGATGTTGTCGACGAACAGGAGGAGATCCTGCTTCATGACATCGCGGAAGTACTCCGCGACGGTGAGCGCGGAGAGCGCGACGCGCTGACGAGCGCCTGGCGGCTCGTTCATCTGGCCGAAGATGAGCGCGGTCTTCGAGAGCACCGAGCTACCGTCGAACAGCGTCGCTTCCTTGAGCTCGTGATAGAGGTCGTTGCCCTCGCGGGTACGCTCGCCGACGCCGGCGAACACCGAGAACGAGCCGGACTTCTTCGCGACGTTGTTGATCAGCTCCTGGATGAGCACGGTCTTGCCGACGCCGGCGCCACCGAACAGGCCGATCTTGCCGCCGCGGCGGTACGGAGCGAGAAGGTCGATGACCTTGATGCCCGTCGTGAACATCTCGACGTTGACGGAGAGGTCGGTGAACTTCGGCGCGTTGCGATGAATCGGCGAACGCAGCTTCGCGTCGACCGGGCCCGCCTCGTCGACCGGCTCGCCGACGACGTTGAGGATGCGACCGAGGACTTCCGGACCGACCGGCATCGTGATCGGCGACCCCGTGTTGCGCGCCGTTTGACCGCGAACGAGGCCGTCGGTCGTGTCCATCGCGACGCAACGCACGGTGTGCTCGCCGAGGTGCTGCGCGACTTCGACCGTCAGGTTATCGATGCGGTTGTCGATCGACTTGTTCGTGAGGAGGAGCGCCGTGTTGATCTCCGGCAGCTCGGCCGAATCGAAGGCCACGTCGACGACGGGACCGATGACTTGGACCACGCGGCCCATCGAGTTGGGGGAATAATCTGTCGTTGCCATGGTGCTTAACCTCTCTCAGCCCTTCAGGGCCTCGGCGCCGCCGACGATCTCGGCGAGCTCCTTCGTGATCGATGCCTGACGAGCGCGGTTGTACTGGAGCGTGTAGCGCTTGATCATGTCGCCCGCGCTCTTGGTCGCGTTCTCCATCGCCATCATCTGGGCGCCGTAGAACGACGCGATCGACTCGAGCGACGAACGGAAGATCTGGTTCTGGACGTAGAGCGGAACGAGCCGCGACAGCAGCTCTTCCTTCGACGGTTCGTACAGGTAGTCGGCCGGCGTATCGGACTGACCATGGACGATCTCGGTCGCCTTCTTCTGCTCCGGCCCGGAGCTGGCGACCGGGAGAATCTGGACGACCTTGACGACCTGCGAGCCCGCGTTCTTGAACTCGTTGTAGGCGAGGTAGACGCGGTCGATCTTGCCCTCGCGGAAGTCCGCGATCACGCGAGCTGCGGTCTCCCGAGCGACCGCCAGGCTGGTCTCGCCATTCTGTGGCGCGATATCGAAGCTCGAGATCCGCGCGTTGCGGCGCGCGAAGTGCTGGTTCGCCTTCTTGCCGATCAGGCGGAGCGAGATTTCATTCGCCGCCGAAAGCTCGTTCGCCGAGAACCGTTCGACCGCGCGGATCACGTTCGAGTTGAACGCGCCCGCGAGACCGCGATCCGCGGTGACGACGACGATTGCCGCGTTCTTGAGCTCGCGCTCCACGAACAGCGGGTGCGAATCCTTGCCCGCGACGCCCGCGAGCTCGGACACCACCGTGGCGAGCGCCGTCGAATACGGGCGCGCCGCGACGATCGCGTCTTGCGAGCGGCGCAGCTTGGCGGCCGCGACCAGCTTCAACGCAGACGTGATCTTGCGCGTGTTCTTCACGCTCACGATCCGGTTGCGAATTGCCTTTAAGCTGGGCATCTGGATTTACTTTTTGTCTTTGTCTTCGACCGAGAACTGCTTCGCGAACTCGGCGAGAGCATCGCGCAGCTGCTTGTCGGTGTCGCCCGCGAGCGCGCCGGTCGACTTGATCTCGGCGAGCAGGCTCGCCTTGCGACCCTTGATGAACGACATCAGCTCCTTCTCGTAACGGAGCAGGGTGTCGACCGGGTAGTCATCGACGTAGCCGTTCATGCCGGCGAAGATGATGACGACCTGTTCCTCGACGGGCATCGGCTCGTACTGGCCCTGCTTGAGGAGCTCGACCATGCGAATGCCACGAGCGAGCTGATCGCGCGTCGACTTGTCGAGGTCCGAGCCGAACTGCGCGAACGCGGCCTTCTCGCGATACGACGCGAGCTGGAGGCGAAGCGTACCGGCGATCTTCTTCATCGCCTTGGTCTGCGCCGCGCCACCGACGCGCGACACCGAGATGCCGACGTTCACGGCCGGGCGAACACCCTGATAGAACAGATCGCCCTCGAGAAAGATCTGGCCGTCGGTGATCGAGATGACGTTCGTCGGGATGTACGCCGAGACGTCGCCGGCTTGGGTCTCGATGATCGGCAGTGCCGTCAGCGAGCCGCCGCCCTTGTCGTCCGAGAGCTTCGCAGCGCGCTCCAGGAGGCGAGAGTGGATGTAGAACACGTCGCCCGGATACGCCTCGCGGCCCGGCGGCCGGCGGAGGAGCAGCGAGAGCTGGCGGTACGCGACGGCCTGCTTCGAGAGATCATCGTAAACGATGAGCGCGTGACGACCGCTGTCGCGGAAGTACTCGGCCATCGTGACACCGGTGTACGGCGCGATGAACTGCAGCGGGGCGGGCTCCGAAGCACCCGCGACGACGACCGTCGTGTACTCCATCGCGCCGGCCTTCGTGAGGCGGTCGACGACCGAGGCCACCGTCGACTGCTTCTGGCCGATCGCGACGTAGAAGCAGAACATGTTCTGCCCCTTTTGATTGATGATCGTATCGATCGCGATGGCGGTCTTGCCGGTACCGCGGTCGCCGATGATGAGCTCGCGTTGACCGCGGCCGATCGGGATCATCGCGTCGACGGCCTTCATGCCGGTCTGCATCGGCTCGTGGACCGACTTGCGCGAGATGATACCCGGCGCCTTGATCTCGACCTGGCGACGATGCGCGCCGGTCAGTGCCTTGCCGCCATCGATCGGCGCGCCCATCGCGTTCACCACGCGACCGAGCAGCTCTTCACCGACCGTGACTTCGACGATCTTGCCGGTGCGACGAACGACATCGCCTTCGCGGATCGATTCGTAGTTGCCAAGGAGCGCGACGCCGACGTTATCCTCTTCGAGGTTGAGGACCATGCCCTGAACCTTCGCGCCATGAGCGCCCTCGAAATCGAGGAGCTCACCGGCGAGTGCACCGGAGAGGCCGTACACGCGGGCGATACCGTCGCCGCACGTGAGCACGGAGCCGGTTTCGGTGACCGAGACCTTCTTGTCGTAGTTCTCGATCTGCTTGCGGATGATGTCGCTGATTTCTGCGGCGCGGATATCCATAGCTGTCTCCTACTTAGAAAGCTCGTCGCGGAGCGTACGGAGCTGGGTGCGAAGTGAACCGTCGTAAACCGTGTCGCCGACCTTCGCGACCACACCACCGAGCAACTCGGGGTCTTCACGCTTGGTGACGGTGACCTTCTTGCCCGAGAGCTTCTCGAGTGCGGCCGTGATTTGCGAAAGCTGGCTCGGATCGAGCGGCTTGGCCGACGTGACCTCGGCGGTCACCCGACCGGCCTTGGTCTCGATCATGGCGTCGAGCTCGCGCGAGATGGCCGGCACGTAGCCGAGCCGTTCGCCTTCGAGCAAGAGATAGACGAGGTTGCGAGTCGTCGACACGACCGCGATCGCTTGCAGCAGGCCATCGATGACCTTGCGGCGATCAGCGCGGCTGATCACCGGGCTGGTCAGCGTGGCGCGGAGCTCGGCCGATTCGTTCATCGCCTTCGCGAGCGAACGGAGATCCGAACCGAGCTTGTCGAGGCCACCCTGATCCGACCCGATGGCGAAGATCGCCTTGGCGTAGCGACGAGAAAGAGAGCCCGTGATCATCGGACCCTATCTCCTGCGCCGGCGGCGCGAAGGGTGCCGGTCTCGACGTTCTGGATGAACGTGTTGACGAGGCCGCGTTGGTCGTCGGCGGTGACCCTCTCCTTGAGGATCTTCTCGGTCGCTGTCGTAGCCGCCAAGGTGACTTCCTTGGTCAGCTGCGTGCGCGCGAGCTCGATCTCGGCGGCGATCCGCTGATCGGCCTCCTTCTTGAGCTGGACCGATTGCGCGGCCGCGTTCGCCAGGATGCGAGCCTTGTCGGCTTCGGCGTCGGCACGGATGCCATCGACGAGCTTCTTGATCTCCGAATCGAGATCCTTCACGCGCGCTTCGTACTCGGCAAGCTTGGCCTTGGCTTGATCGCGGAGCTTCGCAGCTTCGTCGAGCGCGTTCTTGATCTGATCGTGGCGCTCTAGCGACATCTTCTGGCCAGCCGGCCAGAGGTACTTCACGAGGAGCCAGAGCAGGATCGCGAAGTTCGCGAGCATGAAGATGAATGGCGGCGACATCGGCTCTTCTTCGCGAAGAACGCCTCGGTCGGGCGATGTCTCGAGGCCATCGCCGTAGGCGCCGCCGTACTCGTCTTTACCGCTGTACGAGAAGTTGAAGTAGTTGAAGTGTTGCGTCGGGTCGGGCTCGCCCTCGACCTCTTGCTTGTGGCCTTCGCTGTCGCTGTTCGACATGCCGGCGGCGCTATCGACCTTGGTCTGGGTCTTCGGCTCGTCGACCTGCGCGAGCGCGGTCGAAGCCGAGCCGGCCAGCATCACCACTAGCCAAAGGATTCTTGTCTTGCCAGACGGGCTCATCACGAAACCTCCCGGCCGAGCAGCTTCGTTGCGAGTTGCTTCGCGAGCGCGTTCGCCTGCGGCATCAGCTGCAGGCGAGCGGCGTCGGTCTCGACGCGCATCTTGGTGGCGGCAGCTTCGAGTGACTTGGTCGCCTCGGCGCGCGAGGCGTCGGTGACCGACTTCTCGTGCTCGGCGGCTTCGGCGCGGACCTTGCGGCCTTCGTCGTTCGCGCGCGAGCGAGCTAGCGCGAGCTGCTTCTCGTAGTCAGCAAGCTCGGCGTCGGCTTGGGCCGACATCCGCTCCGCTTCCGCGCGGGCACCGTCGATGCCCTGTTTGCGCCGTTCCCGAAGTCTCAGGTACGGCTGGAACAGGAACGCGTTGCCGATCACGAACATGATCAGGAACAACGCGAACTGGATGACGACCGTCAGATCGATATCGATCAGCGGATGAGCAGCGAGCAAAACGAAGTCCTGATGCATGGCAACCTATCGATAATTCAGGGCTTAGCGCGGCGTGCTTATAGTCTCGGCGTTACTACGTGTCAACCATGGGATGCCGGAGGTTTGTCCTCGGCCTCTGCGACATTGCGCCACCCCTGCGATCTCTGTTTAGATCTGGGACCATGGGCTCTCGGGCGGTACTGATTTGTTGGCTGCTTCTAATCCTCGCTCCCGTGGCGAGCGCCGAGGACAAGCCGTGGTCCGCCGGTGTCACCGCCGAGAATCAGAAGGCCGCGCTCGACCTCTACGTCCAGGCGAACAAGGCGTTCGACCAGGCCGCGTCGCCATCCGACTACAAGCGGGTCCTCGAGACCTATACCGATGCGCTCGCACTCTGGGACCACCCACAGATCCGCTACAACATCGCGGTCTGCCTCATCAACCTCGATCGCCCGGTCGAGGCCTTCGACAACCTCGAACAGGCGATGCGGTTCGGTCAGGTCGCGATCGGACCGGAGCTATGGAAGCAGGGCCAGAGTTATCAGAAGCTCCTGGCCGGGCGAATCGCCGAGATCGAGGTCAACGCGGAGCCAGGCGCCTCGGTCAGCCTGGACGGCAAGCCGCTGGCGCGTACGCAGCAGCGCGTGCTGAGCGGCGATCACCAGCTCGTGGTCGAGAAGCCGCGCTACCAGACCGAGACCCGCGCGATCCGGGTCACCGGTGGCCAGAAGGTCACGATCAAGGTCGAGCTCAAGCCGATCGTCGTGCAGAGCCAGCTCCATCGCCGGTTCGCGCGCTGGCTGCCGTGGACCGTGATCGGCATCGGCGCCGCGGTCGCGATCGTCGGCGCGCCATTCATGGTCGCTTCGCACACCAACTACAACACCTACAACGATGACGTGAACACGATGTGCGGCGCGGGTTGCACCCCCGCGAACACGCCTGCCAAGATCTCGGCCGAGCTGAGCACCGCGAAGCTGTTCAACAACGTCGCCATCAGCGCCTTGGTCTCCGGTGGGGCAATCCTCGCGACCGGGTTCGTGATGGTGGTCTTGAACCAGCCGCGGCTCACTCCCGTGATCGGCAACGATCATGTCGGCCTCGCCTACGCCGGCTCGTTCTAGCGAGCGATACCTAGGCACGTAGGCGCAAGCGTAGCCGACCACGATCGTGCTGATCGAGCGATCACGATCGCGACCCAGCCGCTCGCGCTTGGCGCTTACAAGCTTGGCTCTATGATACGCGCGTGAAGCTCACGCATGGTGATGTGGTCGTCGAGGTCGTGCCCGAGCGCGGCGCGATCGTCAGCGCGCTCGAGGTCGCGGGCACGCCCGTGCTCTACATGGATGCAGCCACGCTCGCCGATCCGGCAACGAACGTGCGCGGCGGTGTCCCGCTGCTGTTTCCATTCGCCGGCAAGCTGACCGACGGGCTGTTCGCGCCGACGAAGACGCACATGAAGCAGCACGGCTTCGCGCGCGATCGCGCGTGGTCGATGACCGAGCAGCGCGAAGGGCTGGTCCGGATGGCGCTCGCGGCTGATGCCGAGACGCGCGCGCAGTTTCCCTACGAGTTTGCTGCCGAGCAGACCGTGATGATCACGCCGCGCGGCATCCAGCTCGAGCTCGCGATCACCGCGGGCGCGGCGCCAGTGCCGGTGTCGCCGGGCTGGCATCCGTACTTCTCGATCGCGCCTGCGGAGAAAGCGGCGGTGCGCGGCGATGTCGCGGGCTTCACGCCCGACAAGCTCGGCGACGATCGCGAGTTCGATTTCGGGGTCACCGCGCCAGCCACGGGGCGCGCGCGGTTCGCGCTTCCCCAGCACACGGTCGAGCTATCGTTCTCGCCAGAGATGCGGCACTTGCAGTTCTGGTCTCAGCCCGGCAAGCCATTCATCTGTCTCGAGCCATTCTTCGGCGCCGCGGGCACGATCAATACCGAGCGCCGCGCGTGGGTGCCGGCGAACGAGACGCGCACGTTCTGGATGCGGATCGAGCTGGTCTAGTGCTTGCGAAGCCAGGCCTTGGCTTCCTTTGCGTTTTCGGTGTCCTCGGCCGCGAGGTAGCCGGTCAGCGCTAGCTTCATCTCGGAGATCGCGCGAGCCCTCAGCTTCGGCAGCTTCGAGGTCTCGATCAACGCACCGGCGAGCACGAAGTGAGCCGCCGCGAGATCGGCTGGCGAGGCCTTGGTCGCCACCCGGATCGCGAGTCCTCGCTCGGCAAACGGCACGCCTTCGGTGCCGCGATGGAGCTCGACAAGAGCGCGCGAGATACCAAGGCACGCGTACGCGACGTACGGATGATCGGGACCGAGCTTGGTCTCGAAGATCGCGAGCGCCTTGCGCTCTGCCTCGAGTGCCGGCGCGTACTTCTTCTCGACCATCTGCAGCTCGCCGAAGTTGATGAGCACGCCGCCCATCCGCGGATCATCGGGCCCGTAGACCTTCGTCACGAGCGCGATGGTTCGCTCGGTCAGCGCTTCGGCTTCCTGCAACTTTCCGAGTGATTTGTAGACCGAGGTGATGTTGATCATGTCGTCGGCGACGTCGGGGTGCTCCGCGCCGTACGCCTTCACCGTGATCACCTTCGCGCGTTCGTAGAGCACGAGCGCGTCGTTGTAGCGATGCTCGTCGGCAGCGACGCCGCCGAGGTTGGTGAGCACACCCGCGAGCGTCGGATGGTCGGGCCCCCGCGTCGTCTCGACCAATGTGAGCGCGCGTTCGAACTGCGCGCGGGCTCCTTTATGATCGCCGCGCGTGTTCAGCGTGTTGCCGAGGTTCGTCAACGCGATCACGAGCTCGACGTTGTCCTTGCCGTACGCCTTCTCCCAGACCGCGAGCGCTTTCTCGTACGACGCCTGCGCGTTGACGACGTCGCCCTTGTCGGAGAAGTAGTTGCCGAGGTTGTTGTACGAGGCCCCGATGTCGGGATGGTCACGACCGAGTGCCGCGAGCCGGATCGCGAGCGCGCGATCGTAGAGCGCCTTCGCGTGGTCGAGGTCACCTTCGGCGCGATAGACATTGCCCATGTCGTTGAGCGCGTCCGCGTATTCGGGATGATCTTCGCCCGCGAACTTCTTGCGCTGTGCGACGACCTCGTCGAGTGCCTTGCGCGCGTCGGCGTAGCGCCCTTCCTCCTTGTAGAGATCACCGAGGTTGTGCACCGTCTCCGCGACCCACGGCGAGTCCGGCCCGAACGTCCGCCGACCGAATGCCTCGGTCTCGAGGAAACGCGCTTCCGCTTCCTTCGCCTTGCCGCGCTTCTCGAGCAAGAACGCGACGCTGTTGCCGAGCTGCACGGCGATCTGCGGCTTCGGTCGCACGTGCTTGGCCATCGCATCGATCAGATCGCCGAGCGCCTGGGCGGGTTCGTAGTGGTTCGTCTCCGCCAGATCGAATATCCACTTCGCCGCAGCTTCGATCGCCGTGTTCGGATCACCCGCCGCGATCGCGATGCGAACAGCCTCGGAGAGCGAGGCATTGCTCGCCGGGTCGGCGAGGGCCGACTGGTATTTGCCGAGCAGGACCAAGGTTTCGGCGACCACCGGCGGGTAGTTGGTGGCGCGTGCATCCGCCACCAGCTGCGTTGCCCGCGCGATGCCGGTCGCGTAGCGGCCGAGCAAGATCCGTTCGCGTTCGATCATGAGCTGCGCACGGACCGCGACGACGTGGACCTGCATGATTCCAGGCTCCGGCGGCGCGACCTCGGAGGTCCGCGCGGTGGTATCCGCGCAGGTCGCGACCGCGGGGAGCTTGAGCGCGATGGGGATCGCGCGATCGACCGCGTCGCCGCCGCCAGCCACGAGCACATCGAGCGTGCTCGCCGTCACCTCGAGCGCCCGTTGCATGCACTGCATCCGGAGATCGAGCACATTCGCGGATTGCTCGCCGCGCTGGTTCGCTCGACACGCATCGACGAAGCCGCTCTTCCAGTCGCGGGTCCACGCGTCGACGATCGGCGTGACGCGGGCGAACGTCGCCTTCGCATCCGGACGCGACGTCGCGATGAACGCTGCCGACATCCGGTGACGCAACGCGCTGTTCCACACCGAGGCGACGCGATCGTCGCCGGTGCCGCAGTCCGCGCCGTCATGACGCGTCGCTACGAGCCCGAGCCCGAGGGCCGCGAGTGCGACCGCGCCGACACCGGCCCACGCGATCCGGCGGCGTCGCACGGTCGGATCCCGCGTGAGCAATGCGAGGAGCTCGCCCATCGACGCGTGACGATTCGCCGGCTCGGTCGCCAGGCCCCGGAGCAAGGCGCGGCGGATCGTGTTTGGCACCTTCGCACCCGCGGGGGTCGGCAGGACGGTCCCGGTCAGCACGTTCGCCGACAACGCGACGTAGGTCGCGCCTGCGAACGGCCGCTCCTTGTAGAGCGCCTCGTAGAGCGCGACGCAAAACGAGAACTGATCGGTCCTCGTCGTCGAGAGCTGCCCGGAGAACTGCTCCGGCGCCATGTAGGTCGGCGTGCCCATGATCGAGCCGGTGCGCGTGAGGTCTTGCGACAGCGGCGTGGCGTTCGTCAACGCCATGTCGGGTGGCGGTATCGAGACCGCGCGCGGCAGCGCATCGACCACGCTGACCAGCCCGAAATCGGTGACCTGCACGCCACCGGCCTTCGACATCAAGACGTTGTCGGGCTTGAAGTCGCGATGCACGAGGCCGACGTCGTGGGCCGCGACCAGGCCGCGGCCTGCGAGCAAGAACACGCTCAAAATCTCGTCGAGTGTGTGCGGTTTTTCGAGCCAATCGCGCAAGGTGCCGCCATCGGCAAACTCCATCGCGAGGTAGATCTGCTCGGCGAACGTGTCGACCTCGTGGACCTTGATCACGTTCGGGTGGTTGATCTTCGCCATGGCTTGCGCCTCACGAAGCAAGCGCGCAGTTGCCCCCGTGGTCGCTTCCGCCGAGTGCATCGCCTGCGTGAGCAACTTGATCGCGACCTTGCGGTCGAGATGCGGGTCGTACGCCGAGTAGACGACGCCCATGCCGCCCCGCCCGAGCACGCCGAGCACCACGAACCGACCGATGCTGTCGCCGCGCGCCGGCTCGCCCGCACCGGCCTGCGCCGGGCCGACCAGCGAAGCACTCACACTGGCACTCGATGCCGCGACCGTCTGATCGATCGACGGATCAAGCGCGCCGCTCTCGCCAACTCCGAGTTGCGTCTTCACCGGAGCCGCATCTTCCGCGATCGGTCACGGTTTTGGCCGGGTCAGGCTCGAAAATCTAAGAAAGATCGGCTACGAGGGCACGGTCCCGAAACGCCGTTCGGCCGCGAACAAGGTCCGCGGGACCAAGTGCGCGCGTCGACCGTCGCACACGCAACCCAGCAGCTGGTAAACGGCTCGGAAGGTGGCAAGATCGTCTCCATGAGCACGGCTGGCTCCAATCTCGAGTTCCTCTTGTCGCGGCGTAGTGCTTCCGGCCTGGGCGGTCCCGCACTCACCCGCGACGAGCTCGATCGCGTTCTAGCTGTCACCGCCTCGGTCCCCGACCATGGCGCGCTACGGCCATTTCGTTTTGCGATCATCGAGGGCGAGGGCCGCAAGGTCTTCGGCGAAGCGCTCGCGCAAACCGCGCTCGAGCGCATGCCCGACATGCACCCGGCGAAGCTCGATGGCATGCGCCAGAAAGCCTTTCGCTCGCCGACCAGCATCGTACTGATCGCGTCGCCCAAGCCGGGCAAGGTCGAGACCTGGGAGCAGCACGCCACGGCCGCGTGCGCCGGCTACGCGATCACACTCGGCGCGCATGCCCTCGGCATCGGTGCGGTGTGGAAGAGCGTTCCGTTCACGAAGGGTGCGGCGCTCACGAAGCTGTTCGGCCTCTCGCCGACCGAGGAGATCCTCGGCTTCATCCACCTCGGCCGGACCTCGACAGACGAGCCGCCCGCGACTCGTCCGCCGATCGATCTCGCCGCGTGCACGATGACGATCGACCGCTAGCAACGAGGCTGTTGACGTGGGCGCGGTACGCACGCTCGCTCGGCGAAATGCCCGGACGGTCACGAAGCGCAGGAAGCGCAGGAAGCCCGGAGCGACGATAGACCGCTAGTTCAAGCCACCGTTCGAGATCATGCCATGCTGTTTCTTCTGCTCCTCGAGGCGCTTCGCGTTCTCGGCCTTGAGTTGAGCCGCGGTCTTGGTCGCCTGGAACGCCGCGTTTTGCGCGTCCGCGGCGGTCTGTTTGACGGCGACGTTCTCCGCGGTGAGCTTGTTCGTCTTCACGGTCAGTGACTGCGCGAGCTTGGTCGCGTTCAGCTCCTTCTCGGCCGCTTCTGCCGCGGTCTGGGCCGCGATCTTGGCCTCGTGCTCGGCCTGCTCCGCGGCGAGATGGGCCGCATCGCTCTCGGCGCGCGCCTTGATGCTCTGCTCGAGCGCGGCCTTGGTCTGGATCGCTTGATCGGTCGCGCGCTGTTCGGCGCTGCGGATCAACACGAGCGCGATCGCCGCCGCCGCGACCAGCGCGCACAAGAATCCGAACGCCGCGACGATCCGTCGACGACGGGTGCGCGCGATGCGACTCGCGAGCTCGAACACGGCGGTCAAGAACGCATCCTCGCGCGGCGGCAACACCCGCGACGACTTCGCCCGCCACACGCGCGCTTCGTCCATCGCCTCGTTGCGCCACAGGAGGCCCTCGACCCTGCCCTTCTGATCCCACTGCTGCGCGGCCGCGCGAACCTGAGCGAGGAACGCGGCATCTTCTTGGTTCTCGTCGAGCCAGCGGCGCAGGGTGGGCCAGCTCTTGATCAGCGATTCGTGCACGAGCTCGACGGCGGTCGAGTGCACGACGAGCAAGCGCGCCGTCACGAGCAGACCGAGGATCCGATCGACATCGCCACCGAGCTCGCGGAGCTCACCGGTATCGATGATCGCGCGCGTGCGCTCCGGCGTGACGAGCTGCTGGAAGATCGATCGCACGAGGCGCTGGTCGGTGCCGACAAAGCCCGCGATCACTTCATCGGCGTGCGTCGCGAGGGCGCCGGCGACGCCGCCGAGCGCGTCGTACGAATTCTGCGTCAACATGCGACGCTGGCGGTCGCGGGTCTCCCACAGCTTCGCGGCCGTGAACTGGAGCAGCGGCAACGGGCCCGGCGTTGCTTCGAGCGTGGCGAGCATCTGCGCCACGATGCCGGGCTCGAAGTTGAACCCGAGCGCCTCGAGCGGATGCGAGAGCGCCTCCTCGAGCCCCGCGCGATTCGGCGGCTGCAAGAAGACCAGGCCGCGCGCGAGCTCCTCGACAAACCTGCGATCTTCCGCCGCGCGATCGAGAAAGTCCGAGCGCATCGCGACGACCACGCGAATCGGTCCCGAGGGATCATCGGCCGCACCGGCGAGACATGCGGTGAAGGCGTGGCGCTCCTCGGCATCGGGCACGAGCGTGTAGAGCTCCTCGTGCTGATCGACGAACAACAGGATCTGCGAGCGCCGCTTGCATGCACGCGATCGCAGCTTCGCGCCGAGGGCGCCGGGCTCCGCGCGCAACTGGGCCGCGAGATCGCCGCTGGTCATCGTCACATCGCTATCGCGCGATTCGCGGAGCTGCTCGAGTGCACTCGCGAGCGCGACGAGCGGTTGGCGTCCCGGGCGCACGATGATGCACTCCCACGGATCGCCACTCGCCTTGAGCGCCGGGACGACACCGGCGCGCACGAACGAGGACTTGCCAGCGCCCGATGGCCCGACGACCGCGACCATGGGTTGATCGCGCAAGCGCGCGACCGCGCCGGCGATATCGTGCGAGCGCCCGAAAAAGCGATCGGCATCGCTCTCCTGGAAGGCGTTGAGGCCCGGGTACGGGCTCTCGTTGGCGACGAGATGGCGGCCAGTGCTACGCGGCAGCAACGGCTCGAGCTCGGCCAAGAGCGCGCTCGCGGTCGGGAACCGATCCTGCTTCTTCTTCGCGAGGCAGCGCGCGACGATCGCGACGACTCGATCGGGTAAGCCCGTGACGTCGTCGGCGAGCGACGGCATCAGGTCATCGGAGGCCGCCGCGCCGAACAACTTGCCCTGGGTCAGCGGATCGAGCGGGTGCTTGCCGGCGAGCATCTCGTACAAGATGATGCCGACCGCCCAGAGGTCGCTGCGATGATCGACCTCGTCGGTACCGAGTTGCTCGGGCGACATGTACGGCAGCGTGCCGACGATGCCGAGCTTGGTCTCGGTATCCGGCGCAGCCGCTGGTGAGGGACGCGGTGTCTTCTCGGCGCCTTCTTCGTAGAGTTTCGCGATGCCGAAATCGAGCACCTTCACGGTGCCGCCGAGGTTGACGATGATGTTCTCGGGCTTGAGGTCGCGATGGACGATGTTCGCGGCGTGCGCGGCGACGAGCGCCTTGACGATCGGCACGACAAGCTCGATCGCGCGGCCGACCGGCAACCGCTTCTGCTGCATCAGCTTCGCGAGTGACGTGCCCTCGATGTACTCGAGCACCATGTACGGCAAGTTGTCGAAGGTCTCGACGTCGTGGATCACGACGATGTTCTCGTGACTGCATCGCGCGGTCGCGCGCGCTTCGATCACGAAGCGATCGGTAAACTTCTTCGAGCTCGAGACCAGGAACTTCATCGCGACGCGCCGACCGAGCCGCGTATCGCGCGCGAGAAACACCTGGCCCATCCCGCCACGACCGAGCTCGCGGATCAGCTCGTACTGCTCGATCTTGAGTCCCGCAGCGAGCTTGACCTCCACCGCGCGCACGGGCAGTGGAGGATCCGCGAGAACCCCGGGGACCCGAGGATCGATCGTCGTCCGCTGGAGATTCTCGGGGCGCTTGATCGTCGTCATCGCTGGCCGGGGGGGCTACGCGCACTGGTTCGAAACCGAATGAACAGACTCTCGAGCTCGCCGTACAGCGGTACGGCTTCCTCGGGAGCGCTGGATCTCCTCGAGAGTACCTCGTCGGTGAGGATCTGGAGTGCCTCATCGTAACCGCGGCGCAGCTCGCTTACATGCGCCTCGATCCGCAGGTAGCGATCACTTCGCGTGGGCTCGGACTCGAGCATGGCGAGCTCGAGCTCGAGCTCGGAGAGCTCGTTCTGGAGTTGATCGGATACCTCTGTCGAGAGCTCGAGGATCGATGCGAGCTCGAGCACCACCTGGCGGACCTGCGACGTCAGGGCCTCCGCGAGATCGCCGGGCTTCTCGATCTCGCGCGTATCGAACATGTGCTTGGGCCGGCTCGTGCGCGTACGGGGCGCCAGCACGAGCAAGTCCGGGAGCTCGGCCGCGAGCTGCAACGCGGTCGGGCGATCCGCTGGGTTCTTCGCGACGCACGCCGCGAGCAGATCATCGAGCCCGGGCGGCAACACGAGATCCGGGGCCCGGACCGCCAACGATTCGGGCCGCTCGTGGACGTGCGCGTAGATCATGCCGACCGCCGAGCGCGGTGCGAACAGCGGCGCACCGGTCAGTGCAAAGTATGCGAGCCCGCCGAGCGCGTAGATATCAGCCGCAGGTCCCACCTCGCTCGTCGCGCTCTGCTCTGGCGCGAGATAGAGCGGCGAGCCGAGCACCTGTTCGTCATCGGTCAACCGCGTCAGGCCCTCATCCGCGGCGAGCTTCGCGAGCCCGAAATCGATGATCTTGGCGCTCTCACCTGCCGCGAGCAGGACGTTCGCGGGCTTGAGATCGCGATGGATCACATTCTGGTGATGCGCGAACGCGAGTGCCTCGGCAAGCTGGATCAGCAGCCTCAACGTATCGGAGATCGGAAGCGGGCCGACCGTGTCGACCGCATTTTGGAGATCCGGGCCCGCGACGTATTCCATCGCGAGAAAGAGGCCTCCGCCCGCGAGCTGACCGGCCGCGAGGATCTGGACGATGCCCGGATGTCTCAAGCGATCGAGCAGCTTCACCTCGCGACGAAAGCGCGCGAGAGCTTGCGGCCCGACTAAATCCGCCCGCACGATCTTGTAGGCGCGCAGCGCACCACTTGGCGATTGCGCGAGATAGACCTCGCCCATGCCGCCGCGGCCCAGGCAGCGCACGATCTCGTGCCCATCGACGTATTGGCCGATCAAGTGGCCGATCAACGCGAGGAGTCTAACAACAAGCGGGACTCAACGCGAAGCTCGGACCGCGCGTAGGTCGGAGAGCCGGCCTGCTAGCGGTTCGAGGTGCGGCGATCCTGCGTGCTTGTTCAGGACTTCGTCGACGACGCCCTCCAGTGCGTTGTAAGCCTGCTTGAGGCGTTCGAGCTCGTCGGCGCGAACCTTCGCCACCTCCGCGATGCCCTGTTCGATCGCGTGGACCCGATCCGCCTCGGCGACCGCGCTCGCGAGCCGGGACTCGAGCTCTTCGATCTTCTGCGTCGCCTCGGCTGCTTCGTTGACCTGCCCGCTCATCGCGAACCGGAGCTCGCCGATCGCGAACCGCAGCGAGACCTCGCGATCACCTGCGGTCTCGCGTACCGCGGCGGCTTCGTGCTCGAGCGCATCTTGCGCGGCCTCGAGTCGCGCGAGCGAGCGCTCGTGATCGCGGAGATACGCGACGCCACTGACGAGCCCGGTGTCGTCGAAGCCCTTGTCGAGCAGAGCATCCGCGACGTGACGAAGCGCGCCGCGAAGATTGCTGAAGCCCTCGCTCGGCGGCGGCTTTGACAGGGTCTTCGGTAGCTGCTCGATCGGGACGTAGCGCCGGCGACCATCCGATTTCGGTGCTGGATAGCCCGGCACTTTGCGCACCGCCGCGAACAGATCCGCGGCGGTCGGGTAGCGATGGTCCGGATCTTTCTCGAGGCAGCGCAAGATCACTTGATCGAGCTCGCTCGGAAGGGCTCGGCCGCGCGCGCTCGGAATCGGCGGCGGCTGGGTCATGTGCGCGTGCAAAACTTCGTTACTCGTCCCGACGAACGGGGGCTTGCCGGTGAGCAGCTCCATCGCGATGCAGCCGATCGCGTACAGATCGATGCGCGGATCATCGCCGACGCCGGTCACGCGCTCCGGCGACATGTACTTCACGGTGCCCCAGATCATCTTGCCGGTCGAGAGCGCGAGGCTCTCTTGCACGTCGCTCGCGGTGATCTTCGCCATCCCGAAGTCGAGGACCTTCAGCGTGGAGTCCTCGCCCGTGACCATCAGGTTGCCCGGCTTGAGATCGCGATGGACGACACCTCGCGAGTGCGCGTGATGGACCGCATACGCCAGCTGTCCCAGCACGTGCAAAACGAGCGGAAGCTCGAGCTGGCGTTGCTGGCGCAGGATCTCGAACACGCTCGAGCCCGGCGCGTACTCCATCGCGAGATAGAAGCGCTGGTCGGGGAGCTGTCCGAAATCGTAGAGCGCGATGATGTTCGGATGGCGCAGCCGGTTGACCGCGCGCGCCTCGCGTCGAAAGCGCGACACGAACTGGGGATCCTGAGCCACTTGAGGCATCAAGATCTTCAGGGCTTCTTTCCGGCCGGAGGTCAGGTGCTCGGCCAACCACACTTCCCCCATCCCTCCCTTGCCGAGCGCTGACAAAATCCGCCAGCGGTCGTGGAGTACAGTGCCGATCATCGCCGAGACAGGAAAATGTTATCACGTGGTGGCACAATGATCTCGATGCGACCGGGTGCTGCGCTTGCGCTACTTCTCTCGGGTTGCTTGCACCCGACTGTGCAGGAGTGCAGTGGTGGCGGACAAACCTGGGTCTGCCCTTCGGCGCAGGCGTGTGCACAACCGCCTACCTATTGCTCCACGCCGAACGAGGTCGGAGCCTGCCAGGGCAAGCTCGACGACGACGCCTGCTCGAGCTCGCTCGTCGCGGACGGCCTCTGCGAGAGTGGCGTCTGCATGTCGTGTAGCTTCGATATCGCACACTGCCGCTATGTGGGCTGGAATGCGATGACCTCTGGCACCACCGCGAAGGTCACCGCGGTGGCCTTCACCAGGTTGGGCGAGGCGTATGCGGGCACCGATGCCGGCGAAGTACGCCACTACCTCACGTTGGGATGGACGGCCTCGGATCTCGGCATGCCCGACGTCAAGCAAGTCATCGCGATGCAGAGCAGCGGCACGCGCGTCTATGCACTCCTCAACACCACCGCAGCGATCAATCAGCGGGTCGTGTATCTCGAAGGCGCGACGTGGAAGGCGCTCCCGGAGCTGAACGGCTCTGCGATCTACGCGGCGATGTGGATCGATCTCACCGGCGACGTCTTCCTCGTCGGCGCGACCGGTGGAGTCGCCCACTACGACCTCACGGCGTGGACCGAGTCGACCGCCGCCGCCGCTGCAGGCGCGACGTTCCATGCCGTGTGGGGTACGAGCGCGAGCGATCTCTTCGCGGTCGGGAACAAGCGCACGATCGTTCACTACGACGGGAGCGCGTGGTCGGCAGTCGCGTCGCCGGGCGGCGCCTCGAATGTCTACAATGCCGTGTGGGGGGCAAGCGGTGAGGTCTTCGTCGCGGGGACGAGCTCCGTCATGATGGGCGCCACGCCGGTCGTCCATGCGGTGGGCGGCGGAGCCTTTACGGCGATGCCGGCTCCCGCGATCACGATGGCTACGCTCGCGATGTATGGAGCGAGTGCCACCGACGTGTGGATGGTAGGCAATGGCGGCACGTCTAACACCACCGGCGCGGCGATCAGCCACTGGGATGGCGTGTCGTGGACACAGATCCAGACCACGACCCAGGTCCCACTGCTCGCCGTCGCAGGTAGCGAAGCGGACGAGATCTTCGTGACGGGCGAAGCCGGAACCATCCTGCGCTACACCGGCGCGGCGTGGGCCACACTCGATTCACCCGCCGCCACCTCGCTCGGCGACATCTGGGCGGCGGCCCCGAACGAGGTATTTGCGGTCGGAAACGGTGCGCACCATCTGGCGACCGATCGCACGTGGAGCGCATCGGTCGGCGTGTACGCCGCGGTGACCGGACGAAGCCCGAGCGACGTGGTCGCGATGGGTACGAACTCGTGGTCGCTCTGGGACGGAACGAAGTTTCCGGCCGCGAGCTCGGGAACCGGAGTGGGTAGCACGAAGGATGTCGCCGCGACTCCCACGGCGTACTACTCGGTGAGCGATGGCCTCAACAGCAGCCCGACGGGTGCGACCTGGACCCTCCACTCGCTCGTGCCCGCGCCGACGAGCGCGCACGGACTCTGGATCTCGCCGTCGAACACGTTCTGGGTCGCCGCCGAAGATGGGATCGCGAAGATCGACACGAGCTATGTCGTGACGTCGTCGACGACCGGCTCGTTCGACGGCGTCTGGGGCTTTGCCGACGACGACATCTACGCGGTCGGAACAAACGACGTTCGCCACTACGACGGCACCGGATGGACCGCGATGACGCTGCCGACCCAGGCCAAGCTCAACGGTGTCTGGGGGCGCACGACCAACGACGTGTTTGCCGTCGGGGTGAGTCAGACCGTGCTGCATTATCACGACGGGCTTTGGAAACAGTTCTCCACGCCGTTCACGACCGGGGATCTCGGCGCGGTCAGCGGCGCCGGCAACTCGGTGTTCATGACCTCGCTCGACGGCAAAGTCTATCAGCTCGTCGAGACCGTCCCGTAGCTTACGGGCAGACGCCGTTGACGAGGTGATCCTGCGCGAACGTAGTCGCGAAGCCACCTTCGAAGGCGCCGTTGACGAGCATCAACAGCGCGCTGAGCTCGGCGATCGAATAGGTCGTCGTGCCGCCGCCGATCGCGGTGTTCATGATCGGACGGAGGTCGCGGATCGTCAGACCGTTGAGGGCCGGCGTCGCCGTGAGGCCACAGACGTGTAGGTCACCGTACGCGGTGGCGGCCGTGCCGTGCGTGAAGCCGGCGTCGGCGAAATCGATGTTCAGATACATCGCCGCGAGCTGGCCACCGAACACGCCTGACGACGTCGACTGACCGGGGCCACCCGGATCGAGCATGTTGCTATCGAACGCCGCTGGAGGACCCGGTTGCGGCATGTACGCGATCAACGCGTCGCCGGTGTCGAACAGGACGCGCTTGCCCGGAGGCGGGAGGCCGAGGGTGATGCCGGCCGGATAGACGAAGTCAAAGTTCTGGCCGTACGGTGGGTTCGGCGCGAGCACGATCGTGCCGGGTGGTCCGATCGGCGGCTTCGAACCCCACGTGCTCTGGCTGAACGAAATCTCGTCGCCGTCGTGCCAGCCGCAACCCGGCGCGCCTGGCGTGCAGACCGGAGGAGCCGCGATCGTCGCGGTGGTACACGTGGTGAGCGACAGCGGCATCACCGCGGTGAACGTGAACGAACCGACCGGATCGGTGATGCCGGTGCCCGTGCCGTGCACGCAGTTGGTGATCGTGCCGCCATTCGTACCGGCGTCGTAGTTGACCTTCACCGTGCCGGTCGTCGCGTTGAGGTTCACGACCGGCGCGGTGTATGTGACCGTACCCTGCGCCGAGACATCGGCCGCGGTATCGCTGAGCGCGAGTGTCGCATTCGCAGCTTGCTGTGCGGGAATCTTCCGGCTGAACACGTCCGCGATGCTGCGGACCTTGTGCTCGTCGTCATCGATGATGCCGTTGCCGTTGATGTCGACGTTCTCGTCGGTGTGCGCCGGACCACCGAGCGGATGGTTGCCGAACGTCACGATCACCTCGAAGCGAACATTCAAGTTCGTCGCGAGGTGGAGCAGGTTGTTATCGTACGACGCCGAGAACAACAGCGGCAGATGGTCACCAGAGCCGAGCATGAACTCGGGGACGAGCGAGAAGATCGTGTTGAACCGGCGATCGAGGAACGAGAGCGAGCCCGACGCGGCGTTCTCGGTGAACGTGCTCGAACCTTCGGTCGTGTTCGCGCCGACCACGTGAGCGGTCGTCGCATCGTTGCCCTGGGTCGCATCCGCGACGTCCGACGAGATGGTCACCCAGTGATTGTTCTGCTTGGCCTGGAGGTTGACGACGATGTTGCCGAGCGTCGCCGGACCGGTGCCGAGGTTGATGACGTCCAGAAAGCCATCGACGACGAGGTGCCCCCCGGTGGTCGCGTTCTTTGTCGCCGCGATGTTCCACGCGACGGTCTTGGCGGTCGCGTCGACCGTCGCGGTCTTGGTCAGCGTCCAGCTCGAATCGCCGGTCTGGAGCAGCGAGACCTTCGATGCGAGCTCGAACACCGCTGCGAACTGCTGGTGCCCACGGTTCCACCAGCTCCCGTGATGGCCACCGTTGCCATTGTTCCCGCCGTGCCCTCCACCGCCATCATGGTCGTGATCACCATCGTGATCACCATCGTGATCACAGTGATCATTGTCCTGCGGATTGCTGCGAGCCTGATCCTGCCCTGCGAGCATGGTTATCAGAGCCGCTGCGATGAATGCGGAACCCCTCATCATCCCAAGATGATTTCATGGAGGGTCGACCACTTCACCGAAAATTCTAGGAAAAGCTGCGCTATTTCGAGTAGATATGCACCTACCTGAGGTGCGGTCAGCCTACTTCACCGGAGCTGGCTTCGGAGCGACCGGTGCCGTAGATGGGCGTCCTTGTTGAGTGGCTGCTTCCATGAAGGAGCGGCCCTCGAAAATTACGCCTTTGTCGATTTGCAGGGAAGGTGTGTGAAGATCGCCTTTGACGCGACCCGGCGCGTGGATCTCGATCGACCGCTTCGCCGTGATGTTGCCAACCACGGTGCCCTGGATGATGACTTCGCCGACGTCGATCGTGGCTTCGACCTGCGCGCCATCACCGATCACGAGCACGTCATCGGAGAACACTTCGCCTTTGAAGCGACCGTCGATCCGGACCGTGCCTTCGAACGTGAGCTTGCCTTCGAACGACGCTCCGCGGCCAAGGAGGGTCGTGATCTCTCCTGCTGCCTGCGGACGAGCTGCTGCTTGCACCATGGTGCGGGGAAGTTAACAGCGCGCCGTTAGAAGATCGAGCCCACGCACGACGCGATGTCGAAGAACATGAACGCGAGCGCCTTCTCTTGCGGCGTCAGCGGCTGGGCCGAACAACCGCCCGGGTAGGCCGCGGTACCGACGGAGTCGGCCGACACGTGCATGTCACTGAACACGACCTTGCCGCAGCGTTGATCGGCGGCGACCGCTTGCGGCGTCGTGAACTGGAAGTTCATCGCACCGGCCGTGGTCGGCGAGGTCGCGGGATCGAGATAGACCCAGCGCTCGGTATCACCGTTGACGGCCGAGGCAGTGTTCCGCGATTGTTCAACTGCGGCGATCTGGCCGTGGGTGACCGAGCCCCCGACGTTGTCCATCCACTTCGCGAACTTCTTGCCCTTCGGATTGCCGACTTCATCGATCGTTGCGGTCAACGTATCGGGGTTCGGGTTGCTGGCGAACGTCCACGTCGCAGTCGCCTCCCAGCTCGGGATGCCGTGCGTCGCTTGATTACCTTGCTCGCCGCTCGCCCAGATGTTGTGCCAGTGGGACATGAACACGCGACCGCCGAGATCCGAGTAATCGGACATCGCTTGCAGCGCGTTCTGTGGCTTCGTCACCGGGTACTGCCCTCCTTCGCACGACAGGAACACCATGTCGTAGGCCCTTAACTTGTCGACACCACCCGTGTACGGCGTCGTCGGGTTCCACAGATTTTGCGAATCGGCGAACGCCCCCGAGCCGCCACTGAAGCCAGCGGCGAAGGCGCTGCGGCCCTTCGCATTACCGATCGCCAAATCCGAATACAAGCTGACGCGCCCGGTCCCACCGGCGGTCGTGATCTCGTTGTCAGCGACACCGATCTTGCGGATGAGGCACTCGAGCGCATCCGCACCACCGACCGAGATCGCGATGCGCGGCATATCGACGCTCGTCGTCGCCGCGGTCAAGTCCGTCATGCTCTTGGGCAGCGTGGTCTCCGCGACATCGATCGGGAGGTCCTGACACGCCGCGACGTTCGGCACCTTCAACTGACGGCGCCACTTGCCGACTTGCACGACGAGCGGAACGTCGCTCGTTGCCGGCACACCCGTGAGCGTGAAGTTGCCGGCCTCGTCGGTGACCGCGGAGACGATCGCTCCACCTTGCAGCCCATCGGTGCAACGCGAGCATGTCGCGCCATCTGGAAGCGGACCCACATCGGCTTCGGGAACGTAGACGTTCACGCCGAACAGCGGCAGCGTTCCGTTCGGTGCGTAGACCGTCCCCGAGATCGTCGTCGACGGCAGGCCTTTCGCTTCGCAATCGACCTGGAAGCACCGCAGGCCCACGCATGCATCGGTGCTGTTCGCAGCATCTTGCTGCGTGTCGTCGCCTTTACCCTTATCGTGGTGAGCACACGCGGCGAGGAAAAGTAATACAGCTACGCAACGTCGGCCCATAGGAATCACCATAACACCTCGACCACAATTCGTGATCGTTGACAAAGTCGGCACGAAGTCGGCACGAAGTTGAGACGAAGTCAGGACGAGCGAAGCTGCGAGGTTAGTGGGTGAGCTTCGTGTCGATGTCGATCTCGTCGTTCGCCGGCCACGACAAGTTCTGGATGTAGGGCGAGTAGTCCTTGAGCCGGAGCTCGAGCTTCTTCGCCGTTTCCAGGTCGATGTCGTTGATGGTGGCAGGAGTACGACCACGTAGCTTTCCGTCGATAATGATGTCCGCGCCCGCCGGTACCGTGGAGATACGAAGCCGACCGGTGATCGGATCCATCAAAGCGTTCACGGTGACTTCCCCACCGACTTTGGGGATATCGACATTCTCGACGTGTGGCTTGTGGCGGGCCAGTTCTACGCGAATCTCGTGGCGCGAACCGGCTTGAAGATCGAAGGGTAACGTCTGTGGTGTGACGCCGGTTACGTGCGTGCCGTCGAGAAAAATCTCGCCGCCGCTCGGGACCGAACCGATGCGGATGGTGCCGGTTGCCACCACGTTGTCGCGGCTCGCCCGGATGATGAAGAATGTCCCACCTGCAGCGACACCGATCGCGAGCGCACCGGCGAGCACGAGCCTGATCCGCTTACTCGCATTGCTCTGAACGCGGTACTGCAGTGGCACCTCGTCGGCTTCCCAGAGGCGAAGTTGCCCGGTCAGTGACATGGGTTGCGGTGTCGGCGAACCGTAGGGGTTCAGCTGATAGAGCGCACCTGACGACACTTGCTGCTGCTGATAATTCGGATCACCGTGCCACGCCGGTGGCTGCGGCGGATAGCTCGGTGGGTAGCCCTGCTGCACCGCATACGGTTGGAGATGCGATGGTAGCGGCATGCCCGAGGCATCGACGGCATAGCCTTGATACTGCGGCAGTTGTGGCGCCGGTTGCTGCAGCACCGGCACGCTGCCGGTCTGGCGCATCGGCGGCGGTTGCGTTGGGACATTGTCGCGGGTCGCCTGCGGGGTGCGTTGCTCGCGCGGCTGCGGCATCGGCTCGCTCTGCTGAGCGCCGAGCATCTGCTGCAAAAGGTTCGGCGACGGCGTCGGGAGCCCACCGGCCGGCGTCTTGCGAGATGCGCGCGGCTTTCTCAGCTCGCTCACGGCAGGCGCGTGGATCTTCCCGGCGAGGGCCGCGGGCGGAGCACCGCGCCTGCCGGTGCGAGGCTGATTGCGAAAGTCCCGCGTCGTTGTCGAGCTCTCGTCTTCCTGCTGCGGATGGTGGCCGGTCAGGGTCTCCTGATCGTCGAGGTCATCACTGTCGTCGTCAGCGGCGTCGTCGGTGGCCGGCGGCTGCTGCGGCATCGCCGTGACCATGGTCGCGTCGACACCGTGTTCGGTGAGCGCATCGCTCATGAACCCACCGGGCGACATCCGGGTGACCATCGTGCGCTCGCCGATGTTGTCGAGCTCGTCATCGGCGCCTGCGAGCTCCGCCCACGGCGACGCGGGTGGCGATAGCTTGACCTCGAGCAGGCCGCTCTCGTCGCCGCGCAGCGGTGCGGGTGCCACCTCGCGCGTCATCTCTTGCGCGTCGCGCGGCTTGGTCGGTGCACGTTGCACCGCACGCACGCCCGAGACCGGCGTCGCCGGTTTTGGTTTCGTGATCGATGGAATCGGTTTCTGCGACGGAGCGATATCTTCGAGCGCGGCTTGTCGGGTGACGCGCGCGCCAGCAGCAGGGCCACCAGCCGGGCTCGGCGGCGCTGGCTGCGCGGTTGGCTTCCCCACGAGGTCGTCGAGGCTAAAGATCATGCTGTTCTCGTCGCGCAGCTCCTCACCGCTGTGGATGAGGTCGTCGGGATCGAGCGTGTGCGTCGAGATCGGACCATCGCGCATCTCGACTTCTTGCACCGGCACTTCGACCGGATCGCCGATGACATTGCGGATCAGCGCGGCGACCTTACCCGCGGTGAACACCGGCGCGTAGCCGTGCAGGAACCGCTCGAGATCGGACGCCATGTCGCCCGCGCTCTGGTAGCGCTCACCCGGCACCTTCGCGAGCGCGCGCATCACGATGCGCTCGAGTTGCGGCGGGATACCTTTGCGCAACACCGATGGCGGTTCGATCTCCGCGCGCCGCGCCATATCGAGGAGCTTGTGCAGATCCTCCTCGAGATAGAGCATCTGCCCGGTCATCATCTCGTACAGCACGATGCCCGCAGAGAAGATGTCGGAGCGGGAGTCGATCGGGTCCCCCCAGGCCTGCTCGGGGCTCATGTAGTAGTACTTGCCCTTGATCACGCCGGCTGCGGTCTGGCGCGCCTTCATCGTCGCCTTGGCGATGCCGAAGTCAACGAGCTTCACTTCGCCCGCGTAGCTGATCAGGACGTTCTGGGGCGAGACATCGCGATGGACGATGCCGAGCGATTTGCCGCCGTGATCCCGCTTGCGATGTGCGTGATCGAGCGCGCTCGCGACCTCCTTCATCACGAACGCGCAGATATCGAGCGGCATCTCGAGGTCTTGCTCGCTGCCGCGACGGAGGATCTTGTAAAGATCCGCGCCGTCGACGTACTCCATCGTGATGTAGAACGTCTCGCCGACGCGACCGAGGTCGAACGTCTGCGCGATGTTGCCGTGATTGAGCTGGACCGCGATCTTGGCCTCGTCGACCAGCATCTGGATGAACTGGTCGTCCTCCGCGAAGTTCGGATGGATCATCTTGAGCGCGACGTACTTCTCGAAGCCGGCGATGCCCTTCGTCTTGGCGAGATGGATCTCGGCCATGCCTCCGACCGCGATCTGGCGGACGAGTCGATACGGACCGAACTGCCGCTCAGCCATTGGGCTCCCCGGGCAGATCGAGCGTGATCTCGGCGGTGGGGCCGGTCTTCAACATCTCGGCGTTGCCGGGATGGACGAACACCCCGACGAGCTGGAGCGGCGTCTTCGCGCCGCGATCGAACGTGCAAACGACCTCGGTCGCGATGCCGTACGCGACATTCACCACGTACGACGCCGCGGCATTCGCGACGAGATAGATCCCGAGGCCCGCGCCATAGGTCTTGCGATCGATCTGGTTCGGTTGCTGGATGCACTTGTCGATGTACGAAAGGATCGTGTTCTTCGCGAGCCGACCAAAACGATCGCGCACGGCGACCGCGAACGTTTGATCGGTCACGGCGTAGCGAATCGAGACCGGACGCGGTGATCGCGATTTCACGCGCTCGTGAGGATCGATCTCCGCGAACACCGAGTTGCCGTCTTCATCGATCGGCGCGTCGTAGAGCGCGTTCATCAGCAGCTCTTCACAGACCGAGCCGATCGCGCTTCGCACCTGACGCCGCATCTTCGCGGCTTCGGCGAAATCGAGGATCGTCTGGATCGCTTTACCGCGGCCCTCGAAGTCACGGATGCGCGCGTACTGCACGGGCGTTCCCTCCGGCAAGTATTTCTCGATGCCGAAGATGTCACCGGTGAGGAGTTTCTGCGCGGTGACGAACACGCCGTGGTCGAGCTCGTCGCCGACCACCACGTGGTTGACGCGGTCGTCGCGGAGGTAGCTCGTGAGGTCGGCGAGCTTCGCCTGCTGGGTCACGATCGTGACGTGCGCACGATCGCGGAGCTTGCTGATCAGCGGCGCGATCTGACCGGTGTCACCACCGCTGGTCGCGTAGAACACGTAGCGGTGAGGAATCACGTCGGTCGCGATCGCCGACGGGCTTCGAACAGCATCAACCTCCGCGCCCGCCCGTTCGAGGGTAGCGACGATCCGCCGGAGCTGGTCGAGGTCGGAAGAGATCGCGAGAACGCGCTTCGACAATGGTCCCCGTGGCGTGGCCCGAACAAGCAGCCCGCGACGTCATTATTGTACCACCGGTCCCCGGCAGAAGGCTGGCGAACGCGAAACTCAGCCTGTCGCGACGCCGAGGAAGTGCCCGATGAATGCGGTTAGTGCCATCGCACATCCACCGCCAACCGTGACTCGCAGGGCCGCGCGCGGCATCGGCGCGCCGCCAAGATACGCGCCGAACGCACCGAGCGCACCGAGCGCGAGCAGGGATGCCGCCGGAATCGTGTACAGCGCCGCGGATCGCGGCGAGACCACGAGTACGAGGATCGGAACGAGCGCGAAGATCGCGAAGCTGATCGCCGATGCGATAGCCGCCTCGAACGGGCGCGCGCGCGTCCGCTCCTCGATCCCGAGCTCGTCGCGCAAGTGCGCGGCGAGGTCGCCATGCGCACTCAATTGCTTCGCGACCTGGATCGCGAGCTCGGCATCGAGACCACGCTCGCGGTAGATACCGGCGAGCTCCTTGAGCTCACCTTCGGGCGACTGTTTCAGCTCGGCCGACTCTTTCGCGATATCGGCGGCCTCGGCATCGTGCTGGGAGAACACCGAGACGAGCTCGCCAACCGCCATCGACATCGCGCCCGCGGTGAGCCCCGCGATGCCGGCGACGAGCACGGATCGGGTCGTGGCATTGGCTGCAGCGACCCCCATCATCAGCGACGAGGTCGAGACGATCGCATCGTTCGATCCGAGCACCGCCGCACGCAACCACCCGACGCGGTTCGACGTATGACGCTCGCGATGTCGCACGCCGCGAGCTTACATCCGCGAGTACTGGCGGCGGTGATCTTTGACACCGACAAATACGAAGCTACCGGCGCGCGGGCGTTCGACCGGCACGGTGAGCGCCATCAGCCGCTCGTACTCCGAGCGCGCGCCGACCAGCCTCCGCGGCGAGCGACACGGTGTCCTCGCTCGGATCCGCGATCGCCATCTCGATCGCGCCGAGGCCCTGGGTGTATTTCGCGGCATGGCCACGCCCATCGCCTCGAGCCTACGCCGACGGCGTGGGTTCGAGACCCTTGAAGAACAGATCGCCAATGCCATCGGCCAACTGCTTCGGCGTGAGCGCTCCGTCCGAGCGGTACCACTTGTACATCCACAACACCGTGCCGAGAAAACTGAACGCCGCGAGCGTCGAGTTTACCTGGCGAATCTGACCGCTCGCCATCGCTTGCTCGAACGCGGTCTCGAGGAACCGCACGTAGACCTTCTTGCGCGCGTTGATCGCCTTCTGCGCATCGCCGGTCAGCGTCGAGTGCTCGTGCAGGATGATCGTGACTTCCTTCGTCGTATCGTTCGTCACGAGCTCGACGTTGCGCTCCATCGTTTGCTTCAGGCGCGCGAGCGGATCCGTGATGTCCTGCACCGGAACGAGGACGAGCTCCTCGAACAGATCCATCCCGAAATGCATGATCGAAAGCAGCAGGGCTTCCTTCGTGGCGATGTGGTGGTACAGCCCGGCCTTTGTCATCCCGCAGGCATCCGCGATGTCCTGCATGCTCGTCCCCTCGTACCCCTTGAGGTAGATGAGCTTTGCCGCCTGCTGCAGAATGCTCCGGAGCTTCGGGCTCGATACCCGCGAATTCACCGATGTTTTCTAACACGGCATGAGGCATGAGGCATGAGGCATGGCTTATACCTACCGACCGACCGGTAGGTATTTTTGCCAGAGACTCGCCGTGTCAATGCGGGGACGATCTTCTCTAATACTGATACGAGGCAGCGAGATACGCGCGGAACCCTTCGTATGGGTTCGGCAAGTACTCGAGGTGTGGCTCGTAATCGCCGAACGCATCCGGCTGATATTCGTGCGCGAACAAGGCGTCGTAGATCGTCGCGCGAACTGACAGTTTCGGCGTCGGGCTGTACTGCAGCCCGAGCGTGAGCTCCGCGATCGGAGGCAAGCGATCGAGCACGAGGTCGGTCGCGGCCACGCTCACAATGCCGGTCGGGTTACCCATGGCATCGAAGCCGAGGTGTCGATACTCGACCAGGCGATTCGGATCTTCGGCCGCGCCCGCGACCTTGAGGTTCGTCGTCGCCGTCAGCTTGTTCGTGACCAGGTTCCAGACGGTGGCGAGGTTGAACCAGTTCTCCGGCAGCGAGATCAACCGACCCTTGTCGGTCGTCTCGCCAACCAAGTAGGTGTAACCGAACTCGATGCGGTGACCGCCCTGGAGATAGAGCTTCGCGAGGAACTCTCCGGATCGCAGCCCGCGATCACCGGAGTTGAAGTAGTTGCCGGACTGGACCTGGATCGCGTTCTGGATCTTCGTGTAGCTGCCGTCGATGCGGAACGAGAGCTCGCGGATGCGGCGCTCGCCTTTGAAGATACGAGCGTTGATCTCGCCCTGCACCGCTTTGGATTGCTCGACCTTGAGGTTTGGATTGCCACCGATCTGCACGCCCTCTCCGTTCGAGAGGATGTTGTCGAACACGGGCGGCCGGAAGCCCTCGGCGTAGTTCGCCTTGAAATGCCAGTTCGGGATGAAGTTCCACACCAGCGTACCGGCGATCGTGGTCGTGGCATCGTAGGAGATCGAGCCGAGCGCACCCGGCGCGACCTGCACGCGACCACCGAGATCGAGAATCAGCTTCTTGGTCGGCCGCCACTGCGGATCGACATACGCGCCGAGCACCGTGCGATCGCCGGGGTACGCGAACTGGATCGGACAGTCCGGCACTTGGGCGAGCGCCATCGTCGTCGGGTCATAGATCCGCGGGCACAGCAGCGGTAATCGGTTGTGGTCGTAGGGGCTCGGCAGCGTCGAGACTTCGTCAGCCGGCTTCCACTCGCGGAATGCTTCGACGCCGTACAGCACGCGCACGCTCCTCACGACTTCGACATCGCCATCGACTGCGACGCCCGAACGAAAGCTGATGATCTCGGTGTTGAACGACAACCCACCGGGCAACTGTTGCGAGGGCGTGAGCACCTGCAGGGGAGCGAAGCCGCGCACGAACTGCTGGACGTAACCGTGCGCGGTGATGCCGGCGCGATCGTGCGCGAGCCGATCGCGATACTCGAGTACCGCGTAGCGATCGAACGTATCGGAGCGGTTGAGCTGCGAGACGTTCATCGGATCCGCGGCATTCGCGGAGTCTTCCGACGGATTGCCCGAGAGCCCGAGCGGCTTGTACATCTTGCCGGTCGGTAACGAGACCCGGAGCTGGAGCTTGTCGTACGTGATCTTGGCCGTGAGATCGACGATCAGAGACTGCGCTTGATGCGTCTCGGTGAGCGGGCCGTAGATATTTGCCGAGTTCGGCTGCGGCAACGCATCGTGGAAGAACAGGATCGGCATGTCGAAGCCGGCGCCCTGATAGCTCTCGACACTCGCGTGACCAAAGATCTTGAGCTTACCGGCGACCTTGCCGCCCATGATGTATGCGCGCGCCATGTTGCGATCGCCTTTGCCATCGCCGAGCCCGCCACCGACCTCGATCCCGTCGACGTCCTCGGCGTCCTTCGTGATCACGTTCAAGATGCCGAGCAAGGAGTTCGAGCCCCACAACACGCCGCCTGGACCCGTGATCATCTCGACGCGTTTGACGAGCTCGAGCGGCATCACGCGGTTGATGCTCGGGATGTTCGCCTGGACATCGAACATCGAGAGGCCGTCGTGGAGGTACTGCACGGCCTGGATCTGACCGCGTACGAGCGGTTGCGGAAAGTTCGAGTAGTACAGCGAGCTGCGATACCAACCCGGCACGGTATCGATCAGATCTTCGAGGGTCTGGAACTGCCGATCCTTGATCTCGTCGGAGGTCACGACCGTGACGATCGCGGGCGCTTCTTGCACCGTCGTGATGCCCTTGGCGGCGGACTGCACGATATTCGCGAGATCGAGCGCTTCGTCGGTACGCCCGAACGCGGAGTCCCCACCACTTCGATCGATCACGACGACGGGAACTTCGATGTCGCTGACCGGCTGAGCGGACGCGGTCGAAGCGAGCAGGAGGAGTAGGAGGAGGAGGAGCGCCTGCTTGTTCACGGCACCCCCTGCTGCGCTTTGATGAGGTCGATGCGCTCGTTGATCGCGTCGTTCGGGTTCGAGGCGCCGAGCGGACGATCCGAGCCGATCGCGACCGCCTGGATCTGCGCTTGCGGCACCCCCTGCCCGATCAAGAAGTCGAGGACGTCGGTCGCGCGCTTCTGGGCGGCTAGCTTGTCCTTCTTTCTCTGCGCGGCGAGCACCTGCGCGCTTTGCGACTTGGTGCCGAGCGCGGTGTGGACCTCGACCCGGAGCGAGAGCTTGCGCTGCTTGACGATCGTCGCGACCTGCACGAGCAGCGCCTTTGCAGCGGGCGTCAGCTTGTTGTTGCGATCGAACGCGAGCTGCTGGCCCTTGAGGTCGATGCGATCGAGGCGCTCTTCCGGACCGGTGGTCGCGCGCACGTCGGGGCAGCCATCTTCATCTTCGAACCCGTTGACGGTCTCCGGATCGTTCGGGCACTTGTCGTCTTTGTCGGGGATCCCGTCGCCGTCGTTGTCGAGATCCGGGCAGCCGTCGTCGTCTTCGAAGCCGTCCTTGTCCTCGGCTTCGTTCGGGCACTTGTCGAGCGTGTCGGAAATGCCGTCGTTATCGTTGTCGCGCTCGGGGCACCCGTCGGTATCCTGGAAGCCATCTTTATCTTCCTGCTCGTTCGGGCACTGATCATCTTGATCAGGGATGCCATCGCCGTCGTTGTCGAGATCCGGACAGCCGTCCTCGTCTTGAAAGCCATCTTTGTCTTCCGGCTCGTCGGGGCACGCGTCGACCGAATCGGGAATGCCGTCGCCATCTCGATCGTTGCGCCCCGGCGCCGCCGCACCCTCGGGTTGCGGTGCCCACACGATGCCGGTGGTGATCCGGAGCTCGTCTCCGCGTGCGCCGCCTTGCGCGGTTCCGACCATCAGTTGCGCCGTGAGATCCGCATCGATCCGCACGCTGAGGCCACCAACCCCGAGCACGGTGAAGTCGCCGCGCTTCGTATTCGCGAAATGATCGGCGCTCGTGATCGTCGAGCAGCGTGCGCCGTTGTAGCGAACACACGCGCCGTAATCGAAGGCATCGGGGAGCGAGATGAACGCTTGCGCTTCGGCACCGAGGAGCACCCGCGAAGAGAGCTCGAGCATCGCGCCGAGGCCCGCGACGGTCTCCGAGCCGACATCTAGGAAGACGCTCGGGTCGGCGGCCGTGTGCTCGTAGCTCTCGAGCGCGGTGCGGCGACGGATCCGCGCTGCCGCATTCGCGACGATGCGGGTCTGGCGATAGCGATCGGGTCGCCACTCGAACGCGAGCTTCGGCTCGTAGACGATGGCGTGATCACCGAGCAGCATCTCGTCGTCGCCGAACGGCAACACGACGGTGCCGATCGCGGTCAATGCGAGCGTGGGATCTTGATAGAGCGAGACCTTGAGTGCGACGCGTGCATCGAGCGGTCCCGCGAGCTCGTCGCCCAGCTTGCTCGACGAGTTGTTCGCTGAAGGATCGATGTTCGAGAGCGGGCGCAGTGCGATCAGGCCGGTCGACGCAGGCGGTGCCGTCGAATTCGCGACGTACAACCCGCGAACGCCGTAGCCAGGCGCGGTGTCCGTGCGATATGCGGCCGCGTCGAAGCCGATCGCGATGCGATCGGTGATCGTCATGGCGAACACCATGTCGAGGGTGACCAGGTAATCGAGGATGTGATCCTTGCCGCCATCGCCGATGCCCGGCACCGCGACCGTGATCGGCGATTTGCCGTAGCCGGCGAGGATCTTGAACGCGAGGTCGCGCACCTCCATCAGGCGCGCGCCTTCGACCGCGAAGATGCCATTCGTATCGTACGACGGGCGAAATAGCGCCGAATCGATACCGCCCGTCGGATCCGCCTGCGCGGCTCCGGACAACAGCAGGAGTGCGAGAGCTGTTATTCGCTGCACGTGTGCGTCACGACAGCGGTCGGGCGGAACGTCTGGATGAACACGAGCCCAGGAATCGAAGCAGCGGCATGGGTCTCCCACTGGCAGTTCGCTGTATCGGTGAGCCCGCCGGTGCCGGAGTACACGAGCCCGTCGCTGACCGATGCGCCGGCGTACAGCGTGGTGCCATTCTGCGACGTGGCGGTCGCGGCCGTATCGATGTGCAAGCGACCGGCTTCGGACTGGAAGTACGAATCGCTCGCCGGCTGTTGCTGCATGCTCTTCGTGATCGTCACGCCCGCTTGATTCGCGAAGCCATCGCCGGTGCACGTGCCCGCCGAGTTGCAGCTGTGCTGGCGAAACACCGCGGCGTAGATGCCATCGGCGAGCATCGGCCCGCCGGTCGCTTGCCACGTGCCGACCGTGGTCTGCTCGACGACCCACGCCTCGACGTTCGTGTTCTTCATATCGGCGACGCGCTGGACCGCGATGCCCGTCGTGACCGTCACACCGGTGGGTCCAAATGGCTGGCCGGCGTCGTCGATGCCGAGCGCGATGAACGGACCCGCCGGCGGCGTGATATCGGGGATCCGATAGCGGCCACAGTCATCGATATAGACCGGGCCCGTCGCTTGTGGCGCGGTCGTGCTGGGTGCCGCGGAGAACGCGAACGCATCGAACGCAAGCATCTGCAGCGCGCACGGACCCGCGGACCCGGGCGTCGCCGGGCATTGCGCACCGGTCGCGCCGGTCGCGGCGAACTTGGTGTTGTCGGCGAAGTTGTAGAGCTGACCGCAGATCGTTTGCTTGCCCGAGGCGGGCGCTGGGCACGCGAACGCGCTGCTGCAACCGCCGCCCGTACCGGTGCCGATACACGTGGACACGCCCGTCGAGGAATCGAGGTCCGCGGTCGTCGATGCGGGATCGCACACGGTCGGCGGGAACATCGGCGCGCACTGCTCGCCTTGCAGGAACGTGAACGGGCCGCACTTTGCCGTGCTCGTCGTCTCGTCGGCGGGCTGACACGTGCCACCGCGTTCGATCGTGCCCTTCGCACACTCGACGCTCTTGCACGCGGGGGCGAACGCCACGGCGATGATCAGAAGTGTTGCGCGCATGGAGCTCCTAGAAAGAGACATCGTCTTGACCCAGGTCGGAGAAGATCGCGAGGTCGGCGAACAGCGACGGTGTCATCGCGTTCGTCATGTGGACGTGGATCACGCCGCGCGTGGGGATGCCCGGCGTGCCGAACAGCACGAGGTCACCACCGGGCGCCGTTTGATTATCGGGCTGGGTGTAGAGCGCATAACCGTCGAAGTTGGTGACGACTTCATCGATGTAGAACTGCGCGCCACCGACGGGCGCGAGGTTGATCGGGTTCGTGCCGTCGACATTGCCCGCCGCCGTGCCATTGAGCGGCGACGTGAGGACGCGATCGGTACCTTCGTAAAAGTCCGGATCGGCATGCCACGCCTGCTGACACGCGGCGAGCCGGCGTTCGTTCGAGACATCGTCGGCGCACTCGGGTGGTGGGATGCCTTCGGCTGCCGCGCAATCGGCGGCGACCGGGCTGTAGGTGCTCGACGATGCCGACGTGACGGCCTTGATGCCACCGGCGCCGAACAAGAGTTCGACGTTGTTCTGGCGTTGCACCGCGGTTGCGGCGGTGATCTTCGCTTGCTCGGTCGCGTTCGCCGGTGGATTCGTGATGTCGGGGATGCCGACGTCGTTGCCGATCACCTTCGCGTACTGGCTGACGTGGAGGCCGGCGTGCGGCACGTGATCTCCGACGTCGATGAAGCACGGGGATTGGAGGTTCGCGACCTTGTGGATCTCGAACCGCTGGAGCTCGAACAACCGACCGACGAGCGGATCGTCCTGGTACGCGTACAGCGTCAGATGATCGCTCGTGCCCGAGACAGCAGTTGCCGGCGAGAAGTCGAACTGGATGTTCGATCCCTGAAACTCGTCGACGCACCCCGCAAACAACGCGAGGAGACCTGTGGCAATGACGCGCACGTCCCTCGCGCGAGATGGTAATCGCGTGCTCGGACGGAGTCTAGAACCTGGACTTATAGATGGAGCACCGGGCGCCGCGCCAACTGGTCCCGTCGGTGGAGTCTCATCGATCTGGCGAAAAGCTCGGCGTCGTGCCAGTCGCGGCGGGGAATCCCGTCCATGAGCTGCCTTCGCCGTAGCCTTTGCCGCCGCAGCCGCCGTGCACCCACGGAGCGGTGAAATTGCAGCGATGAGAGCGATGTCGACGAGCTTGATGGAGCAAAAATACATCGCAGGTCGCGCAATGCGCGCGACTCCTTCATGCCGGCCACCGCTTCCACTGTTAGCGTCGAGTCATGGCGCGGTCGTCGATGGATCAGATCGTCGCGGGCTTGGCGCGTCTCGATCCGACGAGTCCAGACGCTGCCGACATGGTGCGGATGGCGCTCAAGCTCAAGGCGTGTCCCGGCTACGTCGTCGCCGCGGCCGCGAAGGCGGTCGAGGTGCATGCCCTCCGCGATGCGATTCCGGAACTTGTCGCGGCGTTCGATGCGCTCTACGGGGCGAAGCGCGATCCGGGTTGTACGGGCCGCCTAGCTATCGTGGTCGCGTTGCACGCGCTCGATCACTGGTCCGCGGAGGTGTTCGAGCGTGGCCTCACGCTCGTGCAGCTCGAGGGCGATCCGCTGCACCGTTTCGATTTCGGTGCAATGGTCCGCGGTGCTTGCGCTCAAGCACACGTGCACTTGTTGCGCGCCGACTGCCTCGACGTCTGCGCAGAGATGCTCGCCGATGACTGGGCTCCCGCACGCGTCGGCGCGGCGCGCGGGCTCGGCGAGAGCGGGCGGATCGATGCGACGGCGACACTGCGCTTCAAGCTGGCGCTCGGGCCCGACGACAGCGAGGTGATGGCGGCGTGCTTCGATGGTCTGTTCGGCTTGCGCCGGGATCCCGCGATCAGCTTCAGCATCGCGATGCTCGAGCGCGAGGACGAACGCGCCGAGTCCGCCGCTCTCGCGCTCGGCAGCCAGCGTGCCGCCGAGGCCACCGACGCCTTGATCGCATGGTGCGACCGCGCGACGAAGGAGAGCCGGCATCGCGTCGGCTATCTCGCGCTCACACTGCTGCGCTCCGATGCCGCGAACGCCGCACTCGCAACAGTGATCCGCACCGCCGCGGCCGAAGATGCGATCGCCGCGGCCGAGGCCCTCGCGACGTTCAAGCACGAGCCCGCGGTCCATGATTTGTTGATCGCGTGCGCGAAAACGACGAAGGACAAACAGCTCCGCGCCCAGCTCGAGCTCCTCGCGGACTAGCCGACGTGACGTTCGCGCGCGGCTGTCGAGTTCCGACCACGACGCGCGGGCCTCGAGGCGTCGCCTCCTGCGCGTACATGTCGGACGCTCGCCGTCTACGCGCGCGCGGCGACGTCGAGCTCCTTCGCGGGCTTCGCGATCCGTGCTCGCGTCTTGATCTGCTGCTGCTTCGGCATGTCCGGCTCGTGAGGCGCCACGGGCTCTTCAGGTTTCTTCGGATCCGTGCCGACGTCCGGCTTGGGAGACTCGGGATCGAGCCCCGGCGACTGCTCGGGGATCTCCGGCATAGGCGCCGGCTCGCTGGGGATCTCCGGCGACGGAGCTGGCTTGTTCGGGTTCTCGGGACTCTCGGGGACGTCGACCACGGACTGGAGTGAAGCAAGGGCCGCGCCGAGCTCGACGCGGCTCGGCCAGCTAGTCGATCACCTCGCCTGGGCCGTCCGGTCGGGTGGGTTCGGTGCTCGGAATTTCCGAGGGGGGAGACGAGGGTTCGGGCGCGGACCCCGGCTTTGGAGGCTGCGTCTGCGGCGGAATCTCGGGTTCCTGCGTCGGAGCATTGGGTTGTTCGGGCACCAAGACCAGAATAGCAAGCGTCGCGCCGACGACGATCGAGCTGATCATCGTCGACGATTTGGCATTCCTCGCGATCCGGGCTGGGATCCCGGCGCTCGACGAGCGCCCACGCTCAGTGCTCGGGCGCGTTGCGATCGAAACGGTCCCAGACGTTCACGCCCTGCCAACGATCGACCGGCGGCGCGACGGGATGCGCGCGACCCGGAGCGGCCCGGAGCGACCCGGAGCGACCCGGAGCGACGACGACGGGCTTGCCTGCGAGCTGGGTGGCGAGCTCGCGCGGGTCGCAAGCTCGGGCTGGACGAACAACCTGGACGTACTACCGCGACCGAGGAAGGGCGATCGACGAAGGCGGCATATTCGGTCTCGACGGGTGTCGCGAACATGGCGGCATCGCTGACATCATGACCCGCGATCGCGAGGACGATCGCGTGTTCGGGGAGACCGAGACCTTGGACCGGACCGTGATCGAGCTCGGTGACGACCGCCCCGGTTTTCAAGGATGATTCCGGCTTACGCACCGACGAGCACGTGGTTCAGATCGAGCCAGGCTAGCGCCTCGTGGTGACGTGGTAGGATCCCGGAGACGTGGTGTCGGAGCGCCCATCCCAAGCGGGCAACATGCAGCCGGGTGCACCGAACGATCCGGTCGCGTTCGGTAAGTATTACCTGTTGGGTTTGATCGCACGCGGAGGCATGGCCGAGGTCTACCGCGCGCGCATGCAGCAGCCGACCGGTCCGAACCGTCTGCTCGCGGTCAAGGTCATGCGACCGCAGCTCGCGCGCGAGGCTCGATTCATCGACATGTTCAATCGCGAGGGCAAGCTGGCGATGATGCTGTCCAACCGCTGCATCGTCGACACCGTCGAGATCGGTCAGAGCGATAACCGCCATTACATCGCGATGGAGTACGTCGCCGGTCGCGATCTCACGCAGGTGCTGCGCCGCTGCCAGGAGACGCAACAACGTATCCCCGTGCCGCACGCCGTGTACACCGCCGCGCGGATCGCCGAAGGGTTGCACTTCGCGCACACGCTCCTGGGCCCCGATGGTCGCCCGCTCAACATCGTGAACCGCGATGTCTCGCCGTCGAACGTGCGGATATCATACGACGGCGACGTCAAGCTCCTCGATTTCGGCATCGCGCAAGCGCTGATGAAGTTCACGAGCGAGATCGGCATCCTCAAGGGCAAGTTCAGCTACATGTCACCCGAGCAGATCCGCGGCATGCCACTCGACGCGCGCACCGACGTGTTCTCGGCGGGCATCATCCTTCACGAGATGTTGACCACCGAGAAGCTATTCCGCGGAGATACCGAGTTCGCGCTCATGGAGAAGGTGCGCAAGGCCGAAGTGCCGCCGCCATCGGGCTTCAATCGCCGCGTCACGCCGGAGCTCGATGCGATCGTGCAGAAGGCACTCGCGCGCGATGTCGCCGATCGCTATCAGAATGCCGCGCAGCTCGCCGCCGATCTCGATTCGCTGATCGCGGGCTATCGCTTCGATCCGAAAGAGCTGCGCCAGTTCATGCGCCAGCTGTTCCGCAAGGAATACGCGAAGGAGCAGGAGGAGACCCAGATCGCGCTCGAGGCCCAACCGGGCCCGGCGTTCGCGGTCCAGCGGCGCTCGTCCGGGCAGCTCGACACGCCGAGCGAGCCGCGCATGGAAGTCCTCGAGATCATCGAGGCGTCGCAAACGGAACCGCCGCCGAGTGACTCGTATTCCCAGCACCCGACACCTTCGAGCGACGATAAGCCGCGCGGTTTCTGGGGCTCGTTGTTCAAGCGAAAGAAGTAGTATCGCCTCATGGACCCGAATAAGACCCCTCGCCTACTCGGTCACGCGCTGACCGTGTTCGTCGGCGTGTGCTCGTTCGGTGCAGGCATTGCTGCCCTCGCCGCGGGCCTGACGGGTGTCCTCGGGGTGACGCTGCTGATCGTCGGCGGTCTGCTGCTCGTGCTCGCGCATTTCTCGTGGCGTTACTCGCGCGCGGCGTGGTCGGTGATGATCTCGACGCTCGTCGTCTTCGGAGCCGTGACGTTCTTCGGCGCGCCGAAGATCCGTGGCCTCCTGCACGTGCCCTTGCTGGTCGCGATGATCATTCCGGCGGTGTTGATCACCGGCGTCGTCGCGCTCGCCATGATTCGCGGCGACTACCACGACCGAACCGATACCTGAACGGGCGCCAGCGCACGGTCAGAACATTGTTGTGCGCCAGCTGCGTCTCGCGGGCCCGATGATATGTTCCGCGCATGAGCAGCGAGAGCTATCACGAGCCTGTCGAGCTCCTCTCCGAGGACACGAAGAACATGCACCGTGCATTGGTCTCTTTGCGCGAAGAGCTAGAAGCCATCGATTGGTATCAGCAGCGCGCCGAGGCGTGCACCGATATCGATCTCGCGGCGGTGCTCGTGCACAACAAGAACGAAGAGATCGAGCACGCGATCATGACGCTCGAGTGGATCCGTCGGCACAATCCGGTCTTCGGCGACAACTTGAAGACGTACTTGAATACGACCGGCCCGATCACCGAGGTCGAGAAGAACAAAATGGCCGGTGGCAGCGGTGAAAGCGGCGGTGCGAACAAGGGCACCGAGGCGTCTTCGCTCGGTATCGGCAGCTTGAAAGGAAAGCCGTAATGGATTTGCTAAAGCGCGACCTAGCCCCGATCACCACCGCCGCCTGGGACCAGATCGACGAAGAGGCGCGGCGCGTCCTCGAGCTTCATCTCGCAGGCCGCAAGCTCGTCGATTTCTCCGGTCCGTTCGGCTGGAAGCTCGGCGGCGTCAACACCGGCCATCTCAAGCACCTCGAGAAAGGCACGATCGAAGGAGTTCGCTACGGCGTTCGCGAAATCAAGCCGCTCGTCGAGCTGCGGTCGCCGATCGTGCTGCCGATCCTCGAGCTCGATTACGTCGAGCGCGGCGCGAAAGACATCAATCTCGATCCCGTGATCGAGACCGCCGAGCGCGTTGCCCACGCCGAGGATTCGGCGATCTGGCACGGCTTCAAGGATGGCCAGATCGAGGGCATCATCCCATCGAGCCCGCATGCGCCGATCGATGTTGCCTCGCTCTCGGATTGGCCGCGCGCGATCGAAGCTGCGAAGGAAGTTCTCCGGCTCGCGGGCGTCAATGGACCGTACGCACTCGCCGCGGGCATCGAGGCATACGACGAGCTGATCGGCGCCGGCGTCGATGGCTACCCGCTGCGCAAGCGCATCGAAGAGAACATCATCGATGGCGGCATCGTCTGGGCACCGGCCTTGAAGGGCGGCGCCGTCCTCTTGACGACGCGCGGCGGCGACTTCGAGCTCACCGTGGGTGAGGACCTCTCGGTCGGTTACGCCGGCTCGGATCGCAAAGAGGTCGAGCTCTACATCACCGAGTCGTTCACGTTCCGCGTTCTCGAGGACAAGGCTGCGATCCTGTTGCGCCGTCCCGATTCGCAGACCGTCGCCGGCAAGTCGCCCGAACGCAACAAGTAGCGTCAGCGCTCGCGCACGATCGGCGACGCGAAGTCGACGTTCGGATCGCTGTGATCGAAGTCCGGGTCGTCACCCCCCGGGCTTCGATCTCTTTTCATTGCAGGCCTGCGCACGCTACCGCCACGCAAGCGGCGCAACGCGATGGATCCGAGAGTCGGGCTGGATGTAGCTCGCACGTCTTGCCTCGCTGTTGAGAAGTAAAGGCGCGCCGGCCGTTTCCGCCGGAGGGCACCACCACGTCATCGCGTGGCATCACGGGATCTCCAGGATCTTGTGAAGTTGGAGGGATAGCCGCCAGCGCGGGCGTGCTTGCACGAGCGCGATCGTGCGCGCGAGGCTCGCGGGATAGTCCGCGGTCATGCACGGTTGTGCGAAGTAGAGGTTGCTCGGATAGCGCGCTTCGTAACCCACGAGCATCGCTTCGTCGACTTTGTCGTCGATGACGACCTTGAGCTCGGAGACCGGTTGGCTGACCAGCGCGAGCGAGCCGGCATGAAACTGTGGCTTCGGCGAGACCGTCAACCAGTCGACCGGCGCAGCCGGCGCACGGGTGCCATTCGATTCCATGTGCGTGCGAAAGCCGGCCGCACGCAGCGCCTCGGCGAGCGGCGCGTCCCATTGCAGCGTGGGCTCGCCACCGGTGACCACGACCATGCGCGCGTGGTGAATATCGAGCTCGAGCAGACGCGCGACGATATCGATCGCGTCGAGCTTCACGGCGCCCTCCGCGGCAAAATCGGTATCGCACCACGTGCAGGCGAGGTTGCAGGCCGCGAACCGCAGGAACACGCACGGTCGTCCAGCGTGAGCACCCTCGCCTTGCAGCGTGGGGCCAAACATCTCTTTGACGAGGTATCGCGGCATCGTCTCGACGGTGGTGCTATAGCGCAGGCGTGTGGCCGCGCGTAGTGATCCTCGTGCTGGTTGCAAGCTGCGGCAAGAAAGCTGACGCGCCTGCGCCCGCGCCACCCGTCGTCGCCAAGCCCGCCGCTGCACCCGCCGTGATCGGCGAGACCTGGAGCTGCGAGGCGCTGCCGTTCGCGGCCTCGACGCCCGTTCCCGAGGCGAGCGGCGCGGCGTGGATGACGATCGAGGGCAAGCGCCGCCTCGTGGTCGTGAGTGATAGCGGCAATCGCGGCGCGTACGGCCTGATCGATCCCGAGACCGGCGCCACCGTCGAGCAGGGCACGCTGCCGCTGAACCACAGCACCGACGATCTCGAGGGCCTGACCACGCGCGGCGACCGCTTGGTCGGCATCACGTCGCCCGGCTGGATCCTCGAGTGGAAGCGTAGCAAGACCGGCTTCGAGCTCGTCGACGGGCCCTACCCGCTCGGCCCGGTCGACCTGCCGCCGAATGCCGTACACGCCGGCATCGGCGATCGACCGCCTGCTGGTAGCGGCATGGTCTGCGATGGCACGCGCACCAACTGCGGCCGCAACTATGAAGGCATCTGCCTCCAGCCCTTGCCGACCGATGGTAAAAACCCGCTGCTTGCCGTCGGGGTTGCGGCCGCGAAGGCCGACGGCCACGTGTACGCGCTGACCGGCTTCCACGAGGGCCACGATCTCGCCGTGAGCCACGAGCGATCGATCGAGGTCGCCGCGCCCGGCCATCTCGCCGATTGCGCGTATGACGCGAGCGGTGCGCTCTACGTCGCAAACAACCTGTTCGGGCTCTCCACCGTGTCGCGCATCGATAACTGGCTCGATCCGCAGCGCGCCACGATCACCCCGATCGGGTCGCTCGGCGGCGGATTTCCCGAGGGACTCGCGGTAGATGGCGATGTGTTCTACCGGTTCTCGGACACCGGTGGCGCCCCTAGCTTGATGGGGAAATTTCGCTGCACGCGTTCTGCCCGCTAGACTACCCGGGTGCAGTGCCCGTACTGCGGCGGCGATTCGAGCGTGACCGAGACCCGCGTCACCGCGGACGGGTTGCGGCGTCGCCGCGTGTGCACGGTGTGCAAACGTCGCTTCACGACCTACGAGAAGGTCGGCGCGCCCGGACTCAAGGTCGGTAAGCGCGACGGCAGCGTCGAACCGTTCGATGGCGAGAAGCTGTTCCATTCGTTGCAACGCGTAGCTGCTCATCGCCCGCTGGTTCGCGATGAAGATCTGCGGCGGGTCGCGCGCGATATCGAGGCGACGCTTGTCGATAGTGGACGCAAATCGATCGCATGGAGCGAGATCGTGGCTGCCGCCCTCGAGCGGCTCGGCAACATCGATCCGATCGCCGCGCAGCGGCTTGCCGCGAACTACATCGACGAGTCTGGCGCTCTGCGCCTTGCCGATGCAGCACCTTCTTCGGATCCCGCGCAGCTCGGCCTGCCGCTCACCGGAGAGTAGCGTCGAGTAGATCTATTCAGCGCCGCTGCTCGGCGCTACACCACGGGCTTCGGCGTCATCCACTACACGGGCACGCCGGTGACCGTGCAGGCGACCGGCAACATCGAATCCATCTATGTCCAGCCCGGCGACTACGTTCATGTCGGCGACCCGGTCGCGAAGCTCGCCTCGACAAAGGAAGATGCCGACTGGCAGCAGGTCAACTCGGAGTCCGAGAACGCGTTGCAGACGTACCTGTTCGACGATCAGGACGACCAGGCACGCAAGTCGGTGAAGACCACCTCGGCCGCCCTCACCCACGCCGTCAGCATGCAAGATTTCAAGATCGTTCGCTCTTCGGCGGAAGGTCGGGTCTCGGATATTCATGCCGGCATCGGCAAGGCGATGCAGATGGGCGAGATGATGATGACGATCATCAAGCCGAACACCCGCCCCGAGGTCTGGGCGTACATGCCGGCGACCGATCGTCCTCGCATCAAATCGGACATGCCGCTGCAGGTCGCGGTCGTCGGCTTCAACAGCAACGATGCCGTCGGCGCGACCGAGATTCGCCGCGAGGTCGGCCAGGACCTCGCCGATACGCTCAAGCTCGCGCAGGACGCGAACTACATCCTCGTCAAAGGCGAGTTCGAGGGCGACACGATCAAGGTCGGCAAGAAGGAGTTCACGCTCCACCACGGCATGTCGACGAAGGTCGAGATCAAGATCGAGTCCAAGCCGCGACCGAGGCGCCTCGACCAGGCGCCTTGGTTCGTTTCGGTCGGTGGCTCGGTTGGCTTCGTAACCCGCGGTATGCGGACTCGATTCGCCACCCCCGGTCTACGAATCTAGCTCCAAGTGTCTCCAATAGGTTACCTCGGATCCGTGCTGGCTCAGCGGTTGCTCTACTAGCTCTTCGTGAGCGAGAACCCGGCGGAAACCAAGTCATGTCGATCTACAAGATGATTCGCCGGCTCGGCCTCGATAAAGACGCCGAGGGTGGCGGTGGTCGCGCCCCGACCGCGGATGAAGACGAAGGCGACAGCGACAGCGATTACTGAGTCTACGCGAGACGTTCGTCGTGTTGTGCGAGCGTCGAGGTGCTCGGCAGCTGTGCCGCTGGACCTTTGCTGCCGAGGAACGTGCGCGTCGCAGGATCGATGGCCGCCTCGGGACAGCGCGCCGCGACGAGCTGGACGAACCGGCGCGCGCGCGCGTCGCCTTCCTCGATGTCTTCGGTGCCGTCGATATCGACCTCGGTCCACGGCAGGATCCGTAGCGTCGAACCTTCGTTCGAAACGACATCGACGAACGTCTCACCGCCGTACGGCGCCTCCGAGGGCAAGCGGCGCGCGACCACACCGACGATCTCGGACCACAGCACGCGGAGCTTCTCGCCGGTCTCGTGATCCGCGACGATGCCGGCCTCACCGACGGTGGCGCGGATCGTCGCGAACCGAAGCAGGCCTGCGAGCGGAAGCGCTGGCTTCGGCCCGAGGTCGATCTTTCTCATCGCTCGGAAGGTAACACGTCGACGGTCAAGCCCGCGTCGATCGGCATCGCGCGTCGCGTGTGCGGCACGGTCGGCAAGGGTGCCGGAAAGCTCGTCCACAACCACACGCCGCACGCGATGACCAGGATCGCGAAGCCGAAAATCGCGAGCTGCTTCTTCATGATCAGAACGCGTGCGATTGGCCACCGTCGACGACGATGCAGGCGCCCGCGATCCAGCTCGCTTTCGGAGATGCGACGAACACCACCGCATCGGCGACCTCTTCGACCGTGCCGAACCGGCCGAACGGCAGCTCGCGCTCGACCATCGCGGCAATGCCCACCGGATCGGCGGTCTGCCTGCGCTCCCAGCCACCGCCGGGAAACAGGATCGAGCCCGGTGCGACGCTATTGACCCGGATGCCGCGCTTGGCGTGATCGCGATTGAGCGCCTTCGCGAGCGCGACCACCGCAGCCTTCGCGACGTTGTAGCCAGGTGCACCGCCACCTTCGCGACCCCAGATCGAAGAGATCATCGTGATCGAACCACGGGTCTTCGCGAGATGCGGCACCGCACGTTGTGCGACGCGCGCCGCCGTCCACAAGTTCAGGTCGAGCGACTTCGCGAGATCGTCGTCGTCCATCTCCGCGGCATCGCGCGCGAAGGATTTGCCGACATTCGCGATCACGACATCGAGCTGACCGAAGGCCGCGACCGCTCGATCGATCGCGGTTTGCGCACCTTCAGCGGTCGCGACATCCGCGACGATCTTGACATCGAACGGATCGAGACCTTCGGCGTTTCGCGCGACGGCCGCGACGCGACCGCCTTCACGTTGGAGTGCGAGTGCGATCGCGCGCCCGATCCCGCGGCTCGCACCTGCGACCAGACACGCTTTGCCCTCGAGGCCAAGGTTCACGGGAGCTCCCAGTTGTTACCCCACAGCGCGGCCGCACCGTCGATGCGAAGCGTCGCTCCGGTAATGAACGCGGCGGCGGGCGATGCGAGGAACACGATCGAGGCGGCGACTTCTTCGACCGTGCCCGCGCGTTTGAGGGGGGTCGCCGCGATGCTGCGCTCGACCAGCTGCGGTGGATACTGGGCCGTGCCCGACGAGATGATGATGCCGGGTGCGACTGCATTGACGAGGATGCCGAACTGCGACCACTCCACCGCCAAGGTCATGGTCATGTTCTCGACGCCGGCCCGCGCCGCACCGGTATGCACCATGCCGGGAAAGCCGCGATAGATATTCGCGATCACGTTGATGATCCGACCGCCGCCCTCTTTGATCATCCACTGGTTCGCGACTTCGCGCGCGACGTGAAACGTGCCGACCAAGTTGTTCTTGATCACCGCGAGAAACCCGTTCGGCGAGATGTGCTGCGCGGGCGACGGGAACTGACCGCCGGCGTTGTTCACCGCGATATCGATCCGGCCGTAGCGAGCGATGATCTCCTTGACCATCGCTTCGACCTGGGTGGGCTCGCGGATATCACATGCGATCGCGAAGGCGTTCGGCCCGAGCTCGGTAATCGCGGCATCGAGCTTTGCCTGGGTCCGGCCACAGATCGCGACCTTGGCGCCGAGCCGCACAAATTCACGCGCGGTCGCGAGCCCGATTCCGGACCCGCCGCCGGTCACCAACGCGACCTGTCTCGCGAAGATCCCGGGTGCGAAGATGCGCTGGCTATCAGCGGTTGGAGGGGGCTTGGGCATCGCGCGAGAACGTAGCGCATTTCACTGCACAACTCCGCGTAGGGACTCAGTTCCCCAGGGGGTGGAGACAGTCCCAGGGCCTCGACTGCACACCGCGGTGTCCATGTGCACACGGGCATCGTAAGTCAGCAAAACAGCCTCCAGATCGATCGCTTAGGGATCGGCGCGACCTTTGCAGCGGGTTCCGTCGTGGCCGTTGCGAGCACTACGGAGGTCCACCTCCAGCGCGATTCTTCCGGCGGGAAGCGTCAGGGCCGCTACGTCCTGGGCGACCTGCTCGGTCGCGGCGGTATGGCCGAGGTGTTTGCCGGCCAATCGATGGGCTCGCACGGCTTTCAGAAGCCGGTCGCCATCAAGCGCCTGCTCCCGGAGCTCGCGAACGACAAGGTGTTTGTCGAGCGTCTGATCGGTGAAGCGAAGCTGCTCGTCGACATGCAGCACGGCAACATCGTGAGCGTGATCGATCTCGCGCGCGATGGAGACGATGTCTTCCTCGTCATGGAGTTCATGGACGGTCCGTCCGTGCGCCAGCTCCTCAAGGCGCGAGGCAGCCGGGGGTTGCCGATAGGCGTCGCGACGTACATCGTCCAGAACGCGGCGACGGGTCTCGAGTTCGCGCACAACCGGCCGGGCGGCGCGGTGATCCACGCCGATATCTCGCCGTCGAACATCTTGCTCACGACCTCCGGCGAAGTTCGCGTCGCCGATTTCGGCATCGCACGTCGCGAAGGTGGCGCCGGTGCCGGCGTTGTCGAAGGCAAGTGGGCATACATGGCGCCGGAGCAAGCGCGTGGTGAAGCCCTCACGCCGCGCTCGGACGTGTTCGCACTCGGCGTCGTACTCTACGAGCTGATCTGTGGCCAGCATCCGCTCGGTCGCCAGGTCACCGCCGACGAACGCGAGCTCTCGACGCTGAAGGTCATCCCGCCGCGCGTCGTCAACCCGAAGATTCCGGTCGGCATCGAAGCGATCTGCGTGAAGGCGCTGTCGCACGATCGCAAGGATCGCTATACGAGGATGCAGAGCATGATCGACGCGATCAGCGAGGAGCGCTTCGCGAACGGTTGGCGCGAAGGCGCGAACGACCTCGCGACCGTGATCAAAGAGATCACGCCGGGTGCCGCGAACGTGATCAGCGCGGAACCCAGGACTCAGCACACCGATCGTCCCGTCACGATCGTGACGAGCTCGCTGATCGTCGATTCCGAGCGGCGCCGTGCCAGCTCGCAACCCCGCGTCAAATCGCAATCGCAATCGCAATCCGATGCCTCTCCGCACGTCATCGTGGACGAAGTTTACAGCGACGCCGCCGCGCCGACGAAGATCCTCGACTCGGGCGCGCAGACGCTCTTCATCGAGCAGGGCTCGAAATCGAAATCGAAATCGGTGCGCCCCCTTGTGAGACCGATGACGGTGCCGCCGATCGCCGCGAGCTTGCCGACCCGTCCCGATGGCACGCCGGCGCCGCAGCTAGTCGTCCCCGAAAGCGCGATGCCGCAACCGGTCTACGCGTTCGCCGCCTCGATGTTGCCCGAGCTCGCCTCGGTGCAGGGTGGGCATACCGGCGCTGCGATCGCGTTTGCCGCGGAGCGCGGGAGCAATCGCTGGACGTACGGCATCCTCGCGGTCGCCGCGCTGGTCGGCGTCGTCGCCGCGGTCGCGATCCAGCTCGCGCGGAGCAAGGTCGACGAGCCCGTGATCGTGCAGTCGCCGATCGTCGTCGAGTCTCGTCCCAAGATCGCGGTTCTGCCGCTGCCGATTCCCGCGCCCACGCAAGTCGTAGTCGTGCCGACGCCTGCGCCGGTTGCCCCCGCGCCTTTTCCGGTCCCCCCGCCTATCGCTGCCACGCCGACGCCTTTCGCGGTTGCAGTGGCAACGCCGGATGTCGCGACGACGCCATCCCTCGAGTCCAGGCTCGCGGCTCGCCGTGCCGCCATGCCGACGCCGAAGCCAAAGCAAGTCGCAACGAGGCCGGTCCACAAAGGCGAGGCGTATCTCGTCGTCGATTCGCGCTCGTCGGACTACCTGACGATCACCGTCAACGGGGTCTCGAAGGACACGCCGGGCGCGAAGTTCACCGTTCACGCCGGCCCGCAGACCGTTACCGTACGCGACGACAACTATCGGTTCACCTGTAAGGTCAACCTCGGCGACGGCAAGATGGTTCGGCTACGCGCGTCGATGGCGAACCGCAGCTGCGAGTAGCTGTAACGGGTCGCTGCACCAAGACGTCCAAGACCGATGACTCGACCTCGCTCTGCCTGGGTGTTCGCGGGCTTCATCGTCGCGTGCCTCGGCGGTGGCGTGCTCGCCGGACTTGCGACGAGCGCATCGGTACAGACCTGGTACCCGCAGCTCGCCAAGCCGAGCTGGACACCGCCTGGCTGGCTGTTCGCACCGGTCTGGACCGCGCTCTACCTCATGATGGCGGTGGCGGGCTGGCGCGTGTGGCGCCGGATCGGCTGGGGCTGGCCACATGCTCTGTTCGCGATCCAGCTCGCGCTGAACATCGCTTGGTCGTTCTCGTTCTTCGCCGCTCGGAATCCCGTCGTGGGCATGATCAACATCGCGGCGCTGTGGTGCGCGATCGTTGCCACGCTGATCGTGTTTCTCCGGATCGACCGAGCGTCGGGGCTGCTGCTCGTGCCGTATCTGCTGTGGGTCAGCTTCGCCTCGGCACTCAACGCGGCGATCGTCGCGGCGAACTAATAGAGTTCGCTCACAACTCGTCGCCCCGCCCGAGCATCTCCACCCGGTGGTCCAGATCCACGAGCCCTCGTAGCCCGCTGGGTACGGTCGATAGCAAGCCGGTGCTGCTCGATCTAAATTAGCTCGGCATCCGGCCCACGTACGTCGACGCGGGCCGGATCAGCTTGCCGCTGCGACGCTGCTCGAGCACGTGCGCACACCAGCCCGCAATCCGACCGACCGCGAACGTCGGCGAGAATTGCTCGCGCGGTAAGCCAACCGCATCGAGGAGCACTGCGGTGTAGAACTCGACGTTCGCCGCGAGCGGACGATCGGGCTTGCGCTCGCGCAAGATCTTCGTCGCCGCCGTCTCGACTGCATGCGCGAGCTCGAGGCGTGGCGTGTTTAGCGGTTTGACGGCGAGCTCGAGGACTGCCGCGCGCGGATCGCGCACGCGATAGATCCGGTGCCCGATGCCCATGATCCGGTTGCCCGCGGCCAGCTCGCTGAGGAGCCACGCCTCGGCGTTTGCTGGTGTGCCGATCGCATCGAGCATGTCGAGCACCGGTCCCGGTGCGCCACCGTGGAGCGGACCTTTGAGCGCGCCGACCGCACCGACCACGGCAGAGATCAGGTCGCTCGCGGTCGAGGCGATCACGCGTGCGGTGAACGTCGAGGCATTCATCCCGTGATCGCTCACCGTGACCAGATATGCGCCGAGTGCCTTGGCTGCGGCGGGCTCAGGCGGGTCGCCGGTCGTCATCCGCAGATAGTCGGTTGCGTGATCGAGCTCTGGCGAAGGTGCGATCGGTGCGAGCCCGCGATGCGTGCGGCTCCACGCAGCGACGAATACCGGCGCCGCACCGATCGCGGTGAGCGCATCGGTAATCTCGTCGCCGCTCGCCCAGAGGTGCGCAAGCGAAACGCGCAAGGAGTCCATGCCGTCCGTGGCGGCGAGCGCATCTCCGAGTCGTGGCAGCAGCTGCCACGCGCGCGCGCGCGCATCGCCCAGCGCGGATGCTGCGATCGATTCACCGCAGCCCTGTTCCAGCATCGCGTGTGCGACCTGCTCGAACCCGGTGCTCGTCGCGAGCTGCTCGACGTCGGCGCCGATGATCACGAGCTGACCGCGCTCACCATCGACGTGCGAGATCCGGGTGTCCGCGGCGTTGATGCCTTCGAGTCCGTAGCCTTTGGCTTGGTCTGCGCTCATGGATCGTGTGTAAGGTGAAGGCTATGGTTGATCAACGTAGATTCGACAATCAACCAAAGGACTTCCTCGACGCGAAGGCCGCCGCGAAGCTGCTCGGCATCGACGTCAGGACCCTGTACGCGTACGCGAGCCGCGGGCTCGTTCGCAGCGTGCGCGGCGGCCGCGGCTTGAAGCGGCACTACTCGCGCGATGACCTCGAGCGGCTGTTGGCGCGCAGCGGTGCTCGTGCGGGTCATGGTGCGGTCGCGGCGGGTGCGTTGCGCTGGGGCGAACCGGTGCTCGATTCGGCGATCACGCAGATCACGTCGCGCGGTCCTGCGTATCGCGGTCGGCTCGCGATCGGGCTTGTCGGCACGCCGTTCGAGAATGTCGCCGAGATGTTGTGGTCGGGCTATCTGCCGGAGGAGAAGATCACGTGGCCGCGCACCGCCCTGTCGCTCTCGCATCTCGCCAAGCTCGTGCCGACCACCGCGCGCCCACTCGAGGTGATGTCACTGCTCGTGCCGCTCGCCGGCCTCGCCGATCACCAGCGTAGCGATGGCCGCCCCGATGCGATCGTCGCGCGCTGCCGCGTGCTCGTGCCGCTGCTCGCCGCCGCGCTCGGGTGGAGCGCAGGTGCCGCACGAGTCACGCGTGCACTCGCGGCGCCATCGATCGCGGAGATCTGCGTGCGCGCGCTCGGCCTCTCCGACGACGCCGTGCCCGCGATCTCGACCGTGCTCGTGCTCCTCGCGGATCACGAGCTCAATGCCTCGAGCTTCGCCGCGCGTGTAGCCGCCTCGACTGATGCAGATCCGTACGCGTGTTTCTCGGCCGCGCTGGCGACGATCTCCGGACCGCGCCACGGCTCGGCCGCCGAGACGCTCGCGCGCTTCGCCGATTCGATCGGCTCTCCCGAGCGCGCCGCGAAGGTCGTCCGCGAGATGCGCGTGCGCGGCGAAGCACTCCCCGGTTTCGGTCACGTGTTGTATCCCGAAGGCGATCCACGCACGGCGCCGGTCCTCGCACTCGCGCGTGGCAGCTCCAACAAACGCGGGCGTACGATCATCGCGATCGCCGATGCGGTCGCCGATCAGCAAAGCTCGCCGCTGTACCCGAGCGTCGATGTCGGGCTCGCCGCGCTCGTCGCTTCGTTCGGGCTTGCACCCGCGACAGGTAGCGGCTTGTTCGCGGTCGCGCGCAGTGCGGGCTGGCTCGCCCACGTGCTCGAGCAACGCGCCGCCGGGTACTTGCTCCGGCCGCGAGCTCGTTACATCGGAGTGCCGGTTACGCCTTGACGCCGCTGGGAGCGGCCGGGTCGTACTCGGCCTTCGAGACATTCAGGCCACGGAGCACGAGCGTGAGCACCGTTCCGGCCGAGCCCACGTACGCCTTCGGCAAGAACAAAAAGTAGTTCTTCACGCCGTCGTCTTCCGACGGTGCGGCGCCGTGCTTTTCGGCGCCCGGGCTGCCCGTCAACATGCGCATCTTGGTGCCCGGCTCGAGAACGAATCCCGGGTCGATGGTGCCGAGCAGCGACTTCTTGTTCGAACCGCGTTTACCGACGGTCATCCCGCAGCCGCGCGTAGAGAAAGCGGTTTTGCCCGCGTTCTCGATGGTGACCCACTCGGTGTTGAGGGCCTCGGTCGACTCTGCTGCCTTGATCTCAACGAACCGGATCGCACTCATCGGGCGCGGAGCATACACGCCCAGTCCGCCGTTGCAATCGCCGCCAATCCATCGATAATGCTCGGTGATGGGCAAAGAGGTGATCAGGGTCGTCGCCGCCGTCATCGATCATGAGGGCCGGTACCTGATCACCCAGCGCAACTCGAACGCCGTCTTGCCCGGCCTCTGGGAGTTTCCGGGAGGTCGCGTCGAGCCCGATGAAGCCGAGGATGCAGCGCTCGCCCGCGAAGTGAAGATCCGCATCGGTGTCGAGGTCGTCGTCGGCACCAAGCTCGGCGAGCATCTCCACGAGTACACGAACTACCAGGTCCAGCTCACGATGTACTCGTGCAAGCTGCCGGCAGCAGCGCACCCCTACCCTGCCGCCGTCGCGGATCTTCGCTGGGTCACCTCGCGCGAGTTCCTCGATTACGATTTTCCGCCGGCTGACGAAAAGACGATGTCGAAGCTGCTCGGGCTCGTTCGCAATTGATCATCAGGAGTCTGGCTCTCACCACCGAGCTCGCCTTGGCCGCCACTCGCGGCAGCACGCTCGATCGTGGTGATTACCTCGTGATCGAGACGCCCGATGATCCGGGCTATGCCTACGGAAACCTGCTCGTGCTGCCCGCCCCTCCCCAGGTCGGCGAGGTCGCGTACTGGACGCGCAAGTTCGAAGCGGAGCTCGGTAAGCCTTCGATCCGTCATGTCACGTTGTGGTGGGATGGCACGACCGGAGAGCTCGGTGCCGAACTCGAGCTGACCGCGGCGGGCTTCATGCTCGAGCTCACCATGGTGATGACCGCCACGCGGATCACCGCGTCGGCTGCGTCGCTACCGATTCGCGAATTACAGCCTGCCGAGCTCGAGCTCACGCACGCTCTCGCGTGGGCGATCGGCGATCGTCACGACGAGAACTATCGCGAGTTCTTGCTGCGCCGCGCGCACTGGCAGCAAGCGCTCGTCGAGCGCGGTCTCGCGAAGTTCTTCGGCGCGTTCGATGGCAGCGAGCTCGTCGCGAGCCTCGGCCTCGTGCCGATGAAGCACCTCGCACGCTATCAAGATGTTCAGACGGCGCCGGAATATCGCAAGCGCGGGCTTGCCGGCGCGCTGCTCGCCACGGCAGCTGCCGCGCTCCCCTCTGAGCGCTACGTGATCATGGCCGCGCCCGGTGGAGATGCCGAGCGCGTATATCGCCGCGTCGGGTTCGCGCTCGCCGAGCGCACTGCTTCGGCGTGTCGCTATCCACTCGCACCGCAGACCGGTCCGGTTGGTCACCGAGAGCTAGCCGTGCTCGATTCGGATCGATAGCTCAGTGGATGATCTTCGCGATGATCATCGTCAACAGCAGCGCGCCGACGACGGCGGCCACGAATAGCAAGCCGAGCTGCATCGGCGTGAGTGCTTTCGCCGGCGCCGCGGCCGCAGCCTCCCAATCCATGTTGTTGTGCGGATACTGATCTCCGACGGGCGACATCAGATTTGCAGCTTGCTGCGAGCGGACGTCCGCTGAGCTCGTGCGCGCGACCGCCGGCGGTGCCAGACCGGCGTGCACGGCATTCGCACTACCGGGTCCCGAGCTAGGCGCGATATCCACCGACAGCGGCCGGCCGCCACCTGCCATCACGGGATATGGTGAACCGGTCGGGGCGTGTGCACGCGGCCCCTCGTGACGCGGCTTGACGTCGTCGAGCTGGATCGCCGCGTGCGTGCTGCTCTCTTTGCCGATCACCGGCACGTCGGCGAGCTTGGACTCGTGACCCGCTGCGATCGTCGCGGCGATCACCGGATCGAGCGGAGGCGCGGCCGCGGTCGGTGCCATCTCCGGCTGTGCCTGATGGACCATCGTCGCCTTGTATGCGGCCGCCTGGCCCGGCGGCGGCGTGTTGCCGTGCTCTTCATCGGCGACGACGGTCGGCATCCGTGCCGCATCCGGAAAGCGCCCGGACTTGGGCACCACCTTCGCAACTGGCTTGGCATGTGCCGTCCCGCTCGATACCGAAGGGAGCGCGCTCATCACCGGCGGTGCCGGCAGCGGAGCGGGCCCGTTCGTGACCGAGCCCTTCGGCACCGGATGGTTGTTCGCGGCGGACTGCGCCTCGAGCTCCTTGATCGTCTCCAGCGGGTTCGCTTCGATCCGCGTGCGCTCCGGCGAGGCGTCGCCGTCTTCACCGTCCGCCTCGTCGCTCTCGGTGCCGGGCCGCTCGACGAACGAATCGAGCGAAACCTCGCTGGCGCGGACCTGTTCGATGTCGTTGGTCGCGAGGCTGAACTCCTGCTCTTCTTCGTCCCCTTCGTCCTGGTTGCCCGCCGGCTTCTTCTTCATGAACGGCACGGTCTCGAGCGGCTTCGCATCGAGATCACCGACGCCCGCGCTGAGCGAGATGTCGCGGCCGGCGATCAGCTCGCGCATGCGCTCGCCGTGCTCTTCGATCTCCTGCTGGAAGTGCGCCTCGAACCAGCGCCCGATCTCGCCCGGGCCGGAGCCTTTGCCGCGATGATGGAGGTAACCTTGGAGCGCATCGCCGAACGCTTCGGCCGTCGGGTAGCGCTGATCCTTATCCTTCGCGACCGCCTTCATCACGAGCTCGTCGATCGCCGGTTCGAGCTCGACGTTGTTCTGCGACGGCGGCGGCACCGCACAATCGATCACCGCTTGATAGGTCTCGTACGGCGAGTTGCGCTTGAACAAGCGCCGACCGGTGAGCAGCTCGTGCACGATCACGCCAAGTGCGAACACGTCGGTGCGGCGATCGACGTTCGTCGCGATGCACTGCTCGGGCGACATGTACGCGAACTTGCCTTTGATCGTGCCGGCCTTGGTCTTGGTCTCGCGGTACTCGGCTCGAGCGATACCGAAATCGACGACCTTCACCACACCCTCGAACCCGACGACGAGGTTCTGCGGCGAGATATCGCGATGCACCATGTTCATCGGCTTGCCGCTCTGCTGGCGCTCGTGCGCGTAGTGCAACCCAGCCGCCGCTTGCGCTGCGATGTTGAGGACCAAGGGCACCGGCAGCCTGCCGCCGGAGACGCGCTCCTGGGTGCGCCGCACCATCATCGCGAGCGACAGGCCCGCGAGAAACTCCATCACCATGTAGTAGCGATCTTCGTGCTCGCCGAGCTCGAAGGTCTGGACGATGTTCGAGTGATCGAGCATCGCGGCCATGCGGGCCTCGTCGAGGAACATCTTCACGAACTCCGGATCGTCGGCGAGATGATCGTGGAGGCATTTCACCACCACATACTTCTCGAACCCGTTCGTGCCGCCGATGCGCGCGAGGTAGATCTCGGCCGTGCCGCCCAGAGCGAGCAGCGCCAAAATCTCGTACTTGCCGAGTCGCTTTCCGAGTAGCGACCCAGCCCCCGCCGGGATACCGGACATTGCCTAAATTGTACCGCGAACCGAGCCGTTGGACCCCAAGCAAGCCTACAGCTCCATGATCTCTTTTTCTTTGGCCTTCGCGATGTCCTCGACCGACGCGATGTACTTGTCGGTCAAGTCCTGGATGTTTTTCTCACCCTTCTTGCGCTCGTCCTCGGAGATTTGCTTCTCCTTCTCGGCGTCCTTGATCATGTCCATGGCGTCGCGGCGGCTGGACCTGATGGCGACACGTGCCTCCTCCGTCTGCTTGCCTACCGTCTTGGCGAGGTCCCTGCGGCGCTCCTGGGTGAGCGGCGGAATCGGCAACCGGACCAGCTCGCCATCGGCGACGGGGTTGATGCCGAGGTCGCTCGCGCGAATCGCCTTGTCGATGATCGCGATCATCGGCTTCTCCCACGGCTTGACCGTGATGAGGCGGGCGTCGACGACCTGGACCGTCGCGACCTGATTCACGGGCGTCGGCGTGCCGTAGTAGTCGACCTTGATGCCATCGAGCATCGCGGCGTTGGCGCGGCCAGTGCGGATCTTCTGCAGATCGCGCTTGAACGACTCGATCGCCTTCTTCATGCCGTTATCGGTATCGGTGGTGATGTCGTTGATCATGATTTCCTCAGCTCGCGAAGCGAGTCGAATCGGTGTCTTTCACGACGACGGTGCCGACCGGATCGCCGCACACGACGCGCTCGATGTTGCCACGGTTCGTCATGTTGAAAACGATGATGCGCATCTCGTTGTCCCGGCACAGCGCGAACGCGGTCGAGTCCATGACTTCGAGATCCTGACGCAGCGCATCGGTGAACGTCACCGTTTCGTAGCGCTTCGCGTCAGGGAATTTCTTCGGATCCTTGTCGTAGATGCCGTCGACCTTGGTCGCCTTGAGCAGCACGTCGGCACCGATCTCCATCGCCCGCAGCGCGGCCGCGGTATCGGTCGTGAAGAACGGATTGCCGGTCCCGGCGCCGAAGATCACGACGCGGCCCTTCTCGAGGTGGCGGATCGCCCGACGCCGAATGTAGGGCTCGGCGAGCTGCGACATCGGAATCGCCGACTGCACGCGCGTGACCACCCCGCGGCGCTCGATCGCCTCTTGCAGCGTGACCGCGTTCATGACCGTTGCGAGCATGCCGACATAGTCGCCGGTCGCACGATCCATGCCCTTGGCGCTCACGCCACGGAAGATATTTCCGCCGCCTACAACCACCGCCACTTGGATGCCCAGGTTGGCGGCATCGGCGATCTCGGTCGCCACATTCGAGAGCACGTCCGGGTTGATCCCGAACGTCTGCTCGCCCATCAGCGCCTCACCAGAAATCTTCAGGAGGATGCGCTTGTACGCGGGCTTGCGTGACTCGGCCATGGCGCGGGCAGACTAGCACACGCATACCGAGCCATGGCCTGGCCAAGCAGGCTGTCCGTCGTCGCGCTCGCGGCTCGAGAAGTGCCGACCGTCAGTATGACTTGGCCCAGACGACGCGACCCGCGCTCGGCTTGCCCGTGAACGGGCACGTGCCAGCTTCGCCCCGATCGAGCGGGATGCAGCGCACGGTCACCTTGAGGTCATTCTTGATCTGCTCTTCGACCGCGATTTCACCGCTGTAGTGGGTCATCGCGAAGCCGCCGTGGATCGGCGTCGGATCGTTGTCCTTCGCCTTCTTGGGGTCCGCGAAGAACGCGTAGAACTCGTCCTTCGTATCGATCACCTTGGTGTGCTGATCGCGGAAGGCCTTCGCCTTCGCGAACAGGTTGTCCTGGATGTCTTGCAGCGTCGTAGCGATCGTCGATAACAGTTCCGCACGCGCGACCGTGGTCTTCTCCTTCGGGGTCTTGTCGCGACGCCCCATGAACACGGAGTCCTTGTCCATGTCGCGCGGCCCGACCTCGAGGATCACGGGCACGCCCTTCTTGACCCACCCCCAGCGCCGCTCGCCGCCGTTCGCATCGCGAATATCGAGCTCGACGCGAATCCGCTCGTCGTTGTAGCGCTGCTGGCGCAGCTCGGTCGCGAGCGCCTTGCAGTACTCGACCACGCGCGGCCGATCTTCGGGCTTTTGCGCGATCGCGATGATCACGATCTGCTGCGGTGCGAGCCGCGGCGGGCACACCATGCCGTCATCGTCGGCGTGGACCATGATCATGCCGCCGATCAGCCGCGTCGACACACCCCACGACGTGGTCCAGGCGTGCGCGACCGCGTTGTGCTGGTCGGTGAACTGGATGCCCGAGGCCTTCGCGAAGTTCTGCCCGAGGAAGTGCGAGGTGCCGGCTTGCAGCGCCTTCCTGTCCTGCATCATCGCCTCGATGCAGAAGGTCTGCACCGCGCCGGGGAAGCGCTCCGCCGCGGTCTTCTCGCCCTGGATCACGGGCATCGCCATGTATTCCTCGGCGAACGTCGCGTAGACCCGCAGCATCTTCATCGTCTCCTCGACCGCCTCTTCCGAGGTCGCGTGCGCGGTGTGGCCCTCTTGCCAGAGGAACTCGGCGGTGCGCAGGAACAAGCGCGGCCGCATCTCCCAGCGCACGACGTTCGCCCACTGGTTGATGAGCAGCGGCAGATCGCGATAGCTCTTCACCCACTTCGCGAACGAAGCGCCGATGATCGTCTCCGAGGTCGGGCGAACCACGAGCGGCTCGTCGAGCTTGCCGGTCGGGACGAGCTTGCCGTCACGGAGCTCGAGGCGATGGTGCGTGACCACCGCGCACTCCTTCGCGAAGCCCTCGACGTGCGCGGCTTCTTTTTCAAGGAACGACACCGGAATGAACAGCGGAAAGTAGGCGTTCTGGTGTCCGGTCTCTTTGAACATGACATCGAGCGCGCGCTGGATGCCTTCCCACAGCCCATAGCCCCACGGCTTGATCACCATGCAGCCGCGAACATCGCTGTTCTCGGCGAGGTCGGCGGCCTTGATGACCTCCTGGTACCAATCCTGGTAGTTCGCCTCGCGCGTCGGCGTGATCGCGGTCTGCGGCTTCTGATTCTGCTGCTGGGGCTTCCCGTTGCTCATCGCCGGCCGTAGATACCACTACCGGCAGGTCAGTGACACTCTCCGTCGGAGCCGAGCGCGCAACAGTCGGAGGCGCATGAGCCATGGCTCTCGCCTTGCTCGCAGAAGCCGTTGCCACAGACCGGGGCACAACTTGAGCCAACCAGCTCGCAACAATCAGCGGCGCACGAGGCGTGGTCCTCGCCAGCCTCGCAAAAGCCATTGCCGCAGACCGGATGGCCGACGCCGCTTCCGCTTCCAACGCCGCTTCCGCTTCCAACGCCGCTTCCGCTTCCAACGCCGCTTCCGCTTCCGACGCCGCTTCCGCTTCCAACGCCGCTTCCGCTTCCAACGCCGCTTCCGCTTCCAACACTGCATCCCGCGCAGCCGACCTCGGTCAACGGTGCGAGCGTGGGCAAGCTCGCGGAGCGAGCCGTACACGTGAATGGATCGGCGCACTCCCAACAGCCGCCGCGAATGCTCGCGGGAAAGCCCCCGGCGCAGGTCGGGCGAGCGAGCGCGCAGCGAAGCGGCGAGCCGTCGTCGCACGCGTGTGGCGTGCCGAGGGGGATGCAGCCTGGTTCGGTCGAACAACTCCAGCAGCCTGCGTGAACCGAGACCATCGAGCCCGGTGGGCACCACGGTGGATCTTGCGCGCACGTGACGGGACCACCGTCGTCGCACGCGCCTGCTTCGACGCGATCGCGCGTCGCGTTCGTCGCGTCACCTGCAACGCCCGCGGCGAACGCGGCTTCGGGTTGGACCGCGCACTCGTTGCTCGCGAGCCAGCCGAGCCCCACGTGACCGTAGAAATCAAAGCGCGAGGTCGCGAGCGCGAGGCTCGACGACGACATCTCCGACGCCGACACCGACCCGACGACGCGTTCGATGATCCGGTCGTGTTGCGTGACGGTCGAACCAGGACGATCGATCAGCCGCGTGATGATCGAGGGCGATCGCGCGAGTAGCAACGCGACGCCGCTCGCTGCGATCACGCCGAGCAACGCCGTCATCCGTCGCCGCGTCCGACCGAGGCCGGCAGCGAGCACGCGGACGAGCTCGGCCATCGAGCCAAAGCGATCGAGGGCGTGCGCACTGCGACCTCGCGCGATCACGCGCTGCGCCCAACCGGGTGCGGCATCTCCGAGCGCTTCTTCGAGGGCGGTACAGAATGCGTATTGATCCGCGCGTGCATCGGCGGGCTCGCCTCGATGTTGCTCGGGCGCCATGTAGCGCGGCGTGCCGCCGATCGAGCCTCGGCCGATCATCGCGGCAACGCCGAAGTCGGTGACCGCCGGGCGGCCCCCGCGCGCGACCAGCACGTTGTCGGGCTTGAAATCGAGATGGACGAGGCGCTCGCCGTGGATGTACGCGAGCCCTGCGCCTGCCTCGGCGAACATCGCGATGATCTCGCGCGGCGAACGGGACCGATCGGTGAGCCACTCGCGCAGCGTCGTGCCGACCACGAGCTCCATGCACAGATACACGCGTCCGTGCTCGGTACCCGCATCGTGGATCGCGACGACGTTGCGATGCGACAGCCGCGCCATCGCGCGCGCTTCGGCGAGCAGCAGGCGTGCATCACACCCGTGATCCGGTCGCAGCAGCTTCAGCGCGACGCGCCGATCGAGCACGGTGTCGTGAGCTTCGTAGACCACCCCCATGCCACCGACACCGATCACCCGGCCAACCTCGTAGCGACCGACGAGCTCGCCTTCGCGCGGCAAGCGCTCGAGGGCCGAGATGCCTTGCCCGAGCCGCGCGACGAGCTGACGACATGCCGGACAACCATCGAGGTGCTCCTCGAGGCGGCGCGCCGCGGTGGCGTCCAGGCCTCCGGCGATCAACGCGGCGACCGTGTTGTCACCGGCGCAGACCGGATCCACCGATCTCGGAAGACCATCCGCGACCGTCAGTTTTCTGTGGGTCGCGTGCGCGCTCACTCAGATTTCCGTGCCAGGGCGTGATGCAACGTCACGTGCGTGAGCACTCGCATCACGCTGTCGAGCTCGGATTCGCTGATCGCGAGCGAGCGCCGCATCCGGTCGCGGGTCGCGCTGACCAGCGCGGTGCGCACGAGCTCGAGGCGGCGCGCCGCGGTCGAGCGGTGGACGTGGAAGATCTTCGCGAGCTGATCGATGCCCAGGCCGTCGATCACGGAGAGCTTCAAGAGGTTGCGATCGCGGGGAGCGAGCCCCGCGACCGCGGCATCGAACGCTTGCTGAAACGACGCGCCGTACAAGCGGCGGAGATATGCGAGCTGCGGATCGGAGACGCCCGGCGCGAGCTCGTCGAGGCGCTGTTCGATCGGCTCGCTCCAGGTGGGTCGGCGCGCCTTGGCGTGCTCTCGCAGCCCGATCCTCGTCGCACAGACCCGTAACCACACCGCGAGTGGGGCACGCCCGTCGTAGGCCTCGATGCCGAGGCGATCGCCGGTTCTCACGAGCATCTGCTCGCGCAGCATCTGCACGATCTCTTGCCGATCGTTGAAGCTCGTGAGGGCGCGCGTGATCGCCGGCACGATGTCGCGCTCGAACGCAGCGAGCGCAGCCGGATCGCTGCGACTGCACGCCCAGACCAGGTAGAGGTCCGCGATGTGAACGGCCGGGCGCTCCGCGGCGAACGCGAAGAACGCCTCGCGATCGTCGGGCAAGCCCGGATACGCCGCACGCGCGAGCGCCCATGGCTCGGTCGGCTTCGGGGTCATCGCGGAGAGCATCGAGCGACCGTCTCGCAACTTCCGTTCCCGATTAGTGGCAATCGGCCGGGCATGATGCCGCGGTCTCGCCGGCCTCGCAGAAGCCGTTGCCACACTGCGCGACGCAGGCGCCGTCACCCGTTGTCTCGCAGCAATCGCCGGGGCACGAGGCGTGATCTTCGCCCGCCTCGCAGAACCCGTTGCCGCAGTGCGCGACGCAGTAGCCGTCGCCGGTGGTCTCGCAACAATCGGACGGGCACGAGGAGTGGGTTTCGTTGCCGTCGCAGAAGCCGTTGCCGCATTGCGCCTGGCAAATCGCGCCAGCTCCGGATCCGTGCCCGCTACCGCCTCCGGATCCGTACCCGCTACCGCCTCCGGACCCGTCCGACGACAACTGGCAGCAGTCATTCGCACACGTCTCGTGGGTCTCGCCTGGGTCACAAACTCCGTCACCGCACGTGCCCGCTTCCGAGAGTGAGTGACGCTGGCCGGAGGTCGAAGGCGAGCTGCCGAGACACGCAGCAAAGAACAGCGCGGCGGAGAGCGCGCCTACAGTGATGAAGTTACGCATGGGGAACAACCTTTCAAGGCAGGTAGACAGCGACCGTAAAGATGTCGCGCGCGGCCTCGAATAATTCTGATTTCAGTTGGCGTACGCCGGACTTACGCGACCGGGCTGCACACCCCCGGGCACAACAGTTTTGCATCGACGCGCGTTGGAACATCGTCGGCCGAGCCCCACAGTGTCGGGATGCGGATGCCCACCGTTTACATTCCCCACGGCGGCGGACCTTGGCCGTGGGTTCACGTTCCGTTCGGGACCAAGCAAGAGCTCGGCTCGCTACGCTCGTATCTCGAGAACCTCGGCACGATCGTGCCGGAAACGCCCAGCGCGATCCTCGTGATCTCGGCGCACTGGGAAGAAGCGCGTCCGACGCTGATGACGAACCCGCATCCGCCGATGCTCTACGATTACGACGGCTTTCCACAGGAGTCGTACTCGATCCAGTGGCCCGCGCCGGGTGCGCCCGAGCTCGCGGCGCGCGTGCGCGAGCTCCTGAAGATCAACCGGATGCCGACGGCGGACGATGCCGAGCGTGGCTTCGATCACGGCACGTTCGTGCCGCTGAAGCTCGCCTATCCGGATCCAAAGCTTCCGGTGCTGCAGCTGTCGCTGGTGACCGGCCTCGATCCTTCGCTCCACCTCGCGCTCGGTCGCGCCCTCGCGCCGCTGCGCGACGAAGGCGTGTTCATCGTCGCGAGCGGCATGAGCTATCACAACCTCCACGCGTTTCATGCGAGCGCGGCTTCAGCGGCAGAAGCGTTCGACACGTGGCTGCAGACGGCTGTCCTCGCCGAGCCTGCCGAGCGCGATCGCAAGCTCGCCCAGTGGACCAAGGCGCCGAGTGCGCGCGCCGCGCATCCGCGCGAGGAACACTTGATTCCGTTGATGGTCGCGGCTGGCGCTGCGGGTGCCGACCGCGCGGTGCTCGGCTTCTCCGGCACCGTGAACCAGCTCAAGCTCAGCGCGTATCACTTCGGATCTTCGCCGTCATGAACGCGCAACGAACCACGTACGACGAACTCGACCGCGTCGGTATTTGCCGGGCGTGACGCCAACGATGCGCTTGAAGTGTCGGTTGAGCTGGCTCTGATCCACCGGGGAGAGCAGTGGCATCGGCGAAGCCACCGCGCTTCGCCTTGCTGCCGCCGGCGCCACCCTCGGTGCACGCCGCGAAGATCGGCTCGCGGAGCTCGCGAGCCGCATCGAGCACGCAGGCGGCCAGGCGGTCTACGCAACATGTGACGTCCGCCAGCGTTGCGAGGTTGACGCGCTCGTCACCCTCGCGTTCGCGACCTACGGTCGACTCGATGTCCTGATCAACAACGCCGGCATCGACATGATCTCGACCGACTTCGCCGCTTCCATCACGAGCGGCGGTCCGCGCCCGGATCCAAGCCCAGGCCGGCAGAATCGCGATTCCAGCCGACGCGATCGCACGCGCGATCGCGTTCGCGATCGATCAGCCAGCCGATGTCGATGTCGATGTCGGCGAGATCGTCGTGCGTCCGACGGCGCAGGGCTGACATAAAAAAACGGCGCCGTGGAGGCGCCGCTTGGTCGTTGGCTGCTGGTGAACCAGCAGCGGCTTAGCTCACGCCAGACCGGCCTGCTGCGCGACTTCAGCGGCGAAGTCGTTCTTCTTCTTGTCGAGACCTTCGCCGAGCTCGAAGCGGACGAAGCGGCGGATCTTGATGTTCTCGCCGATCTTCGCGATCAACGTCTGCTGGAGATCGTTGATGGTCTTGTCAGGGTCCTTCACGAACGGCTGGTCGAGGAGACAGATCTCCTTCTTCCACTTCGAGATCTGACCATCGACCATCTTCTGGACGACGGTCTCGGTCTTGCCCGACTCGAGCGCCTTCGCGAGGAGCACCGCGCGCTCCTTCGCGATCACGTCTTCACCGACTTCGTCCGAGTGGACGAACTGGGGACCCATCGCGGCGATCTGCAGCGAGACGTCGCGCGTGAACGCTTGGAAGTCCTCGTTGCGAGCAACGAAGTCGGTCTCGCAGTTGATCTCGACGAGGACACCGATGCGACCGCCGCCGTGGATGTACGAGACGACCGCGCCCTCGGTCGCCTCGCGACCGGCCTTCTTGGCGGCTTTCGCGAGGCCCTTGGTGCGCAGGTAGTCGATCGCCTTGTCCATGTCACCGCTGACTTCGACAAGCGCCTTCTTGCAGTCCGCCATGCCAGCGCCGGTACGCTCGCGCAGATCCTTGATCAGGGTAGCTGTGACTTCCATGGTGCTTACTCCGTCGCGTCCGGCGAGGCCGAGGCCTCGGGATTGAACATGGCGCCACCGGTCGAGATCTCGACGCGCGGACCATCGCCGCCCGAGGAGACATGGATGACTCGCTCGCCTTCCTGCTCTTCCTTCGCGCCACGGTGACGCGCGGTCTCTTTCCAGACCTTGTTACCAATGATCGCGGCGTCGGCGATCTTCGCTGCGAACAGCTTGATCGCGCGGATCGCGTCATCGTTACCCGGGATGACGTAGTCGATCTGATCCGGATCGCAGTTCGTGTCGGTGATGGCGACGACCGGGATCTCCAGGCGGCGCGCTTCTTCGACGGCGATATGTTCCTTGTGCGGGTCGATGACAAACATCATGCCCGGGAGCTTCGACATCCCCTTGATGCCGCCGAGCGACTTCATGAGTTTGTCGCGGTCGCGCTTGATCATCACCTGCTCGCGCTTGTGGAGCGTGAACAGCGTGCCGTCCTCTTCCATCTTATCGAGACCGCGGAGGCGCTCGAGCGAGCCCTTCACGGTCTTGAAGTTCGTGAGCGTGCCACCGAGCCAACGCTGGGTGACGTAGTGTTGACCCGAGCGGCCGGCCTCCTCGACGATCACTTCCTGCGCCTGCTTCTTCGTACCGACGAAGAGGACGGTGTCACCGCGGCTGGTGCATTCGACCACGGCATTGAACGCCTGGCGGAACAGCTTCACCGTGTGCTGCAGGTCGATGATGTGAATGCCGTTGCGGGCACCGAAGATGTACTGCTTCATCTTCGGATTCCAGCGGCCCGTGTTGTGGCCAAAGTGCACGCCTGCTTCGAGCAGCGCGCGCATCGAGATGGGGTTCGTCCCCATCGCTTCTTGCATCGTTTCCATTTGTCAGTCCTTCGTTGTGTTCCACCCGCACCATCGTCGCTGCCTGGAAACCCCACTTGTGTGCAGGGCCACGACCAGGAAGCTCCGGTGCGGTGAGTATTTGTTCGAAAAACTCGAACGGCAGGGGTCTACCACGTGCTCTGCATGCGGAGCAAGCTACCTAAAACGGCGATATAACAGGGAGTGGTCCGCGAGGGCTTTCGACCTGACCGACGGCCAGGAGTGAAACGAGGAGGGACGATCATGCTACGCCTTCCGCTTCCTACGGGTCAGCTCGGGTCAGCTCGGGTGGCCGCAACTTTCGGCACGCGAAGCATGAATTCCTGCGACCGGCGATAATCCGCAGGCTCTTCCCGACGAAGTGCCCCGTGTCGTGCGAAGTTAGCTGCGTGGCGCGTGTGGTCGCTGTGTGGGCCCTGGTGGGGGCGCTCGGAGGATCGGCGTACGCCGCGGTTTCTGCGCGCATCGAGAAGGCGCGCGCGGAGCTCCTCGACGATTCGTACCAGAAGCAGTTCCCGGGCGAAGATGGCACGACCGTCGGGCCAGATCAGGCACGAGGCGGGCATGCCGAGCATGGAAACGGCCTCGGCCCGGGCGGTGGTGGCGGCGGCGGGCGCAATCCACATGATCGGCTCGACGGTCGCGATCGTCGCTTCAACGATGGTGAAGGTCCGAGCGACCGCGATACGCGTCGCGACCCATCGGAGCTCAACGCCGGCCCCATGTCGGCGCTGTTCGACGCGCTGTTGTGGGGCGTCGTGATCGTCGCGATCGGCATCTTGGTCTTCTGGCTCGCGAGCGAGCTGTTCAAGTACGGCGGCGACGACGCACAGCTGGCCTCGAACGAGACCACGGCAGAGGGCTCTTCGGTCGATCTCGCCGTGATCCAGCGACCGCTCGGCGATGCCGAGGAGCTCGCCGCACGTTGCGAGTATCGCGAAGCGATCCACACGCTGTTGCTACGCACGCTGCAAGAGCTCGTGCGGTCGTCCGCGGTGCGCGTCGGGCCCGCGATGACGAGCCGCGAGATCCTCGGTCGCGTGCCGATCGCACCCGATGCACGAGATGCCTTGCAGGGCCTGATCGTCGCGGTCGAGCTCACGCATTTCGGCGATGACGAAGCGACCGAGGAAGATTACCGGCGATGCCTCGCGCAGTTCCAGAAGTTCGCCACCGCGTTCCGTGCGTCGGCGCCGCGCAGCGCCGGCACCGCGCTCGGAGCGGTCGCGTGACGAACCCGTTCAACCGCACCACGCTGTGGGTGGTGATCGGGGTGGCCGTGATCTCGCTAGTGGTCGCGATCGTGCTCACCCTCCTGGGACCCACGCAGAAGTTCTCGGCGGCGAGCGATGGCTACTCGGTCTCGGCGATCGGTCACAAGGGGCTGGTCACGTTGCTCGCGAAGCTCGACGTACCGGTCGTGCTCAGTCGCAACAACTCGTCTGCGAAGGCACAGCACGGCCTGCTGATCATCGCCGAGCCAAAGATCGCCGAGAAAGAGACCGAGCGGTTGAAGGCGCTGATCGCGAGCGCGCCGGCGAATATCTTGGTCGTGCTGCCGAAGTGGTACGGCTTCGCGAACGGCGAAGGCCGCTGGATCGACGACGCCGAGCTCAAGGACCTCGGCGAGGTCGATCAGGTGCTCGCGGCGATCGGGCTCGAGGATGGCGGCCTCCTCGCGCGTGGCGCGCCGAGCATGCAGTGGCTCGCCGATGATCTGCCGCAGCCGAAGTTGCGCGCGAGTGTTCAGACAATCGCGGTCCGCGCGGTCACGCCGGCGATCAGCGATCGCGAGCGCGCCCTGCTCGGTCACTACGAGCACGAGGGCAAGACGATCTGGATCCTCACCGACCCGGACGTGATCAACAACGCCGGCCTCTCGCACCCCGAGAATGCGCAGCTCGCGATCACGCTGATCGATCGGCTCCGCGATGGTGGCCCGGTCGTGTTCGACGAGACGGTGCACGGTCACGCGCAGACCCCGAGCTTGATCCACGTGCTGTTCGAGTTTCCGCTCGTGCTCGCGACGATGCAGGTGTTGATCTGCGCGCTGCTCGTCGTGTGGGCCGCGATGGTCCGGTTCGGACCCAAGCGCGCGCCGCCCCCCCCGCTCGCACCCGGCAAGGATTTCTTGATCGCGAACACCGCCGCGCTATTGCGCTACGGCGGTCACGATGCCGCCGCGCTCGAGCGCTATCTCGCCGCGACGATCCAGATCGTCCGCCACGCGTTGCACACGCCGGACTCGCTCGAACCCTCCGCGACGATCGCGTGGCTCGAGCGCCTGCGCGTCTCGCGCGGCAGCAAGCGATCGCTCTTTGAACTACAGAACACGGTCGCCGCGGCACGCGGTCCACAGCGCGTGCTCGAGGTCGCCGATCAGGTCTATCGCTGGCGCATGGAGATGACTCATGGAACTGCAAAACGTTCGTGAAATTGCTGCGCGCTTGCGCGAGACCGTCCACGAGATCGTGGTCGGGCAGGACAACGCGATCGACCTGTTGCTCGTATCCTTGCTCGCCGAGGGTCACATCCTGTTCGAAGGTGTGCCCGGCGTCGCGAAGACGCTGCTCGCGCGCACGTTCTCGGCCGGGCTCTCGCTCGAGTTTGGTCGCGTGCAGTTCACGCCGGACCTCATGCCCGGCGACATCATCGGCACGAACTTATTCAACTTCCAGACCAACCAGTTCACGTTGACGAAGGGTCCGATCTTCACGCAGCTCTTGCTCGCCGACGAGATCAACCGCACGCCACCGAAGACCCAAGCTGCACTCCTGCAGGCGATGCAGGAGCGCTCGGTCACGATCGATACCTCGACGTACGACCTCGGCGATGGCTTCATGGTGATAGCGACGCAGAACCCGATCGAGCAAGAGGGCACGTACCCGTTGCCCGAAGCACAGCTCGATCGGTTCCTGTTCAAGGTCGTGATCGGCTATCCGACGCGCGATGAAGAGCGCGCGATCGTACATCGCCACGGGCACCGCGGGACGATGCCGCGGCTCGCCGATTTCGCGCTGCGGCCGGTCGCGGACCTCGGTACGATCATGCAGATGCGCCAGGTGATCGCGCAGATCCGCGTGAGCGACGCGATCATCGACTACATCGTCGATCTCATCCGCGCGACCCGCGAGCGGCCGAGTATCTCGTACGGTGCATCGCCCCGGGCCGCCACGATGTTGACCACCGCGGCGCGCGCGTACGCCGCGATCCAGGGTCGCGATTTCGTGCTGCCCGACGACGTCAAGGCGCTCGCCGTGCCCGCGCTACGCCATCGCATCGTGCTCGCGCCCGGTGCCGAGATCGAAGGCCTCACCACCGAGCAGGTCGTTCGCCAGATCATCGAACAGGTCCCCGCTCCTCGGTAAGTCATGCGTCCCACCCTCCGCGCCCTCATCGTCTTTCTCGCCGGGATTCCGCTGTCCCTCGGCGCGGTGACGGTGTCCGTGCGGTTGTGGACGATGTGGCTCGCGTACCTCGGCGCGGCGCTGCTGCTGCTCGGCGTCGATTTCGTGCTCGGCCTGCCGAAGCGGCGGTTGAAGATCGCGACCGGGTTGCCCGAGCAGTTGTTCATCGGCGAGCCCGGGGTCGCGCGGCTCGCGATCACGGCGCGCTGGCGGCGCCAGGCGACCCTCGAGATCCTCGCGGAGCTCGACGACGATCTCGCGCCGCAGCCCGCGTTCCAGGTCACCGTCAAGCCACCCGAGCAGAAGGGCTCGGCGACCGCGACGCTCGAGATCCCGCTGGTGCCGCGGCGCCGCGGTGATCACGGCGTGCGGACCTTGCACGTGCGGTGGACCGGTCCGCTCGGCCTGATCGAGCGACGGATCGCGATGCCGGTCGGCGCCAAGGTCGGAGTCGTGCCGAACCTCGGTGCCGTGCGCGCGATCGCGCTGCGGATGTACAGCGACCGTTCGTTCATGGCGGGCATGAAGGTCGAGCGCTACCTCGGCGACGGCACCGAGTTCGAATCGCTGCGCGAATACGTGCCCGGCCTCGACCATCGCGCGATCGATTGGAAATCGTCGGCGCGCCATCGCAAGTTGCTGTGTACCGAGTTCCGCGCCGAGCGAAACCATCAAGTCATCCTCGCAGTCGATTCGGGCCAGCTGATGGCCGAGCCGGTCGCCGGGGTGCCGAAGCTCGATCACGCGATCAATGCCGCGATCCTGCTCGGTTGGTTCTGCCTGCGCACCGGCGATCGCGTCGGCCTCGTCGGATTCGCCGAAAAGATTCGCGCGTGGGCGGATCCGCAGGGCGGCATGCACACGTTCGCGCGGATCCAGGCCCTCGCGGCCGACATCGACTATCACCGGGTCGAGACCAACTTCACGCTCGCGCTCGCGGACATGTCGACCCGGATCAAGCGGCGCTCGCTGATCGTGTTGTTCACCGATTTCCTCGACACCGTCAGTGCCGAGCTGATGATCGAGAATGTCTCGCGGCTCGCCCGCCGCCACTTCGTGCTGTTCGTCGCGGTCAAAGATCCGTCGCTCGATACCCGCACGCTCGCGAAACCCTCGACGCTCGATGCGCTGCACGAGGCGGTCGTCGCGAGTGACTTCTCGCGCGAGCGCGCGGTCGTACTCGAGCGCCTCCGACGCGCGGGCGCGCATTGCATCGACGCCACGCCCGGCGAGTTCTCGATGCAGCTCGTCAATCGCTACATCGAGATCAAGCGAAGGGAGCTGTTCTAGATGCAGGTGATGAAGTCGGTCGAGTTTCGCCGCGAGCGCGAAGCCACGTGGGCCGAGCTCGAAGCGATGATCCAGTTGGCCGGCGCCAAGGGGCTGCGCGCACTCGGGGCAGACCGGCTCGCGCGCTTGCCTCACCTGTATCGCGCGACGCTGTCGTCGCTGTCGGTCGCGCGTTCGATCTCGCTCGACCGCGCGCTCGTCGATTATCTCGAGAGCCTCGTCGGACGCGCGTACTTCGTGGTGTACGGCACGCGCCAGCACGTGCGTCGCCAGCTCGCGGACTTCTTCGCGTGGAAACTGCCCTCGACCGTGCGCAAGGCGAAGTGGCACATCCTGGTCGCGGTCGTGATCTCGCTCGCGGGTTTTGTCGCCGCGTATTCGCTGACCTCGCACGACGCGGATTACTACTACTCGTTCATGGGCGATTCGGCGCAAGGCCGCACGCCCGCCTCGACCACGATCGAGCTCCGCGAAGGCCTCTATCACCAAGAGGGCGTCTCGAGCTTTCTCACCACGTTCGCGGCGAGCCTGTTCGATCACAACTCGCGCGTCGCGATCCTCGCGTTCGCGCTCGGCTTCATCGCCGGGCTACCGACCCTGGTGCTCCTGTTCTACAACGGGCTCACACTCGGCGCGTTCGTCGCGCTGTACACGTCACGCGGGCTCGGCGTCGATATCTGGGGCTGGCTACTACCTCACGGCGTGAGCGAGCTGTCCGCGATCATGATCGCGGGTGCGGGCGGTCTGATGCTCGGCCACGCGCTGGTGTTTTCGGGAGCCCAACCGCGCCTCGATGCGCTGCGCGAGCGCGGCCGACCGGCAGCGATCCTCGTGATCGCGGCGGTGCTGATGCTGTTCTGCGCTGGCATGATCGAAGGGATCTTCCGCCAGGCCGTCACCGACATCCATATTCGCTATGCCGTCGCGGGTAGCACGGGCGCCTTCTGGATCTGGTACTTCGGGTTCTGCGGCCGCTCGCGAGGGCTCGGCTGATGGCGAAGCAGGCGCACTCGCCTCTGTCGCCCGCGGGCTTGCAGGCCGCGCGCGCCGCGCTGACGCGAGAGATCATCACGCCGGAGGGTGTGCCGCTCAACTTCGTCCTCGCTGGCGCAGGCGATCGCGCCGCGGCTTTCATGATCGACATGGTGATCCAGTTCGTCACCGTGCTCGTGCTGGCACTGCTCCTCGCCTTGTCCGGCACGAGCAACGCAGTGATCCAGCCGATCGTCATCATCTTCTCGTTCCTGATCCTCAACTTCTATTTCGCCTTCTTCGAGATCCGCTGGCAGGGACAAACTCCGGGCAAGCGCAAGATCGGCATTCGCGTGATCGATTCTCGCGGCGGTCAGCTCGAGACAAGCGCCGTGCTCGCGCGCAACCTCGTGCGCGAGCTGGAGGTCTGGATCCCGCTGCGCTTCGTCCTCGCGAATCGCTTGATGTGGCCGGATGCGCCGGTATGGGCGCTGGTGCTCGGCGGCGCCTGGACGTTCGTGTTCTTGTTCATGCCGCTGTTCAACAAAGACAAGCTGCGTGTCGGTGACCTGGTCGGTGGCACGCGCGTCGTCGTCGTGCCGAAGACTCTGCTACTCGGCGACCTCGTCCACGAGGCCGCGATCTCGCAGCAGAGCAAGGCGCAACCCACGCCGTCCTACACGTTCACCGACGAGCAGCTCGGGATCTACGGTATTTACGAGCTGCAAGTGCTCGAAGGCGTGTTACGCCAGGGTCAAGACACGTTGGGGTATCTGGAGAATACGGTGACGGTCAGTGAGAAGATCCAGGCCAAGATCAGCTACCCGGCGCGCGTGGTGGATAGCGCGCGGTTCCTGAAAGATTTCTACGTCGCACAGCGCGCTCATCTCGAGCAGAAGGTGCTGTTCGGTCAGCGCAAGCAAGACAAGTTTTCCAAGAAATAAATAACACCGGGGAGAATGCAATGAACGAGAATTTTGGTGTCGGAGCGGTCATGGGTACGAGCTTTCGCGTGTTTGCACGCAACCTCATCCCGTTTTTGTTGATCGCAAGCGTGCTGAACGCCCCGATCATCGTGTGGACGATGTCGGTGTTCGACGATCACTTCATGGGCGTGAGCAGCAGCTTCACGTGGGGCACCCGCTTACTCACGATGGTGCTCAACGCCTTCATCACGGCGACCATCACGTACGGCGTGGTCAAGGAGCTCCAGGGTCAGCGCGCTAGCATCGGCGCCTGCATCGCGAACGGCTTCAAGCGCATGCTGCCGGCGCTCGGCGTCGCGCTGATCACCGGCCTCGCGGTCGCGGGTGCGTTCCTCTTGCTGATCGTCCCCGGCATCATCGTGTACTGCATGCTGTACGTCTCCGTGCCGGTCTCGGTCGTCGAGCAACCGGGCGTCCTCGCCTCGCTGCGTCGCAGCCGCGAGCTGACCGCGGGCCACAAGGGTCAAGTGTTCGGCATTCTCCTGCTGATCTTCATCATGACGTTCGGCATCACGATGCTGCTCGGCAACGTGATCACGCTCGATACGATGGCGCACATCCGGACCTATCTCTACGCCGTGCTAGGCGTGCAAATCGTGTTCAGCGCGTTCGGTGCGGTCGTCGCCGCTGTCACGTACACCTCGCTGCGCGGTGACAAAGAAGGCACCAGCGCGAACGACCTCGCCTCGGTGTTCGAGTAGCGCATGCGCGGGCGTCTTCTGCTCTCCCTCCTCTGGTTGGCGAGCTGCTCGGCACCCGCCCCTGTTATTTCCGCGGTCCCGCAAGCGCAGCCGGTGCGCATGGAGGTTTCGCCTCTCGATCCGCCACCGCCAACGTTCCGCCTTCCCGGTGATGTCGTGCCGGTCCGCTACGCGCTCGAGCTCACGATCGTGCCCGAGGCCACGCAGGTCGCGGGCATGGTCAAGATCGCGGCGAGGGTCCGCCGGCCGACCCACGCCGTATGGCTCGACGCGCGCGGGCTCGAGATCCAGCACGCGTGGATCGACGGCAACCAGGTGCGCGTGTTGCCCGGCGGCGAGCAGTTCGTCGGGCTCGTCACCCGCGAGGATCTGCCGATCGGCGAGCACGCGATCCAGATCGAGTTTGCGGCCGCGATCGATCACGACAAGAGCCGCGGCATCTACGCCGAGAAGGAAGGCGACGCGACCTACGCCTACACCTTCTTCGAGGCGATCGATGCGCGCCGCGCCTTTCCCTGTTTCGACGAGCCGAGCTACAAGGTGCCGTGGCAGCTGACGTTTCACATCAAGGCCGATCAGCTCGCGCGTGGTAACGCGGCGGTCGTCAAGGAAGAGGCCGAGCCAAATGGCATGAAGCGCGTCGAGCTCGCGGAGACCAAGCCGCTGCCGAGCTACCTCGTCGCGTTCATGGTCGGTCCGTTCGACGACATCGACGGTGGCACCGGTGGTCGCGTGAAGACGCCGATCCACTTCATCGTCCCGAAGGGCCACGCGAGCGAGCTCGGCTACGCGAAGGAAGTCACGCCGAAGGTCGTCGCCGCGCTCGAGAGCTACTTCGACATGGACTATCCGTACGGCAAGCTCGATGTCGCCGTCGTGCCCAGGTTCTGGGGGACGATGGAGCATCCCGGGATCGTCGCGATGGGGCAGCCGCTGACGCTGATCCGCCCCGAGCAAGCGACCCGCGACCGCAAAGAAGCGTACGCGAACATCCTCGCGCACGAGATGGGTCATTACTGGTTCGGCGATGTGGTGACGATGGCGTGGTGGGACGATACCTGGCTCAACGAAGCGCTCGGCCAGTGGCTCGACATGCGGATCACGGATGCGGCCGAACCGAGCTGGCACTTCCTCGATCAGCGCGTGTCGCGCACGACCAGTGCGCTACCGAGCGACGAGATGCTCTCGGTGCGGGCGATCAAGCAGCCGGTGACCACGAACGAAGCGATCGAAGCCTCGTTCGACGGCGACCTCACGTACAACAAAGGCTCGACGGTCCTACGCCAGATCGAGATGTTCGTCGGCGAAGCAAAGTGGCAAACGTTCCTGCGCGGTTACATCCGCAATCACATGTGGGGCAATGCCGCGGCCGACAACTTCATCGGCGAGATGCGAGCGGCGATCGGTGCCCCTGCGGCCGATGCGTTCGAGCAATACATCACGCGCCCCGGAGCTCCGCTCGCGAACGTTCACGCCGACTGCAAGACCTCGCAGCTCGTGCTCGCACCGATGCCCCGCGCACTGCCTGCGGGCGTACACGAAGCGACCGATGATCAGCTCGTGTTCAACGTGCCTGTCTGCGTGCGCTACGGTGATGGCCGCCGTAGCGGCACCGCATGCTCGACAGGCGCGCCGATCCCCGCGACGTTTTGCCCGACCTGGATCCTGTCGAACGCCGGCGGGTACGGCTACTACCGCTCGCACGTCGACCTCGATAGCGCGATCGCGATGTTGAAGCCGGGCTCGCCAGCAAAGCTCACCGCGCCCGAGAAGTTAATGCTCGTCGCCGATCTCGCGGCGATGGTGAAGCGCGACGAGCTCCCGATCGATCGCGCGCTCGCGCTGGTCCCGATGCTGGTGCAGGATCGAGAACCGCAGTTTGCCGCCGCCGCGGACGAGATCGCGCCCCTCCAGAATGCGGGCTTCGACGACGCGCTCTACACCGCGGCGAGCGACTGGGGCGTCAAGACCTACCAGCCACTCGTGAGGCGCCTCGGATGGCAGCGGCGCGCCGGCGATTCCGATGATCTTCAGCGGTTGCGCCGGACCGCGCTTCGCCACGTCGCGTACTGGGATCCAGCGACGCGCGCGACCGCCGAGAAACTCGCGGATCGCTGGACCACCGACCGCAAGGGCATCGACGACGACCTCGTCAATACCGTGCTCGGCGCGGCCGCCGAACGCGGCGATGCGGCGCGGTTCGAGCGATATCTCGCGATCGCGAAGAAGCCGCGCGATGCCAGCGAGCTGACCCGGATGATGGTGGGGCTCGGATCGTTCAGCGATCCGGCGCTGGTCGCGCGCGCACACGAGCTGGTGCTAGGCAAGGAATTCGATCTGCGTGACTCGCAGACTATCCTGTGGACGCAGCTCTCGAGTCACACGACTCGCAACAGCGCGTTCGACTTCTTCGCCGCTCACATCGACGAGCTGCTCGCGCGGATGCGCGATGACGAAGCGTCGTGGCTGCTCCGTGGCTTCGCGAGCTCGTTCTGCGATGCCGCACACCGCGACCGGGCAGCAACGCTCCTGCTGCCGCGCGCCGCGAAGGTCGACGGCGCTCAAAAGGCAGTGACCCGCGGCCTCGAGCTCGCCGACCATTGCATCGCGGAGGTCGCACGCGAGATGCCCGCACTGCACCGGTTCTTCAAGATTTAGCGCTGTCGCAGGTGTCGCACCGGCGTCGCGCGTAGATCGGCTCCGGGCCTCGTGTTATCGCACCGCCCATGCGAAGTGCTCTGCCGTTGATCTTGTTCGCCGCTGCATGCGGCTCGTCGCAGCAGCCGGCGACCGTCGCCGCGCCGCCGCCCACTAACGAGGGCCAGGTCGCGCCGAAGCCTGTCGAGGATGACCTCCCGCCGCTGCCGGTCTCGACGAAGCCGGTGACCACGAAATCGCTCAAGGCGGTCGGCCTCGATCCCGATTCGCTCGATCGCACGGCCGACCCGTGCGACGACTTCTATCAATTCGCGTGCGGTGGCTACATCGCGAAGACCGAGATTCCGGCCGACAAGCCGATCGCGATGCGCAGCTTCGTCGACATCGGCGATCGCAACCTCGAGTACGAAAAAACGATCCTCGAGATTGCGTCCACCAAGCCCGGCAACGACGCGATCCTCAAGCAGCTCGGCGCCTACTACGGCTCGTGCATGGACGAGACCGCGATCAACAAGGCCGGCACCGCGCCGATAAATCCGTTGCTCGCTTCGGTCGATAAGGTCAAGGACGCGAAGTCGCTGACCGCGACCGTCACGCTGCTCCACGTCAACGGGATCGATGCGTTGTTCGAGATGGGCTCGGCCCAGGATTCGGCCGATGCCCGCAAGGTCATCGCCGATATCGAGCAGGGCGGTCTCGGCATGCCTGACCGCGACTACTACCTGAACCACGACGACAAAGCGAAGAAGATCCAGGTCGCGTATCGCGAGTACGTGATCGCGCTGCTCGGCGATGTCGGTCGCAAGCCTGATGCGGCGGCCAAATCCGCCGACGACGTGATCGCATTCGAGACCGAGCTCGCGAAGGTCTCGAAGACTCGCGTCGAGCAGCGCGATCCGAAGGCGATGTACAACAAGATCGATCGTGATGGCGTCACCAAGGCGATGCCGCACTTCGCGTGGGATGCGTTCTGGCAGGGCATGGGTCTCGGCACGGTGAAGGAAGTCACCGTCGGTTCGCCGGCCTTCCTCGCGGGTGTCGACACGCTGATCCAGAAGACGCCGATGACGGTGTGGCGCGACTATCTGACGGTGGCCATCGCGCGCTCGGCGGCGCGCTTCCTCGACAAGCGGTTCGAAGATCAGTCGCTCGCGTACGGCAAGGCGATCACCGGCATGGAGCAGCTCCCGCCGCGCTGGAAGCGCTGCACCGGTGGCACCGATCACGCGCTCGGTGACCTCCTCGGCCAGGCGTTCGTGCGCGACCGCTTCGGTGGTCAGAGCAAGGCCGCTGCCGAAGAGCAGGTCCACGCGATCGTGGCGGCGATGACGGCGAACCTCGGCGTCTTGCCGTGGATGGATGCCGAGACCAAGAAGAAGGCGGCCGAGAAGCTGAACGCGATGACGTACCAGATCGGCTTCCCCAAGAAGTGGCTGACCTACAACTTCAAGCTCGACCCGAAGAACTACGGCGCGAACGTGCTCGCCGCACGCCGCTTCGCGATCGCTCGGGATGTCGCGAAGATCGGAAAGCCGGTCGACAAGGACGATTGGGGCATGACGGTCCCGACCGTCAACGCGTACTACAACCCGTCGCTCAATGGCATGGTGTTCCCGGCCGGGATCCTCCAGCCGCCGTTCTACAGCGTCGATGCCGCGGTCGCGGTGAACCTTGGTGGCATGGGCGTCGTCGTCGGTCACGAGCTCACGCACGGCTTCGATGATCAGGGCGCGCAGTACGACCTCGATGGCAACCTCAAGGATTGGTGGCAGCCGGAGACCCAGAAGCAGTTCGAGCAGCGCACCTCGTGCGTCGCGGATCAGTACTCGACATACGAAGTGTCGGGATCGAAGGTCAACGGCAAGCTGACGCTCGGCGAGAACATCGCCGACATCGGTGGCGTGAAGCTCGCGCTCGCGGCGTATCGCTCGCTGCGCGCGGGCTCGCCGGATACGGTCGTCGCCGACGGCTACACCGAGGACCAGCAGTTCTTCCTCGGCTTCGGCCAGGCATGGTGTGCGAAGGCGCGCCCGCAGTACGAGCAGATGGGCGTCGCGACCGATCCGCACTCGCCCGCGCACTGGCGCGTCGATGGTGCGCTCTCGGCGACGCCGGAGTTCGCGAAGACGTTCCGCTGCAAGGCCGCTTCGAAGATGCGGCCGAAGAACGCCTGCGTCGTCTGGTAAAAAGACTCAATCCGACCAGCGTTCGTTGACGACCGCGTTCGCGGCGATGCCATCGCCGGATTCGTGGACGTGGATCATTCTCAGATGCGCGAAGTCCGCGGCGCGGTCGGCGAAGAACTGCCGAGCGGCGTCGTCGAAGTAGCAGCCCGAGAGATCGAGGATCACGAGCTGCGCGAGGATCGGGGCTTCGGCGAGGCGCCACAGCAGCTCTCCTGCATCGCGACCGCACAGGCCGAGCTCGGTGACGTTCGCGAGGTTCGTCGCCGCGAAGATCCACGCGAGGTCCTCGAGCTCGACATCGCAATCGGCGACGCCGGCATCGCCGAGCCACAGCACGAGCCGTTCGAGCTTTGGCCACACCGCCATGCGCATCTCGCCGAGGTTGACGACCGTGAGGCCGGGCGTGACGAGCTCGCACGACACGAGCGCCGGCAAGACCACCTTGCCGAGCGTGATCACGTTCGACTCGAGCCGCAGCGTCTGGAGGTTTGCCAGGTTCGGATACCCCGGCTCCATCGTGCCGAGCTCGGTGAAGTCCGGTGTCTTGATGTCAAGCAGCCGCCAGCCATTGGGAAAGCCCGGCGTGCCGAGGATCGCGAAGGCGCCTTCGTCCCAGAACCCGTGCGGCCGGACGATCAGCTCGCGGATCAAGTTCGCGCTCGGCAGCTCGACGAGCCCGTCGAACGTGAGATCGCCGATGCTATCGGGAGGGGCTTCGTCGTCGGAGCCTAGCGTGAGCCCGTGGATGAACCCGTGGTGCCAGCGGATCGAGAAATCGCCTTCCGGAATCCAGGCGAACCCACCGAGCCACTCGTACGCGTACTCGGCGAGCAACCACTTCTCTCGTGCTGCGAGCTCGGCATCCGCAGGATCGAGCTCGCGCGCGAGCTGCACCGCGATCAATTCACTGCGCGGATCACCGCGATCCGCGAGCCAATCGGCATACACGCCGTAGAGCTCGGTATCGTTCTCGGTCATCCGCGCTTCGAGCTCGGGATTGGCAAGCACTGGCGGTGCGATGCGGAGCATCGGATCGATGATGACGCCCTCGCGCCTCCCGGGCGGCACGGTCACGAGGAGCCGCGCGCGCGGATCCGCGAGGATTCGGAAAAAGGCCTCCGCCGCGAGCGAGCGTTCGCGGAGCAATTCGCCGACGAACAGATCGCTCGGCATGCACTGCTCGAGGTCGTCGGGGGAACGCGCTCGAATGTCGGCGAGGATCGCGGCGAAGTACGGGACGACACGCTCGGCGATCCGATCCGCAGCGGGCACGAGGATCAGGGTCTGAGAGGTGATCTCGCGTCCGTGCGAAACCATCCGAATCTGCGGCGCGAGATTGCCTTTGTCGTCGATCGGCGACGCGGGTCCGAGCTCGACCATCTCGATCGAGACGTGCGCGGCTCTGATCGGAAAGACGCTGCGCGCGATCGCGAGCAGCTCGTCGTCGGTCAGCACGGCGCATCTTAAATCACATCGCGATGAGGTGCTTGAGGAACGGCACCACCTGGCGCGACGTGACGTCTTCGGAGACTGCCTCGAGACAGTCGCGCACGCCGCCCTGCACTTCGCGATCGGTGTTGCCGGTCATCGCCTTGGCCGAACCCGAGGCCGAGGCCGCCTTGTTCGCTTCCCATTTCTCGCCGCCATCCTTGCCGGCCCACGGCGAGACCCGGATCGCGACCGTGCACGCGACCTGGGTCTGGTGACCACTGCGCGTGATGTCGACCTTCTTCACCGTCGAGGCGACGATGTAGCCGCGGGTCTTGGCCGTCGTGAGCTCCGCACTCGTCGGCAAGCCACCTGGCCAGTTGGTCGAGTAACCGGTGCTCTCGACCTGGCGCTTGACAACCTCGGTCACGCGATCCGGGCCGTCGACTGGCGCCTTCTTCGATTGATCTAGCGCCTTGTCGACATTGACGAACACGGCGCTGCCGCGACCCGCGGTCGTCGTTATGTTCGTGGTCGTCGTCGTCGTCGTCGTCGTCGTCGTCGTCGCGACCGCGGGCTCGCCCTTCTTCTTGAAGCGCTCCACCGCACGCAGCGCGCGTCGTGCGGTCTCGCGGACCTTCGTATTGCCATCGGTCTTCGCGGCCTTCTCGAGCGCGGTAATGCTGAGGCTCAGCGCATCGTTGGCGGTCCCGCCATCGATCATCTTCTCGAGCGCGATCGCGGCGACGCGGCGGACCGTCGCGTCTTCATCTTGATCGAGCGCGTCGGCGACCGCGAGCACGGCCCGCGCGTCCTTGGACTTCGAGAGTGCAAGTGCGGCGGCGAGCCGAACCTTGTAGCTCTTGCCGTTGACCGAGAGCTCGCGAACATTTTGATCGATCGAATCGGCATAGCTGCGCGCAGTGCCAAGCACCACGATGCAAGCGGTGAGCACCGCCAGCGCGCGAGACATACAGTTCAAATCTAACACGCGATGACGCACTCGTTACACGCACCCGCGTATCCCACTTATCGGTAGAATGCGTGCAAGGTGAGCATCCTCGACAGCCTCAAGGTGGCAGGCGCGATGGCCCGCGTCAGCGTCTCGATCATCGGGAACGCACTCCGCGGCTCGTTGGTTCGCGAGGATGTCGACGCCAAGGCGCGGTGGTTCGCGCGACACGTGGTCGAGCTCCTCGAGATCGATCTCCACGTGACGGGCGCCGAGCGGGTGCCACTCGGGCGGGCCTACGTCTACACGTCGAACCACCAGAGCCATCTCGATATCCCGATGCTCTATGCATCCTTGCCCTCGCCGACGCTCCGGATGCTCGCGAAGAAGGAGCTATTCGAGATTCCGGTGTGGGGCAGAGCCCTCCGCGCCGCCGAGTTCGTGGAGGTCGACCGCAAGAATCACGCGCGCGCGATTCAATCGATCACGAGAGCGGCCGACTTGATTCGCGATGGCGTGAGCGTCTGGCTCGCGGCCGAAGGCACCCGCTCGTTCGACGGCCGGATCGGACCGCTCAAGAAGGGCGGCTTCCACCTCGCGATCGATACCCGGACCCCGATCGTCCCGGTCGCGATCCGGGGCACCATCGGGATCCTGCCGCGCGGGACCAAGGCCATGCAAAAGGGCAAGCGCGTCGATGTCACGATCGGCGCGCCCATCCCCGTGGAGGGCCGCTCGCTCGAGGACCTATCTGCCGAGGTCCGTTCGTTTCTGATCGCGAACGTCGAGAGGTAGCGACAACTACGAGGTTTTCCCGCCGACCTCGCATTGCGTCATCGGACCCATCGGGGGGCTGCCCTCGTCGCATGATCTGCGGTATCTTCACGACGTGACCTGGGTTGTGCCGTTGGCACTCGGGGGCTTCGCCATCCTCTTGATGGCGACGTTCACGATGTTGTCCGCCCGTAAACGCCATCACGCGCATGCTGCCCCGGCAGCCGTCGTGGGACCGCGCGTCCTCATCCACGATATCAACGACGATCGCTGCACCGGCTGCGATGCCTGCGTCGCGGTGTGTCCAACGAACGTGCTCGATCTCGTGGCGAACAAGAGCCGCGTGCTGCGCTTCGAAGACTGCATCCAGTGCGAGGCGTGCATGTTCGCGTGCCCGACCGAAGCGCTCGTGATGTTTCCCGAGGGTGGCGTGCCGCCTCCGCTCAAGGTCCCCGAGATCGACGAGAACTTCCAGACAGCGGTTCCCGGTCAGTATCTGATCGGCGAAGTCGCCGGCAAGCCGCTGGTGAAGAGCGCCGCGAACCTCGGCCGCGCGGTGATCGAGCACATGTTGCAGACCGGTCTGCAATCGGGTGCGCTCGGTCGCGGTGGGGGTGCGGTCGATGTCGCGATCGTCGGCTCGGGCCCGGGCGGCTTGTCGGCGGCGCTGTCGTGCATCCAGCGCGGCCTGTCGTATGTCGTGCTCGAGAAGGAGCAGCTGATCGCCTCGACGATCTCGCGGTATCC
>JAYVLQ010000022.1:0-129359 GCA_043759355.1 Kofleriaceae bacterium
CTGTACGGTCCGCGACTATCGCGTTTGACTGCGAGTCCTGGTGACCAAAACGATCACGGTCCCGACGACCGTGCAGACGATCATCCAGTGCGAGTAGCGAAAGTCGTTGGAAGGGGCGAGCGGCAGCAAGGCGAGCTCGTGGCAGATGCCGCTCGTGAGAATCGCGAAGCCCAGCCGGTCGCGGCAGAGTGGGAGTAGCGCGATCGCGAGGACGAGATAGAAGCCCGGGTGAAACAGGAACGTCGTCGAGAACCAACGCTCGAGGCTCAGCCACCATTGTTGCAAGCCCGAATGTTCGTTTGCACTCATCACGAGTGTTCGCTGGTAATCATTCTCGACGAACTCCCCCCAGACCTGCATCGAGGGCCCGGCCAGGAGCTTGTCGAAGACCGCCCAGCGATGCTTCGCGTATGCCTTCGGGTGATGCGTGATGATGGCCCACCACGCGGCCGCGACCGCATCGCGCTCCGCAGCGGTGTGAGGAGGATCGAAGATCCGGCGCTCGCCGTGCCACAAATTCCAGTGCGTCGTCGGCTGATATTGCCAGCGACAGTGCTTTTGCGTCTCGGCCTTCGCGACGAGCGGCACTCCCGCGAGCTCGCGTTCGACCTGGCGTCCAGTGCACCGCGGTGCGAAGCGCAGCGTCCCGGCGATGTCGTGGAGCGCGAGCGACGAGTACCACTCGTGCTCCTCTTGCTGGGTGAGCCCGATATTGATCTCGAAGGCGCTCGCGGTCAGCGCGAGCCACACACCCAACGCGATCGCATACCGCCGCCAACCGCCCGCACAGCGGACCAGCAGCACCACCACCGGAAACACCGCGGCCGGCGCGTTGTAACGCACGGCGGTGGCCGCGAGGAGCACGGCGCATCCGAGCGCCATCCGGCCTCCAGCCAGGACCGCGATGCCGAGCATCGCGAACCCGCACATCTGCGAGTCCTTCCAGATCACGCCCATCGGTGCGAGCACCGGAGGAAATAAGAGCACCAGCACCGCGATGAGCGCAGCGGTGCGGCGGGAGACATATCGCTGGAGGATCGAATCGAGACCGAACAGCAGCGCTCCGGTCTGCAGCACCAGCATGGCGAACGGTCCCGCGCAGATCCATTCCAGCCCACGCCAGATCATTGCCATGAAGGGCGGATGGCCATCGCTCAGGACCTCGATGCCGCGAGCCTGCGCTAGCTGCGAGACCGAATCGGCGCTCATGTAGCCCGGAAATGCGTACGCGAGAACCAGCACCCAGCCGATGCCGAGAATCACTCGCGCTTGCCATCGCCGCGTGTCGCTCAGATCGGTATCGTATCTGGCAAAACGTTAGTAAGCGGTGAGATCCAGCGCGCACGCGCACGGCTTCACGTCGTATGCGGACCGGCGAGTTCTCAGCTACTCGATGACGACGAGCGAGCTCACACCCGCACCGGCGAACGAGATGCCCATGTTCGTCGCCGGGTCCAGGAACGTCGCGTAGAGCGTGCCGGCCCCCGTCGTGCGATCGATGGTGACCACGTGGCCCGTGCCATCGTGCGTGAAGCCGAACACGACATTGTTCTGGAACGATGCACCGAACAGCTTCGGAAAGCCGCTCGGACCGATCGTGGTGACCGCGCCGGTCGTGACATCGATCTTCACCAGCAAGTTGTTGTTCTGCGTCGCCGCATCGTTGAGCTTGTAGGCGGTGCCGAAGATCGTGCCATCGCCGATGCCGACGAAGTCACCCGCGAGCGCCATGCCACCACTCATCGTGACCGGCGCACCGACGACGGGCGTCGCGCCCGAGATGTCGATCTTGCAGAGCTTGCCGTTGAAGTCGCCCATCCACAGATCGCCGTTTGCGGTGGTGGTCAGCGCGACACCGCGGGAGCCACACGCCGAGAGCGAGCCGAGCTTGGTGACGTGGCCATCGCTCGCGCTCGCCGTGTAGAGCGCGGTCTCGGAGATCACGTAGATCGTGCCATCGGGAGCGACCGCGAGATCTGTGATCGCATCGCTCGACGGCGCCATGAACGTGCCGATCGTGACGAGCGCCTTGGTCCCCAGATCGATCGTGTAGAGGACCTTGTCGCTGTGCGCGTAGACCGGATAGCTCGTGGTGTTGCTGCCACTGCTCCCGGTGCCATCGAGGTGCGTGCGGTTCGCATCGACGCCCGTGCCCGTACCGTCGCGCGGGCTCGCACCGCACCCAGCGGCGAACGAAAGGACCAGAGCGAGCGTCTTCACTGATGCACCAGGTCCGCGTCGCTCGTCGGCGAGATCTGGAGATAGACCATGCTGCTGGTCGACGAGTAGTTCGGCTCGACGATACCGCTCAAGGTCGTGAAGGTTTGCGTGGTGGACACCGGGTTGCTGCACGCGTACGGCATCGCGACGTTCGCGCATGGCTCACAGTAAGTGACCGTGTTGTAAAAGTTGAGTGCGACGGCCAAGGTCTGGGCGCCGGCGGCAGCCTCGAAGCCGTTGTACGTCGTACCGTTCTGGACCGGCACGCTCTTGTCGGTGCAGCTCGCCGCGAACTCCGGAGCGGCGAGCGTGGGCACGGTGAACGGGCCGCCGGTCACGTGGACGTACGCACCCTTGTACGGTTCCGCCGTTGCCGCGGCGAGCTGTGCCTTTGCGATCGTTGCCGCCGGTACATCGACGGCGACCGGCGTCATCGTCGTACCCGTGGTGGTGATGACCGGTGCGTCGATCTCGAAGGTCGGTTGCGCACCGGCGGGTGCGGTCGACAGCAAGAAGCTATCGAACGAGCCCGTGACATTCACGACCGTGCCCGCGACGAGCGCGTCGATCTGCGCCTTGGTCAGGGCACATGTCGGATTGTTACCGGCGTAGTTGCAGAACAATTCGATGCCAGAGTACGTGCCGCCTCCTTGATCCTGGACCCAGATCTTTCCGTACTTCGAGCTCGAGACGCGGGCGGTGACCACCACGTTCGCGAACGCGACCGCCGTGCCCGTCGCGGGTGGCGCCATGCGAGTTGCTTTGATCGTGGTGGGGGTCGCCGATCCGGACCCCGAACCAGAGCCGTGACCGTCGAGGTGCGTCTGAGAACCGTCGGGCGTCGCGGAGTCATTTCGTCCGCACGCGAACGGGACGAAGCAGAGCCAGAATGTTGCGATGGCAGAGAGCTTGGACACGTTCGATCCTCCGGGGTGAGCGGAGCGCATTACACGCAACGACCCATCGCTCGTCTACCTAAGATTTTTGGGTGACGATTCGTTCAGGACCAACTGCCCCACGTCTCATGCCTTTCTCATCCCCAGACGCAATTCAGGCGTGCCAACCGTTTTTGCTTTCACTCACGTGGGGCATATCGCTAGGTTTCGCGCGGCCGCTTCAATGATGTGTTCTCGCTTGCTCGCACTTGGCCTCGTGATGGCACCGGCGCTCGCGTCCGCTGACGATCGGATGATCGACGACGACACCTTTGACGTGTCCTCGCGCGGCGGGCTCGCGGTCGACGCGGGCTTGTTCCTCGCGACACCCTCGGCGCTGCCGTCGGGGATCATGACGGGCATCGGCGTCGGTGTGACACGCTCGTGTGGCTGTACGTTTTCGTACGGCGTGCGCGCGTCGTGGTCGTCGATCACCGAAGGCTCGATGACCTACACGGTGACGCAAGACGACTACCGGCTGCGTCTTGTCGGTGCGGTTCGTCACGATGTCGGTCGCGGCAGCCTCGTGTTACGGCTCGGTGTCGGACCGACATTCGTGCACGAGGTCCGGATCGCGAACAACACGATGGGTTCGGGACTCACCCTGCACGATGGCCGCGGATGGGGCACCGTGCCCGCGGCAGAGCTCGACGGCTTGATCGCGCTCCACATTTCGGGCGCCTGGGTGGGCATCGCGAGCGCGGGACCCTCGGTCGATCGCTTTGGCGGCAGCCTCGCGTGGGGCTGGACCGCGATGTTAGGAGTCGCATGGCAACCCTAAAGCCACTGATCTTGGTCGCGCTGTGCGGCTGCACGGACCTGCATGGCTATGGCGGTTCCGCGCCAGTGCTCGTGACGTTCGACGTCACTGCGGAGGGCGACCTCGCAACGGTCCGATCGCCGGACGATACGAGCACGCCGGATCTTCGCGTCGCCTTGGTGTGGGGTCGCCAATGGCTGGTCGAGCCGATCTGCATCCTACCCGCCGATCCGGCGCCGCCAGATACCACGGACACCGTCCAGGCGCTGATCGCTGCAGGGTGTCGTGATCCGTTTGGCTTCGTGCCGGCGCGTGTCGCGGCGAGCATCCCGATAGCGATCGGCACGCCGGAAGCGATCGAGCTCTACAGCGTGCCGGCGTCCGACATCATGGTCGGCGACCTCACGGCGCGCGTCGCGTACGCCAGCGTGATCCTGTTCGACGACAAGGACCACGACGGCACGCTCACGCTCGGCCGCCCGAACCGTCCGATGGAGACGAACCGACCTCCGGATACGACGACCATCGATTCGAACGACCTCGTCTACGGCGCGAGCTTCGTCTCGATGACGCAACCGGATCAGCGGGTCGCATTCCGCCAGGGTGCGTTCATCCAGAGCGCGTTCTATCCGCGCGCCGGTTGCACCGATCCGCAGACCGGCTTTTCGGTGCTCGGCGCGGGGGGGTTCTCGGCCGCCGCTGCGCTCGCCGCGACGCTCGCCGGCACGCTACCGATGGAAGCTCCAGCGACCTGTACGAACACGCTCGCTGCCGATGCGCAGTTCACGCTCTCGCTCCAATCCGCGACCGCGCTGAACGAGATGCGCTGCACGGAGCATGCCACCGATGCTAGCGTGCGCTATCGCGAGCCGGATGCCGACGCGCCCGATCTGACCGATCGCGTGGGCGCGTGCGTGCACTCGCCGAGCTTTGATGCGCGGTCGGACGTGATCGAATACGTGATCAGCGGGCGCAGCAAAGATTCGTGCGTCGGGCTCACGCACTACGTCCTGCGAGGTTGTAATGAGAGCCCGACCTGCGGCTCGCCGGACTGGGATCACAGCCTCACCCCACCACCCTGGTGGCCGTGCTGAAGCACCTCGCGTTCAGCATGGTGCTGGCGAATGTGGGCTTGGCAGAGGTAGCACCGCCAGTCGTCGTGGATCCCGCACCGAAGCCGGCCGCGAATCCCGACGACGAAGGCACGCCAAAGCTCTCGCTCCCGACCGAAAGCGATCGTGCGGCGTGGAAGAAGGCGGGATTCCGGCTCTCGCTCGGTGTCGCGTACGGTCGGTTCGAAGGCATCGGTGGCGCACCGAGCGGTCACATCATCGGCGGCGTGTTCCGCGCGGGCTTGCGCCTCGATCCCGATTGGTCGGTGATCAGCTCGTTCCAGTACGAGCGCGTCAAGCAAGGTAACGGGCTCAGCGGCCTGCGGTTCTCCGGCACGATCGATCCGACCTGGCACGTGACACCGGCCTTCTCGATCGCGATCGGTGTGGGATTCGGCGGCATCGTCGAGGGCCGAACCGGCCGCAAGGACTACGACCCACTCGCCGATTCGCTGTCCGCTTCCTACACGTTTCCAGATGCGTCGACGCCGATGCCGAGCTGTAGCGGCGTAGGGGTGACCGCCCTCGCGCGCGCCGAGTACACGTACATTCTTGGGCCGCGCGCGGCGACCGGCCTCGCATTCGAGCTGACGGGCCAGGAGACGGCGTGCATCGATCGCTCGCGCCACCTCGACAACGATACCGCGCGGCCCATCGAGCGCCGCCAGTACTGGCCGCACATCGGGGGCGCGCTGACGTGGAGCATCACGTGGCGTTGAAACTCGCGATCCTGCTCGCGTTGGTGCCCGCGATCGCGATGGCTCAGACGCCCGACGCAGGTGTCGGTGCCGGCAGTGACGCGGCACCGCAACCGACGTTCGAGCCACCGAAAGCGATCGGCTCGACGGACATCGCCGATCCGCCCGACGCGCCGGCGCTCGCTGCGCCCGTGATCGTCACCGTGAAGGTTCGCGTCGGCGTCACCGGTGCGGTCGCCAAGGTCGACCTCCTCACCGACCCGCAACCGCCCTTCGACGAGGCCGTGATCGAAGGCGTCAAGGCGTTCACGTTCCAGCCCGGCATGTTTGGCGACAAGCCCGTGCCGGTCGAGATCACGTTCACGCACACGTTCTTGCCACCACCGCCACCGCCGCCACCCGCGCAGGAAAATGGTCCACCGCGGACGTCGATCTTGCGCGGCCGGCTCGTCGAGCTGGGCACGCGGAGACCGGTCGCGAGCGCGACCGTGGTCGCCGAGGTGAACGGCCAGAAGTACACGGCCGAAGGCGATGCAAAGGGGCACTTCCGCCTCGAGCTTCCGGCCGGCGCGGTCAAGATTTCGGTGTTCGCCCCGGCGCACACGGCGTTCCAGCAAAAAGAAACGCTCGCGCCCAAGCAGGAGCTCGCGGTCAGCTACTACGTCGAGCGCGATCGATATGACCCGTACGAGATCGTGGTCACCGGCGAGCAGCATCGCGAAGAAGTCTCGCGCATCACGTTGCGCGGTCCCGAGCTCCAGCAGGTGCCGGGCACGTTCGGCGATCCGTTCCGCGTGGTCCAGGCGCTGCCCGGGGTCGCCTCGGTCGTGTCTCTCCTGCCCTTCCCGGTGATCCGCGGATCGAGCCCGGCCTCGACGGGCTTTCTGATCGATGGCACGCGCGTGCCGCTGCTATTTCACCTGCTGTCCGGTCCGAGCGTCATCCACCCCGATCTGATCGACGAGATCTCGTTCTATCCGGGTGGCGCGCCCGTGAATTACGGCGGCTATACGGGCGGCATCATCGACGGCAAGACCGTGCGCGGCAGCGCCGACAACAAGCTGATCGATCTCGATGCGAACTTTCTCACCGTCGGTGGGCTCGTGCGCGAGCCGATCAAGGCACTCGGCATCACGTTCACCGCGGCCGCACGCTACGGCTATCCCGGCTTCTTGTTGTCGCTCGCGACCAACCAAGCGTCGCTGTCGTACTGGGACTACCAGCTGCGCGTCGATGGCGGCACCAAGTCGAATGGCTGGACCGCATTCGCGTTCGGCGCGAACGACGAGCTCGACACGGTCGCCGCGAATGTGAGCGTGACGAACCCGAACCCGCCGCTGACCCCGAGCTTGATCCTCGGCTTTCATCGCCTCGACATGCGCTACCACCGTACGTTCGATGCGGTCGAGACCGTCGCGCGGCTCGTGCTCGGCTACGACCGCACGTACAGCGCGGGTACCGACTTCTCGGTCCTCATCGCCGAGCCCCAAGTCCATGCGCGCTGGAAGCTGAGCGACGAGCTCACGTTCAATGGTGGCCTGGACGGCAGCGTGCACTCGTTGAATCAGGGCGCCGACGCCGCGGCCCTCGGCAACCTCTCGACGATCACCGCGGATCTCTCGACCTCGTACGTCGGCTCGGCGTTCGCCGAGGGCCTCTGGCGCCCGACTCCTGACTATCTGATCCGGCCGGGCCTTCGCGGTGATGTCTACAAGGACTCGACCGCCACCAAGCCCGCGCTCGACCCGCGCCTCACCGTGCGGCGCAAGCTCGCGACGCGCGAGCTCCCTGACGTGAAGACCGACAGCGACGACTCGGCGATCTGGTTGAAGGGCTCGGCTGGCATCTACCACCAGCCGCCACGGTTCGTCGTGCCGTTGCCCGGCCTCGACGAGATGCCGCTCAAGTACGGGCTCGTCAAGTCGTACCAGACCAGTCTCGGCGTCGAGGTCCCGCTCGAGCATTCGTTGCAGCTCACGACCGAGGTCTACTACAACTACATGGATCCGACGATCTTCGATCTATCGATCAACGCGGCGACGGTCGGCACCGTCGCGAATCCGACGTTGATTCCGACCTCGATCGTGTCGACCGATCCAGCGCAGCCGTACATCGATCGCCTGACCACGCCGCAGACCGGGCGGGCCTACGGCCTCGAGCTCATGCTCAAGCGCCAGGCGAAGTCCGGTATCTTCGGATGGGTCTCGTACACGCTATCGAAGGCCGAGCGGTTCCGCGATGGCGCGTGGGCGCCCTACGATTTCGATCGCACGCACCTGTTCAACCTCGTGATGGGCATCCCGCTCCGTCGCAACTGGGACCTCGGCGTGCGCATGCAGTACCAGTCAGGCCTACCTGCCACGACCACGGCCGGCTACAACGAGGGACGAGCAGACGGCTATGTCCGCTTCGATGTTCGCGTCGACAAGCGCGCGGTCTGGCAGAACTGGTTGCTCGATTTTTACGTCGACATCACGAACATCGCCCTGCTCCCCGAGGAAGTGACCCCGGGCAACACGATTCGCTACGTACTTCCGACCATCGGCCTCCGCGGCCGGATCTGAATGGAGAGCTGATGACCCAAGACCAACCGATCGACGCAAAGATCCTCGACCTCATGCTCCGCGCGGGCTCGCGCTGGGTATTGTGGCTGCTGATCGGACTCAGCTTGGCGGCCGTCGCCGTGATGCTCGAGCGGCTGTGGTTCTTCCTGCAGCAACACACACCCGATTCGGTGATGAAGGCGACGCTCGAAGCATTGCGCAAGAAGGGTCCCGAGGAAGCCGCGAAGCTGCTCGTGAACCAGCACTCGATGCAAGCCGTGGTCGTGAAGGCATGCCTGGATCGAGCGAAGGATGGACCCGCCTCCGTCGAAGAACATCGCGCCGCGATCGTGGAGCAAGAGCGCCAGCGGTACGAGAAGCGGCTCGCATTTCTCGGCACGCTCGGCAACAACGCGCCCTTCGTCGGCTTGTTCGGCACCGTGCTCGGCATCATTCGTGCGTTCCACGATCTTTCGGGCAACTCGCTGCAGGGCACACAGGCCGTGATGTCGGGGATTGCAGAGGCGCTCGTCGCGACCGGCTTCGGTTTGATCGTCGCGTTACCAGCGGTCGCCGCGTACAACGCCGCGATCCGACACGTCGAGACCGCCGCCGCGCGCGCGGACTCGTACGCGCACGAGGTGCTCGCCTACCTCCGCGCTCCTTCCTCCCCGGACAGGGTGGCCTGAGATGGCAGGTGGTGCGAGCCGCCGCCGCGGCATCATCGCCGAGATCAACGTGACGCCGTTGGTCGACATCATGCTGGTGCTGTTGATCATCTTCATGCTGACCGCGCACCTGATCGCGAAGCAGGTGATCGAGATCGAGCTTCCGAAAGCGAGCACGAGCACAACCCTCAATCCGACGACCCTCGCGATCGCGCTCCAGAAGGACGGTGTGCTGTATCTCAACGACAAGCCGGTCACCCCCGCGGAGCTCCGCACCCAGATCGCGGCCGCGATCGCGAAGGATCCGAAAACCCAGGCGATCATCTCGGCCGACAAGTCCGTCACCCACGGTCGCTTCGTCTGGGTGCTCGATGTCGTGAAGTCGCTCGGCGTGGCGACGTTCGCGATCCAGATCGATCCTGCATCGCTCGTTCCGCCTCCATGACGTCACTCGAGCGCATCCTGATCTGCGCCGTGGGGTCGTTCGTCGCTCACGCCGCGATCGCGCGCGCGCTCGAGGAGCTGCCACCGCGCGTCGATCTCACACCGCGAAAGATCACGGTTCGCGTGATCGAGAATCCGCCGGTGCCGCCGCCGCCCGAGCCACCGAAGCCTGAAGAGCCGCAACCGCAAGCAACGCCGCAGCCCAAGCAGGCGATCGAGCGGCCGCAGGTCACGAAGGTCCGCGCGCCCGAAGTCGCAGCGGTCGCGAAGGACACGGCCGCGGATCGCACACCGACGACGACGGACACGACCGACGAGCCCATGTTCGGGGTGTCGATGGCTTCGACCTCGACGGTCGGCAGCGGCCCCGCGATGAAGGTCGGCAACACCACGAAAGCTGTCGCGGGTGAAGGTTCGGCGGCCGCCGCGCCGAAACAGCTCGCGGGACCGGTCGCTGCATACGAAGCAACGAAGTTACCGCTGCCGCAGGGCCGCTGCTCCGGCGCGTACACCGCCGATGCACTCGCCGCGAGCGTCGAAGGTACCGTCGTGATCGATCTCGTGGTCGGTGCCGACGGCAAGGCGAGCGAGATCAAGCTCGTCAGCGGCCTCGGTCACGGCCTCGATCAAGCGGCGATGAAGGCGATCCGCGAGTGCCAGTTCACACCCGGCGAACAGAGCGGCAAGCCCGTCGCGGTCCACATTCGCGGCTTCAAGATCACGTTCGTGTTGCCCGATTCGCCGCCCTAGCGGTCCTGGAAGTCGATAGGCATCGGAGCTGCTTCTTTCGCGCGCAAGCCGAAACAGCCGAGGTCAGAAGTTGACGGTCAGCTCCTCGGTCGTGCCCGCGCCGCAATCGGTCTGCACGCCTTGATCGGTCGTCCGTGGCAACACCGACAGCGACATCGCGAGCGTGCCGTGCGCGGACGTCGAATCGATGCTCGCGAGCGTCATCGTGAAATAGCCCGCGGGCGTCGTTTCCCCCCCGGAGAGAAACACGCATGCACCTTGCGGCGGCACGCTCTCGATCGCGATCGCGCTCCAGCCGACAACGGTCTCCGAGCCGAGCTCCCCCGCGACCGGCATCGCGCCGACATCGATCTGTACGCCGAACGACGTGCCGAGCTTCGGCGACGGAATCGCGAACGCGAGGATGACGTTCTCGTCCGCCGGCCCGCCGATTCGCAGGCTCGGGCACGCGGCAGGCGATGACGTGGTCTCTTCGAAATTTCCGGTCAACACGACGTCGCAGGTCGCCGGGCACGCATCGCCGCACCCGGCATCGACGACCGGGGCTGGCAGCGCGCGATTGTCCCCACACGCGGCCAGGACAACGAGCCATACCGACCTCATGAACTCCCGGGGCTCCTCTCGATGTGCAACGTGATCGCATCGGCGAGCGCCGCCGGCAGGTGAACGTCGTCGATCTCGGGCACGCAATCGTGCTCGCGATCACTCGTGGGGATCCGGATGTCACCGGGCAGCAGTGGCGCTTGCATGCTGCCGAGCTCGCCGGTCAGCGTCCGCTCGGCCATCTGCAGGCCGCCGCGCGGCATGCCGTCGACGACGTTCGCGCACTCACCGGGCCAGCTGATCAAGCGGTTCCGATCGGCGTCATCCCAGCCATCGAGGACGAGCTTGTTCAACCGGGCGAGCCGATCCTCGAGCGGCGCGATCCTCGGTTCACCACCGGGTCGCGTCGCGACGAGCTCGTACATGTCGCGCAGCGTGCTCTGGAGCAGCGCGAACCGCAGCGGCGTGAACTCGGTGCTGTCGACCGGTGCGGGAGTCGCCGAGTACACCCGCGCGCCGCTGTCATAGAACACGGCCTCGATTCGATCGTAGACCGCGATCGCGCGATCGCGGTAGCGCGTATCACCGGTCGCGAGATAGGCCGCGAACAAGCCGCGCACCGCCGCGGTGTGCGAATCGAGGAGGTCTTGCTGATCGACCACGGCGTTCGCGCTGACGTCCCAGCCCGACCACGCGCGGCCCGTCGCATCGGTCAGATGGTCGTAGAGCAGCCGGGCGTGGGCTCGCAGGAGCGCCTCGAGCCGGCCCGAGAACGAGAGTGCGGCATTGCCCGGAAAGTGCAGCGGCAGCGGATCGAGGGGCGTCGAGACCGTCGCGGCATCCGGCGTGTTGTTCGAGTAGAGCTCGAGTGATCCGGACAGCGAGCGCAGCACGGTGCGGGCGGCGATCAGTGTGTACGCGAGCGTCGTCGTCGAGAGCGTGTGGCCACGAGCCGGCACGACCCCGGCCATCGCGACGCTGTCGACGAGTAAGCCGCTCGCCGGGTCGGTGTGCATCCGATCGAGATCGATCACCGCGACCCGCATCATCGCGAGCGCGCGATCGTGGAGGGTAGGCTCGCCATTCGCGATCTGATCATCCGCCGGGAATGGGTCGCCGTCGAAGTACACGAGGACGGGTTGCGAACCGCCGACATCCCGATTGCTCGTGTCGGTGAGCGCGTAGAACTCGGAATACGCGAGCATCATTCCCGCGAGGTCGAGCAGCTCGCTGTTCGCCGAGGCGAGCGCGTAGTGCGGTTGCGGGAACGTACCCGCGCCGGCTTCGGTGACCTCGATCGAGCCTGGAAACCAGCGCAGCGGCTGCGTGTAGTCGTACGCGAGCGCGGACGCCGTGCTCGTGAACCCCGAGAGCGTCGTGCCATCGTTCGTCGAGAGGTGCGCGAGCCAATCTTCGGCGCGGTTGTCCACCATCGCGATGAACAGCTGCGCTTGAAAGCCTTCGATATCGCTCGAGCCGAGGAACGTCTCGCCACCGGCCGTCCCGACGAGCGCCAGATCGGCCACGCTGTCGACAGGTGCTTCGGCGCGATCGTGCATGACCTGCAGGTAGTTGAGGACCCACAGCCCGTACTTCCAGCCCGAGAAGCCATCGGCGCCCGGCGTGATCGTCGCGTCGATCTGCGTCGTGCGATCGCGGAGGTGCAACGAGCTCGCGTCGCACTCGTAGTCGCCGTTGATCACGCTCGCGCCGATCATGCCGTCCGGATCGTCGTCGGACGTGATCGCGCACTCGAGCGCGATGTCGCCGGTCGCGTCGATGGTGGGATCGAAGCTCGCGAATACGTGCACCGTCGGCCACATCCCGGGCCAGCCGAGGGGGTTGGCGGATGTGACGCCGATGCCGCTCGGGTTCGTGTTGCCACTCGCGTTGTGCGCGGGATACGTGTTCGGGGCGAAGACGAAGCGGCCGAGTGCATTCGCGCCAACCGCGTAGTGCTGGATCTCGGCGGCGAGGTCGGTCACGAGCGGGCCGTATGCGAGCGAGGTGCCGGCACCCGCTTCGAAAGCGACCTCGTTCATCGGCTGCTTCGAATACTCGTACGATTCGATCGCGCTCGAGAACCCGGCAAGGTCGGTCCACGCGAGCACGAAGGTCGGATCGAAGTACAGATCGGTCGGCACGCGATCGCGGCTGTAGTTCGCGGGCGTGCGGCCCATCGCTTCCGCGAGGGGTTCGCCCGAGACCTGCATCTCGGCCGCGGCGAGCATGTGCTCGCGGACGACGAACCTGGTACTCGTCACGGTCTCGCGAATTGCGACGTGCGGTGGCGTGGTCGTACTCGCATCGCTGCCGACACCGGCATCGCCCGTCGCGCCCGTGATGGGACGCGAGCATCCGACGATCAGCCCGACCCCAGCGATGACGAACCAGCGCATGGTGGCTACGCTACCAACAACTGGGGTCGCGAATCATGGAGGTTGATCGACCTTGCGAACTTTGGGGTGCACGCCCGAGCTCGCCACACGCATCCGTTCGAGCAGGTGCTCGGCGGCTGCCGTATCCACGACCGCCTGCTCCTTCGGCACGGCCTTCTCGTCGAGGAAGGGCCACAGCTGTGCGCGAACATCCGCCGGCAAGATGCTCTCCAGATACTCCAGTGCCATGCCGCGCAGGCTCGCATCGTCGGTCTGGACCGCATGGAGCGCGACTCGCAGCGGTTCGGCAGGAAGCACGAGGCCGAGCACGCGGAAGATGTGCGAGAGCCCGAGATCGACGTCGGTCGTGGCCTCGATCACTGAATCGATCGTGAGCTTGCGTGCGCGCCACTCGTTCGGTTCGGTGTGCAGCTCCTTTCGCACGTACTCGAAGACGTCGTCGTGACGCAGCGGTAGACCGTGCTCGACACTGGCAAGGATGGCGCTGCAGTAGTAACGAACGTCGAAGCTCGAATCGGCAAGTCCGCGCCAGAGGCCCCAACCCGCGAGTCCCGGGGCGCCGTTCGACAAGAGGCCGGGCATGCGCCGACGCAGCTTCTCGGGTGCCTCCTGATCGAGGAGCGCTTCGACGTACAGCCCGGTGCCGAGTGGTGCGAGCTTGCGCAAGGCGAGGATCGCGGCCTTTGCAGTCTCGTCGTCATCGCTCGCGACGAGCTCGACCGCCATCGGCAACACTTCGAAGGGCAGCTTCTCCGCGAGCGCGGTTCGGATCGCGATGTGATCGGTACCGCGGAACACGCGGATGAGCGCCAGGAGATGCTCGAGCTCGTCGTGCACGAGCGCGCCGTGAGGTGGCGTGACCTTCGTCAACTTCGGTGCTCGGTGTTCGAGCTTCTTGCGGCGCCGGCGCATCTGGAGCGGCACCACATCGCCCGGATGACCGAATGCAGGCACATCGACGAGGCTGAGCCACGGCTCGGGTTGGCCAGCGGACGACTCGGCTTGCACGCTCGCCGGCACGGCGTTCGTCGGCGAACGTTCGGCGACCGCCTCGAGGAGGCTTGCTTCGAGCGACTTCGAGTACGCCCGTGGCAGCCGCAACGTGTAGACGATTCCGACCAGGCCCGCGAGGGCCGCGGTGATCAGCAGGCCCGTGCGCGGCGCGGCGACCAAGAAGATCACCAGCCCGACAAGCTGCGCCGAAAGAATGTCACCGATCTTGTCGGCACCGACATCGAGCACGACCTTGGTGGGCCGCTTCTGCTCGGTAGGTAGCGGCGCATAGAGCAGCTCGTAACCTGCGCGATAGATCGAGTTGCGCGTCACGAACTCGGCACCGCGCGCGATCGTCGCGGTCACGGGCAGCGGGACGAGCAACGAGAGCACGCTGAAGCCGGTCACCATGTACGGCAGCGTCGCGACGCTGCGTGGCACCCCGAGCATCGTCAGGATCGGCCCCGTGCACGCGACCTGAACGACCGCGGTGATGATATTCGTGACCGTGTAGAACACCGCGAGCTGGCGCAGCAGATCCGCATGGGTACCGTTGCCCCCGTGACCGACGATATCTGCCTTGAACACGTAATCGAGAGCGCCCGCCCCGACCGCGGTCACGATCACGACGATGCCTGCTTTGCGTAACAGCGAGGAGCGCATCACACCGCCCATCGCGCTCCACGTCGACATCGCCTCGCGATCGGCATGCTCCTTCGGGATCGTGACCTCGCCTCGACCGAAGATGAAGAGGATCACCGCGCAGGCGATCTGCATGCCCGCGAGCACGGCGAGGATTGCATCCGGCGCGAGATAGACCGCCGTGCGCTCGGCGATCAGACCGCCGAGGATGCCGCCGAACGTCGCGCCCATGCCGATACGACCGATGTGGCGCTTCGCACTCGCGATATCGAACCGCTCGTTGACGATCGACCAGAACCCCGAGACCAGCACCGCACTGGCGATGTTGAGATGGAAGAACGTGATGACCGCGACCGGCCGCGGATAGCGCGCGATCATGGCCCATTCGGCGAGCGCGACGAGGCCACTCACCAGGTTCATCGCTGGCACGAGCCGCATCGGGCCGAACCGGACCATCAGCTTGCACGCGATGATGATGATCGGTAGCGCCAGCGCCGCCGACACGCCGATGAAGAACGGCAGCGATTCGATCGAGAACCGAGCGAGCAGCGTCGCATCTCGCGTCGCCTTGGCTGCGAGAAAGGACGCGACGACGAGGAGCGCCGAGACCGTAGCCAGGCGCGCGAGGCGCCTCTGATCGTCGTCGACGCTCATGACATCAAGCCGCCGGCTCCGTACCGGAATGCTTGCTCACCACGTTTGCTCTCGGCAGCGGGAGGCGTGCACCTTGATCGACCCGGTCTGGATGCTGCTCCGACACGAGCTTGTCGAACATCTTGCCCGAGCGGTACGCCAGGAAAACCCACAAGCACGCGAGGAAAACGTTCGTCACGGCGAACGCGCGAACTCCAAGGTGAAGGACCTCGACGAACAAGAATACGAGGCCGAGGCCCGCGATCACGTCGCCCATGCGGAAGAAGAACGTGTCGATCGCAGCTTTCGCCTTGTACTTTGCGTCGCGCGAGGTCGGTAGGAACAGCGCCTGGCGCAGCGTGTTGTGCAGCGAGTAATCGAGGCCGTTCTCGGTCGTCTTCTCGGCTCGTACGAGCGAGACATTGACGAACAGGATCAGCGCGAACCAGCCGCACAGGACGACCAGCGGCATGATGAACAGCGCACGCCGCACACCGAGCGTCATCAGCAGGCGCGCGACGATGAACGTCTGGAGGAAGAAGCTGACGATGTTGACCAGAAAGTAGTAGCTCGAGAAGAAGTTGCTCACGTACTCCTCCTTCGCGGCCTGGAACTTCGGATCTTTCATGAGCGCGTCGTCGCTCTTGGTGTCAGCCAGAACGTCAACCGTACCCGGCGTTGCGTCGGTGCCCGCACTCGGATGGACCTTCTCGACCGCGTACGTATACGCATGCCTGGTCGCGAGCTCACTGATCACGTACTCGCCTGCCGTGTTGATGATCGTCGCGGTCAGCAACATCCCGGCGAGCAGGCGGAGATACTTGTCGCGCAGGACCAGTGCAAAGCCGCCCTTCTTGTCCTGCTTGGTCTCGTCCTGGGGCTTGTCCGATTTAACCTGCGCGACCTCTTCCTTCCTATCGGCCTCGCGGCGTTCGACCACGTGATAGAGCACGATCGAGACGCCCAGTAGCGCCACCGCGAGCGTCATCAGGCCGGGAACACCGAGGACCCCGTGGAGCATCCGCGGCACGTACGCGCCGAGAATGGCGCCGATGCTCGCGCCGATACCGATGACGCCGAACACGCGCTTGCCCTCTTCTCCCGTGTAGAGGTCGTTCGCGAACGACCAGAAGTTGGAGACGACGAGTGCGTTGAAGACGCCCACCCAGATGTAGAACGCCAAGCCGATCGGAGCCTTCGCTTCGAAGAGCAAATAGAACCCGACCAGGCAGCCCATGAAGATGAGCTGCATCGTCGTCATGAGGCGGATGCGCGTGACCTTCGTGGTCAGCCAGCTGAACGCGGGCACGACGCCGAGAAGCAGGACTGTTTGTCCCGCGGAAGCGTAGGACTTGAGCTCCGCTCCTCCGCCCAGGAGGATCAATGGCTCGCGTACGACTTTTAGGACGTAATAGCAGCACAAGAGCACGAAGACGTTCAGGGCGAGGAGCACGACCGTTAGAACCTCGCTCCGTTTGACCGGGGCGAACTTCCTGAGTGCTCGACCTAACGCTGATTCTCCGGGCTCCGACGCGTTCAACGAATCCTCAGGTGCGCACCATTCAAGGGGAACGCCAAGGAAATTCGTAGGCGTGGTGCAGGCGCAGAGCGCTGCAGAACGACCACACTACCAGCCCTTCCTGGGGCACGTGCGCGAGCACCGCGAATTTCGATGCCGTGCGGTGCCGATGCCCGCGCCGATGCTCTAGCCGATGCTCGAGCCAGCTTCGCCATCGACCGCCACGGGCGGTGCGGCCGGCGAGCCGTGCCGAGCGCAACCAAGCAGATCACGAACGCGCGCACTAGAGCGCTTCTGCCACGTTCGGTTCTTCTTGGCGCGCGGCGGCCAAGGCGTAGCGCCGGCAGTGCTCGAGGTACGCATGCTCGTGCAGCGCCACGAGCTCGACGAGCGCTTGCCACAGCCAGCTCGGCGCATCGAGATTCTTCGTGCGATGCGATGCGAGCTCCCCGGTCCACGCGCGCGTCGCCGCGCTATCCATCTGGCGGCGGTGAGCGCGCCCGACGACCGTGCCGAGATAGTACGCGAGCCGGCGCGCTTCATCGGCATCGACATGATCCAGCTCGACCTTGAGATCCTGCGGCAGGAGCTCGCGGATGAACACGGAACGATCGAGGATCGCACCGGCGAGCATGCGCGAACCGAGTGCGGGCGCGAGCCGCTTCGCGCCTTGCAGCACACGCATTCCCGGCGCGAGCCCGGTATTGGTGTTCTCGGCCCACGGCGCGACGGCCTCGACCGCTTGCTTGATATCGAGGAGCGCGAGCGTGCGTTTCTTTTTCTCGCGATACTCGACGAGTGCTGCGACGCGCCACAGCCCGAGCGAGCTGCAGCCTTTTACCCAGAACGCGGCATCGACGAGCGTGATCGGTCGCTCGGCATCGTTGCCCTCGAGCGCCGTGATCAAGCCGCGGGTCGGCTCCTGCTCGACGAGCAGCTTGACCGCCGCGCGCTCTTCGTCGGAGAGCTCCCAGAATCGCTTGCCGATCGGGATGCGTTTATGTGCGCCAATGCGTTCGTCGAGCAGACGCTTCGAGGTGCGCTTGACCGCGCGCTTCATCACGAGCCGGATCGGCGGCGGCAGATCGTCGATCTCCTCGGACACCTCTTCGCCCTCGAACGCCGCTTCGTAGCCTGCGACGAGATCCTCGGTCAGCCGCGCGGTCGTGACGCCCGGCAGATCCGAGGAGCGCGCCGCCATCGCGAGCGAGAGTGCGAGGCGCAGGAGATCGTGCGCCGGGTTGCCGATCACGGTCTGATCGAGGTCGCGCATCTCGACCACCGCGGTCGCGTCGTGATGACCGATCGGACCGAGGTTGCCGATGTGGCAGTCACCGCAGATCCACACCGGTGGGCCTTGCGGGATCGAGACGGTCTGCGGCGAGGCGAGCCACTTGTAGAACTGGCTCGTGCTGCCACGCACGAACGCGTGGGCGCTGCGCGCCATCTTGAGCTCGCGCTTGGCATTGAGCGTCGCGCTGCGTTTGCTGGGAATGGGTCCGGTCATGGGCTCTCGACGGCTTGTACGAAGTCAGCCACGTTGCGATCGTGGTCGATCTTGCGACGATGAATCAGGTGAACGCTCGCGATCAGAGGTGGCAATCCTGCGAGAAAACCGCCGAATACATCGAACGGCCAGTGAACGCCGAAGTAGATCCGCGACAGACCGATACCGAGGATCAGCGTCGCCGCCGCAGCGACGATCGCGCGGCAATGCACGGGATAGAGCGCCACCAGGACGGCCGCGATCACGCCCCACACCCCCATCGCTGACATCGCGTGGCCGCTCGGAAAGCTGTAATCAGTCGGCAATGGAATCTTGTCGAACAGCTTCGGCCGCGCGCGCGCGAAGATCGTCTTCAAGTACTGGTTGCCGAGGATCACGAACACCGCGTCGACCACGAGGACGACCGCGGCGACGCGCATCTTGCGCAGCGCGCACACGATCGCGAGAGCGATGACGACCGGAATCAACACCATGTTCGAGCCGATGAACGAGGCCGCCGCGGCGACGAGGTCCGCGGGCGTCGAATCGAGCCGGTGCACGGCGAGCTCGATCTGCTTGTCGAGTTGATCGAGCCACGGATTTCGCAGCTCGCGCGCGACGATCGTGAACACCACGCTCGCGACGAGAGCACCGGCAAGCAGCAAGAACGTGCGCAGTGTGAGCGCACGCATCCAGCCCAGCACGTGTGCTCTCGGCTTGATCGGCATCGCCGGTCGTCACTTCTCCGGGCGCGTGAGCCCGACGACCTTGAGACCCTTGGGACCGAGGTCGTACGTGTGAATCACGAGCGGACCTGCGTGGGTTCCGTTCGTCACCTCGATCGAGACCATCCGAGAGGGATCGTTCTCGGCGAGGTTCTGATTCGCGATCGATTTCGGCTGGATGCAGAGCTTGCCATCATCGTCGGGCGTGACGGCGAGCTCGAGGGCTTGGCCATTGCCGCGCTCGATCGCCTTGTAGCGGTACGTGGTCGAGATCATGACCAGCCGCTTGCGCGAGAAATCAGTCGCACAGATCTTGTCGGCATCCGGACGAACATCGCCGATCGGCGACATCTTCGCGAAATAGCGCTTGAGGATGCGGTTCTGGCGCTCGAGCAACGTCTCGACCAGATACGCGACGTCCGACGGGTCCTTCCAGCGACCGAGCTCGACGATCCGCTTGATATCCGCCTCGGAGAAACGCGCGATCTTTCGCGCCATCCACGCGGCGTCGCGCTCCGTCATCCGCAGGAACGCCGGGTTCGGATAGAGCGGCTTCCAGCGACCCGCGGAGAAATCGCGATTCGAGAAGTATCCGAACTTCTTCTTCTTCTCGTTCTTCTGCGCGCGATCCCAGGGATATTCCTCGATCCCGAACGTGAGCAGCGAGCGGAAGACATCGACGAAGTCGAAGTTGTACGAGTGCCCGAGCCTGCGAGAGAGCTCGTCGACGCTGACCTCGCCGCCTAGCGTGTCAGAGGTGTCGAGGATGTAGTGCGCGATGTGACCAGGCGACGAGCGGACATTCTTTCCGTCGCTCGCCATCCAGATATCCATCGAGTTCTGTTCGCGCGCATCCCAGTGATCGAGCCAGGCCGCGAGGATCTGGCCACCACGGAGCTCGCGACGATCCGCGTGATCGACCACGTCGTTCGGATCGTCCTTGCGCACGCCGATGTACCGGAAGGGGCCGAGCGTGAGCCCGGGCAACCACTTCGAGGCCTGCATGCGCACGACCCCATTATCGAGCTGGGTCGTACTCTCGAGCGCCTTGTCGAGGGCTTTGTCGTCGAATGGATGGCTGAGACCTTCGTTGTCAAAGACCACGAGGTTGGGCTTGAGCTTGAGCTGCGAGCGCTTGAGCGTGACGACTTGCTCGCACGACGTGTTGAAGCCGAGCTCGTCATAGATCGCAGCGCCGATGACGCTCGCCGCGCTCGCACGCTCCGGCAGCCCTTGATCATCGGCCTTGAGCATGTACTTGCCCTTGCCCTTGATGTTGATCCGGAAGCCGAGGGTCGAGCCGTTGTCTTTACCGTGATCGATCAACCACTCTTCGTCTTTGACGTCGGCGGGCTCCGGCAGCATGTCCTCGGGTTTGCACGCGCCCGGCGCCTCATCGTGCCCCGCCTCGCCTCTGGGCCGATTCGTGTACCAGGACGAATCCGCGACCTCGTCCATGCTGTTGACGTTGCGTGCCTCGCCCGAAACATCGACCGCGAGCCCGCGCGACACGCGTGCGAACACGACGTTGTCGACCTGATCCCAGATGAACGGCGAGACGTATTCGAGCGGCGCGCACGTCTGACGGTTCTTGTCGTCGGGCGCAGGATCGGCGCGGCACGCCACCGACACATCATTGCTATCCGGATCGATGGTCATCGGATCGCGGAAAGGGAACGGCTTGGCGGAGCTAGCGCAGGCAGTGATCAGAAGTAGGGCTGCTCGCTTCATCTTAGAATCCCTGCCGCGAGCCGAACGCGACTCGAACCGAGGTAATGCCTGCGCCTTGGTCGAACGTCTCGGTACCGAGGCCGAACAGGATCTCGAAGCCTTGATCACGCACGGCGCTCGTGGTGATGCCGATGTCCCACGACAAGCGCAGCTTGCTCGGTCCGAGACCTTGGAGGTGCTCGCCGTACGCATTGCCGAACGTGACGCGCGTCTGGCCATCGAGGCCGAGCCACACCGGCCACCTGTAACCGAGCTGGGCCGCCGCCGTGCTGCGGCCGGTCATCCAGCCGGGGACGAAGCCGGGCATCAGATCGCCGCCAAGGACCGCATATTCGTTGAACGGTATGCCTTCGCCTTGCAGCTGATCGACGAACTGCAGCGCGAGCTGCATCTTTAACACCCGCTGATGGCCGGTAAGATCGACAGACGCGCCGAGCACGCCGCCGTACTGGATCCACGAACGGGTCTGATGAAGGTCGAAGTTGGTATTGGAGTTCGCCTTCAAGAACCAGCCGCTACCGGGTGCCGGCTTCGGCGAGCGCGAATCGATCTGTAGATCGACGCCACCAAATGCGGTGGCGTAGTCGTCGCCGAACAGCGGGGGCTTCTCGAGCGTGCCGTTGTCGACGAGCTGGGAGACCGTCGGGTTGCCGCAGCAGCCGCCCGCGACGAAGCTCAACCGGTGGACACCGCCGCGCACGCGGACGCTAGATTCGTCGACGATCTTGTGGCGATAGCTCGCGCTGCCTTCGATCTTCTCGAGGCCGTACCGCGAGAGTGTCCCGGTCTTGACGTCCGGGCCGATGCCAAAATAGATGTTGTCTTCGGAGCGCTTGAACTCGAAGCGGGTCTCGACCACATCGCCCTTGGTGACCGAGTAACGATCGGCCGCCGTCGCGTCGATCCACCGCGGGCCCCAGGTCGCGAAGTGGAGGCGGAGCTGGTTGTCCTTCGCGAGGAAGTCGTCGCCCGCGTAATAGACGCCGACGCTGGGGAGCAAGCCGAAGTCGAACAGGACCGTCGGAATGATCACGTTGTTGCCTTCGGGGCCAAACGTGAAGATCGATTCGACCGTATCGGCCCAGTGATCGCGTTCCGCGGTGGTCACGAACGCACCGATCGGTTTCCGGATCACGTACTCGTACGGAACCCAGAGCGGGAACAGGATGACGCGAGGGATCCACCACGCCCATGAGTGGTCGTCGACGTCCGGGTTGCCGCGGCCGTCGTAGTCGGGCACGGCGCGCTTCGGATCGTCCGCATGCACCACGGAGGTGGTCGTTGCGAGAGCCAGGCAGATACAGATGCAGGTGCGAATGGTCCTGACCTGTGCAAACCATTCGCCAAAAAAACTCGTACTGCTCACGGTCGAGTAGTCTTGCACGGGTGCGGTAGCGAACCCGCCATTGGACGAAAGAGCCGTGCGCGTGCAGCACATTGCGCCCCTCCGCCACATTTCTACAGCCAAAACGTCACTCTGGTTGGTCTCCGAAATTGCATTAGCCCCCCCAATGCTTAGTCGCTCGAGTCCACTCATTATTCTAATGATTTGTAGCGCCGTCGCGGCCGCCGGTCCCGAACCCGGGGCACCCACGGAGGTGCCGCAGCCCGCGCAGCCCGCGCCGGACGCTCCCCCGTCGATGGCCGAACAAGCGGAGAAGGTCGCGGACAAAGCCAAGCTCACGCCGATCATCACGAATCCGGGCAATCCGACGCGGCCCGCGTTCCAGCTCTACGCCGAGATCGATCTTCCGATCGTCGCGACGGGTGCGGTGTTCGCGCTCGCGCGGCTCACGAAGGTCCAACCCGCATATTGCGCGCCGCTGTGTTCCCAGAGCGGACTCAATGCGATCGACAAGCTCACGGCCGGGCGCTTCAGTAGTGCGTGGTCGACCGCCTCGGACTTCGAGCTCTACGGGCTCGGCGCGGCGGCCGCAGTCATCCTGCTTCACGACGAGGGCGCATTGAATGCGCTCAACGACGCCGTCGTGATGGGCGAAGCAACGTTGAGCGCGACCGCCGTGGCTTCGATCATGACGCTCGCCGCGGGTCGGCCACGGCCGTTCCTGTACTCGGATAGCGCACCGCTCTCGGTGCGCAACAGTGCCGATGCCGGCTTGTCCTTTCTCAGTAGCCACACCGCCGAGGCGTTCGCGATCGTGACCTCGCTCTACGTCGCCGAGAAGCGGCTCCATCCGGGTTCGATGCGCCCGAAAGTCATCCTCGGCGTCGGCCTCGGCCTCGCGACGATGGTCGCCGTCTCGCGCGTGATGGCCGGCTATCACTTCATCACCGATGTCGCGGGCGGCGCGATCGTGGGTTCATCGCTCGGGGTATTGATAGCGTCAGTTCACAACTCTCCCGTGGAGATCGTGCCGATCGTGAACACCGACACGAAAACAGCAGGCTTGGGGCTCACGGGTAACTTCTGACGAGATTCCCCTAGCGCTTTTGCTCGTTGCGGACCGTGCGTTTGCGACCCAACTTGACCGGCGATGAAACGACTCTGTGCAGGGCTCGTTGCGATCGCCGCTGCGTGCACGCCCAACAATTCGGGCAGCTCGCTGGTTAACTGCGAAAAGTTGGCAGTTCAGCTCGCGCAAAAGAAACCTGGCTGGAACGGCACTGTCTTCACGATCGCGATGGAGAACCACAGCCGCAGCCAGATCTTTGGCAATCGCCACGCGCCGTTCATCAACAAGCTCGCGAAGAGCTCCGCGGTCGCGATGGGCTACCACGACCCGTACGTCCATCCGAGCGAGGCAAACTATCTCTGGATGGTGTCGGGCGAGAACTTTGGCGTGCTCGACGACGACGATCCGAACAAGCACTCGTTCGACTCGACCTCGCACATCGCCGATCAAGTCGAGAATGGTGGCCTGGCCTGGAAGTCGTATCAGGAGTCGATGGGCGCGCCGTGCGGCCTCGTCTCGCACGGGCGCTACGCAGCCAAACACAACCCGTTCGTCTACTTCGACGACATCAACGGGTGGGACGGTGCCTCGGTCCACAAGACCCAGCGTTGCGTCGACCACGTCGTGGACTACTCGGTGCTCGACAAAGATCTCGTAGCCGGCACGGTGCCGAACTACGCGTTTATCACGCCGAACCTCGACGATGACATGCACGATGGATCGATCGCGGAAGGGGATGCCTGGCTGTCACACGAGATTCCCAAGATCATAGCGAGCCCCGCGTATCAAAACGGCGGCGTGATCTTTCTGCTCTGGGACGAGGGCGGCGGCACGCCCGCGAACGACGATCCGCCGTTCATCGCGATCTCGAATAACGCGAAGCCCGGCTTCCAGTCGCTCGCGAACTACGACACGAGCTCTTATTTGAAGACCGTCGAAGCCGTGCTCGGCCTCGGCTCGCTGCCCTGCGACGCGGAGAGCGCCTCGGTCAACACGATGGCCGATTTGTTCAATGCACCGCTCGCCGATCCGCCGGCGCCCAGCCTCGCGGTGATTCCCTAGTGAACGCGCGTGCCGCGATCGTCTCGCTCGCGCTGGTCGCGTGCACGCCGTCGCCGTCGCCGTCGCCGTCGCCGAATACGAGCACCACGCCCGCGCAGCTCGGCGCGCTCTTGTTCAGCGACCCATCGCTGTCGGAGCCCGTCGGCCAGGCGTGCGCCGATTGTCACGATGCTCGCGTCGCATTCCGCGATCCCGAAGCCGATCACTCGACCTCGATGGGGGTCGTCGCCGGCCGGTTCGGTTCGCGCAACTCACAATCGCCGATGTACGCCGCGCTCGTCCCGGCGCTTCACTACGATCCCGAGGTGCTGCAGACCATCGGCGGCTTGTTCTGGGATGGCCGCGCCGATTCGCTCGAGGACCAGGCGAACGGTCCTCTCATGAACCCGCTCGAGATGGCGAACCCTTCGAAGCAAGTCATCGTCGACAAGCTCCGCCTCGGCTCGAACGCCGATGCCTTCCGCGCCGCATTTGGCGACGATGCGCTCGATGATGTAGACAGCGCGTATGCTTACTTGACCACCGCGCTCGCCGCGTTCGAGCGGACGCCCACGTTCGCGCCGTTCTCCTCCAGGTACGATCGCTACCTCGCCGGCACCGCGGCGCTGAGCCGTTCCGAGAAGCACGGCCTCGCGATCTTCGAAGATCCTGCGCGCGGCAACTGCGCGAGCTGCCATCCAAGCCGGCCGAGCGCGGATGGTGCGCCGCCGATGTTCACGAACTACGCGTACGCAAACCTCGGGATCCCCGCATACGCGAACAACCTGTTCTACGAGCAGCCCCCACCGCTCAACCCCGATGGCGCCAAGTACATCGATCGCGGTCTCGGACGCACACTCGATGATCGTCGCGAGGACGGCAAGTTTCGGACGCCGACGCTGCGCAATATCAGCCGTACGGCTCCGTACGGCCACAACGGCTACTTCTCGAACCTGTCCTACTTCATCGATTTCTTGAACACGCGTGATCTCGGCTCGACCGAGGTCGGCACCTGCAGTCGAGCGCAGGAAGAGGCTCGCTGTGCGTGGCCCGCACCCGAGGTCACGACGACGCTCGATCACCATGTGGGGCGTCTCGTGCTGAGCGAGAGCGACATCGACGATCTCGTCGTGTTTCTCGAGACCCTCGACGACGTCCAGTAGGGTCGTCGCATAATCGCGGCACTCGGGCTCGCGGCAAGGTCCTAGTAGCGGTGGCGCCAGAGCAGGTCGATGCCATCGTAGCTGCGGTCGCCGGCGGTAGTCTCGAGCTCGAGCTGGCGCGTGAACCAGTACTCGAGCTTGCCCTCGCTCGAATTCTCGTCGGGGCGCGCTGCCAGGTGCTGGGTGACCGAGAAGAATAGCGTGTGCGTGATCCACGAGCCGACCGTGACCGCGGCGCTGGAGGTCGCGGACGCGGCCTCGTAGCGAATGACATCGACATCGAATGGCAGCGCCTTCTTCACGTAGCCACCGATCTGGTTCGCGACTATCGAAGTGCCGGCCGAGGTCGCTTGGTCGCGCGCACTGCCACTGTTCGGATCGCCATTGGGCTCGCCGCCTAGCAAAAAGCCGAGCAACTCGCTCTGCGAGTAGAGGCCGGGGTCGGAGCTGAGCACGAGTTGCGGCTTGGACAACCGGCCGCGGATCTGGGTGACCGTGGTGACGTCGGTGAAGTCGTGGCTGATTCGGACCTCGACCTGCGGATCGATCGTGCCGTCGAAATAGACCGCGGCACGCTCGATGCGATAGCGGCGATCGAAGAGGTCGAGGTCACCGCTGTTCGCCGCGATCGAACCCGTCACGCCCATGGTGTCGGCGTCCATGGTGACCTCGAGCTTGCCGTCGAGGGTGGTGCGAAACTCCTTGGACTCGACCTCGGTCTTGTGCAGCGTGACGTGCGCTATCAGGCCGGGCTGGGTCGGGGGCGCGGGCGCATCCGGTGCGCCGTTCTGACCGGCCGAGACGTGCTGCGGTTTTTGCTTCTGGAGTCCGAGGTGCAAGTCCGCGGGCGTGCCGACAGGCTTGAGTGCTTCGCCACCTGTCTTGTCGACCGCGATGAACGTCTTGTCGATCGAGACGTCCGCGATCCAGGTCTGATTCTTGCGGCTGATCTTTGCCGTGATCTCGGAATCGATCAGCGGCTCGACCGCGCCGATCGGCGACACGTGATGGAGGATCAGCTTCGCAGTCCCACCACTGAGGTTCGTGCCCTCGAGCGCGATCGTGCCATCGACCTTGAGATCGCCCTTGCCGAGCTTGCCCGTAGCGGCGAGCTTGATCTGGTCCTTGGAAATCACGATATCGATCTGAGCCCTCTGCATCGTACCGACCTGCGGTGCGATCGGTAGCCGCGCCTCCTTGAGATGGATTTCGCCGAGAATGTTCGCGGTGCGCGGGTCAAAGCCCGTGACCGTGAGGTCCGCGTTCAGCGTGCCTCGCGCGGCACTGCCGGGCTCCGGGACGAAGGCGAGCAACGGGGTGAGCTCGAAATCCTTCGCCTGCAACTTTGCGGTCGCCGCGGCGAGGTGCTTCGGATCGACGGTGGCAACGAGATCGATCTTGCCGCCGCGGTCTTCGGTCCCGTGAAGCTCGATCTTCGCGCCGTTCGCTAGCTCGTACTCGGTCTCGAGCGTGATCGTCTTGATGATCCGTACCGGCGGCAGCCCCATCGGGCCTGGCCGCGATTTGAGATCGTTCGCGGTAAACTTCGCCTTGACGACCGGCGCTCCGAGGGTGCCGGTGATCCCGACCTTGCCATCGAGCGTACCGCCGATGATCTCGTTGCGACCGAACACTTCGAGCAGAGCTGGCGCGGACGTCTGCTCGAGCGACAGCGTCGCGTTCAATGCGGCGGTCTTGAGGCTCGTCGGATCGGTGCGCAGTTGTGCGATCGTCACCGGTAGCTTGGCCTCGAAGTCGAGCAGCGTCACCGCACCCTTGTGAGTCTTCATCGTGATGTTCGCGGTCATGGATTGACCGTCGAGCTTTGCACCGAAATGAGCATCGACGGGCTGCGCGACCGGCGAGCCGCGAAGGTTGGTGACATCGACTCGAGCGCTAGCGGTCTTCGCGCCTTGACCGATGTCGAGTGCGAAGCTCGCATTGCCGCGCATCGCAGACTCGACGCCGAACCGCTCGAGCATCGCCGGGTCGAACGCGATGGTGTCGGTCGTGATCGACGCCGCGTGCAGGGCCGCGAGGCCTTGGCGCTGCCAGGCCGCCGGATCGGTGACATCCGCCGGCAAGGCGATCTCGGCGCGCGCGGTCACGGTGCCGACCTGCTGCGCAGAGATGGTCAGGGTCGGCACGAGCTCGCGCGGGGTGGGTTGCTCGATCACGAGCTCCGCATCGACGCGACCGAGGCCGCGGAGTTGTGGGATCTCGAGCCGCTCGACCTTGAAGTCGCCCTTCGCGGTCGTCGCCGTGATCGCGAGCTCTCCATCGAGCCGACCACCCATCGGCGGCTTGGTGACGGTGACCACCTTACCGGTGCTCGGCTGGGTCAGCGCGTTCAACCGGCCGAGCACGACGAGGTGATCGACGTACGGTGCGATCGAATCGACCGGCGTGGCCAGGAGGTTCGCGATCTGACCAAGGTCGACCGCGGCGACCTGTACGCTCGCGGTCGTCAGCGCGTTGCGCCCGGCGCGCTTCCATGCCCCAAAATTCATGAGGTCTTGCGGTGCAGCGAGCTGGACCGCGATCTTCACGCTGCCCATCGTGCCGCTCGACGCCGAGCCCGTCACCGTGACCTTGCCGGGCGCGGCGGCGATCTTCGCATCGAGGTCGACTGCCGGCTTGGTCGGATCGACCGCGACACCCTTGCCGGTGATGTCGAGCGTGCCGCCGAATCGGTCGGCCTTGCGCGTGACCGCGGCGTGCGCGGTGATCGCGCCGCGATATTTCGGGCCGAGCACCGCGAGCGCGAGCTGAGCGACATCGACCTTCGCAGTCAGATCACCTGCGTGGCGACCGGCGCGATCGAGCTCTGCCGAGAGCGCGATGTGACCGGCTTGCGACGAAGTCGCGAAGCTCGTGAGCGCGAGGTGCTCCGGATCCATCACGAAGTGACCGCCATCGCCGGTCCAGTCCGAGCCGTTGCCCGCGCGCACGTGATGGTGCCCGAGATCGACGGTCACCGTGCGTCCCGTGCCCGGCGGGGTCACGAGCGCGGCGAGCTCGATCAGCCAGGGGTCTTGATATGGACGCGACGTGACGTTCACCGCGATCCGGCCGTCGCTGCGATCCGCCGCGGTGAGCTCGAGCTTGCCGAGCGCCATCGTGCCGCGCACGATGCCGACGGCCTTCACGCTCGCCTTGCCATGGGGCTGATTCGGCAAGTGAGTGCCATCGATCGCGATGCTCAGCGATGCCATCCGCAGGTCCTGCATGCTGAGCTGCGTGCCCTTGACGGTCGCCTTGACCGCGAGGTCCGGCGTTGGCATCAGTGCGCCGCTCGCGTCGAGGCTGACATGCAACGAACCGTGCAGCGGCGCCTTGCCACCCGACGCGTGCGCCGGGTCAGCGACTGCCGTGACGATCGCGTGATCGAGATGGATCGCTTGGCCCGCGCGCGTGATCGCGGCGTCGATGTTCGCCTTCATCGGGCCCGTCACGGCGACCTTCGAGGCGAGCTTCTGGCCTTCGCTCGAGAGATCGATCGTGAACTCGGCGCGCGGAATCTGCTGATACGTGCCGTGCCCCTTGATCGTCGCGGTCGCGGTCGGCAATGCCCCGGCCGCTCCTCGTGCGACATCGAAGGTCGCCGAGAGCGCACCGCTCGCAAGGAGCTTGTTCTGCGTGATCAGGGCGAGATCGAGCTCGTTGGTGCCGAGCGTGCCGGTCACGTGCATCGCATCGAGATCCGCCGACAGCTCCGCCACTAGCTTCGCCGCGCCGACGCTCGCATCGAGCGACAGCGGGATCACCGAGCCGTTCTGGCCGCGAGCTGTGATCGCAAGCGCGAGATCCCCGGGCAGCTCGAGCCGAGGCACCAGCTTGGCGACCGCGGCCTTCGGTGCCGCGACCAGCAACATGCCCGAGAAATGCGGCAGCTTTCCTTCGACCTTCGACTTGCGGATCGAGAGGTCGCTCGCGGCGATCGATACACCTCCGACCATGACCTCGAGGTGAGAGGCACGGGTCTGCTCCGCGTCGTCGTTGACCTGCGCGAGGATCGTGATCGGGGCGTCACGCTCACGCCAGGTCGCAACGAGCCGCAGCCCGGCGTTGCGCGTGCCCGCGGCGTGGATGTGACCATTCGTATCGATCAGCACGCCGTCGAAATTCATCACGCCGAGATCCGGCTGGCCTGTATCGACCATCACGTGCCCGCGGATCAGCTCGACATCGTCGAGGTCGACATCCCACGCGGACTTGCTCGCGGGCTCGTTCGGATCCGACGGCGTCATGAAGTTGGCGAGCGCGAACGAGCCGTCGGCCTCGCGCTTGATCGCGACGTCGACGTCCTCGGCGATCACTTCCTTGAGCTTGATGTCTCGCTTGATCAGGGTGAACACGCCGACTGTCGCCGTCAGCTTCTTGATCGTGATCACCGGCTTACGGTCGGGGCCATTGATCACGACATCGCGCAGCACGAGGTCGCCGAACGGCGTGCCTTCGACCTTGCCGATCGAGCCACCACCGACGAACAGCTTCGCGAGCTGATCGTTGCCAATGGCGCGAACCTTCTCGCGTCCATAATCGGTGTGAAGGACCGAGAGCGCGATGACGACCACCGCGACCACGAGCAAGCCCAGGCCGAGCGAGATGCGCTTGACCCAGCGCAACCCTCGCCGCCACCCGTAAACTTCGTGCTCCGATGCGAACGCCGCCATATCAGAACGCCTCTCCGAGGCTGAGGTGGAACGCGTATTTCGAGAGCGGCTCCGGATCCATGGGTCCGGTGTTGTTGAGGCGATAGCCGAAGTCAGCGCGCACCGGCCCGACGATCGTGAGCAAGCGCAGGCCAACACCGGCCGCCCAGTCGAGCTGGAAGGGCTTGAGCTGGGATGCGGTATCCGTGACTTCACCGCCATCCAGAAACACGACGCCGTTGAGCGTCATCTTCTTGACCGACGTGATCGGGATGCGCGCCTCGAAGCTGGTATCGATCATCCCAGCGCCGCCGTACGGCACCGTGATCGGCGCGCCATTCACCGGTCCTGTCACCGACGGCGACAACATGCGCTCCGCGAAGCCTCGGTTGCTCGAGGCGCCACCGGCGTAGAACCGCTCGGTCGGCGGCACGACGCCAGTGAGCTGACCGTACCGAACCTTCGCCGCGAGGATGACCGGACCGAGCGGAGCGTACGCGCGGATCTCCGGGATGATCTGCTGATAGTTGTACGACCCGCCCGCGTAGGTACCGCCTTCGGCGACCTGGAGCTCGCCGTACAAGCCCCATCGCGGCTCGACCGGATGATCGCGGAGGTCCACGACGAGCGCTTGCTTGAACGCGCCAAGAAATTCGGAGTGGTCGATGCCGAGGTGCATTTGCAGCGCCTTGTCGACGAGTATGCTCGGGCGGATGAAGCTGTACTGCTGGACCTGATAACCTAGTCGCATCATCACGCGCCGCGTGCCGAGCGGAATCTCGTAGCCGAGCTGACCTTCGGGGCCGTACTCGGTGAACGCCTCGTAGGCGAGGTACGTGTAGCCCGCCTCGACCGAGCCCTTCGCGTGCGTGAAGAAGAGATCCTGGCGCTCGAGCTTCACCAGGGCGCGGACGCGTGGCTCGTAGCCGGTGCCGTCGCGTAGATACGCGTACGCCGGTCGGAAATCGAGCGTGACGGTGTCGAGCGGAAAGGGCCAGCCAATGATCTGATAACCCGCGCGACCGCGGACTTCGTAGCTCAACGGATCGATACCGAAGCCGCCACCGAGCGTGATTTGATGCGCGGCGCTCTCGGACACCGACACGTGCATGTCGACCTGCGCGGTGTCGCCTTGATCCGGCTGGATCTGAACCGAAGAGAACCGATTGAGGCCGTAGATATCGCGCTGGGTCTTCGTGATCGCGCGGTTCGAATAAACCTGGCCCGGCTGGAAGTGGAGCCGATTGATGATCGCGTCGCGCATCTCGCCTTGGACGCCCTCCACGATGATCTTGCCGAACGTGCACTTCGGCCCCGACCTGAACCGCAACATGACGATCGCCGTGTGCGTGGGCAGGTCGCCCTCGACCGTGGCATCGAGCTTCGCGCGCGCGTAGCCGGCGTCCTGAACAACACCGAGGACCTTGAGCTTCGCGTCGTCGTAGGTCTCGTAGATGAACGGCGCACCATCGCGGAGCGGCATCGCCGCTCGCACGGCGGCGTACGGCAGCGCTGGATCGGTCGGCAGCCCCTCGATCCGCACCTTGACGGTCGAACGAGTGCCCTCATCGACCTTGTAGATCACGGTCGTCGCGAGGTCCTTGCGCTCGATCCGTGGCTGGACATCGATCTCGAGGAAACCCTCGCGCTGGTACTGGCCCTTCAGTCGACTCGCATCGCTCGTAACCTGATACGGGTCGGCGGGGCGCCCGGCCTCCTCCGCGCGGTGTAGCGCGAGGCCATTGAGCAGGTCGCTGCTCTTGATCTTCTTGTTGCCCTCGAACTTGACACTCGCGAGGTACTCTTCGCCAGGGTGCCGCGGAGGGGTCGAGTGGCACGCGCTCGCGATCACACCGGCGGTGATCAACAGAACGAGCGAGCGAGCCATCGCGATATCCAGTCCAAGATCGATACCAGCGTAAGTGTGCGGGATGCCTACCGCACACCGCGCCGGGTCGCACACCGAGCCGCTCTGACGCGACCGGACTGCTATTGACTTCTGTTTAATAGAAATCGGTGGCGCGAGATGGTTCTTGGCCGGACTACGCCGTCGCGTCGAGCGAGTCGGCGAGGATGCTGACGAGCCGATCGATCTCTTCTCTGGTCGAGATGAACGGCGGCGCGAGCTGGATCGTATCTCCGCCGTAGCGAACGTAGAGCCCCTTCTCGAGGCACTTCATCGCGACGTCGAACGGACGCTTCGCCGGCTCGCCCTTGACCGCATCGAGCGTGAGCCCAGCTGCGAGGCCGAAGTTCCGAATGTCAGTGATGTGCCTGGTGCCCTTGAGCCCGTGCACCGCGTTCTCGAAGTACGGCGCGAGCGCCTTGACGCGGTCGATCACCTGCTCGTCGATCAGCACGTCGAGCGCGGCGTTACCCGCGGCGCACGCGACGGGGTGAGCGGAGTACGTGTAGCCATGCGGGAATTCGAGCATGTAGGCAGGTCCGCCTTGGGCCATGAACGTGTCGTAGATCTCCTTGGTCGCGACGACACCACCGAGCGGCTGAACACCGTTGGTGACCTGCTTTGCAAAGTTGAGGATATCCGGGGTCACGCCAAAGGCCTCGGCGCCGGTGAACGCACCCATCCGACCGAAGCCGGTGATGACCTCGTCGAAGATGAGGAGGATGTTGTTCGCGGTACAGATCGCGCGGAGCTTCTCGAGGTAGCCCTTGGGCGGCGGAATCACGCCGCCCGAGCCTGCCATCGGCTCGACGATCAGCGCCGCGATATTCGAGGCATCGTGGAGCGCGATCAACTTGAGCAGATCGTCGGCGAGCTCCGCGCCGGTCTCGGGCATGCCGCGCGTGAACGCGGCCGCCTTGTTCGAGAGCGCGAGCTGGGTGTGGCTGATGTGATCGGCTTCGATCGTCTGGCCGAACACCTTGCGGTTCGCGACGATACCACCGACGGAGATGCCGCCGAAGTTAACGCCGTGGTAGCCCTTCTCGCGGCCGATGAGCCGGGTCTTCGTGCCCTGACCCTTCGCGCGCCAGTACGCGCGCGCCATCTTGAGCGACGTGTCCGCGGCCTCAGAGCCCGAGCCAACGAAGAACACGTAATCGAGCCCGGCCGGCGTGAGCTCCTTGATCTTATTCGCGAGCGCGAACGAGCCAGGATGACCGAACTGGAACGCGGGCGCGTAGTCGAGCGTTGCGACCTGCTTCTGCACGGCCTCGATGATCTGCTTGTTGCCGTGGCCGAGGCCGCAGCACCACAGGCCCGAGAGCCCGTCAAAGATCTTCTTGCCCTCGGCGTCGGTGTAGTACGCGCCTTGGCCACCGACGATCATGCGCGGGCTCTGCTTGAACTGGCGATTGCCGGTGTACGGCATCCAGTGCGCATCGAGCCACGCCGAGTCCGATCGAATCTTCTGGGGTTCCGAGCTCATAAATTGAACGTCCCGCGGCGCACGAACTGGCCACGGCCTTTCTTCTGTTTACCGACCCATTTGTCGTGCTCGACGATCAGCTCGCCGCGCGACAGCACGTGAGACGGAGAACCCGGCACGACCCGGCCTTCGTACGGTGAATAATCGACGTTCATGTGGAGCGTCTCGACGCCGAGCTTCTTCGGCTTGTTCGGATCCCACACGACGACATCGGCATCTGCACCGATGGCGAGGGTGCCCTTCTTGCCGTACATGCCAAAGATCTTCGCCGGCGCGGTCGACGTGATCTCGACGAACCGATTCATCGAGATCTTCTTCTGCGTCACGCCCTCCCACAGCAGGTGCAAGCGCGTCTCGACACCTGGCATCCCGTTGGGGATCTTCGAGAAGTCGTCACGCCCGAGCTCCTTCTGATCCTTCATGCAGAACGGACAGTGATCGGTGGCCACGACCGAAAGATCGTAGTTACGGAGGCCGCGCCAGAGGTGCTCTTGGTGGTGCTTCGCGCGCAGCGCCGGCGTCGCGACGTAGCCCGCGCCTTTGAACTCGTCGCCCGGTTCGCCGCGCAGGTAATCTTCATCGAGGAACAGGTACTGCGGACACGTCTCGGCGTACGCCGGGAGGCCGCGATCACGCGCCTCCATCACGCGCTCGAGCGCGCGCTGCGCCGAGAGGTGCACCATGTAGACCGGCACCTTGGCCATCTCGGCCAAGGCGATCGCGCGCTCGGTGCCGGTGGCCTCCGCGATCTCGGGCCGCGTCAGCGCATGATAGACGGGCGCGGTGTGGCCTTCGCCGAGCGCGCGCTTGATCAAGATGTCGAGCGGCAACCCGATCTCGGCGTGCATCGTGATCAGCGCGCCGAGCTCGCCGGCGCGCAACATCGCCCGGAAGATCTGCTCGTCGTCGACCATGAACACGCCGGGGTAGGCCATGAACATCTTGAACGACGTCACGCCTTCGCGAACGAGCTGGCCCATCTCTTCGAGCGTGTCGGCGTTCGCTTCCGTCATGATCATGTGGAAGCCGTAGTCGATCGCCGCGTTGCCTTCGGCCTTTGCGTGCCACGCGTCGAGGCCTGCACGCAGGGTGCTTCCCTTCGACTGGATCGCGAAGTCGACGATCGTCGTGGTGCCGCCATGTGCCGCCGCGATCGTGCCGGACTCGAACGTGTCGGACGCGAACGTGCCGCCGAACGGCATCTCCATGTGGGTGTGGCAATCGATGCCGCCGGGGATGACGTACTTGCCGGTCGCGTCGATGACCTCGAGATTCGGTCCAGCGGGCGATACTACCGGTGTCGAGTAGCCGGTGATCTTGCCGCTCTCGATGAAGATGTCGGCAACGAACGTATCCGAGGCGGTCACGACGGTGCCGCCGTGGATCTGAATCGTTCTAGCCATCAGCGATCCTCGGTCAGGATTCCGTACGAATCGGGACGGCGATCGCGGAAGAACTGCCACGTGCGACGGACTTCTTCGATCATGTCCATCTCGAGGACGCCGGTGATCAGCTCGTCCTTGTCTTCGCTCGCACACGCGATGATCTGGCCGCGCGGATCGCAGAAGTACGAGTTGCCGTAGAACCTGCCGATGTTCCACGGCGCTTCCGTCCCGACGCGATTGATCGCGCCGACGAAATAGCCGTTCGCGACGGCGTGCGCTGGTTGTTCGAGCTTCCAGAGATATTGCGAGAGCCCCGCGACGGTCGCCGACGGGTTGTAGACGATCTCCGCGCCGTTGAGTCCGAGCGCGCGCGCGCCTTCCGGGAAGTGGCGGTCGTAGCAAATGTAGACACCGATCTTCGCATAGCGGGTCTGGAACGTCGGATAGCCGAGGTTGCCCGGCCGAAAGAAGTACTTCTCCCAGAATCCGTTGGTCTGCGGGATGTGGTTCTTGCGATACTTGCCGAGGTAGGTGCCATCGGCGTCGATCACGGCCGCGGTGTTGTAGTAGACGCCGGCCATCTCTCGCTCGTAGATCGGGACGACGATCACCATCTTGTACTGCGCCGCGATCGGCGCGAGCAGCGCCACCGTCGGTCCTGGTACGGCCTCGGCCGCGTCGTACCAGCGCTTGTCCTGGCCCGGGCAGAAATACGGTCCGTTGAAGATCTCCTGGAGACACAGGATCTGGACGCCCTGCTTACCGGCGTCGCGAATCATCGGCAGGTGCTTCTCCACCATCGCAGCTTGGATCTGCGCGACGGACCTGGACTCGTCGTTGATCGGGTTACTCGCCTGGATCAACCCCGACAGGACCTGGCGACCCATCAGTTCGTCACCAGCAATCCCGTTTCCTTCGCGATGTCGCCGTTCCAGGTCTCGACATCTTTTGCTCTCGCGGGAACCTTGTTCCCACGCGCCGCTTCCTTGGCTTCGCGCGAGGCCCTCTGGCGATCGACGAGGTCATGGTGCGACGTGAAGTATGGCAGGCTCTTGCCGATGAACTCGCGCAGGTTCTCGAACTTGTGGTCGGTCATGAACTTGCCGAGCTCTTCCTTGAGCTCGCTGATGATCTCGTAGCCGCGGAGCATCGCGCCCGTGCAGACCTGCACCGTCGAGGCACCGAGCAAGAAGAACTGCGCGGCGTCGAAGCCGGTCTCGATGCCACCGATACCGCTGATCTGCACGCCCGGATTTGCACGCGCGACTTCCATCACCTGGCGCAGCGCGATCGGCCGCACCGCCTGGCCGGAGTAACCGCCCGGCACCGAGTAACCCTCGACGGTCGGCATCGGCCGCAGTGTCTTCAGATCGATGCCCGAGACCGAGAGGATCGTGTTGATCATCGCGATGCCATCGGCGCCGCCCTTGAGCGCGCTCGCTGCGGGAACGGTCGGGTTTCCGACGTTCGGCGTCATCTTTGCCCACACCGGCAGCTTCGCGACTTCCTTCACCCAGCCGCAAACTTCTTCGACGATGTCGGGGTTCTCGCCCATCGCCATGCCCATCTTGCGCTCGGGCAAGCCATGCGGACACGACAAGTTGAGCTCGAAGCCATCGACGCCGGTCTCCTGGACCTCGCGCACGATCTGCTGCCACGCCTCCTTGCGGTACTCCTCCATGATCGAGGCCACGAGGATCTTGTTCGGATAGTTCTTCTTGAGCTGACGAAGGTCGTCCAACCAGTCGCCGTACGGACGATCGCTGATCAGCTCGATGTTCTGAAAACCGATCACTTCTTCGCTCGCGCGCGCACGCAGCTTCGCGTAGCGCGGCGCCGTGTTGATGACCTTGCTCGCATCGAGCGAGAAGGTCTTGCACACCATGCCGCCCCAGCCGAGGTCATAGCTCCGAGCGATCACCTTGCCATTGGTGCCGGGCGGGCCCGAACCCAGGAGGAACGGGTTCTCGAACTTCATGCCGTTGACGGTGATTGAGAGGTCGGTCATGCGAGCGGCTCTCATACCGCAGGCCCGAAGGCCACTCAACCAGCGTTTTCAAAGAGGCTCGAGCGCCTCGGCCAGCTGCTCGCTAGCGACGAAGTGGATCGCGCGCGTGTCGTATTTTCTAGTTCTCTCGCGCTGACGGTGTGATACCGCTTCACCTCCCATGGCGAAGCTGATCAACCACTGGATCGATGGTAAGATGTTCGAGCGCGGCGCCGAGCGGACCGGTGACGTGTTCAACCCGGCAACGGGCGAGGTCGCCTCGCAAGTCGCACTCGCCACGCCTGCGATCGTCGACGAAGCCGTCGCGTCGGCATGGAACGCTTCGCAGACCTGGCGCCACGCATCGATCGCGAAGCGCACCAAGATCCTGTTCGCTTTTCGCCAGCTCGTCGACAGGCACACGAGCGAGCTCGCGAAGCTGCTCACACTCGAGCACGGCAAGGTCACCGCGGATGCGAACGGCGAGGTCCAGCGCGGCCTCGAGGTGATCGAGTTCGCGTGTGGCATCGCCGATCTATCGAAGGGCGAGTACAGCGAGAACGTCTCGACCGAGGTCGACGCGTACTCGATCCGCCAGCCGCTCGGTGTCGTTGCCGGCATCACGCCGTTCAACTTTCCGGCGATGGTACCGATGTGGATGTTCCCGCTCGCGATCGCGTGTGGCAACACGTTCGTATTGAAGCCGAGCGAGCGCGATCCGTCGGCTGCAAACTTCATGGCGCAGCTGCTCACCGATGCGGGCTTGCCGCCCGGCGTGTTCAACGTGGTCCACGGCGACAAGGTCGCGGTCGATCGGCTGCTGACGCACCCGAAGGTCGCGGCGATCTCGTTCGTCGGCTCGACCCCGATCGCGCAGTATATCTACGAGACCGGCACCAAGCACGGCAAGCGCGTCCAGGCACTCGGCGGCGCGAAGAACCACATGATCGTGCTCCCGGATGCCGACATGGAGCTCGCCGCCGACGCTGCGGTCTCGGCGGGCTACGGCTCGGCGGGCGAGCGCTGCATGGCGATCTCGATGATTGTCGGCGTCGGTAGCGCCGCGGACAAGCTCGTGCCGTTGCTCGAGGAGCGGATCGCGAAGCTCAAGGTCGGCGATGGTCTCGATGCCACCTCCGAGATGGGCCCGCTGATCACCAAGGCCCACCTCGACAAGGTGCGCGGTTATGTCGACGCCGGTGTCTCGGAAGGTGCGGCGCTCGTGACCGATGGTCGCGGTCTCGTTGCCGCGGGCGCGAGCTCGAAGGGCTTTTTCTTGGGGCCTTGCCTGTTCGACCACGTGAAGCCGAACATGTCGATCTACAAGGACGAGATCTTTGGCCCGGTGCTGTCGATGACGCGCGTCGCGACCTACGCCGATGCGATCGAGCTCGTGAACAAGAACCCGTATGCGAACGGCGTCGCGATCTTCACCAACGACGGCGGCGCCGCGCGCAAGTTCCAGCACGAAGTCGAAGTCGGCATGGTCGGCATCAACGTGCCGATTCCGGTCCCGATGGCCTACTACTCGTTCGGCGGCTGGAAGGCCTCGCTGTTCGGCGATCATCACATCTACGGCCGCGACGGCGTTCACTTCTACACGCGCACCAAGGCGGTCACGTCGCGGTGGCCCGATCCTTCGAATCGCGGGGCTGGCGTCAACCTCGGCTTTCCGACGAACAAGTAATGAAGCTGCTGGTGCTCATCACCGCGTCGATCGCGGCCTGCAGTTTTGCGCCGCAGCAAGCGAGCTCGCTCGACGCGCCTGATACGCGCGCGCCTGATACGCGCGAGATCGACGCGCAGGTCGACGGTCATCAGCTTCCGTCCGATGCGAAGATGTTCCTGGATGCACCGCCGCCGACACCGTTCGACGTGTCGATGTGCCCGGCGAGCTACATCTCCACCGTCAGCTCGACCTCGACGGTCTCGCGCTACCGGATCACCGGCACCGGTAGCGCGGCCTGGGCGGAAGTTGCGTGCGAAGCCGATCATCCGGGTTGGACCCATTTGCTCGTTCCCGGCGTCACCGGCGAGTCGGGCCAAATCGCGGCGATCATTCCCGGCCACGCCGTGTTCTGGGTCGGCGCGGTGCAGCCGAAGAATCAGGCGACGCCGGCCACCGGATGGGTCTGGGCGAGCGGCGCACCGGTTCCGGTGAACGCGTGGAGCGCGAACCAACCGAACGACAACGCCGATGGCACCGAAGACAACGACCAGAACTTCGCGTACGTCGACTTCGCATCGGGCACGATAAATGATTCGGGCGCGAACTACAGCTTCAACGGCGTTTGCGAGTGTGATGGCGTGCCGGTACCCGCGACCGTCCAGGCGTACTTCGCGCAGTAGCTACGTGGGCTCGGGCACCGCCGCGATCGAAGAGGGCGCCGGCGTCCATTTCGGTTTTGGAAATCGTGCGAATCGGCGGCTGGAGACAAAATGCCGTCGAGGACGGCAGTCCTCGCCTACCCGGTGGTCCCGCTGCGATGAATGCGGATCGTGAAGCTCGAGGGGGTGGCCTCGATGTGTTTCGGGATCTCGCTCGTCGCCGTGCGCGGCGGCTCGAGGATGGAGATGGCACCGATGCGCGCGAGCACCTCGGTGGCACTCGGTCGCGCGCTCGGCTCGTGCGCGATCATGTCGTCGATCAAGATCGCGAGCTCGCGCGGCGCGTGCGGCGCGTGCTGTGCGACCTGATCGCCTTCGCGCATCGTCTGACCGGTCAGCGCACGAAACGCGACGAGCCCGAGATCGTGAACATCTCCGTGCGGCGCGGCCGCGAGGTTCGAATCGTGCGCGACGACATCGCCCCAGCCGCGCACCGAGAACGCGGCACGGCGGTGTGGCGTGCGCACGATCGAGGCATCGGTCAGCCGGTTGTGGACGACACCGCGGGCGTGCGCGTGCTCGAGCACGTCGGTCGCGGCAGCCAGCATCGCGACGAGCTCGCCGAGTGGAAGGGGCTCGCTCGCGACGAGCTCTGCGATCGTGTCGCCGGTGATCAGCTCGAGCGCGACCCATGGGCGTTTGTCTCCGAGCACGCCACACTCGTAGACCCGCGGCACGCCCGGGTGCGAGAGCGCTTCGAGCACGCATGCTTCGCGCAGGATCTGAACCGCGAGCGAGCGCATATAAGCTTGCGCCGGGTGCATGACCTTGACCGCCGCACGCCGCGGGAGCACCAAGTGGGTCGCGGCGTAGACCAGCCCGGTGTCTTCGCTGCGCAGCTCTTGATCGATCGTGTAGTCACCTACCCGAGCATTCGGAATGAAGCGCGCACCCGTAGCGGTGCGATGACGGGCCACCGCTCTGGAGTGTGTCACGAGCTGCGCATCAGCACCCAGTACAACCCCGCGGAGACCCCGAAGCCTACAAACCACGACCAGTCGTAGATCATCGCCATGGGTGGCCAGAACGCGCCCAATAGCGCGATTGCAAAGCCCGCGACCGTGGCGGCGACCGCGGCAGGGTTCCAGCCACCCTTGTAATGATAGACGCCAGCTGGCTGATAGAGGGACGGTAGGTCGAGCTCCGTCTTCCTGATCACCCAGTAGTCCGTGATCAACACGCCCGCGACCGAGCCCAGCGCGGCGCCGTAGCCGCCCAGCCAACCGGTGAGATAGCGCGCAGGATTCGCGAGCAGCTCCCACGGCATCATCACGACGCCGAGCACGCCGGTGATCAGGCCGCCGCGCTTGAAATCGATCTTGGTTGGCAACGCGTTCGCAAAATCGTTCGCCGGCGACACGACATTCGCTGCGATGTTCACGGCGAGCGTCGCTATCACCGCGGTGACCATCGCGATCGCGACGATGATCTTCGAATGGAAGCTCGCGGCGAGCTCGATCGGGCTCTCGACCGCATGGCCGAAGATCAGGACGGTCGCCGAGGTGATCGCGATCGCCATCGCGGCGAACACGGTCATCGTGGTCGGTAGCGCGACGGCCTGACCGATCACCTGCTCGCGCTGCGACCGGCCGTAGCGCGTGAAGTCCGGCATGTTGAGCGATAGCGTCGACCAGAACGCGATCGTCGCGGTGAGCGACGGGATCCACGTGCTCCACACCGTGCCCTTGCCCTCGTACGACGTACGCGCGAGCAGCGGGCCGAGCCCACCCGCGTGATCGATCGCCCACCACACGAGCAATGCGGTCATCACGAGCACGTACGGTGCGGCGAACCGCTCGACCCGGCGCAGGACATCCATGCCGCGGAAGATGATCAGGATGTTGAGGCCCCAGAACAGCGCGAACGAGATCCACTGCGTGTTCGCGAACCCCGCGGCTTGCCACGACGGGTGGGAAATCGCGAGGAGGTCGTGCCAGCCCGGCCACAGCGCCGTGAAGAACACTTGCAGTGCGTAGCCACCGATCCACGCGTTGATCCCGAACCATCCGCACGCGACGATCGCGCGCAAGATCGCCGGCAAGTTCGAGCCGCGCGTGCCATACGCGGCGCGCGCGAACACCGGAAACGGAATCCCGTACTTCGTGCCGGGATGCGAGTTGAGCAGGATCGGTGCGAGTACGATGATGTTGCCGATCAAGATCGCGCCGAGCGCCTGCCACCACGCCATCCCACTCGCGACCATGCCGGATGCCAGCATGTACGTGGGGATGCAGTGGGCCATCGAGACCCACAGCGCCGAGTAGTCGTACGTGGTCCAGGTTCGATCTCTGATCGCGACTGGCGCGAGATCGTGGTTGAACAGAGGCGACGCACGCAGCTCATCGGGTGCGGCGAGCTCGACTCGCCCGTCGGTGTGTTTGATGACGTCGCTCATAGGTTGCTTCCGCCAAGTACGTGACGAACCTACTACTTCCTCACGTCCAGCTCACCCGTCACCTCGGGGATTTCAAGCGCGCAGCCCCGGCGGCGCCGGCCCATGCGGCGGTGACCGGGCAGATCGGGTATCCTGGTCTCCGTGACCACGCGTTCATCGGTGAAGAACAGCGACGTAGTGAGAGGAACCGCAGCGATCGCGGCCGAGGTCGCCGCGAAACATGCGGCCGACGTAGACAAGGTCAGCCGGTTTCCGATCGAAACGTTCGAAGCACTTCGCAAGGCGAAGCTGCTCGCGACCGCCGTGCCGAAGGAATACGGCGGTCAGGGCGCCGGCATGCTCGAGCTCGGCCATCAATGCGCCGCGCTCGCGCAAGGCTGCGGGAGCTCCGGCATGGTGCTCGCGATGCACCACATCCAGGTCGCGTGCATCGCGCGTCACGGTGCGGGCACGCCGTACTTCGATGCGTACATGCGCGGGAACCTCGTCGCCAAGCAGGAGGTGGTCGCGTCGATCACGTCCGAGAATGGCACGTTCGGCGATACGCGCTCGTCGATCTGCGCGGTCGAGATCCAAGGCGATCAGATGGCGCTCGTCAAAGATGCCACGACCGTCTCGTACGGTCAGCATGCGGACGCGCAGCTCGTCACGTGCCGGCGCACCGCGGATTCGCCGGCGAGCGATCAGGTGATGGTGCTGTTCGAGAAAAATCAGTACACGCTCGTGCAGAACGGCGTATGGGACACGATGGGCATGCGCGGCACGTGCAGCCCCGGCGGCAAGTTCTCCGGCAGGGGCGCGGCGGTGCAGATGCTGCCGGGCCTGTACGCCGATAGCTCGGCGCAGACGATGGTGCCGTACTCGCACATCCTGTGGGCCGCGCTGTGGACCGGGATCGCGAGCGATGCGCTCGGCAAGGCGCGGGAGTTCGTTCGCGCCGAAGCGCGTAAGAAGCCGGGCACCGTGCCCGAGAAGGCCGTACGGCTCGCCAAGGCGATGGTCGAGCTCCAGGCGATGCGCCACAACTGGGAGACCTGCGCGATCGAATTCGACGAGCTAGCGGGCGACAAGTCGGCGCTCGAGGGCATGGCGTGGGCGCTGCGCATGAACCAGTTGAAGACGTACGCGTCGGAGACCGCGCCCAAGCTCGTGCACGAGGCGCTACAGATCATCGGCATCATGGCCTACAAGAACGATTCGAAATTCTCGGTCGGGCGCCAGTACCGCGATACGTTGTCGGCGGCGCTCATGGTTTCCAACGATCGCATCGCCGGCAAGAGTGCGTCGATGCTCCTCGTCTTCAAGGATGATTAGCGATGTCGGCAACTGAATACGAGGCGCTGAAATTTCACGACGGCATGGTCGAGGCGGGGCTGATCGTTCCCGTCGGTGTCCAGGGTGTGTTCGGTCGCAACCACGTGTTCGAGTCCGTCCTCGAGGGCTTCAACAGCGCGGTGACGCGGCTCGCGAAGAACGATCGCGCGGAGTATTTCGTGTACCCGCCGGTGATCGATCGCAAGGTGCTCGAGAAGGTCGACTACATGGATTCGTTTCCGCACCTCGCGGGCACGGTCCACAGCTTCTTCGGCAAGGAGCTCGACGCGCGCGCGCTGTCCGACCGGATCCACGCGGGCGAACCGTGGGGCCAGGAGATGGGCATCACCGACGTGACGCTCAACCCTGCCGCATGCTACCCGGTATACCCGAGCTTCACCGGCACCGTGCCCAAAGAAGGCAAGCTGGTCACGATGCTCAACTGGGTCTATCGCCACGAGCCTTCGCCGGAGCCGACGCGCATGCAGGCGTTCCGCGTCCGCGAGTTCGTGCGCTGCGGGACGCCCGATCAGGTCGTCGAGTGGCGCGACATGTGGCTGCAACGCGGCCTCACGCTGCTCCGCGCTCTCGGGCTCCAGGCCGCCTCGGATGTCGCCTCTGATCCGTTTTTTGGCAAAGGCGGCAAGATGCTCGCCGCGAGCCAGCGCGAGCAGAAGCTCAAGTTCGAAGTGCTCGTGCCGGTGATCTCGAAGGAGAAGCCGACCGCGTGCTGCTCGTTCAACTTTCACGAAGGCCACTTCGGCGACGTGTTCGACATCCGGACTCTCGATGGGAACGTCGCGAACACCGCATGCCTGGGATTCGGCCTCGAGCGCTGCGTGATGGCGCTGTTCCAGGAGCACGGCTTCGATCCGGTCGCGTGGCCGAGCGAGGTCCGCGCACTGCTCTGGCCCGCGACCGAAGCGTGAGGGTCCTCGATCTGGAGGCCGCGACGTACCAGCGGCACTCGCTCCACGCGGAGGCCAAGGTCTGGGTCGAGAAGAACTGCTACGTCGATATCTGGATCGAAGTGATTCATGCGGTCGGCTGCGAGCCGCTCGCGATCGCGCCGTTCGTCGTCGCGTTGGACTTCGAAGGCGATCAGTGGACGTTCTTCAAGCCGCCGCACGACGAGCTTCGCGACCTCTACGGCCTCGACACGCAGGAGCTCAACTGCTGGCGACCGTTGCTCGCGCACGCCGAGGAGCACCTCGCCGCCGGCAAGTTGATCTCGACCGAGGCCGATGCGTGGTGGTTGCCAGATACGTCGGGCACCGACTATCGCCGCCAGCACACCAAGTCGACGATCGTGCTCAACGACCTCGATGTCGTGGCGAAGAAGCTCGGCTACTGGCACAACGCCGGCTACTTCACGCTCGAGGGCGAGGACTTCGACAAGACGTTCCGCGTCGGGGTCGAACCGGATCCGGCCTTCATGCCCTTGTTCGCCGAGCTCATTCGCATCGATCGCAGGGTGATCCGCCCCGTCGACGAGCTTCGGGCGATGTCGAAGCAGTTGCTCGCGAAGCACCTCGCGCGCATGCCAGTCGATAATCCGATCCGGCGATTCGCGGCACGATTCGCGAGGGACTTGCCAACCCTCCAGGCGCTCGGCCTCGCGCACTATCACGCCTGGGCGTTCGCGACCGTGCGCCAGCTCGGTGCAGCGGCCGAGCTCCTCGCGCGCCACCTCGACTGGGCGGGCGGTCCGGCCACCGCGATCGCGGCGTACGATCAGGTCTCGCAGGGCGCGAAGACCTTCATCCTCAAGGCGGCCCGCGCCGTCAACTCGAAGAAGCCCTTCGATCCGAGCGTGACCTTCGAAGAGTGGGCGATCGCATGGGATTCGGCGATCTCGGAGCTCCGTGCGCACGGCCAGAGGCACGCGTTCGTGGCAGAATGAGCTCGATGTCGCGCACGCGCGTCGGGATCGACCTCGTCCAGGTCACGCGGATCACCGCGTCGCTGGAGAAATTTGGCGAGCAGTTTCTGCGCCGGATCTTCACGCCGCGTGAAGTCGCCTACGCGCGCGATCGCCCCGAGAGCCTGGCCGCGCGCTTCGCCGCGAAGGAAGCGGCGAAGAAGGCGCTCGCGCTCGATGGCGTCGGCTGGACCGAGATCGAGGTCGTGCGCCAGCCGAGCGGCGCGTGCGAGCTTGAGCTCCACGGTGCCGCGCGCGCCGCCGCCGACGCGATCGGTGCTCGCGATCTCGCGCTGTCCCTGAGCCACGAAGGAGATTTCGCGACCGCTATTGTCGTCGCGAGGTGTGAACAAGCATGAGTACTGATATCGCCACGAAGATTCGCAGCATCTTGAAGGAACACGGCCGCCTCACGAAGGACGTCGACACGCTCGATGCCGGCGCGGACCTGTACCAGGCGGGCATGACCTCGCATGCGAGCGTCAACGTGATGCTCGCGCTCGAAGGCGCGTTCGATGTCGAGTTTCCGGATGCGATGTTGAAGCGCAGCGTGTTCGAGAGCGTCACCGCGATCGGCAGCGCGATCGACGAGCTCACCGCGGCTACGTAATGACCGGAAGGGTTCGCGGCGTCAGCGGCAACGCCGGGATCAGAATCGAACACGGCTGGGAAGTCGCGGCCGCACCCGCCGGGCAGAGCGCGGACCATGCCGCATTGCTCGGCAGCCTCGATCACCTGCACTGGGTCCCCGCCCAGGTCCCGGGCACCGCGGCGAGCGCGATGCGCGCCGCGGGCCTGTGGAGCATCGACGAGCAGCGCAACTTCGATGGCGAAGACTTCTGGTGGCGAACACGAGCGGCCTCGCAGGCAGCCGCCACTTGGCCGGCGTCGGCCGCGGGGGTTGCGGGCAGCAAGCTGGAGGCAGGCTGCATCCTCGGCTTCGATGGCATCGCGACCCTGTGGGATGCGTGGGTCGACGGCGTGCACGTCGCCTCCGGCGACAGCATGTGGGCCCGCACCGAAGTCCTTCTTCCGCACCCGCCCGAGGAGATCGTGATCCGTTGCCGCTCGCTCGATGCCGAGCTCGCGAAGAAGCGCCCGCGACCGCGCTGGAAGGTGCCGATGCTCGAGCAGCAGCAGCTGCGCTGGATCCGGACCACCCTGCTCGGCCGCACCCCGGGCTGGTCGCCGCCGTGTGCGGCGGTCGGCCCGTGGCGCGCGGTGTGGCTCGAGCAACGCGTGCATCCGATCGGTGATGTCCGGATAAGCGCGCGGGTCGAAGCCACCTCTGGTGGCGAGGTCGGGATCCTCGATGTCGTCGCGGAGCTCTCCGCCGAGAGCGCGAACCTGGTCGTGTCGCGCGGCGAGGCGCGCGTGATCGCGCCGATGGAGCTGCGCGAGGGCCGCTGGCAAGGCGCCGCGCGCGTCGAACAGCCAGTGCTGTGGTGGCCGCACACGCACGGAGCTCCGGCGCTCTACGAGGTCGCGATCGAGGCGAACAATGTCCGCGTCGACCTCGGCCGTACCGGGTTTCGCACGCTCGAGGTCGGTGCTGATTTTTCGGTGCGCGTGAACGGCGTCGCGGTGTTCGCGCGCGGTGCGTGCTGGACCCCACTCGACGTGGTGTCCCTGCACGCCTCGCCAGCGGCGATCGACGAAGCGGTCCAGCGCATGCGCGACGCGGGCATGAACATGGTCCGCATCGGCGGCACCATGACGTACGAGAGCGAGGCGCTCTACGACGCGCTCGACGAGCACGGTGTCCTGTTGTGGCACGACCTGATGTTCGCGAACATGGACTATCCCGAAGACCCGGCGTTCATCGCGACCGTCGAGCACGAGGTCAAGGCGGAGCTCGGTCGGCTGCAAGCGCGGCCCTCGCTCGCGATCGTGTGCGGTAACAGTGAAGGCGAGCAGCAAGCCGCGATGTGGGGTGCGCCGCGAGAGCGCTGGGCGCCGCCGCTATTTCATCACGCAATTCCCGCCGCCGTGCACGCCATCGTTCCCGATGTCGCGTACGTGTCGTCTTCGACCCACGGTGGCGCCTTCCCGCACGCGTCGAACGTCGGGCCGTCGTCGTACTACGGCGTTGGCGCATACATGCGGCCACTCGACGATGCGCGGCGCGCGGAGGTGGCATTCGCATCGGAGTGCCTCGCGTTCGCGAACATTCCAGCCGCGAGTGGCCTGCCGGCCGGTGCGCGGGTGCATTCGGCTGCGTGGAAAGCTCGCTCGCCGCGCGACCTCGGCGCGGGATGGGACTTCGACGACGTCCGCGATCACTACGTCCAGCGCGTGTTCGGGATCGATCCGACCGCGCTGCGGTTCACCGATCACGATCGATATCTCGAGCTCGGCCGCTACGCGACGGGCGAGGTCATGGCGCGCACGTTCGGCGAATGGCGCCGCGCCCGCTCGGTCACCCACGGTGCGCTGATCTGGTTTCTTCAAGATCTGTGGCCCGGCGCGGGCTGGGGCGTCATCGATGCGCATGGTCGCCCGAAAGCGTGCTGGTACGCGCTCCGCCGAGCGCTCGCGTCCGTCGCGCTTGCGATCACCGACGAGGGCACGAACGGCCTCGCACTGCACCTCGCGAACGACACCGCGCAGCCGATCACGCGCACGCTCTCGCTCGAGCTGTGGCGCGGCGATGCGACGAACGTCGGGAGAGCGGCGCGCGATGTCACGGTGCCGGCGCACGCCGCGCTGGAGATCGCCGCCGGCGAGTTGTTCGAAGGCTTCTTAGATTTGTCGTACGCGTATCGCTTCGGAGTGCCCTCCGCGCAGGTCCTCCACGCGCAGTTCGGTGAGTGCGACCAGTTCTGGTTTCCCGCCGGCATGGCGGCCGGCAAAGTGGCCGAGGTCGGGCTCTGGGCGAAACACGTCGGCGCGACGCTGCAGGTCGGAGCGACCCGGTTTGCGCAGTTCGTCTCGATCGACCTACCAGGATGGCTCCCCGCCGACGACGGGTTCCATCTCGCGCCAGGTCAGAGCCGCACGATCGGCTTGCGACGCACCGGTGGTGCGGTGAAGCCAGGAACGGTGAACGCACTCAACGCGGAGGCAGGGGCAAAGATCGAGTCATCACCGTGATCGGGGCCGGTGCCGCGATCGGCGGCTTCTTCGGTGCACCTCGCGCTCGCTTTGGCTGGCTTTACCGCGGTGGTCCGACGGCACTCGTGATCGTGCCGCCGTTCGGCTACGAGGCCGTGTGTGCGCACCGCGCGTTGCGCCACCTTGCCGAAGCTGCCGCGCACGCGGGTCTCACCGCCGTGCGCTTCGACCTCGATGGCACCGGCGATAGCGAAGGCAGCGACGTCGATCCCGATCGCCTCGGGGCGTGGCTCGCGAGCATCGACGATGCCTGCAACCTCGCGCGGACCGCGGGCGCGCAGCAACTCGTGCTCGCGGGTGTGCGGCTCGGCGCGACGCTCGCGGTGCTCGCCGCAGCGCGCCGCTCGATCCACCACGACATCGCCGGCATCGTCACGATCGCGGCAGTGGCCAGTGGCAGGGCGCTCGTGCGTGAAGGTCGCGCGCTCCAGATGCAACTCGAGCTCGCGCCTGCGCCGGCGGGCGTCGCTTTGCCGGCCGCGCCGGGCGACGATGTTCACGAGGTCGTCGGCTTCGCACAGACCGCGGAGACGCGCACCGCGCTCGGCGAGCTCGATCTGTTGAAGACGCCGCGTGCACCGGCGCCGGCGATGCTCGTGATCGATCGCGATGATCTCGCGCCGAACGACAAGCTCGTCGCCGCAATGCGCGCGCTCGGAACCAAGGTCGAGCAGACTCGGCTCCCCGGCTACGTCGCGATGATGCTCGATCCGCACGTCGCACAGATCCCCGACCAGATCCTCGCCGCGACGATCGCATTCGCAAAAACCTGCCCAGTCCTCGCCACGGCGAAGGCGCCGTCGATCGAGCTCGTCGCGAAGGCTGACATTTCTGGTGTCACTGAAGAGATCGTGACGATCGATCGCGAGCTAACCGCGATCGCTAGCTGCCGCGGGCCGATCGAACGCGCCGTGATCCTGGCGAACGCGGGTGGCGTGTATCGCATCGGGCCCAACCGGCTGTACGTCGAGCTCGCGCGTACGCTGGCCGCCACCGGCGCAACGCTGGTGGTGCGCGCGGATCTGTCGGGCCTCGGCGATAGCCAGCCTCGCTCGGGCAGCGCCGAGAACGTGGTCTACAGCGATCACGCCGTCGCGGATCTCGGCGCCGTTGCTGCGTGGGCCCGCGCGCGAGGCGCGCGTGAGGTCGCGGTCGTCGGATTGTGCTCGGGCGCGTATCACGCGATCAAGACTGCGCTCGCTCACGCGATCGAGACGGTCGTGCCGATCAATCCGCTGACGTTCTTCTGGAAGGCGGGCATGCCGCTCGACTACGCGGGCTTTCGCGTCACCGGCGATGCGCAGCGCTACAAGCAAGCGATGCGCAGCGCCGACGCGTGGAAGAAGTTATTGCGCGGCGACGTCGATCTCCGTCGCGTGGCCCGCACCATCACGACCCGCGTGAAGCAGGCGCTCGAGCACCGTGGCCGCGATGTGTTGCGTCGGTTGCGCGTGCCGCTGCCCGAGGATCTCGGCAGCGAGCTGCTCGCGCTCGGGCGCAAGGGCGCCACGATCAAGTTCGTGTTCGCGGGGAGTGACCCGGGGCATGCGCTGCTCACCGAGCAAGGTGGCTCGGCCGTGCCGAGGCTGGAACGTGCGGGTATGCTATCGATCGAGATGATCGCCGACGCGGACCACACGTTCACGGCCCGCTGGACGCATCCTCTGCTCGTGGCGGCGGTGATCCGAGCTCTCGATCCCGCTCGATGAGCGCGAGAAACCCGAGCCCTGCTTGACCGAACGCACACCGACGACCACCGTGACCCTCGGTCAGCTCGTCAGCGGCCGCATGCCCGCCCTCGATGGTCTGCGCGGCATCGCGATCCTGCTCGTGCTCGCGCACGGCTTCGATGTCATCCAGACCTCGCACGGGCCCGGCCACGCCGTCGACCTCGCACTCGATCTCGGCTGGATCGGCGTCCAGCTGTTCTTCGTCCTGTCAGGGTTCCTCATCACCGGCATCCTCCTCGATACGCGGAAGGCCCCCGGTTACTACACGAACTTCTTGATCCGTCGGGTGCTACGGATCTTCCCGCTCTACTACGCGGTGTTGATCGTCGCATTCGTGGTCGCGCCGCACGTCGTCCACGTGCCGCCCGGTCATGGCGAACATCAGATCTGGTTGTGGACCTATCTGACCAATTTCGCCGAACCGTTCGGTCGCGGCGAGCCCGTGTTCCCGCACTTCTGGTCGCTCGCCGTCGAAGAGCAGTTCTACGTGCTGTGGCCGGTCGTCGTGTACCTCGCCGCGCGCCGCGGTACGATCGCGATCGGCAGCGTGCTCGTCGTGGTCGCGATCGCCGCGCGAATCTACGTGCGCGCGCATTACAACGAAGCGGCCGCCTACACGTTCACGCCGTGCCGCATGGACGCGCTCGCGATCGGCGCGATCGCCGCCGCGCTGATCCGCGGTGAGCGCGTACGGCAGGCGGTCGCGCGCCACCATGCGACATTCATGGCGGGCGCCGGCGCGCTCGTCGTGGTCGGCGGCGCGGCGCTCGGTCATTTTTTTCGCGAAGGCCCGAACATGCAGACCGGCGGCTACACGATCATCGCGATCGGGTTCGCGCTGATCCTCGTCGCCGCGCTACCACCGCAGCGGCTGCCCGCTCGCGTACTCGGCTTCGCGCCGTTTCGCACGGTCGGCCTCTACAGCTACGGCATGTACGTATTCCACGCGCCGCTCCATGTCTATGTCGGCCTACCGATCCTCGAGAAGATCAAGCCGACCTACGGCGCGGCGACCGGCGTGATCTATGCGCTCGTGCTCGGGCTCGTCACGTTCGGCCTCGCGATGCTGTCGTATCATCTGTTCGAGGTACGGTTCTTGCGGTTGAAGCCGAAGCTCCGCCCGGCGCGATCGCCGAAACCTGACCCCGTGACCGCGTCATGAGCACGATCGAGATCCGCGAACAGCTCGGCGAGCTCTCGGCGCTCTGCGTGGGTGATCGCGCCGCTGCCAAGATTGTCGTCGTCCTCCACGGGCGCGAGATGGAAGCCGCGGACCTCGCGCCGTTCGTGCATTCGATGGCGCGAGAGGCGTTCTGGGTGTTTCCCGATGCGCCCCTCCGCTCGACGCGCGCGCGCACGTGGTGGCCGGTCGATTCGGAGGCGCGGCTGCGCGGGCTCGCGCACGGTCCGATGGAGCTCTCGGCGATGGATCCACCGGGTCGCGCGGACGCGCGCGCGCGCCTCGGCTCGCTGCTCGCAGCCCTCGATGCCGCGCACAAGCCGTTCGTCCTCGCCGGGTTCTCGCAAGGGGGCATGCTCGCGATGGATTACGTGCTGCACGGCGGCTTGCGGCCTGCGGCACTCGCGCTGTTGTCGTCGACGAGGATCGCTCTGGCGGACTGGCACGTGCGCGCGAGCGTGCTCGCGAACCTGCGCGTCCTGGTCGCGCACGGCACGACCGATGCCGAGCTGTCGTTCACCGCCGGCGAGCTGCTCCGCGATTTCGCGATCGGAGCGGGCGCGACCACGACCTGGTTGCCGTTCGAGGGCGGGCACGAGCTGCCATTCGTGGTGTGGCGCGCGCTCAAGAAGCTCGTTGCTCAGATCAGCGAAGCTTGAGCGTGGCGAGCTGCTTCGCGCGCACGGCTGGCTCGGCGCGCGCGTCGTACTCGGCGAGCGTCAGCTTGCGACGGAGCACGTCTTCGATCGCGAACTGCGCCCACACGCGCAGATAGGCCTGCGGATCGGCGAGCCCGAGCTTCAACCGCGCGAGCTCGCCTTCGCCGAGAGGCGACGCGGCGTACGCGTGCTCGCCGATCAAGCGCAGCGCCGGCTGCTTGCTCGCGAGCCACGCCTCGCCGACCGCTCCATCGATCCCAGCGGGATACGCCTTGGCCCAGCTCCGTACCGGTAGCGCGACGTCCCACTCGCGCGCGAGCTCGTCGACGGTCCACGCGATCGACCGATCGAGATGGCACAGGTTGCACGCGTTCGGCCCGCCCTCGCCGAGGATCTGCGGATCGGTAGGCGAGCTGATCCGATGGGTGCGCACCATGTGATCGATGCCCATCACCATGCGTGGCATGTGGCAATCGAGGCACGTCGTGGTCGTGTGGCCAGTGCCGGCATGCGCGGTCGCAGCCACACGATCCGAAAGCTTGTCGTGGCAGTGGACACACGCCGCGATCGAATGCTCGGTGTCGAGCTTCGCATCGGCGCGATGCGGATCGTGGCAATCGGTGCACTTCACCCCGCGGCACGGCGAGGCGGCGAGGTCGAGCGCTTCGCTCGAGTTGCGGGTCGCGGTGTGATCGGAGAGCCGCGGCGATGGCCCGGAGTGACACTGCGCGCAGACCGCATTGATCACGCTCGGATCGCGGCGCTCCTCGGAGAACGACGCGTTCGGCGCGGCCGCATCGGCGCGCGCGGTCACGCCTCGCGGCACGAAGTGGATCGCGCCACCGGCCGCGTGATCGCGGCCACCGAGGTGACAGCTCTCGCAGCTGATGCCCGTGGTGATCTGCTGCTCGATCGCGAGACGCTCGCCACCCGGCGGCGCGCTGAACATCTGCTCCATGCCGTGACCGAGCTGCGACGGCCCCGACGAGCGCGCGATCCGCTGCGCGAACGGATACGTCGAGTGACACCAGGGACAGCGCTCCGCCCACGGCTCGCGGACCGGCAGGTAGACATCGGTCACAGCCTCGGTCAACCATGGATCGAAGTACGACGCCGCGTACCAGCCACCGCGTCGCGGCCACCAGCCAAACGGCAAGCGAACCTCGTCGGTGTGGCCAGCTTCGATGCCGACGTATTCTTGCAGGCCGCGCCGGCCGATCGTCCGCGTGACGCGATAGCGGGTCTCGGTCGGACCTCTCGCGAGCGCCATCGTATAGCCGGTCGCATCGTGCGTGAAGTGCGCTTCGCCGCCCGCGTAGGTCACGCTCGCATTCGCGAAGTCGCCGACGATCGCCGAGGGATCCTCGACCTTGGCGTTCATCACGCGATGCAGGCTCTGCGCCCAGCGCGTGAATTCGTCGGCGTGACAACCGCCGCAGACTCCAGGACCGACATAGTCCGCGGCGGTCGTGTTCGAGCTCGGGCCGGGGCGCACCGCGAGCTGCGGCGCCGCGATGATCGGAGAGCGAGTTGGTTCGGGCGCCAGGCCATCGCAACCCGCGGCCACACCCCCGAGGAGCAGCGCGGCTCGCGCTAGGCCCACGTCACGCCGCAGCACTGCTCGGACAGGCGCCACAACTTGAGCGCTTCGCGATCATCGCGCGCCCAGCGCGACGGCTTCGTCGGTTTTTCGTTCGCGAAGTAAAGCCCGCTCGCACCTTCGAGATGTGGCGAGCTCGCCACGAACACCGATGTACGCGCACCTTGTTCGACGGTCTTGAGCAGCGGCCGCGCGAGCTTCGCGACGGTGCGATAGAGCCGCGAGCCGGTCTGTCCGAAGTTGCTCGCGACGACACCCGGATGGAGCGAGTTCGAGGTCACGTCGTGTGCGGCGAGGCGGCGCGCCGATTCGCGTGCGAACCAGATGTTGCACAGCTTCGCGGCCCCGTAGACCGCGTTTTGGCCGCGCCAGCGCTGCATCGTGGCGAGGTCGTTCCACACGAACGAAGCCATGCGATGAGCGGTCGACGACACGGTCACGACCCGCGCCGGTGCACTCGCCGCGAGCAGCTCTCGGAGCTCGTAGGTCAAAAGGAACGCCGCGAGGTGATCGAGCGCGAAGGTCTTCTCGAAGCCGTCGATCGTGAGCTCGCGCGCGCCGTGGATGCCGCCCGCATTGTTGATCAAGACGTCGAGACGAGAAAACCGCTTGCGGATCTCGGCACCCGCCGCCCGGACCGCGGCCAGCGAGTACAGGTCCGCGGCCACGGTGTCGTGGGAGACGTTCGCCAGCGCGGCGTTGGCCTTCGCAGGATCCCGAACGACCGCGATGATGTGAGCCCCCATCGCGCCGAGCGCCTTTGCGGTCTCGAGCCCGATGCCGGCGCTCGCGCCGGTGATCGCTACGGTCTTGCCGGCCATGAGGCTCACGGATGCCACCTTACTCCTTCACCCCGGGAATCGATACAATGCCGGGCGATGGCCGATAGCGCTCAGGTTCACTACTTGTTCAAGTTATTCGTCGGGTCGCTCGACGATGCAGGTCACATCACCGAGATCGCCAAGCAGGTCAACGACTGGGCCGCCAAGCACCAGGTCGCAATCAAGAGCGTCGGCGCTGCCTATGCCAAAGGCAAGCTGATGCTGACCATCGGCTATCGCGATGACGAAGAGCCCTACGAGATCGTGCTGCACTCCAGCAAGATCGGGCGCGTGGGCCCGCTCGATGGCGACGAGATGCAGCGGTTCACCCGTGCCATCGTGGCGGGTGGCAATAACTGGACGCCCGTCCTTGGGCACGCCCTCTATGTGACGAAGGACGCTGATCTTTATTTGGTCGTGCTATCGCTCGTCGAGCCGCCGCGTGAAGAGTAGCTTGCCCTGCCCGAACGACGAAACGTTAGCCGCCATGGTCGAGCGCTCGCTCGATCCGGCGCGTTTCGGCGAGCTCGAAGTTCATCTCGATAGCTGCCCGCACTGTCGCAAGATGGTCGCGGCGTTGGCGCTCGGCTCGCGCCCCGCGAGCGACGTGCCAGTCGTCCCGTTCGCGGAGCTAGAGCTCGCGGCGAACACCGTGATCCACGACCGCTACGAGGTCGGCGTCGAGCTCGGCCACGGCGGCATGGGCACGGTCTACCTCGCTCACGATCGCTCGCTCGATCGCGATGTCGCGCTCAAGCTCCACCGCACGGGCTCGGTAGGCGGTCGGTTGCAGCGCGAGGCGTTCGCGATGGCGAAGCTCGCGCATCCGAACGTGGTCAACGTATTCGAAGTCGCGACCTACGACGACCGGATGTTCGTCGCGATGGAGTACGTCAAGGGCGGCACGCTGCGGAGCTGGCTTGCCGCCGAGCCACGGCGCTGGCGCGATACGGTCGCGATGCTCGTCGAAGCGGGGCGCGGGCTCGCGGCAGCGCACGCTGCCGGCCTCGTCCATCGCGACTTCAAACCCGAGAACATCCTCGTCGGTGAAGACGGCCGTCCGCGAGTCGGCGATTTCGGGCTCGCTCGCACCGACCATGCCGCGTTGCCGGTCGATCTAGATGCGCTCGCGGTCGCGGTCACCGTGACCGGAGGCACCGGTGGCGTCGCAGGTACGCCCGCCTACATGGCGCCCGAGCAGCTCGATGGCGGGACCGTCGACGCTCGCAGCGATCAATTCGCGTTCGCGATCGTCGCGTGGGAATCGCTCTATGGCAAGCGCCCGTTCGCCGGTACCACGCTCTCGGCACTGCACGAATCGATCACGAGGCACGAGCTCGTACACCCCGCGTCGTCGGTTCCGGACCGCGTGCGCAAGGCGATCGAGCGCGGCCTCGAGCACGAGCCCGGCAAGCGGTTCCCCGATATGGCAGCGATGTTGACCGCGCTGCGCGGCGCCGCGATGCCACGGACGACCCGCAACATCGTCGCCACCGGCGTGGCCCTGCTCGCGATCGGCGCCGGCGCGTTTATCATCGACTCGACGATCACCTCGCGGCAACGCGCGGCGACCTGCGAGCTCGCCGGCGATCGCGTCGCCGCGGCATGGTCGCCGATCCTCCGCGCGACGACCCAGATCGCGTTCATCGCGTCGGGCCGGCCAACGGCCGCAGCGTCGTTCGAGCGCACTGCACAGGCACTTGATCGGTACGAAACTGTGCTCGCGAACCAGGCACGCGCGGTCTGCCGCGACCCCGAGCTCGCAGCGCATGAACGCTCGGTGCGCACGACCTGCATCGAGGGCCGGCGCTCCGAGCTCGACGCCGTCGTCGCCGTGCTCGCCACGGCGGATCCCGGAACCGTGGTCCGCGCGCCCGATGCCGCGTGGGCGTTGTGGGATCCAAGGCCGTGCAGCGATCTCAGGGGCCTCGGCGCGCCGCCGCTGGCGCCTCGAGATGCGACCAGGCTCGCGACGCTGCGCGCCGCACTCGACGTCGGTGATTACAAACGCGGGGTCGCGATCGGCCTGCCATTCCTGGCACAGGCGCACGACCGGAAGGATACGAATCTCGAGCTCGCGATCGCAGGCCTCGTCGCCGAGATGCAGGCCGATACCGACCAGCCCGCCTCGATCAGGATGTTCGAGCGCACCGAGGCGCTCGCGGAGACCCTCGGTCGCGACCTCGAAGCGGCGCGTACACTCGATGCGCTCGCGCGCGCGGCCGGCGTCGGCACCCACGAGCGTCTGGCCGCGCACCATCAGATCGATCTCGCCCGCGCGAAGCTCGCGCGCATCGGCGGCAATCCGATCCTCGAGAGCCACATCCTCTTGACCGAGGCGCAGGTCCTCACCGACGAGACTCGGCTCGGCGAGGCCGAGAAAGCGATGCGCGCATCGATCGATTTGATGGAAGCGACCTACGGTAGCGAGCACCCGGACCTCGCCGTCGCGTACGGCTCGCTCGCGCAGATCCAGTTCGCAGCGGGCAAGGACACGCAAGCCGCGGCGCGACGCGCGCTCGACATCGCCCAGCACACGCTCAACGCCGATCATCCGACCGTCGCGGGCGCGAAGATGACGCTCGCGCAGGCGATGCTTCGCGCGCATCACGGCGACGATGCGCGCCGCTTGCTCCAGGAGGCCGATGCCTCGTTCATGAAGGACGATGGCGAGCTGAGTCCGCACCGCGCGGCGATCCAGGGCAATCTCGGCGAGCTCGCCGTCGCCGAGCAGCGCTGGCCCGATGCGGCCGCGCACTTCACGATCGCGCGCGATGTCCTCGTGCAGATCGCGGGTCCCGATGGCCTGGTCGTCGCGGGCCCCGAGCGCGATCTTTCGGTCGCCTATGGCGGCCAGAACAAGCTCGACGAGGCGCTCGCGCACGCGAGTCGCGCGGTCGCGATCATCGAGAAGGCCGGCCGCGATGGCGAGCCTCGCCTGCCCGGTGCCCTCGAGGATCTGTGCGAGGTCTATATCGCGCGCGATCAGCCGGCCTCGTGCCTGCCGCTCGCCGTGCGGGTGGTCGCGCTGATCGAAGCCCACGGCAAGGACTCCGATCCGCAGGAACTCGCCGACGGCCGCTACCTGATCGCGCGTGCGATGTGGGACGCGAAGCAGGATCGGGCACGCGCGCGAGCGCTTGCCGCGCAGGCGCAGGCCGAAGAGCCCGATGCCGAGCGTCAGCAGGTCGTCGCGGCGTGGCTACGATCGCATCCGCTGTAGACGCGGTTAATCGATCACGATCACGTAATCAAACTTCGCGGTCGTGCCCCACGTCGCGAGGCCGATGCCCGGTGCCATCAGCGGCACGCCGTTGTGCGAATAGGTATGGTTCGTGCCCGAGATGCCCTCGTCGGGAAAGGTGCAACTCGTTTGTTGGGTCGAGACAGGCGTCGACGCGTGGGCCACATAGCTCGCCATGTACCCCGCAGCGCGCGGAGGGTTGCCGAAGCTGGATCTCGTGAAGCCGTTGCCCGCGCCGTTCCAGTACGTTCCTGCATCGTTCGACTTGGTTGGCGAGTTGCTCTCCATCTCCTCGCCGCATCCCAGCGCGGTCCCAAAATCGCTGGTGCTCGAAATGCGTGTCATGGCAGTCAGGACCATCGCGGCTCGCTGCGAGAACATCGGATCGATATCGCCATAGGTGACGTGCGTGGTGACGTAGGTCGCCGTCCCCGGAGCACCGGCGTCATCGAGCCAGAGCACCGCGAGGTCACTCTGGCCCTGCTGGACGAGCTGCCCGTTGACGATCGCGAAGCTCGCGCCGGTACCTCCCTGGTGCCACGCCGAAATCTCGCTCGCGTCGGCGAACGGGAGGAACAACCGGATCTTGTCGCCGGTGGTCGCGATATGCGGGTCACATAGATCGCCGACGAGGTCGTTGTCCTGATCGGCTTGATCCGCGTTCTTCAGGTGCGGGCAGTTGTCGCAGGCGTCGCCGCGTAGATCGCCGTCTTCGTCGTTCTGGCCTGCGTTCGCAAGCATCGGGCAGTTGTCACACGCGTCGCCGCGACCGTCCATGTCCGTGTCGGCCTGGTCGGCATTCGCGATCGCTACGCAGTCGTCGACATTATCGCGCACGCCGTCGCCATCGCTGTCCTGATCGCCAGTCGTCACGCACGCACCTGCGAGACTGTCGCCCGCCGTCGGGTCGTAGCGCTGCCCGGTCTCGCAGCTCGGATCCGCGAAGCTGCAAAACCCGGTGGGCTGACACGTCCCGGCCACAGCGCCGCTACGGCATTGCGCGGCCTCGCTGCAATCGAACGTCGTACCGGCCGAGCAGCCGGTGACGAGCACCCACACGAGCGCGACCCTCACGCCGCTAGTCTACAGCGACAATCATCAGAACAGCCGGCCCTGATTACCTGCACCACCCGTCGGGGCCTTACTCGGCGCGACCAGGCCCATGTGCTGGAATCCGGCAGCCGTGGCGATGCGACCGCGTGGGGTGCGCGAGATGAAGCCGACCTGGAGCAGGAACGGCTCGACCACCTCCTCGAGCGTGCCGCGCTCCTCGGACAGCGAGGCAGCGATCGATTCGATGCCGACGGGACCACCATCGAAGCGCTCGCAGATCGAGGACAGATAGCCGCGATCGAGCGAATCGAGCCCCGCATGATCGACCGCGAGCCGATCGAGCGAGGAGCCTGCGATCGAGCCATCGATCGAGCCGTCGCTCTCCATCTGCGCGAAGTCGCGCACGCGGCGAAGCAGGCGGTTCGCGATCCGCGGCGTACCGCGCGAGCGCCGTGCGATTTCGGTCGCGCCATCGTCGTCGATCTCGATATTGATCAAGTACGCCGAGCGTTTCACGATCGCCTTCATGTCGGGGAGGTCGTAGTAGCGGAGCTGCCAGTGGAAACCGAACCGGTCGAGGAGCGGCGCCGATAGCAGGCCCATCCGCGTGGTCGCGCCGAGCAGCGTGAACCGCGGCAACTGCATGGTCACCGCCTTCGCGTGCGGTCCATCGCCGATGAACAGGTCGAAGCGAAAATCTTCCATCGCCGGATACAGGTTCTCCTCGATCACCGGGTGCAACCGATGGATCTCGTCGATGAACAGCGCGTCGCCCTCGCCGAGGCCGGTGAGCAGCGCCGCGAGCTTACCCTTGTGGTCGATCGCCGGCCCCGAGCTGACGTGCAGGTTGACGCCCATCTCAGTTGCGATCACGTGCGCGAGCGTGGTCTTGCCGAGACCCGGTGGGCCCGCGAACAAGAAGTGGTCGAGCGTCCACCTGCCCTGCTTCGCCGCGCCGACCGCGACCTTCAAGTTCTCGATCAGATCGCGCTGGCCGATATACTCGTCGAAGTTGCGCGGACGCAGCGCCGCTTGCCACGCGCGCTCGGTGTTGCGCTCGGTCGCACCGATCTCGCGCGGACCCTCGCCCTCGTCACCACCGTCGTCGCCGGTACCGTCCGTGTGCTTCTTGCGCGCCATCAGCGAGGCATGCTCCGCAGCGCCTGGCGCAGCAACACTTCGATCGTTGCCTCGGGCGTGATCGCGAGATCGTAGACGGCGGCTTCGGCTTGGTTCGGGTTCCAGCCCATGCCGACGAGCGCGGTCCGCACTTCATCGACCATCGGATTGCCGGTCGATTTGCCCTTGCGCATCGGCTTGATGATCGAGCCTGCCACGGCCGGTCGCAGGCCATCCGACGCGTCCCAGCCGAGCATCAGCTCTTCGCACTTTTCGTGCAGCTCGACGACCAGGAGCTCGGCGGTCTTCTTGCCGACGCCTTTGATCCGCGTGAGCCCCGCGACATCTTCACGCGCGATCAGCGCCGCCATGTCGCGCGGGCTCGAGCCCGACAGGATCGCGATCGCGGTCGACGGGCCGACGTTCTTCACGGTGATCAACAGATCGAACAGCGCGCGCTCTTGCGCGTCGATGAAGCCGAACAGCGAGAGCCGATTCTCGGTGGAGTGCGTGAAGATCTTGAGCGTGACGCGCTCGCCCTCGGCGGGCAGGCCCGCGAGCGTGTAGGCCGAGACGATCACGTCGTAACCGACGCCGTTGCAATCGATGGTCACCTTCGGCGGATCGCGTTCGATCAACGTCCCTTCCAGTCGCGCGATCATCTGGTCCCTGGCTTGGGAAGGCGGCGTACCAGCTTGGGGGCCAGCTGCACCGCGCTCACTAACTTCGCGACGGTGGGGGCCGTCGTGCGACCGTGCGTGATAGCGACCGCGAGGGCATCGGTGGCATCGGCCCGCGGCAATGTTCGCAAGCCGATCAGCACCTGGACCATGCGCGCGACCTGACCTTTGTCGGCGCCACCGGTGCCGGTCACCGCCTTCTTCACGACCGTGGGCGCATAGGAGGCAACCCTGAGGCCACACAACCCCATCACCGCCAGGGCCATGCCGCGGGCCTGCGCGAGCGCGAGCGCGCTGCGCGGGTTCTGGTATGTGAACACGTCTTCGACCGCGCACTCGGTCGGTGCGAGCTCGTCGATCAACTCGCGCAAACCGCGCGCGATCTCACCGAGCCGCGCTTCCATCGCATGGCCTTCGGGCGCCGACAAGATGCCGCACTCGACGTAGCGAAGCGTCCCCGCATCGTCGTCGATGACGCCGTAGCCACAGAACCGGCTGCCGGGGTCCAGGCCCAGAATCCGCACGCCCTCACCCTACTCCAAGCCGATGACATCGCGCCAGCGTGCGCCAGAATGCGCCAGCATGCTGCGCTTCGCGGAGTAAGGTTCGGGCTCGGGATCTGCCGGACGTTGGGCCACCACTGAAATGCGACCGGCTCCAGACCCGGATCGGACCGCTGACCGTGACGCCAGCACCAAGGATCGAGGTTCACGGTGCCGTTCGCGACCTCGCCGCCCTGGCCGTCAGCGTAGCGCGGGCCGGCCGCCAAAGATCGCCGTTCCGATCCGGACGTGAGTCGCGCCGCACCCGATCGCGACCTCGTAGTCACCGCTCATCCCCATCGACAAGATGGGCAACGCCACGCCGAGCTCACCCGCGATCCGCGTGCGGAGCTCGCGCAGCGCCTCGAACACCGGCCGGCTGGCCGCTGGATCGTCGCTCGGCGGTGGCAAGGTCATCAGACCATCGAGGCGGACGTTCGCGACCGCCGCGAGCTCCTTCGCGAGGCCGAGCGCGGTCTCTCCGGTCACGCCACCTTTGGTCGCTTCGCCGCCGAGGTTCACGGCGAGGAGGATCGGTTGCACGCCCTGCGCGCGCTTGCCGAGCTCGACCGCGAGGCCGAGCGAATCGACCGCGTGGACGAGCGCGACCTTGCCGGCGACGAGCTTCGCCTTGTTGCTCTGCAAACGACCGACGAAGTGCCAGCGGATGGGGAGCGAGAGCTCGGCTTGCTTGCCGGCGAGCTCTTGCGCGTAGTTCTCGCCGAAATCGATCGCGCCGGCTGCGGCCGCCTCGGCGATCGCACTCGCGGGGTGGGTCTTCGAGACCGCAACGATCGTGATGTCACTCGCAGGCCGCCCCGCGCGCTCGCACGCCGCGGCCACCCTCGCGCGGGTCGCCGCCCAGTTCTCGGCGATCGTCACGAGGGTATGCCTCGCGCGAGCTGTGCGCCCGGCGCGCCGAGCAACCGCAGCGCTTCGAGCACCTCGACAAGCGGGAGGCCGATGATGTTCGTCACGGAGCCACGCACGCCGCGGATGAACGCCGCGGCGATGCCCTGGATCGCGTACGCGCCTGCCTTGCCGCGCCACTCGTCACTGGCGACGTAGTCCGCGACCATCGTCGGATCGAGCGCGATCACGTCGACATCGCTCGTCACGGTCTGGAGGTGTGCGCGCGGACCCGCGATCGCGAACCCGGTGATCACCTGATGGGTACGGCCCGAGAGCTGGCGGAGCATCGCGGAGGCCTCCGCGCCATCACCAGCTTTGCCGAGGATGGCACCATCGATCGTCACGGTCGTATCGGCCGCGAGCACCCAGCGATCGGGAAACCGCGCCGCGATGACGGCCGCCTTCGCGGCGGCAATCCTCGCGACATAGCCTTCGGGGTCTTCACTTGCACGCGGGGTCTCGTCGAGATCGGCGGGCACCGCGTCCATGGTCAAGCCGACGCGCTCCAGCATCTCGCGACGCCGGGCAGAGGCCGAGGCCAGGATGAGCACTACGGCATCTCGAGCTTGTTCACCGGCGCCGTCGTGAAGTTGAGCTCGACGGAAACACCGTCGACGAACCGCGCATGGCCCTTGCTGTCGACGGCCTCGGTGCAATGCGCGAGCACCGTGCCATCCGGGTTCAGCGTGTCCGAGACCACCGTGCCGTCGCCATCGATGCAGGTGTCGACGGTGAGCGTCGCATCGTTCGGGTTCGAATCGCAGAATGCCTCGAGACCATCGCCGTCGACGTCGATATCCGGCGTGCGGCAGTTCGGATACTTCGCGAGGATCCCGGCGTTCGCCTTCGGCAGCGCGAGGATCGGGCCGAGCGCGTTCGCGAACAGGGCGTCGAGCAACGAATCCTCGGGCGTCAGGCTGATCTGCGGAACGCTCAGGCCACGGATCGTGTCGGCGGTCTTGGCATCGATCACGCCACCGAGCTTACCGTTCGAGATCGCGCCGTTCGCGCCGATCACGCCCTGGATCGTCGCGCCGGTGATCTTGAGATCGAGCGTGATACTGCTCGTGACCGGGATGTTGACGCTGAACACGCCGGGCCCGGCGAGCAGCTTCATCGAGCTGTCGATCGTGCCATCGGTGAACGCGACGAGCGGAGTCGTGCCGTCGAACGACAACGGCGACAGTCTGATGTCGGCCTTGTCGAACGCGCTGCACGCGGTGACCTTGCCCATGCCGTCGACCGAGCGATCGGCGACGCCATCGCAATCGTTGTCCTTGCCGTCGCCGCAGATCTCGGGGTGGCCCTTGTAGATCGTCGCGTCATGGTCGTTGCAGTCACCCTGCGCGACGCTCTGGCCGTCTTGGTCGACATCCGCGGTATCGGTCGAGTTCGGGATCGTGCCGTCTTCGTCGGCGAGCCCGTTACAGTTGTTGTCGATGCCATCGCCGGGAATCTCCGCCGCGCCCGGATTGTTGCCCGAGCCCGTCGCGGTGTCGTCGCAATCACCGCCGGCGATGCCAGGGCGCTTACCATCGCCGTCGAGGTCCTTGTCGTAATCGCCGATGTAGATCGCGAACTTCACGCAGGTGTCTGCCGCGATCGTCGGCAGGTCGAAGAACTCGAACGGAATGATGACATCGTAGTTACCGACCGAGGTCGTGATCGCATCGTTCGCGAGCCCGCCGATCGCGGCGAGCTTGTTGTCGGGCTTGCCATCGTTATCGAGATCGAAGCCGTCTTGCACGCTGCCGATCGAGAGCGTGTTGATGACCTGCGGAAACGTGCCCGCATACGGAGCGACCGGATCGCCGGTGCACTCCGGCTTCGGCGGAAACAGCCGTTCGCGGGCCGGTTTTGCGTCGCTGCCGCACGCAGCGACGACACCCAATAACGCTGCGACCAATCCAAGCAAACGCTTATTCATGAGCTACCCTCGGCGCGGACTTGAGCACGTCGGCTCCAAAAACGTCAAGAGCCGCGCTGAAAACGTCAGTCGTGGTCGCGGTGACGTTGTCGTCGATGATGCCGTCGATGATCGCGGCCGCGCACGTCGCGCCCTCGGTCGACGACAACAACCGGTACGTCACGATCACCCCCGAGGGTGACCGGGTGCGGTTCTCGTACGTCGTGTTCTTTGGCGATGTTCCGGGCGCGATCGAGCGCCGCATGATCGACGCGAATCGTGATGGCCAGATCAGTAACGCGGAGGGTCATGCGTACGCGGTCGCGTTCGGCGACCAGCTGGCAGCGTCGCTCGAGGTCCAGGTCGATGGCACGATGGCGCCTTTTATTTGGTCGTCGATCGAGGTCGGAATGGGCTCGCCCGACGTCGCAGCCGGGACGTTTTCGATCGACCTGGTCTCGTACGCTTGTCTCGCGAGCCCGCGCGGATCGCATCACCTCGCGTTCCACGATCGATTTCGGGTCCCGCATCCGGGCGAGACCGAAGTCAACGTCGATGATGCGCCGGGCATCACGATCGAGCGCGCGCGAATCGGTGACGCAGATGATCCGAGCCACGATTATCGGTTTGCGGGTCCGGGCGGTCCTGGCGCCCCGATCGCGGATCGAGGACTCGAGCTCGCGTTCACGGCGGGTCCCAATGCCGTCGTCAGTGGAACCTGCGCATCCCCCACGAGTGGGTCACGGCACACGCTCCTGCTCCTGCTGCTCGGCATCGGCGTTGTCGTAGCGGGTGCAGGTGGTGTGCTGGTGCGAAAAAAAAGCCGCTGACGGCACGGTTGGTGGCGCCGTCCGAGGACAACTCTGGCGCGGCGTTTGGCGTTATAGTCACGGGGCGTATTGCCGCCATGAAGAAGTTCCCCGACTTCGTCCCGCCGACCAAGGTCAGCTACCTGGTGAACCAGGGCCCGACGCTGCACCTCCGCAAGTGCATCCTCCAGGTCGCGGACGATCCGAGCCAGGAATGGACCTTCGACAAGGAAGAGATCCGGATCGGCTCGATGGAGGATAACGACATCGTCCTCGCCGACGACACGGTGTCTCGCTACCACTGCCGGATCATCCAGGACGATACGAGCTACATCCTCGTCGACAACGCATCGACGAACGGCACGTTCGTCAACAAGGTCCGCGTTCGCGAAGCCTTCCTGAAGCCCGGCTGCACGATCGGCGTCGGCCAGAGCCAGCTCACGTTCAACGCGCGCGAAGAAGAAGTTCAGATCGTGCCGTCGCGCGCGGATCGTTGCGCTGGCCTGATCGGTGGCAACTCGAAGATGCGCGAGATCTACTCGATCATCGAGAAGATCGCGCCGACCGCGACGACCGTGGTGATCGACGGCGAGACGGGCACCGGCAAGGAGGTCGTCGCGCAGGCGATTCACTCGCTGTCGCCGCGCTCGCGCAACGAGCTCGTCGTGTTCGATTGCGGCGCCGTGCCGCCGAACCTGATCGAGAGCGAGCTGTTCGGTCACGAGAAGGGCAGCTTCACCGGCGCGATGATGAGCCGGGAGGGCCTGTTCGAGCTCGCCGATGGCGGCACGCTGTTCCTCGACGAGCTCGGCGAGCTCCCGATCGATCTCCAGCCGAAGCTGCTGCGCGTGCTCGAGTCGCGCGAGGTCCGTCGGGTCGGCGGTGCAAAGTCGCAGAAGGTCGATGTCCGGATCATCGCGGCGACGAACCGCAACCTCGAAGATGAGGTCCGCGCGGGCCGGTTTCGCCAGGATCTGTTCTATCGGTTGAGCGTGGTGCGCCTGCACCTACCTTCCTTGCAAGCGCGCGCGGATGACATCCCGCTCCTGGTCAATCACTTCCTCGAGCATGGTTCCTACAACCGGCTGCCGAACGGTCAGCAACGCGCGCGCGTGTTCTCGCGCGAAGCAATGGTCGCGCTGCAGAACTATCCGTGGCCGGGCAACGTGCGCGAGCTCGTCAACGTCGTCGAGCGCGCCGTCTCGTTCTGCGAGCTAAGCACGATCGATCTTTCGGACCTGCCCGATTACATCCGCACCGCGAAAGCGCCGCCGCGCGAGGCTCCGCCGGTCCACAAGCGCGCGTCGAGCATCCCCGCCGCCGCGAGCCTTGCCGCGCAACCGCCGCCGACACCTGAAGAGCTACTCGCCGTGGGCATCACATTCAAGGATGCGAAGGAGCGCTGGGTCACGACCTTCGAGCGCGACTACATCCTCCAGATGCTGCGCCGGAACAACGGCAACATCTCGCATGCCGCGCGTCACGCCGACATCGATCGCAAATACTTCCGCAAGCTGATGAAGAAGTACGACATCGAAGCGGCGGATACCGACGACGATGATGCGGCTGTCTTGTGAAGCAAGCGCGGGCTCGTAATTGAGTGACGACGAGGCGGTGGATTTTGGCGAAAGCAGCCATCTAGACGAGGACGGCAAGCCGCGCATCGTCGAACGCCATCTGATCGTCACACCGGAGCTCGCAGGTCTCCGCCTCGATCACTTCGTGAAGACCCAGATCGAGCGGCTGTCGCGCACGAAGATCCAGACGATCATCGCGACCCAGCTGCTGCGCAGCGATGGCCACGTGATGAAGGCCTCTTCGAGCGTAGTCGCCGGCGATCACTACATCATCCGGCGCGACGCGAAGCCCGAACCACTCGCGCCTCGCACGTTCGGGGTCGTGCATGAAGACGCCCGGTTGCTGATCATCGACAAGCCCGCCGGCCTGCCAGTCCACGCCTCGGCAAAGTTCTATTTCAACACGCTCGCGCGCGTGATCAGCGAGCGCTATCCCGACGAGCCCGAGCTCCAGATGTGCCATCGCCTCGATCGCGAGACCTCGGGCTGCATGGTGTTCGCGCGCGATCGCGAGGCGGCGGCGTTCGTGAAGAGTGCGATCAGCGACAAGCGGCGCACGACGAAGCAGTACCTCGCGATCGTCGCAGGCCAACCACCGTGGGATGAAGAGCACACGCTGAACACGCCGCTGCGGATCTCGACCCACGCCGACGATACGCGCGTGCCAACCGTCAAGGTGCTGCCCGATCCCGCGGGTCTACCCTCGGCGACGCGGGTGATCGTGGAGCAGCGGACCGAGCGCTGGGCCTTGATTCGATGCACGCTCGAGACCGGGCGTCAGCATCAGATTCGCGTCCATCTCGCGCACGCCGGGTTTCCGCTCGTCGGCGACAAGCTCTACGCGTACGGCGACGACGCCTTCGTCGAGTACTGCGATGAGGGCCTCACGCCGGAGCTCGCCGAGCTGTTCGTGCTGCCGCGCCACGCGCTCCACGCCGCACGGCTCACGGTGCCGCATCCCGACGGCGGCACGATCACTGGCGAAGCTCCACTCCCCGCCGACATGGCGTCGCTACTTTGACTACTGCCACTTCCAGTTGGTGCGGCTCGAGACGAGCCACGGCACGCCACCGACAATCGCGACGGCGTAGACCGGATCGCCATCGAGCGCACCGGTGAACGGGAGCAGCACGGGCTCGTCATCCTTGTAGTAGCCGAGGGTCGCGTCGCCGGCATCGACATGATGCGAGTGCAACGTGATCTTGTTCGGCTCGAACGGGCCGATCATCGACCGGAACACGCCGTCAGCGTCGAGCTCGCCGACGATCGCGATCGGATGCGGCTCGAAGTGTGCCGGCGCGGGATACGCGGGCGCATCGAACATCGTGAGGTACAGCCGGATCTTGCGGAACGTGGTGTCGGGGTACCGCCGCACCGCTTGCTTCCACATCGCGGTGAACCGCTTCTCGAGCATGACCGGATCGCGCTCCTCGAACATGCCGCGGTTTACATGATCGAACCAGCGCTGAGTCGGCAGGTCGATCGGCGGCTCGGCCGTGACCTCGAAGTGATCGCCGATCACGATGTAGTCGGAGTGTCCGCTGTACGGCGGCTTCGCGAGCACCGTCGAGAACATCGGGAAGCCAGAGAACGGATACGTGTTGAGCTTCTGGTCGAGAGCGGGGATCAACGCGGTGACGACGTCGTAGATCACGAACGCGATCACGAAGGCCCTCGCAGCTCCGGGTGGTGACCACGTAGGCGGAGGTTCACTCTCGCTGACGCGACGACGCAGTAGCCAATCCCAATCGATGAACACCGCGTAGAGCGGCAGCCACTGCGGATTCCACAGATCGACGACGTACGCGAGCGCGATCGTCTCGACGAGGAAAAACCCGCCGAACAGGCCACGCAGGACCGGACGACGCACGAAGAAGCAGGCAGCGAGCGGCGCGGCCTGCGAGAACAAGTTCAAGACCGCCGCAGTGCGATAGCGCCACGGTTCATCGATCAACCAATCGACGAGCGGCGGTCGCGCCAGGCCGGCGAGGTCGAAGCGCACGAGCAGCTGGTGGCGAAGGTTGTCGGACAGCGCCCAGCGCAGCGTCAAGTGACCGTGCAGGATCTTGTGAAATGCCGCACACGCGAACATCACCGCGACCGCGAGCTGCACGAGCCGGAGCGACCACTGATAGGCGCGTGGCCGATCGAGCGGCGGCAACCCGCGCAGCTTGCGCACCAGCCAGTCGAGGGACAGCACGTCGCCGCAATACGCGCCGAGGAACGCGCACTGCGCGATGAACACCACGTTGTACTGATGCGACCAGCGTGCGCTCGCCGAGAACGACAGCGACGTGATCGCGAGCGCGCTGACGAAGCTGACCGCAGTCGACGCGCGCGCGGCGAGCCCGAACAGCATCGTGATCGTGGTGGTGACCGCGATGATCCACAGCGCGTGTACGAGCCAGCTCGGCGGCGGCGTGTGGCCGAGCAGCATCCAGACCCCGACCGGGCGATACAGCGAGTGCGAGCCCGCGACTTCACCGGTCGAGACATCGTGCGAGAGCCGGAGCAACGCGAGCAGCACCGCGCAAGCGATCGCCACCCGCACGAGCGCCGAAGCGAAGCGGCCTCCCGAGGCGAACCAGTAGCGTTGCCAACGACCCACCCCGGTAGCCTACATCCTGGTGTGAGATCGCGCGGCCACGCGGGGCCACGTCCGGCCACGTGCACCGCGATGCCCGCGTAATCGAGGCCGGATTCGAGTGGCCTCACCGGGTGCAACCCGGCGCTAGAATGGAGCGCAGGCACGCCGACCACGGTCGCCGATGGGTGCGGCGCGGACGTTTGCGGGCACGCAGCTGGCCGTCACACCGTGGCGCTTCGTGCTATCTGATCGTTGGTGTCCAAGGACCGCGCAGCGCCGTTCTCGAAGAAACACCGCCGGTACTGGATCCCGGTCACGGGCGGCATGATTCTCATCGGCGCGCTCAACATCGGCCTGGGCCTGTGCAGCTTCAAGTCGCCGTCGGATCCGCAGCACATCGAGCTGCCGCTCCTCCACCGCGATGCCGCCCAGAGCGACGCGAACGATACGCTCGGCAACGCCGACCTGCCACCAGACGTCATGCGCGCGTTCGCCGTGAAGTACCCGCGCATCATTCCAGCTGGGGCAAAGGTCAACGGCGCGTACTTCGTGATCTCGTTCCCCCCGGGTCTGGACCACGCCCACGCAACCTTCTCCACAGACGGCACGTTCGTTTCGGACGACTGAAAGCACGTGAGCCTGCAGTGAAAACGTGCCCGCCTTCACGGTGCATGGTCTCCTCGATTTGTGTCCAAGAACCCCTGGCCGCTCGCCGCCTCGAAGTTGTTGAACACCGCCGAGAACGCCGTGCTCGTGCTGATCGGGCTCGTACTCGTGTTGCTCGCGGTGTTGCTGCTGTGGACCAGCGGTGCCGCGATGATCGAGGCCGTTCGGAACAACACGATCGCGCACGAAGCGATCGGGATCCTCAACAGCGTCCTGCTCGTGATGATGACGATGGAGATCGTCTACACGGTGGCAGTGTCGCTCCAGGCGCACACGCTCGTGGCCGAACCGTTCTTGATCATCGGTACGATCGCCTCGATCCGGCGGATGCTCGTGATTACCGCGACCAGCACCGAAGCCGAGCACACACCCGACATCTTCCACAACACCCTGACCGAGCTCGGGCTACTCGCGGCGACGGTCGTCGCTCTCGCCTCGGCGATCTGGATCCTGCGCCACTCGCAGTCGTTGAAGCGCGAGGTCATGCCCGAGCCCGCCGCGGACGAGCACGAGCACTAGAAAGGTATTCGCTTGCCGTCGCGTAACACCGCGCCGGTCTGCCTGGCGGTGACGCCGAACAAGACGCTCGCCGCGCCCTCTTCGATCGAGCGAGGTGCATTGCGCCCACCCATGTCGGTGCGGACCCAGCCGGGACACGTCGAGTTGACCTTGATGTCGCGGTCCGCGAGCTCGATCGCGAGGATGCGCGTCAGCGCATTGAGCGCGGCCTTCGCGACATTGTAAGGCTCGGCGCCCCCGTCTCTGCCGTCGCTCTCCACGAAGTCCTGCAGCAGCGCCACGAGCGCCTCGCGCGTCAACGCTGGATCGGCGAGCAGCTTCTGATGCGCGCGATCGAGGTTCGCGAGCTCGCCGAGCCCGCTGGTGACGTTCGTGATCGTGGCACCGTCGCGGAGCAGCGGCAGCATGCCGAGCGTGACGCGCAGTGGGCCGAAGAAGTTGGTCTCGATCGTCTTGCCGACATCACCGCGCCCCTCGCCGTAGATACCCGCGTTGTTGACGACCGCATCGAGCTTGATCGCACCATCGCGGAGCTTCTGCGCCGCGGTCGCGACCGAGGCGTCGCTCGTGACATCGAGCTCGACGACCTTGAGCCGGCCGGCCGTGGTCTTGCGCAGGCGTGCCACGGCAGACTCACCCTTGGCCCGATCGCGCGAACCGACGAGCACGTCCCACTGCTCGGTCGCGAGCACGCGCGCGACTTCCTGGCCAATGCCACGATTACCGCCCGTGATCAGTACGGTCTTGGCCACCGCTCACTCTGGCAGCTCGAGCTCGTACGGCAACCGCATCTGCGCACTCTCTGGCGCGAGCAGCATCGATGGCGGCACGGCGCGCACGAGCGCTTTGAACACCGGGAGCTCGGACAGCGGTAGCTCGGGCTGGCTCGTGGTCAGGAGCTTGCCGATCACGCCGAGCAGCGAGGTCGAGATCTTCGGGTACTCGAGGATCTCGAGCTGCGCATCGAGCGGGAGGCCGACCCGCTTGCGCGCTTCGTCGAGCGCATCGCCGAGGCCACCGAAACGATCGACGAGCGCGAGCGGCTTGGCCTGCTCGCCGGAATACACGTGGCCACGGCCGACCGCATCGACAGCGTCCTTGGTCAGCTTGCGCCCTTCGGCGATCGCCCCGACGAAGCGACCATACGCATAGCGCAGCTTGCGTAGCAGCGCGGTGCGCTCCTGGGTCGTGTACGGGCGGAACATGCTCTCGGCATCGCTACGCAGGCCGCGCTTGAACGTCTCGATCGAGATGCCGAGCTTCTTGACCAAGCCCGACAGATCGAACTTGCCGAAGAAGATGCCGATCGAGCCGGTGATCGTCATCGGCTCGGCGAGGATCACGTCGCACCCGGCCGCGACGAAGTAACCACCCGACGCGGCGAGGTTGCTCATCGAGCAGATGATCGGCTTCTTGCCACGCGTGGCGAACACCTCGCGCGCGATCAGCTCCGAGGCGAGCGCACTGCCGCCAGGCGAATCGATGCGCAGGATGATCGCCTTGATCAGCGGATCTTCGCGCGCCGCCAAGAGTGCTGCGACGACGGTCTCGCCACCGGCGAGGTTCGTACCGATCAACGGGATGGTCTTCGTCACACCGTCGGTGATGTCGCCGTCGATGTAGATCACCGCGACCTCCGGTCGTTCCCAGCGATCCGGCTGGGTGACCGGGGGCTCGCCGACCGAGTACACACCACCGAGCTCCGCCATGATCAGCTGCGCGACCTTGTCGGGCGGCGCCACCCCATCGACGAGCTTCGTATTCTCCGCGAGCTCACCGGCCGTGTAAGGCCCGTTGTCGACGAGCTTACCCAGCTCGTCGGTCGTGAGATGGCGCGCAGTGGCGACCGTGGTCAACCACTGCTGCCACAGCGAATCGAACAGCTCGTCGCGCATCTTCGCCGCGATCGGCGTGGCGCCAGTCTCGGTGAACATCTCGGGCGCGCTCTTGTACTCGGCGATCTTCTCGAACTGCGGCGTGATGCCGACCTGATCGAACAAGCCACGGAAGTAGAACGATTGGCCCGCCATTCCGAGCAGGCGGAGCTCGCCCGCCGGATCGATATAGATCTTGTCGGCCGCCGAGGCGACGTAGTAGTCGCGCGTCGAGCCCGAAACCATGTATGCGAACACCTTCTTGTGCGCGGCTTTGAGTGCGAGCAGCTCGTTGCGCAGCTCTTGCAGCGTGGCCCATCCCGGCGAGGCGCCATCGAACAACACGACGACGCCCCTCGCGCTGCGATCGTTTGCGATGCCGCGCAGGCGCAGCACGAGCTGGGTGAGCTCGCGCACCCCGATCTCGCCCGTGAGTTCGACCCGCTCGATGTGATCATCGGCGGGCAGCACCGAAGGCCGCGGCGTCGCCGCGATCGTCGCGACGAACGTGCCACCGAGCGCGTGATTGACACTGCCCGGCGCACGCACGCCCGTGCCGTACGCGGCGAGCCCGATCTGACCGAGCGAGAGCTCGAGCCCGACCGTCGCGCGCGTCTCGCGGACATCCGCATCCACGAGCCCTGCGGGCGAATCATCGATCGCGTGGAGCGCGCGGCTCTCGACCGCAGCGACGACATATGCGCCCTGCAGCGCGCGCACACCGACGCGCACCCAGCCATCGACATCGCCGCGGGTCTCGCCGATCCGACCACCAACCGAGAGCTCGAGCGCATCGGTCCCGAGCGGGCGCACCATCGCTTCGGCCTCGTAGCGGCGCTGGACTGGCGTGCCCTCGATGTCCGCGGTGTCGAGGTCGCGCACATTGACGCCGAGCGCGAAGTGATTGTCGGGCCGGAGCGACAGGCCGGCATCGAACGTGTCGACCCCGTGCAGCGCGCCGCTCGCGAAGAAGTAGTGAAACGCGACGCCGAGGCTGAGATAGCGGCCGAGCGCGTTCGCGTGCGAGATCGTGAGCCGGAACGGGTCGCCCGGATCCGGCGACAGCCGCGAGCGCGACGGGCGCAACCATTCGAGCGCGATGCCCGCGCCGGTCTTCGGCAAGCGGTCGCCGAAAAAATCACTCGCGAGATAGAGCCCGAACCCCGGTCCCGAACCCGCGGCGACGTCCGCATTCTCGAAGTCAAGCGCGAGTGCGAGCGCGGGACCGTTCATCATCGCGAGACCCGCGCTGTTCAACACGGTCGCGCGCGCATCGAACGTTCCGGCGATCGAGGTCGCGGGCAACGCGACACCGTCGGTCGGTTCCTCGGCGTAGCGGCGGTCGACCGCCTGGGCGTGAGCCGTGCCAGCCGCTGCCAGCGTGAGCGCGATACAGAGGGCACAACGCATCTGGCGGCACGGTAGCAGATCGGAGAAGGGATATAGTCGAGCGGTGCCCAACCCGACCTTGCTCGAGAAGCACCCGTTGTTGGTCAACCTCGCGTCGGACCAGCTCGAGCGGATCGCTCGTGCGGGTGAGGTCGAGAGCTATAATCCGAACGAGCCGATCGTCACCGAAGGCAGCCTCGGTGATGCGCTATTCCTGATCTTGTCCGGTCAGGTCGCGGTCCATCGCGGCGCCCAGACGTTCGCGACGCTCTCCAGCGGCGAGTTCTTCGGAGAGATGTCGCTCGTCGAGCCTGCACCTCGCTCCGCGACCGTGACCTCGATGCAAGCGACATTTCTGTTCCGCCTGCCCCACGATGCCTTGCGCCAGTTGATCGCCGAGGATCCGAGTGCGTCGGCCGTACTGCTCGTGCAAGTCGTCAAGACGTTGTCAAATCGGCTCCGCCGCGCGAACGCGATGCTGTCGTCGGTCGACATGCTCGCCGACTGGCTCGCCGGCTCGATGGTCTAGCCCGGCCATCGGGTCCGCCACGGTCACCGAGAGCAACCGAGAGCAACCGAGAGCTGGTACTTCCGGGACCGCTGGATCTTCAGTTAAGAACGCCGTCTCGCTCGGGCAGATTCAGCTTGATGTTGCAGAGCGCGATCTTCTTGGTAACCGTCGCCTTGAAGTCTTTGTCGTTGGAGAGTGCACGCAGCGAGATGTAGTTGTTTTTCGCGCGCTTCACGTCGCCCTGGCGAAAGATCGTATCGGCGTAGAGCACGAGCGACTTGAGCTTGTACGGGCCCGCGATCGCGGCCGCCTTCTTGCTGATTGTTTCGGCCGCGATCGAATCGCCCTGCTGGAACGCCGCCATCGCTTCGCCGTAGAGCGCCTGGCCCTGCATACCTTTGACCTTGCCGAGCTTCTGATAGGCCGCGCGTTGCGCGGTCCAATCGCCCGCCGCCTCGGCATCCGTGATCTGCTTCATCAGCGACGGCTTCGACTCGTCGGCAACCGCGACAAGCGGACGACGCACGTTGGTCTGCAGCGTGGCCGGACGGGTCTTTGGATTGGGAGTCGCCTTGTGTGTATCGGCTCCCGAACCATCGGGCACCACCACTTCGACCGCGCTGCTGCCTCCCGAACCGGACGTCACCACGAGCGCATTGGCCGAGCCCGAACCACGCGTCGGCTGCATGGTCGCCGGCGTCTTGTCGGCATTGTTCAACATCATGTACCCGAGCGCGCCGCCGCCACCGAGGACGACGAGCAACAGCAACAAGGGACCGAGCGAGCTCTTCTTCTGGAGCGTGAGCTCGGACGCAGGCGGCTCGGTGAACACCGCCATCGAAGGCGAGCTGCTCGCGACGAGTGCGCCGGGCGAGCGATCGTCGACGGATGGCGCGCGATTCGGAGCCGGCGTTGCGGCGCGCGGGAACGGAGTGCGGTCCGAGGACGGGGTCCCGCTCTGCAGCCGCGGCGTCGCACCGGAGGAGCCCGGCGGCATCGAGCGCGAGACACCCGAGCGGGTCTCCCACACCTCGGAGATGCCATTGTGCGTACCTTGGCGACCGGACGCCGTGTTCGGGCGCACGATGCCGTCGTCGATGTTGCGCATCGACAAGCCCGAGTTGAGCGAGGCGACGACGTTCGCATCCGTGGTCATGCCGAGGATCTGCGCGACCGCGACTCCACGACCCGCGAGGCACTTGTTGAGCTCGTACTCGAGCGCGTCCATCGACTGCGGCCGTTGCTCGGGGCTGCGCGACATCGCGGCCGACACGAGCTCGGAGACCTGGAGCGGCAGATCGCTGCGGATGCTGATCGGCGCCGGGGGATCGATCGTGGCCTTCTTGGTCAGGATCTCCATGAAGTTGTCGCCGGTGTACGGCGGCAACCCGGTGGTCATCTCGTACATGATCGCGCCGAGCGAATAGATATCGGTGCGCGCATCGGCCGGCCGCCCCGCGGCTTGCTCCGGCGCCATGTACTCGGGCGTGCCCATCGCCATGCCGGGGCTGGTCAGCCGGCGCTCGCGCGCGGCCTCGGCCTCGGTCGTCTTCGCGATGCCGAAATCGAGCACCATCACGACATCAGCTTCGCCGCCGCGCGTGATGAGGAAGATGTTCTCGGGCTTGAGATCGCGATGGATGATGCCTTCGCGATGGGCCGCCGAGAGCGCGCGGCAGATCTGACCGGTGATGCGCAGCGCGCGCGCAACATCGAGCGCGCCTTCACGCTCGATCACGGAGCCGAGCTCGACACCCTCGAGGTACTCCATGACGAAGTACACGCTGCCGTCGTTCGTCGCGCCCGAATCGGTGACGTCGACGATGTTTGGATGACCGATCTTTGATGCCGCGCGCGCCTCGCGGCGGAACCGCTCCACGAGGTCGGGCATTCGCGAGTAGCTCGGATGCAACACCTTGAGCGCGACGCGCTTGCCGATCTCGACGTGCTCGGCGAGGTAGACCTTGCCCATGCCGCCTTCACCGATCAACTCCATGATGCGGTAGCGGCCTTCGATATCCGAGCCGACGTCGAGCTCGGCATTCGGCTCGGCCTGCTCGGCGAGTGCGGTCGCCGCGCCATCGCCAGCGGGCCGGGACTGTGCGCGCGGCAAGCGACGATCGCTATCGCGACGACGATCTTCACCTTCGACACCGCGATCGGCGGCGCGCCGGCCTGCCGTGCCGGGCTTCCTGACGGGCGATTCGCTATCCTGGTCGCCGTCTTCGAGCGACACGCCTGCACTCGCCTGCTCGATCATCTGACGGAGCTCGTCGGTCGGCGGCAGCGTGAGCGCACGCGTGCGGACGCGTGAGATCATCTCGGTGCGCTCGGCGCGTTCGCGCAGGATATCGTCGGAGAACAGCTCCTGCAGGAACGTCGACATCCGCGTGCCATCGGTGGTCGGCGCGTTGGCCGACAGCCAGGCTTGCAGCGCCTGGCGCATCTCGTCGCAGTCCTTGTAGCGATCCTCTTTCTTGGACGCGAGCGAGCGCACGCAAATCTCGTCGAGCTCGACGGGGACGCGCGGCGCGCGCTTGCTCGGTCGCGGCGGCTCGGGATTCTTGGCGCGCGAGAGGAGATCCTGCGGCTGATCTTTGCCCGGTGGGAACAGCTGGCGACCGGTGAGGAGCTCCCACAGGACGATGCCCGTCGCGTACATATCGCTGCGGCCATCGAGCTTCTCGCCGCGCGCCTGCTCTGGCGACATGTAAGCGACCTTGCCGTAGATGATGCCGGGCGCGGTCTTTTCAAGCTTGAGCGTCGACGAGGCGAGCCCGAAATCGGTCAGCTTCACCTCGCCGGCGTACGACACCAGGATGTTCGGCGGTGAGATATCGCGGTGGACGAGGTTGAGGTCGGGGAACGAGTGCGCGTACGCGAGGCCGCGGCACAGCTCCTTGACGATGTAGACCGCGACATCGATCGGGAAGGCGACCTGTTTTTTCGCGCAGCGGTTCCACACCGCGCGCAAATCGCGGCCTTCCACGAAGTCCATCGCGAGAAACAGCTCACCGCCCACCAGGCCAGCGTCGAACACGGGGATGAGATTCCCGTGCGACAGTTTCACGACAACTTTCGCTTCATCGCGGAATCGCGCAACGTACTCGGCGTCGGCGAGATGCGGCAGGACGGTTTTGATGACCATCATGCGTTCGAGCCCACGGTCGCCCGCCACCGCGAGATACAACGCGCCCATGCCACCCTGTGCGAGGGGCGCCAGCAAGTGATACTTGCCGAACTTTTTGGGATAGTGCTCCCAGTCTCCCTCGTGAGACGGCACGCCGGACGAGGCTACCACGGTGGCAAGGGCGCTACCAACTAGCGCGGCTTCCCTGCGAAGTAGTTCCCCCGACGTTGAAACCTACGTTCCGAAACACATAGGATACAGATCCCGCGGCTGTGCCGTGGGGTGAGGGATACACCGACATGGCCGGTGAGCTCGTGCTCGTGATCGACGACAGCCCGACCATCACCAAGGTCGTGCAACTGGTCCTTACCAAGGCCGGTTATCAAGTCCAGACAGCGGTGGACGGCGAGCAAGGGCTCGTAGCCGTGCGCGCGCAGCGTCCGGCGTTGATCCTCCTGGATTTTGTGATGCCTCGGATGAACGGGTACCAGTTCTGTCGAGAGCTGACCGCCGACGCCAAGCTTCGCGACATCCCCGTCATCCTCATGAGCGCCAAAGGCGATCAGGTGGGAGAGCGGTTCGTCAAAGTCATGGGGATCGTCGATTACATCACCAAGCCGTTCTCGCCCGAGGCGATCACGGCGGTGGTCCAGCACACGATCGGCAAGTACGCCGGCCCGGGCCACGAGGAAGAGAATCCGTCGCTCGTCACGGGTGAGGATCTCGCGGCGACCGACGATGCAGATCGCTCGCACGCGCGCTCGGCCGCGCTCGGGCAGATCCGCAACCAGGTCGCCGAGTCCGTCAGCAGCCGGGTCTCCGCATTGATAGCGCTCGCCGCAGAATCGGCGGGCACCGACCATTCGAAGGTCGCGACCGACGCCGCCGCCATCGCCGATGCGGTACGGGCCGCACTCGACGACGCTGGGGTGATGCGGATGTTGTCGTCTGTTGATCTGTCGCTGTTCGGCGAGGGCATGCAGGGGCTACGCGGCGATCTGCGCGTCGTCCCGCTCGCCGAGATCCTCCAGCTGCTCGATGTTCAGGAGCAATCGGGCGTGCTCACCGTCGAGCGCGCCGGCGCGCGCGTCGATATCTACTTCCGCCGTGGCCGCGTTGATCAAGCGATCGCCGATGGCGTGCCCGACGAGTTCCTGCTCGGCCGGTTCGTCACCGACGCCGAGCTCATGACCCGCCGCGATTTCGAGGGCTTCCTCGAATCGCGCGGTGGCAAGGGAGACAAGGCGCAGAAGCTGATCGGCCAATCGCTGGTCAAGCTCGGCCACCTCGCCGAGGCCGATCTCAAGTCGTGCCTGACCCGGCAGTCGAGCGAATTGATCTACGAGATTCTGCGCTGGCGTCACGGCCGGTTCCGGTTCTCCGCGAACATGGAGTTGCCGCCGCCGGTGATCGACGCCGCGCTCGGTCTCGATGTCGAAGCCGTCCTGATGGAAGGCTACCGTCGCGTCGACGAGTGGCACCTCATCGAGCGTGCGATCGACAACTTCGATGTCGTGTTCCTGCGTAACGAAGACTCGGTCGCCCAGATGGGTCGCGGTCGGCTCACGCGCGAGGAGCTCGCGGTGCTCGAGGTCGTCAACGGCAAGAACACCGTGAAGGACATCGTGCGCAAGTCGCGAATGGGTTCGTTCGAAGTGAGCAAGATGCTGTACCGCCTGCTCAGCATCAAGCTCGTGCGTCGCCGCGTCCTACCCGTCGCCGTTTGAGGCTGAGCACGCGGAGGAGCGAGCGACCATCGCCCAGGAGGCTATTTACTTCGCCGCGCGGCGGCGGCGGCGGAGCACGAGCCCCACGGTCAGGAGCGACAGCGCGACCGCGCCGGAGGGCTTGGTGCCCACCGAGCAGCAACCCCCGCCATCGCTGCCCATCGTCGTGCCTTCGCTCTGGCAGGTGGCCGAGCAGCCATCACCATCGGTGGCATTGGCGTCGTCGCAGGTCTCACCGGGATCGATAACGCCGTTGCCACAGAGCGCCGGGTTCGCCGCGTCGTACGCGACGATGCAGACGTTATCGACGTTCCAGCCGCCGAGGTTGAGGCCCTGATCGCTGGTCAACCCGAAGCTCAGCGTGAGGGGCGTACCCGCGGTCACCGCGGCGCTCAGATCGACGTCGTGGAAGCCCCACTCCTTGTCGATGTGGTTGACCTCGATCGTCGGCATACCCGGCGTCACGAAGTTGGTCCATACACTCGTGCCGTTCACCTTGATGACCGCCTGGTCGTAGGCGCCGTCCTCGACAGCGAGCCAGCGGTGATACTGAAGGTGCACGTTCGTGTGCCCCTGGAGGTCGATCGAGGGTGATGTCGCGGTGGTCGCGGCGCTGCTGCGATACAGCCCGTCGGTCGAGAGATCGGTGCCGAGCACGTTCGTGCCCGCGAACGCCATCGCTGGATCGCCGCCCATGCCTTCGGGCGCCGCTGCTTCCCAGTCATCGCGCGTTCCAGAGTGCGTCCAACCTTGCAGGCCTGCTTCGAAGTCGAAGCACTGGATCATGGTCGCGTCGCCGGTGAACATCTGGTAGTCGGGGTCCGCCGGGTTATCCGGGAACGACGCCTTCGAACCGTCCGCGAGCGTGACGACCACGTGATAGAGGGTGACCGAGCCCGAGGCCTGCGCCGGGATATCGCCCGTGTAGACCACGCCGTTCGCGGTGAGCACGACATCGGTCGGTGCGGCTGCGCCGCGCGTCTGATAGGTCAGCGTGACGTTCGCGACGGCCGGCGCTGGACACGCCGCGTTCGCGCTCGTCGCTGCGCCGGGCACCGTGAACGAGATCGTGTTGCCGGTGCGGATCGGCGGTTTTGCGGTCTGGATCACCTGCGACGCGGCGTACAAGCCGTGCGTCGCGAACGCGATGTTGATCGCGCATTGATCGGGCACGCCGTTCGAGAGATCGCCGTCGTCGTCGTCGGCGAGGATCACGGCCGCGTACGACGACGGGATATCCGTCGCGCGCTGGGCGACACCGTAGTAGAGCGGCAAAAACTTCGAGTAGCCGGTCGCGGTGCCGTACTTGGTCTCGAGCGCCTTGCGCAGGCTGTACAGCGACTCGCCGATGATCTCGCCTTCGTCGTGTACCTCACCGTCGGCATCTCGCGGCCAAACTTTTTCCATGCCGGCGGGCGGATTGACGTCGCGGAGCGCGGCGTTGGTGAAGAAGAAGCCGCGGCCCATGCCCGGATCGCCGGTGATCGAGACCGCCATCGTATCGGCGAGGCCCTCGCTCAACGAACCGTCGAAGGCGCCTTGGCCCGGGATGATGGATTGGTTGTGAATTGAGTGTCCGAACTCGTGATAGACGACGTCCGCGATGCGCCCCGTGTTCTCGCACATCGAGTCTTTCGGGAAGAAATGGATGTCATCGCCGGTCGAGTACGCATTGCACGTGCCCATCCCGCTCTCGTTGACCGTGACCGAGAGTTGATCGTTGAGCCACGCGAGGCCCGGATTGAGCTTCGTCTTGACGAACTGCTTTGCCTGGCTCGCGAACACGAAGGCCGAGAGCTGCGCATCCGTCGCTGCATCGCTCGCGTGGCTCCATGTCACGGAGCCGCCGTCGGCGAGCGAGAGCGTATCCGAGACGAGCGTAGCGCCCGAGTTGGTGATCGCGACGTACGGACCAACGAGGCCCGGCACGACAGCGCCCGGCGAGGCGGTGCTCCACGCCACGAGGCCATTCGCGTCGGAGACGACGCTCGCCGCGTTGACCATCATGTTCTGGTTCGCCGCCGGCTGCGGGGTGCGCGTGCTTCCCGGGTAGCGATCCGGCACGTCGAACTTGACGGTGCCCGAGAGGAACATCAGCGTCGACTTGCGCGCGATCGGGGCGGCGTCGTTCGCATCGACCCACACGTCCCAGCGACCGGCTTCACGATCGGCCGCGACCGAGACGGTCTCGGCAACCTGATACGCGATGCTGGTGGCCTGGTGATTGCCGCGCTCGTACACCATCGGCACGATCACGCGCTCGCCGTGACCGAGCACGTGGGTCGGAATACTGTCGCGCGACAGGAACGCCTGCGCCGACACCTCGATCGCGCCCGGCGCGAGTGTGGTCGCCGGCACGCGGACACTGATGTTCGGCAGCGCGGTCGAGCTCACCATCACGAGGTGATCACGCTCGAAGTTGACGGCGATGCTGCCGCCCTCGACGCGAATGCCTTGCGAATACTGGAAGAAGCTGACGGTCCGGATCTGACCGTTCTGATCGAGCTGGTTCGCGGCGAGCACGAAGTCGGCGGTCGAAGCGCCTGGTGCGAGCACGGCAAGGTGAGCTGCGATGAACGCGCGCGCCGCGTTCTCGGCGACAACCGGACTCGCGGTCGAACCGAAGTAGCCGATCGAGGGCCCCCACATGCGCAGCGGCACGTCGGTGTCGCGATCCCAGACTTGTTGCCAGCTCGCGAGACTGCCGAGGTTCGCGGCGAGCGCGGTCGGTGCCGTCGAGCCAACCGTGCGATGCAGCCGCGGCTGGCGATCACCCGCGGCGGTCACCTGCGTCGAAGATCCTTTATGAGGGGCGAACGCGCCACCCGTCTGGACGGAGGCCGCGGTCAAAGCGGAAGCAAATAAGATTGTGCGAAGGCGCATGTTGGTTCCCCGAGGGAACTAGACACTGCGAGTCGCACCACCACCAACCCAGGGCGGATGACATCCGCCGTCCATCCTGAGACCACTGCGCGGCAGGTTCGCGAGGCGCGGGCACCGCATTCGCCTGGTTAGCCCCGCTGGCAGTTATGAGCGCCTAGAAAAATCGACGCGCTGCAGCGATATCGGCGTGGATCTGCGCGATCAGCGCGTCGACAGAGTCGTATTTGGCCTCGTCGCGCAGCCGGGCGACGAACGTGGTTCGCAGCTCGCGGTCGTAGAGATCGCCATCCCAGTCGAGCACGTGCACTTCGAGTGTTTGTGCGCCGCCTTCGACGAACGTCGGGTTCGTGCCGAGGCTTGCCACGGCGGGAAGCTGTTTCCCGTCGACCCGCAGCGTCACCGCATAGATGCCGCCGCAGATCGCGAGATCGCTGTGCGGCACGATGTTGGCGGTCGGGATGCCGATCGTGCGGCCGCGCGCCGCGCCGTGCACGACAACGCCGTCGATATCCCAGCGCCGACCGAGCAAGCGTTCGGCCGGCGCGAGCTGACCTTCGCGGAGATGACCGCGGATCCGCGTCGAGCTCGCGACTTCACCATCGCGCTCGATCGCCGGCACGACATCGACCTCGACGCCGGCGCGATGACCCTGGGCGCGCAGCGCATCGGTCGAGCCCGCGCGATTCGCGCCGTACGTGAAGTCGTAACCGACGACCACTGCATGCGCGCGCAGCGAGTGCAGGACGACATCGTCGATGAACGCGCTTGGCGCGCAGTTCGCGAGCTCGCGGGTGAACGGCTCGACCACGACGACATCGGCACCTGCCTCGCCGAGCAACTCGATCCGACGTGACAACGAGCTCAGCTGCTTCGGCGCGGTGCTCGGTGCGAACATCATCGCGGGATGCGGATCGAACGTGAGCACGACGGTGCGAGCGTCGTGCGCTTCGGCGAGCTGCTTTGCCCGCGCGATCAGCGCGCGATGACCGAGATGCACGCCATCGAAGTTGCCGATCGCGACCGCCGCAGGGCGAGTGCCCGACGCGTGGTTGTGACCGTGAAACACTTCCATGGGCGACGGAGCATACCCGGTCTCGCTAAACCACGGGCGCGATCAAGGTCCAGGCCGGCACGACGACCAGGACGAAGCCGACCGTGGCGCCGACGAAGGTCTGGCCGATCGGCGCGTGCACGAGTGCCGCGAGCTGACCGATCGCGACTCCCGCCGCGAGCGCGGCGACGAGCGGAGCCGCGGGCGCGACGAAGCCACCGGTGAGGCTCGCGATCGCGGTCGAACCGACGATCGCGAGGATCGCGGCGGCGGAGAGCCGACCGTGGCCGAGACATAATGCGAGCCCGACGAGAGCGGCGAACGCGGTCAACGGTCCGACGAGGTCGCCCGTTCGGAGCAGCGTGAGGAGCCAGCCAGCATGGCTTGGAATGCCGTGTCCGAGCCACGTGTGCCAGAGATGAACGAGCGCGTGACCATGCGCACCTTGCTCTGAAAATGCCGCGATGATCGCGAGTGCGGTTGCGAGCACTCCCAGGGCCGGGGCGATGACCGCCGCACGAGCTCGCGCCACGGGCGCGCGATACCAGGCGACGGCCGCAACTGCGACCAGCGCGATGTAGCTCGGATCGAGCACGCCCGCGAGCAGCGCCGCGCCCACCGCCGGGAGCGTTGATTCGTGGGGCTGCTTTGGCCGCACCAGCTCGCCGATCGCGAACAGCCCCGCCGCGCCGGCGATCGCGGCACGCACCGGCTCGTGCGGCGCGAGCACGATCGAGCCGAGCACGCCGAGCGCGGCGCCACCGGCCGCAGCAATCGCGGCGACGCCGGAGGGCCCGAGGAACGCGCGAATCGCCGCGGCGAGCGCGGCCCCGCACGACCCGAGCGCGACGGCAAGCCACGGATCGCGGGTCACGGCAATTGCCACCCCGATGCTCGCGAGCCCGAGCGCGGGAATGACGTACCAGGGCCGCACCACAGGCATCCCCCGACGCTACGAGGCGCGCTCGGTTCGGGCAAAATTTCTGACGCTATTCGTCGCGCCCGTCGAGACTCCGAAAAACGCCACGCACGGGGTAGAATTTACGCCTGTCGGTCGAGCCCAGAGCCAAACGCGAGCGCTTCCGGCGGATCGTGCGTGCGTGTGCCCGATGGCTCGCGCCCAGTGCCGCCGCGGCTTGCTTCGCGACGGTGGTCGCAGGCGCGCTCGAGGCCAAGACCGAAACCAAGCCGTTCGGCTTTCTCGTCACGGCAGGGTTCTTCGGCCTGCTGTCTTTGCCCGGCTTGTTCGCGCTGTCGGCCGTGTTGCGCGGGATGCTCGCGGCGTGGGCGCCGAACGAGCTCGACCTTGTCGAAGAAGGCGGGGGCTCGCCGCGGTTCGCAGGCTGGCTCGGCGCGTTCGTGTTGATTGTCATCGGGCTCGGTTGGATCCTCTTCGAGGGCACGTGGCTGCTGTTCCGCTGGACCGCGTTCAAGCCCATGGTCATCTCGCTCGCGGAGCCGGTGATCGGCGTGTTCGGGCTCGTCTCGGCCGTGATCATCGCGCGACCGCTCGCCCGCGGGCTTACCGCGATCGCACGCTCGCTCGATCGGCGGTGGCGCGCACGTGGCCACGCCTCGTTCGTCACGCCCGGCAAGATCGTGCTCGCGGTGCTCGTGAAGCTCGGCGTGCTCGGTTGGCTCGGTTGGCACTTCGCGATCAAGCCGCACCTCGGGCCGCTCGATCTCTCACTCCTCGAAGTGCCGGCAGTCGCGATGCTCGCGCTGTTGTTCGGTCACGTCGCGTGGAAGGCGTGGCCCCGGATGCGGCGGTTCGTCGGGCCGCTCGTCGGCATGCTCGCGGTCGGCGCTCTCGGCTGTGCGGTCATCGCACTGCAGACCGCTCCTTCACTCACGCTCTCGATCTGGGGCGAGCGACCGATCGCCGGGCTCGCGATCGATATGCTCTTCGATCTCGATGCGATCAGGTCGCGTGTCTCGCTCGCCGAGTTTCGACCGACCGCCGTACCCGGCGCCGAGCACCCCGACATCATCCTCGTCACGATCGATACGGTCCGCGCCGATCACACGCCACCGTACGATGGCACCGCCGACATGCCGGTGCTCAGGGAGCTCGGCACGCGCGGCACGGTGTTCGAGTGGGCGTTCTCGCCGAGCAACGTGACCCGCCGTTCGATCCCCTCGATGATCATCGGCCTCGCACCAGATCGCATCCGCGGTCGCGTCGTCGGGTGGGCCTTGCGCGTCGATCCGCGCCACGTCTTGGTTGCCGAGCGGTTGCTCGCGGGTGGCTACGAGACCGCGGGATTCATGTGCTGCGAGGGTTTTTACGGCGCGGCGATGCACACTGGCCTCGCGCGCGGGCTCGAGCATCTCGAGATGGAAGCGAACGGCCACGCGCTCGCTCGGCGCGCGCGCGCGTGGCTCGATGCGCGCGAAAAGCAGCCGAACAAGAAGCCGCTGTTCCTGTGGATGCACATCCTCGAGCCGCACAACTGGGCGGTCGCGAGCGGTGATCCGGTCAACACCGAGGCGCGGCGCGCGGTCTACGACAAGACGCTCTCGCAAGCCGATGCGATGGTCGCCGAAATGCTCGGCGCGTTCGCCCAGCGCGCTCCGGATCGCGCCCCGATAGTGATCGTCAGCGCCGATCACGGTGAAGGGCTCGGCGATCACGGCCAGATCTTTCACTCGACCGACCTCTACAACTCGCAGACTCGCGTGCCCCTCGTGATCGCAGGGCCCGGCATCAAGCAGCAGCGGATCTCCGAGACCGTCAGTCTTACCGATCTCACGCCGAGCCTGCTGGGCCTCGCCGGCTTCGCGGTGCCGACCGCGCACCTCGATGGCATCTCGTTCGCCGATCTCGCGACCGGCAAACGCGCGCAGAACATCGAGGGCGGCATGGCGTACTCCGCGATGATCCAGGACCGCTCGAATCCGGGCGGTCTGACCTCGGTCGTGCACGGTCGCTACAAGTTGATCGACACGCCGAACGGTCGCGAGCTCTACGACACGCGCACCGACCCGACGGAGCACGGCAACCTGATCCGCGCGAGGCTCGGCCACCTCGATGGTCTCGTCCGAGACCTCGAGGAGCACGCCGCCGCGGCGAAGCAGTCGCCCTTTTAGCGCGGTCAGGTCAGGCGCGAGAGCTGGGCCTGGACGAGCAGGTACGTCAGGCGCAGCAAATTGAGCCGCGCCTCCGGCGACCGTACGCGCGCGGCGAGATCTCCGAGCCGCGAGCGACCATCGAGGAGCGAGTACACGCGCAGGAGCGCCTCACCCAGCCCGAACTGCGCGAGCTCGCCTTCCTGCACGGGCTCGCGGATGACGAACGCCTTGCTGTTTGCGGTCAGCCAATCATCGACGAGCGGCCCGCCGATCAGCGCCGCACCGGCACCGATCACGCGGAACGCATCGAGATGAAGCGCGCGCGACTTGTATGGATTGGGCGCACGCGGCGACCAGGTGTACCGGCCCTTCTGCCAGCTGAACGCCTCCATCAACTTCGCGGCGACTTGCTTTGCGAGCAAGCGATACGCCTCGAGCGGATCGAGCAGGTCGAGGCCGACGAGCGTGTCTGCGAGCCGACCACCGAAGTGGTGCATCACCGAGACCGCGCGTTGTAGCGCTTGCGGCGTGAGCGCCTTTTGCTCGAGCAAGAAGTTCCCGAGCCGCTCCGACTCGAGGTTCGAGTTCACGAACTGCGGCTGGCCATCGGTGATGTACGCCTCTTTGAGCACACCCGCGCGACCTTCGAGCGAGAGCATGCCAGTCGCCTTGGTCTTCGCGAGGCGATAGACCAACCGCAGCACTGGCATCTCCTTGAAGTCGCCGACCTCGCGCGGACCGGAGTCATCGGCGCGCTCGGGCATCACATCGTCCTCGGTGACGCTGATCGTGCCGCTCGAACCTTCATTGAGGGTGATGCCGTCGGGGATGCCTTCTTGACCGCCACCGGCGATGAATTCGGCGCGCGCGACCTTTGCCTCGGCCTCCGCCTTGGCGATGCTCATCCGGGTCATCGGGCCCGAGAGCCCGCCGTCGTCGGCAGCGGGCTCGATCACCGCGCCGTCGCCGTGAAGATCCGCGGTCGGTGCATTGATCACGCTGCCGATCAACGAGGCGAGATCGCGCGAGGTGACGCGCGTGGTGCGATGCAGCCACTCGTCGATCGCATCGCGGAACTGGGCCGCGTTCTGCCAGCGATCTTCGGGCCGGCGCTGGAGCGCGCGCATCGTGAGCGAGCGGAGCTCGACAGGAAACTCCGAGGCGTACTTGTGGAGCCGATCGAGCCGCGCATCACGCACCATCAGCAAGATATCGAGGTCGTTCGTCGAGGTGAACAACCGGCGCGCCATCACCATCTCGGCGAGCAAGATGCCGACCGAGAACAGATCGCTGCGCGGATCGACATCGCCGCTCGAGACCTGCTCGGGCGACATGTAGCCATACTTGCCCTTGAGCGTGCCGGCCTCGGTCTTGTGGCGGCGTTCGGCGGCGCGAGCAATGCCGAAATCGGTGAGCTTGACGTCTCCACGCCACGACAGGAGCACGTTGCCCGGGGAGATATCGCGATGGACGATGCCGAGAGGCTTGCCGCGCTGGTCGGTCGCCTGGTGCGCATAGTCGAGCGCGTCGAGCACGTCGCGCGCGATCAGCGCGCAGAGATCCGCAGGCAGCCGAATCTGTGCGCGCGCGCATTCGCGCAGCAGCGCGAGCACATCGAGACCATCGACGTACTGCATCGCGATGTACGGCGTGTCGGCATCGGTGCCGAGCTCGAAGACCTGGACGATGTGGCGATGATCGAGCTGCGCGGTGATCCGCGCTTCGTCGATGAACATCTCGACGAACGAACGATCGGTCGCGAGGTGCGGCAAGATCTTCTTGATCGCGACGAGCTTCTCGAACCCGTGCTGCCCCTGCTGCGACGCCTTGAACAGCTCGGCCATCCCGCCGACCGCCAGGCGGTCGAGGATCTGGTATTTCCCGATTTGTTTTGGGGTGCCGTCGCTAGTCACGAGAGAGTCCTGAACATACGCCTAAAGAGCTGCCAGTTTGGCAGCTTTGACCCCGCTGCGCTCGTCTCCATGACGCGATCTGAGCCTCCGCCGCGTTGACACCAGGTCAATCCCCGCACGCTCGCGCGAGCCCTGCGTGGCACGCCGCTTGAGTAACTGCTCGTCGATGCTTCCGACCAATGGCCAGGCGGTGAGGACGCTGTTTGCCGGGCTTGCCCGCCGGACGTGGGTGGTCACGCTCGCCACTCACGTCACCTGCGTGGTGTTCGCGGCCTCCGCGCTCGGCTCGATCATCGAAGCCTCCTACCTCGCGCCGGAGGCGTCGGCGGCAAAGCTCCCCGCCCCCCGTGCTGTCGAACCCGCCAAACCGGCCAACGGCCGGCGTGAGCGGCCTGATGGGCGCGAGCTGGTGTCTCGCAACATGTTCTGTTCGAGCTGCACGCCGGTCAATAACGCCGAGGCCGCTACGACCGATACCTACACGCCCGATGCGATCTTGATCGCGACGAGCGTCGGCGAGGATCCGCGCGCCACCGTGCGCGTCCCGGCCACCGAGGTCCAAGGTAGCTACGGCCTTGGCGAAACGATCTCGGGCATCGGCAAGGTCGACCGGATCGGTTGGCGCTCGATCGACGTGATCGACGACCGCGGCCGGCGCGGTAAGCTCGACCTCTTGGATCATCTGCCTGTCGGCGCGGCGGGTGCGGCAACACCCGTCGCCGCCGCCGAGCCCGATCCGTTCGACGGTCGCGTCAAGAAGATCGACGACCACACGTTCGAGGTCGATCGCGCGCTGGTCAAGGAGATGGTCACCGGCGCGGTGAAGCCCGGCAACATGCGGATCCAACCGATCAGCGACAAGGACGGGCTCAAGGGCCTCAAGCTGTTCGGCGTCAAGAGCACCGCGATCGCGAGCAAGGTCGGGCTCCAGAACGGCGACATGCTGACCGCGATCAACAACACCAAGATCACCGGCGCGCAATCGCTGCTCGATGTCTACACCAAGATTGATACGACCAACACGCTCGAGCTCGATGGCACGCGTGGCGACAAGCCGCTCGCGCTGACGCTGCGCCTCAAATGAGGCGGCGTAGAGCGCGCAACGTGCCGCGCGGATCCTTCCCGAAAAACTCGAGCATGACGGTCTCGAGCTGGCGCGACGCGCGCGTTCGCATGATCCGCTTCCACAGCGCGAGCGGCCACCGCCACCGGGCGCTCGCCAAGCTGGATCACGCGCTTAACCGTCGAACGCTCGTGACGAGACAGGTCCGCAAAATCGTCGTGCGCGCGGAGCAGCCGGCTCGGCAGTGGCGCGGGACGGCGCGGCGTAGCCCCGGAACGAAGAGAGCTGGGGGCGCTCACCGAGCGCGCGCTTCGAGTTCGTCCGCTCGCTGATCAGCCGATATATTTCATGCCGGTCATGCCGGTCATGCCGGTCATGAACACTCGCCGGATCCATTGCCGCGACGACAATAGTGGACCAACGAACCGTGAGGTCACGTTGTTGCCGCCGGTCGACAAGCCGATGACAATGCACCGAATGGCTGATGTCCCCGCCCCTCGCCGCAGGTTCGGCGGTGCCGTCGCGGTCGGTGCCGGCATCTTGCTATCGCGTCTCTCGGGCCTCGTTCGCGCGCGGGTGTTCACGCACTACATCGGGCAAAAGGGCGCCGCCGATGCGTTCGCCTCGGCGCTGCGCATCCCGAACCTCCTGCAGAACCTGTTCGGCGAGGGCGTGCTGTCGGCGTCGTTCATTCCGGTCTACGCGCGCCTGCGTGCCGAGGGTCGCAACGAGGATGCGGTGCGGGTCGCGCGTGCGGTCGGCACGCTGCTCGGCTTGATCGCGACCGCGATCGCTGCGGCCGGCGTGATTTGGGCGCGGCCCTTGGTCGAGGTGCTCGCACCGGGCTTCGATGCTGACAAGACCGAGCTCACGATCTCGCTGGTCCGGATCTTGTTCCCGGGGGTCGCGCTGCTCGTGATGTCGGCGTGGTGCCTCGGCGTCCTCAACAGCCACCGCAAGTTCTTCTTGAGCTACGTGTCGCCGGTGCTGTGGAACGCGGCGTTGATCGTGACCGCGATCGTCGCGGGGCGGCGGTTCACGTCAAAGGCCGAGATCGTAGTGTGGCTCGCGTGGGGCGCGGTGATCGGATCGGCCGCGCAATTCCTCGTGCAACTTCCGACCGTGATCGCGATCCTACGCACGTTGCGGCCCTCGCTCGCGGTCGGCGATCCGGGCGTCCGCTCGACCCTGCGCGCATTCGTGCCGGTGCTGCTCGGCCGCGGCAGCGTGCAGCTCTCCGGCTACATCGATCAGGTGCTCGCGAGCTATCTCGGCGATGGCATCGTCTCGGCGATGGCCAATGCACAGATCTTGTATCTGCTGCCGGTGTCGCTGTTCGGCATGGCAGTCTCGGCGGCCGAGCTGCCGGAGATGTCGAGCGTGACCGGCGACGATACGGCCCGCGCCGCGGCGTTGCAGCAGCGCTTGCGTGGGGCGTTACGGCGCGTCGTGTTCCTCGTCGTGCCCTCCGCGGTCGCGTTCATCGCGATCGGTGGGTCGATCGTCTCGCTGGTGTTTCAGGGCGGCCAGTTCACGGCAGCCGATGCGCAGGTCGACTGGATCATCCTCGCGGGCTCGGCGCTCGGGCTCTCAGCGGGAACCCAAGGCCGGCTACTCGGCTCGGCGTTCTACGCGCTCGGCGATCCGACGAAGCCGCTCCATGCCGCGCTCGTTCGTGTCGGGATCACCGGCGTGACCGGCTACGTGTTCGCCCTGCCGCTGCGCGAGGCGCTCGGCTACTCGAATATGTGGGGTGCATTCGGGCTCACCGCGACCGCCGGGTTCGCCGCATGGGTCGAGTTCTTGTTGCTGCGCCGCTGGCTCGCGCACCGCATCGGCGCGGTACCGATTCCGACCAAGCTCGGGCTCGGCGCGCTCGCCGCCGCGGTCGTCGCGGGTGGGGCGGGCTACGTCGCGAACTACGTCGTCGCGCCGATGTCGACCCACGTGTGGCCGCGGGCGATCGCCGCGATCATCGCATTCGGGATCATCTATCTCGCGATCATGACGCTCGCGAAGGTCCCCGAGGCGGCGGACTTCACCGCTCGATTTGAGCGGCTCGCCAAGCGCTTTACCCGGCGCTGACGAACGCGGTGACTGGGGTCACCGAGGTCGTGCGATCTGCGCGCTTTTCGTCGAGCCGGTAAACTCTTGGGATGGCGCCCCGGCCCACCGCGTGGCCTCGAGCAGCATCACGCGACCGCTTCACACCGCGCCGCAAAGGCGGCAAGCGCTAGCTCACCAAGGCGCCGGCTTGTAGTCCTTCAAGAACAAACCCCACAGGTGCTTGCCGGTGTTCACTCCATCGAAGAGCGGATCGACGATGCGCGCCGCACCATCGACAATATCGAGCGGCGGATGGAAGCCGTGGATCTTCTGCTTTCGCTCGGCGTGATGCTGCGGATCTTCATCCGTGACCCAGCCGGTATCGACCGAGTTCATGTGGATGCCATCGCGTACGTAATCGGTGGCCGAGGTTCGCGTCATCATGTTGAGCGCGGCCTTCGCCATGTTCGTGTGCGGGTGCTTGTCGGTCTTCCAGCGACGATAAAACTGGCCTTCCATCGCCGAGACATTGACGACGTGGGCATCGCGTGTCGGCACCGCCGCGAGCAGCGGTCGCAGGCGCGCGTTCAACACGAAGGGCGCGACCGCGTTGACCAGATGGACCTCGAGCAACTCCGCCGTGGGCACCTCGGCGAGGGTCATCCGCCACGTGTTGGTGTCGCGCAGATCGACCTGCTGGAGATCCTGATCGAGCCGGCCTTCGGGATAGAGGTGCTCGCCGCGCTCGAGATCCTCGGCGAGCAGCGGCACTTGCGAGAGCACCGCGGACTTCCACAGGCCGGTCGCCTGGATCGCCTCGCCGCCTCCTCCTTGCCCGAGCCTGGCTCGCGCGAGGCCCGAATCGCCGCGGAGCTCGCGATTACGCCCGAGCACCGCGCGCTCGAACGCATTCTCCGGCGGCGCATCTTCGCCGGTGACAACGTGATCATACCAACCCGAGGGCCGGCGCACGGTCTGGCACGCGTTATTGATGATGCCGTCGAGCCGCGACTGGGTTGTCAGCAGGTGACGAGCGAACAGCTCGACGCTCGGCGTGTGGCGCAGATCGATGCCGTAGATGTGCAGCCGATGCGTCCATTCGGAGGCATCGACCTCGCGACCGAACCGGCGCGAAGCATCGCGCGGGAACCGGGTGGCGACGATCACGTCGGCGCCCGTCCGCAACAGCATGATGGCGGCCTGGTAGCCGATCTTCACACGCGCACCAGTCACCAGCACCACGCGGCCCCGCAGGTCGGCGGTCTGCTCGCGCTTCTGCCAGTTCAGCGCCGCACATTCGGGGCACATCTGATCGTAAAAGTGGTGGAGCTCGTGAAAATCGCGCTTGCACACGTAACACATGCGCGCCGTCTCCACTCGCTGATGCGTGGCAACGGGCTCGGAGTCGTCGTCGCGACGCGCCTCGGCGGCGGCCCACGCATCTTCGCCTTCGTCGTCGCGCAGCGGCGCATCGAGCGCGGTCCACTCGGGCTTTGGCAACGGGGTGCGAAACACGGTCTCCTTGCGGAGCTGGCGGATGCCGCTCTGATCGAGCAGCGCACGGTCGGCGTCGCGCTTCGCGTGGAAACGCTGGCGAGTCAGCACCTTGCCGAGCTGCTTGCGCACGTAGCGCTCGGGCCGCGACAGCTGCCCCGCCGCGGTCGACAGGCGAATGCGCAGATCTTCGTCGAGGTCCGCCAGCTTGGTGAGGTCGGCAGCAAGCTCTTCGAGTAGCTCGACCGAGGCGGTCGTGCGTTTGCGGAGCTCTATTTTTTCGCCCTTGTTGTCGCCCTTGTTGTCGCCCCTGTTGTCGCCCCTGTTGTCGTCGGTTTCGGCCACGGCGCGGGCACCCTAGCGCACCTGGCCCCGATGCAGTAGCGTGCGCTCGTGATCATCACCAAGCGCTTGATGGGTAAGGCGATCGCGACGTGGCTCGGACCGACCGGGGATGCGGCGCGACGAGCGGTGACCGAGCTGCGCGAGAAGGTGACCAAGGCCCCGCGCACGCTGACCCTCTATGTCGATGTCGCGGAGCCGTGGAGCTACCTCGCGGCGGTCGCGACGAGCCGGCTGATCGAGGTCTATCCCGTCGAGCTCGAGGTCGTCGTCACCACGCCGCCCGCCGCCGACGTCGATGCGTTTCCGATCCTCCGCACCAAGCACGCGGTGCGCGATGCCAAGCAGCTCGCCGAGTACTGGAACATCGATTTTCCGGGCAAGCGTGAAGCCGATCCGTCGAACGTGCGCGACGCCGCGACCGCACTCATCCGCAAGCGCCCGGGCAGGGACCAGCTCCGCGCCGTGATCGAGCTGTGCGCGCCGATGTGGGCGAACGACAAGAAGGAGCTCGCGAAGCGCGTCGGCGCGTGGGGCTTCGAATCGCACGGCAACATCGCACCCGTGTTGAACGGCAATTACTACGAGCTCCGCAAGGCCGGCCACTACCAGGGCGGCATGCTGCACTACGGCGGCGAATGGTACTGGGGCATCGATCGCCTCCGCTATCTCGAAGAAGTGCTCGCGAAAGATCTCGGCGTGCCGGTGAAGCACGTCGTCGAGCCGCGCCCCGAAGCCGAGCGTGGCCCCGAGAAGATCTACGAAGTGCCAGAGGGCAAGCCCGCACAACCGCTGCAGTGCGAGATGTGGTTCTCGTTCCGCTCGCCCTACTCCTACCTCGCGCTCGAGCAGATCGAGGCCGTGCTCGCACCTTACGCCATCCCGCTCGTGTTGCGCGCCGTGCCACCGATGGTCACGCGCGGCGTGCCGCTGCCCACCGTGAAGCGGACCTACATCGTTCGCGATGCCAAGCGCGAAGCCGATCGCTTGCACGTGCCATTCGGCGAGGTTTGCGATCCACTCGGCATCGGCACCGACAACTGCATCGCGATCGCCTACTGGGCGAGCGAGACCCAGGGCCAACCTGCGCTGCTCGCGTTCGCCAAATCGGCGCTGCGCGCGATCTGGTCCGAAGCGCGCGACATGGCGGAATACGTCGATCTCAAGTTCGTGGTCGAACGCGCGGGGCTGTCGTGGGAGCAAGCCAAAGAGGCGCTCTCGAACCCCGAAGCGGCGAAGTGGGCGAACGCGAACACTACCGACATGGCAGTATTTAGCCTCTGGGGAGTGCCGTCGCTCAAGTGTGGAGATTTCATCGCCTGGGGCCAAGATCGCCTGCCCTTGCTCGCGGATCGCCTGCGCCGAAACGCACTCGCCGCGTAATTTTTTGCGACTGAACACGGCGGTGCGGCTCGCTCCGGTAACCATCATGTTTACACGTGAACGCCCCTCCGGCACATGTTATCCATCGTTGCCAAGGGGTGTCCGATGAGCGAGTCCAGAGATCCTGCTGTCGTCGACCTGGTTGATGCGAACGTGCCTGCCGATCAGGGCTTGGCCGCGCTTGGCCTGCTCATGCAGCTCGCGGGTAACGTCTTCGCTGCGTTCGTCGCGTTGCTCGCGTTCGGCGTCGTGTTCTCGATGCGTGGCTCGGGTGGCACGGAGGCGATCTACGGCTTCCTCGTGCTCGGACTCTCGATCGGGCGATCGTTGATGCAGCGCTCCGCCGGCGCCAAGCTGCTCTACGGCGATCCGAATGTCTCGGGCGCGCGCATGCGCGGCGTCGAGCGCTACATCGTTTTCGGGCTCCTGCAATCGCTGCTCGTCGGTGGCGTGCTGAAGCTCAAATTCGGCCTCACGACGCAGGGAACGATCGGCATGATCGCCGGGCTCGCGCTGTGGCCGGCAGTGCTCGCGGGCTTGCTCGCGCTACCGCGGTTCAAGAAGTTCCGCACCGATCTCCCGATCACCGAGGACAAGGGTTTCGAAGGCGCGTCGATCCTCATGACCGTGCTCGGGCTGTGCGGCGTGATCGGTACCGGCACGGTCCTGTTCATGGTGTTCCAGCTCCCGGGTAAGGCCCTGCAGGAGGGTTCGACGATGATCATGGCACTGTGCCTGGTCCTCCTCGTGGTGCGCTCGATCATCCACGTCCACGCCGGCATCACCGGGCTGCAAACCACCTCGGTCGATCGCTCGGTCGAGCTCGCGAATCGCTATGCAAACTTCGGTGTCATCTCCGCGTTCTGCGGTGGCGGTGCGCTGCTCCTGTTCGTGATGTCGTCGGCGGTCAGCGTGCTCGGACTCGTCATCGTGTGCGCGTTGTGCTGGATGCTGATCGCGTGGCCGATGATCATCCGGCGGTTCTTCTCGGATCGTCAATTCGTGGACCTCATGGCGGGCGACCACGCACCGGTCCATCGCCGTGCGCCCGATGCGGGGCTCACATGGCTCGGCTGGCTGTTGATCGCGCAGGCCGTGCTGACGATGTCGGCCATGTTGCCGAGCATCTTCATGGGCAGCGACGCTCATGGCGCCCGCGGCATGAGCAACGTCGACCCCGTGAGCATGTTCGGTATGCTCGCCGCGGTCGGCGTTCGCTCGGTGTGGTGGACGGTCGGCCTCACCGGGCTCCAGGCATGGGCCGGCTTCGAGCTCGTCCGGATGAGCGCACAAAGCCGGGTGATCGCGACGGTCTACGGCGCGGTCGCCGTCGCCGTGACGATCTATACGAACCTGCCGCTGCTCCAATCGATGCGTCATGGGCTAGGTCCGGCCATGGCATCGCAAGCGATCGCGTTCGGCCCGCTGGCGCTCGCGCTCGTGATCCCGATTGCCGCCGTGGTCCTGGTCAACCGCAAGATCGCTCCGGTCGCGCAAGCTAGATTTCGCGCCAAGGACTAACACCACATCGAGACCCCGTCTCCGACCGGTCTCGAGCCGGGCAATCGGTCGGTCCAGCACGACTACGATGCGCTGGTAGCCACGGCAATCCGATTCCGGCCTGCCCGTAGTACCCTTGCCAGGTTGGTGGTCCGCGCCGCAGAAGAGTTCGGCCCGTACCTCGTGTACGAGCAGCTGGGTATCGGCGGCATGGCCACCGTGCACCGCGCCGAGACCACGGGCCTCGAAGGCTTTCGTCGTCCGATCGCGCTCAAGCGGATGCTGCCGCACGTCGCCTCGAACGACGATCTCGTGCGGTCGTTCGTGCGCGAAGCGAGGCTCGCGAGCCACCTGCGCCATGCAAACGTCGCGCAGACCTACGACCTCGGCAAGGTCGAAGACATCTACTTCATCGCGATGGAGCTCGTCGTCGGTCGCACGCTCCGCGACATCCTCCGGTTGTGCGCGAAGCTCCAGATCCAGATCCCGATTCCGATCGCGCTCAACATCCTGACCCAGGTCTGTGACGCGCTCGACTACGCGCACAACCTGACCGACGACTCGGGCACGGCGCTCGGCATCATCCATCGCGATGTCTCGCCGTCGAACGTGATCGTCGCTGAGGGCGGCGTCGTGAAGCTGATCGATTTCGGCATCGCGAAGGCGTCGGCCGCGGGCATGCAAACGATGTCGGGGACGATCAAAGGCAAGTTCGGTTACATGGCGCCGGAGTATCTCGGCGGCACGATCGACGCGCGCGCGGATCTGTTCGCGCTCGGCATCATCGCGCACGAGATGCTGACCGGACGACCGCTGTTCCAGGGTCGCGACGACATGGACACGCTGTATCGCGTGAAGTCGATGAAGATCGCTCCGCCGTCGCTCAACACGCCGGATCTCCCGATGGAGATCGATTCGATCGTGATGACCGCGCTCGAACGCGATCCGGATATGCGTTGGCAACGTGCGGCCGCGATGCGCGTCGCGCTGACCACCGAGGTAAAGCGGCTCGGCCTGACGATCCTCGACTACGAGGTCGCGCGCTGGGTCGACAGGATCTTCACCGCCTCGCTCGGTGATACCTCGACGCCGGCCCCGACGCGTGTGATGGCGGAGACACCGCGGCTCTCGGAATACCCGAACGATGAATCGATCATCATCGAGCGTCCCGAGGAGACGACGGTCGGACACCTGCAACAGCGCGAGCCTGCGCAGGCTCTGGCGCCCCGGATCCCGCCCAATCCCGGCGACTCGCTCCCGCTCCCGCCCCCGCCCCCGCCCCCGTCTTCGAAGAAGACCCTGCTCGGCGGTACGGCGATGGCGCCCATGAGCCCGGATCGGCTGATCAGACCCAGTTTGCCTCCGCTCACGCTGCCTGCGCCCTTCGCGTCGAATCGGATGGGCAAGCTGACCATCTTCCTGTTACTCCTCGTCGCTGCGGCAGCCTCCGGTGCCGTGGTCTACTTCGGCCTCCCGTATCTCCAGTGACCTCGTGAAGAAGCGCATCGCTCTGATCTCCACCGGCGGCACGATCGAAAAGACCTACGACGAATTGTCGGGTGTGCTCGCGAACAAGGTCTCCGTCCTCGACGTGATGCTCGCGTCGCTCGAGTTGCGCGGTGTCGAGATCGAGCGCATCGCGCTCATGAACAAGGACAGCCTCGAGATGACCGTCGAGGATCACACGCTGATCGCCGAGACCGCCGCGCGTGTCGCGCGGGATCACGATGGCGTGATCGTCGCGCATGGGACCGACCGGCTCGCCGTCTCGGGCGAACGGATCTGCGAAGTCGCCGGCGTGCCGGCCTCCCCGATCGTGTTGACCGGCGCGATGCGTCCGTACGAGTTGCGCGCGACCGACGCGCTCCAGAACCTGACCGAAGCTCTCCTCGCCGTCCAGCTCCTGCCACCTGGCGTGTACGTCGCGATGCACGATCAGGTGCTGCAATTTCCCGGTGTCACCAAAGATCGCAGCGCGGGAACATTCGTGAAGGTTACGTGAACGATCCGGTGACCGGCGCGGTGCTCCCCGCGGTGCTCCCCGCGATGCTCCCCGCGATGCTCGATGCGCTCGACCGAGCGAACGTCGGCTACGGTGTGATCAGGTACGAGAACGGCCAGTTTCGCAAGCAGTACGCGAACCTGGCAGCGGCGCGTCAGCTCGGCTTCACCGTCGAGGAATGGATCGCGCGGCCGGTGTTCGAGCTAATCGCTCCAGATCAGCGCGAGCACGTGGCGTCGCTGTTCTTGCGGGTCGTCCACACCGCCGATCCATTGCCCACCGTGGTCGAATTGTTCTTCGTGCGCGCCGACGGACTCGCGATGCCGATGGAAGTCACGATCGGCCGCGAGCGTGACGCGACAGGCGTCTCGATCGTGATCCTGTGGACCGATCGCGAGTTCACGCGTAACCGCATGTCGCTGCTCGAGGCCGATCGGATCGCGCTCGTCGGTGCACTCGCCGCGGGCTTCGCACACGAAACCAACAATCCGCTGACGTCGGTACTGCTGAACCTGCGCTCGCTGCGCAAGCAGCTCACCACGAACCTCGCGGATGCGAAGCAGACCGCGGCACTGCGCATCCTCGACGACATCGCGACCGGCGCCGAGCGGATCGCGAGTAACGTGCGCGCGTTCCAGACCCTCGCTTCGCGCTCCGATGCGCGGGCGATCGATCTCGCCGCGCTGACTTCGTCGGTATTGCGCCTCGCGTTACCCACGCTCGAGGCGCGCGCACACGTGGTCCGCCAGATCTTTCCGGTCGGCCCGGTCGCGGGCGAAGAAGCGCGCATCGGCCAAGCCGTGCTCGCGATGTTGCTGTTCTCGTCCTCGGGCTTCGACGGCACGTCCGGGAATGCGCGCATCGTCATCGCGGTCGAGGAGCGCGCCGGGTTCGTCGTCGTCGAGGTCGCCGATAATGGCTCGGAGCTGCCGCCGAACGAAGCGAGCCACGCATTCGATCCGTTCTTTCGCTCGGAGGTGCGCGGCGCGGGGTTCGGGGTCGGACTCACCGTCGCGCGCTCGGTTGCGAGCACGCTCGGGGGCGATGTCTCGCTCGCGGCGCGCGCCGGCGGTGGCAGCGTGCTCACCCTACGCTTGCCGCTCGCACCGAAGTGACCCGCTAGTCACGCATGACGAGGAAGATCGCGTGCGCGGTCGTGATCGGTCGCGCTCGGTCCGTCTGCCACGCTTCGATCCGGACGTTCGCGATCCGCCGGCCGCGCCGACTGATCACGCTCGTCGCGTGAACATCGCGCGGTCCGGCGGAGCGTAGATAATCGACGGTGAGCGTGATCGTCTTTGGCAGCACGATCGTCTCGGCGCGCCACAACAGCTCGAACACCGCGGCGGATTCGAGCAGCGCACCGATCGAGCCGCCGTGGATCGCGGGGAGCTGCGCGTTGCCGATCAGGTGCTGCGAGAACTTCATCGTGGTAACGAGCTCGCCGCTCTCGACGATCGTGGCTTCGAGCCCCAGGAGGTTCGCATAGGGAATCGCCTGGATCATCGCGCCGAGGTTGTTCGTGCGCTTGGCTTCGGCGAGGCGTTCGAGGAGCGTCATGACTTGTCGATTGGGTCCGGCGGGTCTGGCGGGTCCGGCGGGCCAGTCTTGATGCCGAGCATGAATGTCGCAGCCGAGGTCGCGATCGGATCGTGCTCGTCATCGTGGAATGCGACCGCACGCACGAAGGCGACGTTGCGCGTGACCTTGTAGCAGTGCGCCTTCGCGTTCACGTCGCGCGGAGGCACGGCCGCCCGGAGATAATCGATGCGCAGGTCGATCGTCGCGATCGGGCGCCATTCGGTGATCGCGGCGAACACCGCAGCGCCCGAAGCTCCATCCAGGAGCGCGGTGATCGCACCGCCGTGGATGGTCCCGGTATCGGGGTTGCCGACCAGCTTGGGGTCGTAACGCAGCACGAACGTGGACCTGGACTCGCCCAGCTCGGTGCATTCGATGCCCAACGCCACGTTATGGGGAATCCCGGCGGTGAATCCCCGGATGACGTTAGAACGGACCTTGTCGTCGGCCACGACCCGACCTTAAGGTATCGCGATGTCCCGCGCACCCTCACCGACCTGGACCTTTGCGTTGGTGGTGGTGCGCCTCGGCTCGCGCTTCCTCCTGGTCCAGGAGAAGAAATACGGGACCACGTGGACGATTCCGGGGGGTCGCGTCGAGCCGGGTGAACAGATCGCGGTCGCCGCGGTTCGCGAGGTCCTCGAGGAGGCGGGCGTGCCGTGCCGGCTCGAGGGCATCTTGCGCGTCGAGCATCACGCCCAAGGGGATGGCGCGCGAATGCGGGTCATCTATGTCGCATCACCGATCGATGACACCGCGCCCAAGTCCGTGCCTGACGAAGAATCGCTGCGCGCGGCGTATCTCACGCTCGCGGAGATCCAGGCGCTGCCGCATCGCGGCCATGATCTCGTGCCGTTGCTCGAGAGTCTCGAGAAGGGCCGCGTGGTGTTTCCGCTCGACCTCATCGGGCCGGAGCTCGCGATCTGATGATCCGAGGTCTCGATGCCCTCGGCTGGGACACCGAATGGGAAGCGGCCGCGAAGGTGCTCGATCCCGAAGGCGCGACCGTCCCCGCCCGGATCACCGCCGAGCATCGGATCTCGTATCAAGCGACCACTGCCACCGGCAGCGTGTGGTGCGAGGCGACCGGCAAGGCGTTCCATGTCGCCGCTGACAAGCGCGATCTGCCGCACGTCGGTGATTGGGTCCTCCTGGAACGCTCGGGCGAAGCCGCTGCCGGTGCCGGCAACGCGGTGATTCGCGAGATCCTGCCGCGCCGCAACCTGCTCGTGCGCCGCGCCGCAGGAGAGGCATCGGTGCCGCAGCCGATGGCCGCGAACATCGATCTTGGCCTGGTGCTGACCTCGGCGAACTCCGAGCTCTCCGCACCGCGGCTCGATCGCTATCTCGAGCTCTTGAAGTCGAGCGGTATCCCTGCCGCGATCGTGTTGTCGAAGATCGATCTCGTCGAGAAGCCGCTCGAACTCGTCGCACAGATCATGACGACCACGCCCGACGTGCTCGTGATTCCGCTCTCGCTCGTCACGGTGACCGGGCTCGATGATCTGCGCTCGCTCGTGCGCCCGCGGATGACCGCGGTGCTGCTCGGCAGCTCCGGCGTCGGTAAATCGACGCTGCTCAATGCGCTGTTGCCCGAAGCCGTGCAGGTCACGCTCGAGATCCGCGACGACGATCGCGGTCGCCACGCGACCACGCGGCGCGAGCTCTTCGTCGCGAGCGATGGCTCGATCTGGATCGACATGCCCGGCATGCGCGAGCTCGGACGCTGGGCGAATGAAGAGGAAGAGGAAGAGGAAGTCGATTCGTTCGACGACATCAAGGTACTCGCCGAGAACTGCAAGTTCCGTGATTGCTTCCACATCGCCGAGCCCGGCTGCGCGGTGCTCGAGGCCGTGATCGCGGGCGAGCTCGACATCGATCGGCTCGCGAACTTCCAGAAGCTCTCGGTCGAGCACACCGTCGCCGTGACCGATCAGAAGACCGCTCGGCGGATCGCCGAGACCCAGAAGGCAAAAGCCAAAAAGTACGCGCCTCGAACGGGTAAAGGCGACGACGACTAATAATGCTATAAGCCGCGCGTGATCGCGTTTGCAGGCGTTTCGAAGCAGTACGGCGGGCAGATCTTGTTCATGGACGCCTCGTTCCAGATCAACCCGAACGAGAAGGTCGGGCTCGTCGGTGCAAACGGCGCCGGTAAGAGCACGGTGTTCCGCATGCTCGTCGGCGAGGAGCTGCCGGACGACGGCAATGTCGAAAAGCCGAAGAAGCTGACGCTCGGCTACTTCCGCCAGGACGTCGGTGACCTCAAGGGCCGCTCGATCCTCGCGGAGACCTGCGCGGGCGCGGGCGAAGTCGCGAAGCTCGCCGACGAGCTCGCCGTGCTCGCCGCGAAGATGGAGAATCCCGGCGACGACCTCGATGCCGTCGTCGAACGGTTCGCCGACGTCCAGGCGCGCTATCAAGATCTCGGCGGCTACGAGCTCGAGGCGCGCGCGCAGGAGATCCTGCACGGACTCGGCTTCACGCAGGAGCAGATGCCGAACGACATCGGCACGCTCTCGGGCGGCTGGAAGATGCGCGTGGCGCTCGCTCAGATCCTGCTCGCGAAGCCGGAGCTGTTGCTGCTCGACGAACCGACGAACTACCTCGATCTCGAATCGATCTTGTGGCTCGAACAGTTCCTCAAGGACTACGCGGGTACGGTCGTGATGACCTGTCATGATCGCGAGATCATGAATCGCGTCGTCACCAAGATCGTCGAGATCGATGGCGGCGAGATTCGCGCGTACACCGGCAACTACGACTTCTACGAGAAGATGCGCGGCGAGGAGACCGTGCGCCGCGAAGCCGCGTACGCGCGCCAGCAAGCGATGCTCGAGAAGGAGAGCCGATTCGTCGAGCGGTTCAAGACCCACACCGCAAAGGCCGCGCAGGTTCAGAGCCGGATCAAGAAGCTCGACAAGATCGAGAAGGTCGAGCCTCCGCGTCGGATCATCGAGAAGAAGCTCGAGTTCAAGACACCGCCGCGCTCTGGCGACGATGTCGTCAAGCTCGACGGACTCACGAAGGCGTACGGTTCGCGCAGCGTCCACAAAGATCTCTCGCTGACAATCCGTCGCGGCGAGCGCTGGGCGGTGATGGGCGAGAACGGCGCCGGCAAGTCGACGCTGTTGAAGATGATCGCTGGCGCGCTCGCACCCGATAGCGGCGCAGCGACGATCGGTGCCGCGGTCACGATGGGCTACTACGCCCAGCACGTGATGGAGGGCCTCGGCGGCAACCACTCCGTGCTCGACGAGCTCCAGGAGCATGCGCCGGCCGCGAACCAAGGCACGCTGCGCAACCTCGCCGGCATGTTCGGCTTCCACGACGACGACGTGTTCAAACCGATCAACGTGCTTTCCGGTGGTGAACGCGCACGCGTCGCGCTCGCCAAGCTGATGCAGGACGCGCCGAACCTCCTGGTGCTCGACGAGCCGTCCAACCACCTCGATATCGTCACGAAGCGCGCGCTCGTCACCTCCCTCGCGCACTACGAAGGCACGCTGATCTTCGTCTCGCACGACCGCCAGTTCCTCTCGGCGCTCGCGACCCGCGTACTCGAGCTCTCGACCGGTGGCAAGCCCCACATCTACGGCGGTAACTACGACGAGTACGTCGCGTCGACCGGCCACGAGGCGCCCGGCATGCGGGTGGATCCGTAGGTCGTTCGATCCGCCGCTGATCGGCGCGATTACGTGTCGTCGTCTGGCGGGGAAGGCTTCTGCTTTTTCTTCTTCTTGTGCTTCTTGACCGGCTTGGCCTCTTCGGCGACGGGCGGGACAGCCGCAGCTTCCGGCGGCTTGGGCAACGCCGGTGCGACGACGGTCTTGTACTGCGTGCCGACGCCCGGCTCGTCGACGGCGAGCGATTCCTGGAGCGCGATCATCTTCCAGTCGCCGCCGTTCTTCTCGAACACGGCGAACACGCGGAGAGGAAGTGGGTCGGTGTCGTCTTCGAAGCGGACGACCGGAACGGTCGCCCACGAGAGCTGACCATCGGCAGTTGCGTGCGCTGTGACCTGCCCTGCTGCGGTCTCGCGCACGTGCGCAGCGTTGCGCTTTTCGAACAGCTTCTTGATCTCCGCTTTGCCGCGCGTGAGCTCTCCCGAGCCCGGACCGATCACGACAGCATCACTGCGCTTAGCGAGCTCGTCGCCCCACATCGCCTGTGCGTTGAGCCCTCGGGTGAGCTTGTCGGCTGCGCCCTTCGCGACCGCATCGATCTTGGCGACCGCTGCCATGCCAGGAGGCACGACTGCATCTTTCTTGAGGCTCTCGTGCACGGCCTTGAGCGTCGGGGTGCGTGCGACCGTCGCGGCGCTGACTTGCCAGACATCGTCGGCGTTCGAGAGCACCGCGGTCAACGTCATTGCAGTGCCAGAGACATCGACGACGTCGAAGGCCCACGCCGAGCGACCACCCGGCGACGCCACGATTGTCAGCTGACCCGAGTGCAGGCTCGGCTTCTTCTTCTGATCGACGATCGCCTTGAGCGCGATCAAGGCATCCGCGCGCGTCGCGTGCGCATCGGCTCTGCGCGGGCCGTACACCACCATCGGCTCGGCGAACAGCGTCATCAACCCGTCGGTATCGGCGTGCGAGATCGAGCCGTAGATCTCCTGGAGCAGGCTCTTGGCATCTTTCTCTGCGGTGCCCTCATCGACGGCTTCTTGCTTCGGTTTCTCCGACGCACCTTTGCCGCCACCGCCACAGGCCGTGCACGCGATTACAAGAAGCGAGAGCGTGCGCATCAACGCTGCTTCGCAGCGACTCGTTTGGCGTTCGAAGAAGTGGCGTTCGAAGACGTGGCGTTCGAAGACGTGGCGTTCGAAGACGTAGCGTTCGAAGACGCGAACAAGAGGCCGGGCGACGTGAGGTCATCGTTCGCCGCCGGCGCGGCGAGCGTCACTTGCGTGTCCTGGCCGAGCAGGGTTGTCTGGGTCGAGGCCGTCTTGGTCGCCTGGCCGGTTGCCCGCGGGAAGCGGCGGGGTGGGGCTGCCATCACCGATGCGGGCGGGCGGGCCAGAATCGGGCCGGTGCTGACGTGCGTGCGCGGCTGGACCTGGGGCGAATTTGTGACTTGAGTGATCGACGGGATCGGAATCACGGTGCGACATGTCTGCATGCCCGGCGAGACGATCTGGACCGGGCGCGTCGGTTGCTGATTGCGCGGCAGTGGCGCGGGCGCGGCGCTGATCGCGGTCTTCGTACGATCACTCGTATCCCAGCGGTCAGCGAGCAGCGGCTTCACGGGGGCCGCGATGACCGCGATCGGTGAGGTCTGGCTCTTCGCGCGCATGCGCGACGACGACGCGGGAGCCACCGGCGCGGAAACCGGTTGCGCGGCGCTGAGGGCTTCATCAGACCACTCCGCTTGCGCGCGGGCGCGCGCGACCGCGATCTCCCACTCCCACTCGTCTTCGAGCGGTTCGTCCTTCTCGATCTCGTCGACCCGGATCATCGGCTGAGCCTCGAGCGTAATCGGGGTCCGCGCGCGCGTCGGTCCGACCGGCGCCATCGCGAGTGCGACCCTACGCGTCGATGGCGCAGCTGAGATCGGCGCCGGGATCGTGCTCGGGCTGGCCGTGGCTCGTGGACTAGCCGGCGGCGACTGCCAGCGGGCCAGCTCCATCGCAGCGAGGTCGCCTTCACGCCAGCCTACGATCTTGCCGCCGAATCCATCATCGAGCACGGCAGGACGGCAGGATAGGAGCCGCCCTTCGGGGGTGAGCACGAGTCCGTAGTCGCCGAGCTTCAAAAAGCCCATTCGCCGCAGCAAGCTACTGATCGCCATGCCTCGGATGAATTGCACCCGGCAGGCCAGCAAATCGTGCAATCGCAGCACGGATTGCCGACCGTGGTGCGCATCGATGTGTGCGGATCCATGCGTGTTGGTCATACTGGTGACTCGAGTACTGGGGCCGGTGCCCCCGATCGGCGCGGGGCCCGTACCACCCAGCCGACCCCCCAGCCGACCCCAGCCGACCCCCCAGCCGACCCCCCAGCCGACCACCGCCAGCTTAGTTGCCCTTATATTTCGGAGTCCGACCCTCGGCAAATGCGGCCAGGCCTTCGTCCCGGTCTTCGCTGTAGAGGGTGACCTCGTAACATTCGCGCTCGATGCTCAGAGCTTCGGAGAGCTCCTTGCCGTAGCCACGCTGGATCGCGGATTTGGCCGACATGAGCGACAGCGGCGCGCAGCCCGCGAGCTCCGCGAGCATGCCGTCGACCGTGGCCCGGAGCTGGTCGCGAGCGACCGCCTGGTGCACCAGCCCGATCTCGGCCGCGCGCGCTGCGGTGATCCGGCGACCCAGTAAGATGAGCTCCTTCGCACGCGCTTCACCCACGAGGCGCGGCAACCGCTGCGTCCCGCCCGCGCCCGGCATGATGCCGAGCCGCACTTCGGTGAGTCCGACCTCGGCACCCTCGACGAGGACCCGGAGGTCGCACGCCATCGCGAGCTCGAGACCGCCGCCATACGCCGAGCCGTTCATCAGGCAGATCGTGGGCTTTCGGATCTCGCCCCACGTCTCGATCGCCGTCGCGATCGCGTTGATGTAGGGGCCAGTCTCGCTCGCCGGTATGCCCTTGCGCTCCTTGAGATCCGCGCCGGCGCAGAAGGCCTTGTCACCCGCTCCAGTGAGCACGATCGCGCGCACGCTGTCTTTCTGATCGAGCTCGAGCGCGATGTCGGTCATCCGCGTGTTCACCGCGCGTGACAGGGCATTGCGAACGTCGGGGCGATTGATCGTGACCCACGCGACGCCGGCTGTTTCTTCGACGAGGACCTCAGTCATCCGCGGACGGTAACAGAACTACACACCGCCACGCTCGGTATGGCGGCGCTGGCGCGCCTGCTTACCGAGGTGAGCCTTGAGATACTTCGAGGGCAGCTCGTGACCGACGAAGGTCGCCGCGCCGCGCGATGCATCGACGAGCTTGTCGAGATCGATGCCGGTCTTGACGCCCATCGCATGGCAGATCGCGACGACATCCTCGGTCGCGAGGTTGCCCGAGGCCCCCGGCGCGTACGGACAGCCGCCGAGCCCGCCCGCCGACGAATCGATCGTGGAGATGCCGAGCTGCATCGCGACGACGCAATTCGCGAGCGCGGTGCCCTGCGTGTCGTGGAAGTGCACGGCGAGCTTGTCGACACCTTGCTTCGCGATGATCCGGCCGAGCACGTCTTCGACCTGCATCGGGTTCGCGACGCCGATCGTGTCGCCGATCGAGATCTGGAACACGCCCATCGCGGCGAGCTTGTCGACCAGCGCGACGACGACTTCAGGATCGACATCCCCTTCGTAGGGGCACCCGAATGCGGTCGAAAGATATGCGCGCACCTTCAAGCCCGCATCGCGCGCCGGCTGGACAACTTCCTCGAACGCGGCGAGGGTCTCGGCGATCGACTTGTTGACGTTCTTCTTGTTGTGCGTCTCGGACGCCGACATGAAGACCGCGATCTCCTTCATGCCCGAGGCGAGCGCCGCATCGAGGCCGCGCCGGTTCGGTACGAGCGCACTCATCCGCACGCCGGGCGGCCGCGCGACACCGCGTGCGACTTCGGCGGCATCGGCGAGCTGCGGGATCCACTTCGGCGACACGAAGCTCGTGATCTCGATCGCGTGGATGCCCGCAGCGACGAGCGCATCGATGAAGCGAATCTTGTCCGCCGTCGGCAGCGTGCGCGCCTCGTTCTGCAGGCCATCGCGCGGCCCGACCTCGTAGATGGTGACCTCCGGTGGGAGCTTCACGCGCTAACTGTAGTCCCGCACGAGCCTGTCGACTAGCGACGGCGTCAGCTCGTCGAGCGAATCGATGACCTGATGCGCGTGATCCTGCTTCCAGCCGCCAAAATTGCCTGCCCGGATGGCCAGCACGTAGCAACCAGCCTCACGACCTGCCGCGATCCCGGCCTCCGAATCTTCGAGCACGATGGTTTCGGAGGGCTCGAGGCCGAGCGCCGTGAGGGCCGCGAGGTAGCCATCGGGAGCGGGCTTGCTCCGCGCGACATCTTCGGCGGCAAAGATCGCGTCGAACGCGGCATCCGGGCCGAGGTGAGGCAAGACCTGGGTGACCTCTTGGCGCGAGCTGCCGGTGACCAGCGCGCGCTTGTACCCGCCGCGCGTCCAGCGCAGCGTCTCCTTCGCGCCCGGCAGCACGGTGATGCCCAATTCGGCAATCACCTCGTCGCGCATGGTCGCGGTCTTCGCGATCATCTCGGCGCGTGACCACGCGATCTGCGGATAGCGGGAGGTGAGGCTGTCGTAGATCGCGACCCACGACTTGCCGATGATGAAGTCGCGATCGTACTGCTCGATCTCGATCCGGTGGAGGCGCGACAGCGCTCTGGCCATGGCTTCGGCGGTCTCGCGTTCGGAGTCGACGAGCGTGCCGTCGAGGTCGAAGAGGAATCCTTTGATCACGGCAGAGCGCGTTGTAACACGCACCTTTGTTTCGCGTGTAACCCCGGGCGCAATGGCGTGCACGGTCCCTGTGTCATGCTCGCAACCATGCGCTTGTTGTTGTCCGCCACCCTTGTCCTCGCGCTCACCTCCTGCGCGAGTCATGCGACGCAATCGGTCGCGCTCTACGAGCAAGGCGACTACACCGCCGCTGCGCAGGCCGCTCGAGACGGCCTGACCTCGCACCCCGACGACGATAGCCTGTGGGGAATGCGCGTGCGCTCCGCTCTCGCGCTCGGTGATGCACCCGGTGTCGCGCGCGCGTACACCGACTACACCGCGCGTCACGGTGGCGACGATGCGGAGCTGTTGCGCGAGCTCGCCGTGGCGACGATCGAACAAGCGCTGACCTCGCCGTCGGTCAGGCTCAAGATCACGGCGATCGCGGCGGTCGAGGATCTCCAGATCAACGACCTCGCCGATAGCGTCGCGCAGGCGATGGGCGACGAAGACGATCGCGTGCAAGCCGCCGCTTCGGTCGCCGTGATCCACGGTTTCGCGCAAGCACCGCAGGTCGCCTCCGACATGCTGCACAGCGAGAACGTCGAGGCGCGCCGGATTGCGCTCGAAGGCGTGGCGAAGAAGATCGGCAAGCTCGCGATCGCCGACATCGAGCAAGGTGCGATCGATCCCGATGCGCGCGTGCGTGCGATCGCAGTGCGCTGGCTCGGTCAGTACAAAGACAAAAATGCGGTCGAGGTCTGCACCAAGCGGCTCCACGATCCGGACGAGAGCGTGCGTGCGGCGGCCGCGATCGCGCTCGCGAAGATCGGCCTGGGCGATACGCGCGATGTCGCGAAGCGAGCGCTCGCCGACAAGGCGCTCGTGGTCCGGCTCGCTGGCGTCACGGTGCTCGCGATGGAGAAGGCCGACGGGCTGCTGGTCGAGCTCACCGATGATGTGAACCCGACGATCGCGCTCGAAGCCGCGATCGCGGTCAAAGCTACGCATCCCGAGCTCGCGCAGAAGGCGGTCGCGAAAGCGATCGTGGCCGAGGACTGGACCGTGCGCGCTGGCGCCGCCAACTCGCTCGCGCGCGCGCTCGACACGCAAGGTGTGCTCTTTACCGGTAAGCAGCTGGCGGCCGACAAAGAGCTCGGCGTTCGGCTCGCGGCCGCCCGCGCCCTTGTCCACGCGGGTGATATCGCGGATGCGACACCGGTGCTCACGGCGGCACTTGGCAGCGCGCACGAGATCGATGCCGCCGCTGACCTCGGTGCGCTCGGCGATGTCCACGGGCTCGAATCGCTCGCCGACTTCACACGCGATCCGAATCGCACTGCCGAGCAACGCGCGGCCGCCGCGACCGCGCATCGCATCGCGCATCACGTGACCGCCGGGCTCGTCGCCGCACTCGCGGATCCGAGCGGGTTGGTCCGGGTGCAAGCCGCGGCCACGCTCGACGCGCTCGCCCGCTGACCCAGGATCTGCGCGATCGCAGGTTTTTTGGACCTCTCTAGAGGCCCGAGGACTCGGCGGTAACACGCGTGTAACCACCGTGATCGCCAGTTGTTACAAGGTGCCCGTGCATGCGGAACCTCGTACGTCTCGGCGTGATGGCCGGACTGCTCGTCGGCGCGACCCGGCCCGTGCTCGCGGTCCCCGACTGCAGCACCCTGCCAAATCCGATCTACCTCCAGGTCGGCGACACGCAGGTCAGCTTGATGAAGGCGCTCGGTCGCAAGCTGCGCGACAACGCCGCGAAGCCGATCACGCTGGTCTGGGCGAGCACGGGCTCGTGCACGAACATCGCGACGACCTACGGTCACACGCAGATCGCGAGCACGCTCGTGATGTCGTACGCGCCTTCGCTCGCGGAGAACCCGAGCTTCGTCACCAGCAATACCGCGCCAACCTGCGCGTACACGATGCCGGTCTTCGTCGACATCGGTAACTCCGCGCTGTTCAACAGCGCGTGCACCGATACGGCACCGCCGGGGAACGTCAACCTCACGATCGGGCCGCGTCAGGGCTACGTGCTCGCGATGCCAAAGGGCACCGACCAGACCGCGATCACCGCCGAGGAGGCGTACTTCGTGTTCGGCTTCGGCCCGACGCTGCTCCAGACCATGGGGGCCGCGATCGCACCGTGGACCGACGAGGCGCAGCTGGCGATCCGCACCACAACGAAGAGCACGTTGCTCGCGTGGGCGGCGAACATCACGGTGCCGGCTGCGAGATGGCACGGCATCAAGAACGATACCTCGACGCAAGTCGTCGCGGCGCTGGCAGGCTCGTCGAATCCCTCGGCTGCGATCGGCATTCTCGGCAGCGAGGTTTACGACAGCCTGCGCGGGTCGCTCACCGTGCTCGCATTTCGCGCGTTCAACCAGTACGCAGCGTACTACCCGGACTCGACGGCGACCTCGCGCGACAAGAAGAACCTCCGTGACGGTCACTACACGGTGTGGTCGCCAACGATCTGGATGGACTACGTCACCAACGGTATCCCCGACAAGCCCGACGCGCGCTACGTGATCGATCTCATCGCGGGTCACGAGGTCACGCCGGCACCGAACTTCGACGCGAACGTCGTCGTCGCCGGCGTCGGGCTCACGCCCGATTGCGCGATGCGCGTGCAGCGGACGTTCGAAGGCGGCCCGCTCTCGCTCTACAAGCCGCCCACCAGCTGCACCTGCAAGTTCGAAGCGACCGTCGATGTCTCGAGCTGCTCGACGTGCTCGGCGGGCACGACGTGTACCACCGGCGTCTGCCGCAACGGCTTCTGCGAGGAGTTCTAGGATGCGGGCGCTACTTTTTTTTACCCTGGCACTCGCGTTCGCTCCCGCATGCAGCGACGATGTGAACAGTTCTTCGAAGAAGGACGCGGGCGTCGTAGTCGACGCATCCGGTGGCGTCGACGCTACCTGTTTCACCAATCCCCAGACCCACGAAGAGATCATCAACGCGTGTACGTCCGCGCAGAAGATCTACAAGTCGACCACGCTACCGTTGCTCGAGCCAGACGGTACGTTGCCAGCCTTGCCATAACGCTGGTCTGCGCGACGGCCCAGGCGGATCCTACCGAGCCGCGCGACACGCGTCGGCCAACGGTCACCACATCGGGCTGGACGGCCGTGCTCGACGCGTTCGTCCAGATCGATGCGGTGCCGTACAGCCAACATTCGCTCGATGAAGTCGATCCTGCGGGGACCGGGATGCCGCTGAACGAGGAGAGCGTCGCGGTCCGCCACGGGTTAGTCCGGCTCGAGGCAAAGCGCGAGAACTACTTCGCGGAGCTCGAGCTCGATGGCAATACGGTCAAGGGTCCCTCTGCTCGGATCCTCACGAGCCAGGTTGGCTGGCGCTATCTCGACCCCGACGATACCGACCACGATGACAATGCGCTCGTACGCGCGCGTGCGGGCTTGATGTTGATTCCGTTCGGGGCGCTGGTCCCGAACAACGCGCGCGATCGCTATTTCATGGAGCAGCCGACGTTCTTGCGCGCACTGTTTCCCGGCGATATCGATGCGGGTGCAAACGTCGACGGGGCGTATGGGCTCGTGCGCTACTCGGTCGCGGCGATGAACGGTGCGCCGGTCGGTGATGCGCAGTGGGCCGGGCGCGATCCGAGCTCGAGCTACGACCTGATGGGTCGGTTCGGGACCGATATCCCGCTGCCGCATCACGGGCGGTTCGTCGCCGGCATCTCGGTGGTGATCGGGCGCGGCCTGCACCCCGGCACGCCACCGACCAAAGATTCGTTGCAGTGGGTCGACGAGAATCAGGACGGTATCGTCCAGGTCACCGAGCTCGTCGACGTGCCCGGCAGCCCTGCGATTCCGTCGCAGTCGTTCTCGCACGATGCGATCGATCTCGATGCGACGGTGCACTGGTGCGTGAAAGGGCTCGGCCACGGCCAGCTCCAGCTCGAAGGGGCGATCGCGAAGAACCTCGATCGTGGCGTGGTCTACGCGGATCCGGTCACGCGCTCGCGCGATGTTCGCGAGCTCGGGTTCTCGCTCGCGCTCGAGCAGGATCTCGGGCCGTTCGCGCTCGCGGGCCTTCGCTACGATCGGTACGACGCGGATCGCGATGCAATCGAGCAAGCCGGCGTCGCGACCGTGTACACGCACGAAGTATTCTCGACCCTGTCGGTCATGGCGTCGGCGCGATTTCATACCGCGCGGTTGATCGGCCAGTATGATCACGCGACCAATCCTTTCGGTCGCGCGGACAATGGTGAGCCGATCACGCTGCGCGCTGACAAGCTGACATTTCGCGCACAGGTGGAGTTCTGATGCGCGCGCGGTGGCTCGCGCTGGTCGCTGTCGTCGGCTGTGACCCCGCGACGAACGAGCTCGGCTATGGCACCGCGCTCGTGATCGCGAACGCGCAGTTTCGCCCGGGCGGATTTCCCGCGGTCACGGGCGGTCCCGACACCGTACAAGTCGAGGGTGCGGCCTCGACGACGATCGGCACCTTTCGCGCGCGGCTCCATGCGGTGCTCGCGCCGGATGCAGAGGGTGCGATCATCGGGCTCCAGGGCGCAGATGGCGCGTGGATCATCGCGGCCGGCCAGCCGGACTTCGACACGCCGGGGCAGCCCTCGGCGACCGCGACGTACGGCTTCGATCCGAGCGTTGCGCCGGGACCGCAAACGATCCTCCTCGCCGCGACCGATGCCGCCGGTCGCATCGGCGTGCCGAGGACGCTCGAGGTCGTCGCGGGTGCAGCCCCCGTGCCCGAAGGCGACCTCGTGGTGGGGCTGGCGTGGGAATCGACGGCGGATCTCGACCTTCACGTCATCGATCCGCTCGGTGGTGAAGCGTGGAGCGACCAGCCGAACACGTCGCCACCGGCGCAGCCTGGTGTACCCGCCGACCCTTCCGCATACCTCGGTGGCGGCATCCTCGATCACGACGGCAACGCGAACTGTCATCTCGACAACCCGGCCAACGAACACGTGATCTGGAGACCCCGCGCCGGTCCGAACGGGGACGTCGCGCCGGTGATCCCCTCGGGCACGTACACCGTGCGCGTCGCTGCTCGCTCGCTGTGCAGAGACGCGGCCGCGGCGTGGTATGTCGAGGTCTACGCGCGAGGCGTGCTGCTGGCGGCTGCGCGCGGCGAGGCCGTGCCCGACGACGTTAGCGCGGATCAACGTGCAGGCGCCGGCGTCACGGCGCTGACGTTCAAGCGCCCGTGAAGGGCACCTGCTCGTGGGGGCAGGTGAGGCTCACGCTCACGCTCGTGCTGAGCTCGGCGAGCACCGCATTCGCCGACACCGCGATCCACGGCCGCGTGGTCGACCGCACGACGCGGCAGCCGGTCGGTGGAGCGGTCGTCCAGCTGGCCGGCGAGCTCGCCGCGACGAGCGACGACGGCACCTTCGATCTCGTCGTCCGCGATGGCACCTACACCCTCGACATCAGCGCGGACTGGCTCGTGCCGGCGAAGCGGCGAGTCGTCGCGAACGGCACCGCGCTCGTCCTCGCGATCGAGGTCACGCCACGCGACCACGCCGGCGAGCAGATCGCGATCACCGGAATCGCGCCGAGTGCGGTCGGCGAAATCACCGTCGATACGACGTTCGCGCGCTCGGTTCCCGGCGGCGGAGACGCCGCGAAAATCGTGCAATCACTCCCCGCGGTCGCGCGTCCTGCCACTGGCTCGACCGAGATCGTGGTGTGGGGTGCGGCATCGAGCGAGACCCGGATCTTTGTCGAGGGCGTCCCTGTGCCCGCGCTCTATCACCTCGGTGGATATCGCTCCGCGGTCGGCAACGAGCTGATCGGTGCGATCCACCTGGCGCCCGCCGCCTTCGGGGTCGATCGCGGAGGCGCGATCGGTGGCGTGATCGATATCGATCTCGGTGATCCGGCGAAGGCGCCCGCGTGGCGCATACAAGCCGATGTCCTCGACGGTAGCGTCGAGGGTAAGACCACGATCGGCGGCGCGACGATCGCCGCGGCGATCCACCAGAGCTGGCTCGATCAGGCGATCGGCGTGATCGAAGATCCGCACCGGCTCGCGCCGAACGTGCCGCTGCCGCGCTGGAGCGATGGCCAGGTCGTGATGCGCGCACCGCTCGCCGATCACCTCGTGCTCTCCGCGTGGGTGATCGGCTCGCTCGATTCGCTCGATCGCACGCTGACCTCGAGCGATCCGGTGACGCAGACCTCCGAACAAACCGATACGCGGACGATCCGCGGCGAGATCGCGCTGCGCCGCGATCGCAGCGATGGATTCGATCGCGCTTCGGTGTGGGTCGGTCGCGATCACGCTGATGAGGCCCTCGCGGTCGGGCTCGTCACCACGAACCGGCGCAGCGATACGTGGGTCGGTGGTGCTCGCGCGGTACAGACCCGCACGCTAGGTCACGGCCTCGCGCTCTCGATCGGCGCCGACCTCGATAGCGAGCTCGCCGCCTTGTACCGTCGCGGCTCGCTCACGATCCCCGCGCGCGAAGGCGACCTTGCTATTTTTGGCCAGCCTCCGGGTGACGACGTCGCAGCCGATTCCTGGCATTCGTCGACGATCGATGCCGCCGGCCACGGCGCTGTCGATGCTGCGTTCGGTCCTGTCACGGCGACCGTCGGCGTGCGCCTCGATGCGTGGCTGCTCACCGCGAGTCGGCTCACGCCACGCGCCGGTTCGACGATCAATGTCGGCAGCCAGGACACCCAGCTGACCGAAGATCCGCGCGGCTCGATCAAGCTGCAGCTGAGCGACGATTTCGACCTCCGCGGTGATGCAGGGCTCTATCACCAAGCGCGCGCCGCGAGCGACACCAGCGCGGTGTTCGGCACGCCCAACCTCGGCCTCGAGCGCGCGTGGCACGTGATCGCGGGCGGCCAGTGGCGCCACGCACCGTTCGCATTCGAGGCCGCCGGCTACGCGCGCTGGCTCGATAAGCTCGTCGCGCGCGACCTCGCGGTGACCCCGACGCTGGCGCACGCGCTCACGCAGGACGGCATCGGTAACGTGCTCGGCATGCAGCTCACGGCGCGCGTGATCGGGTGGCACGGCCTCTCCGGGTGGCTCAGCTACAACCTGTCGCGCAGCCGACGCAAGGACGCGGCGGATCAACCATGGCGCTACTTCGATCACGATCAGACCCACGGCATGATCGCGGTTGCCGGCTGGGAGCACGGGCCGTGGACGCTAGGCGCGCGCCTTCGGCTCGCGACGGGCGAGCCGCGCACCGAGGTCATCGGCGCGTTCTTCGATAGCCGCACGGGGCGCTACGAACCGATCCGCGGCGAGCACAACGGCACGCGCCTGCCCGCCTTCTTCGCCGCCGATCTGCGCGGCGAGCGGCGCGTCCCGCTCGGCTCGATCCATGGCGCTATCTATCTCGAGATCCAGAACCTCACGAACCGCGCGAATGCCGAGGAGCTGATCTACAGCGCAGACTTCTCCCAGCAGGGCTATCTCACCAGCCTGCCGCTGCTCGCGATCGCGGGCCTGAGGATCGAGCAGTGAGCGCCGGGAACGCGGAGATATGAAGCGCGCGCTAGTGCTGGTTACCATGATCGGTTGCAACAGTGCGCTCGATCAACGCCTCGCGACCGTCGACGAACCGCGCGTGCTCGCGATCACGACCGAGCCCCCCGAAATCACACCCGGCGCCTCGGTGACGCTGACCGCGCTCCTCGCCGGACCGACCGGCCCGCGATCGTCATCACCGACGTGGTCGCTGTGCACCGCGCCGAAGCCACCAACCGAAGACAACGCCGTCGCCGATGGCTGTCTTGCCGACGCGGTCACCGACCTCGGGACCACGTCCACCCTCGCGGTCACCATTCCGAGCGACGCGTGCCGCACCTACGGCCCCGATGTCGCGTCCACCGGATTTCGCCCGCGCGATCCCGATGCCACCGGCGGCTACTACCAACCGGTCCGCGCCGCGGTGCCGACGTTGGGTCTCGCGTTCGGTTTCGCGCGCATCACCTGCAACCTCGCGAATGCTCCCGGTGAGGTCGCGCAAGCGTACAAGACGATGTACGTCGCAAACTCGAACCCGTCCCTCACCGGCCTGATGATCGATGGTGTGCCCGACCATGCGACCACGCGGGTCACCACGGATCACGACGTCACGCTCACCACGGGCTGGCCCGCCACAGCCGTCGAAGCGTTCTTGTATTTCGATCCCGATTCGTCGCAGCTCGTCACTCGGCACGAAGCGATGCGGGTCTCGTGGTTTGCGACCCGCGGCGACGTCGCGGTCGATGCGAGTGCAGTCGCCGAGGACGATCCGACGAGCACCGTCGCCACGACCTGGCACACCCCCTCGCAACCGGGTCCCGCGTGGATCTGGTTGGTGCTCCGCGATAGCCGCGGCGGCATCGCCACGGCGACGTTCGCTATCACCGTCGAGTAGAGGCGGTAAGCGCGCGCCGCCTGCGGCGTTCAGCAGGCATCACCACCGCTCGAACGCTCGGTGTTCGCGCGCCATCCAAATGGCATCCTCTCCGAGGAGTGCGCCTGTGACAACGTCGCCCTCGGCGCCTGTATTCGCTCTAGTGACGGTGATCGCGTACCTGGCCGCCAGCGGGAGGCGCGGCATGCGCATCCCAGCGACCTTCGGTCCACACCCAGCGATTACCGCGAAGCTCCCACGAACCCGCGAACCAGATCTGGTTCGCGCGCTCGCGCTCCCAGTGACCATCGACCCACGCCCACTGACCGCCCTTCCACTCCCAGCGACCCGAGACCCACACGAAGCCCGCGCGCGCGCCCTGGCTCTCGATACGCAACGGCGGCGGGGCGGCGTTCGGGTATTCCGACGTCGACGTGGTGGTGACGCTCACGCCACCTTCGGTGTGCGTGTTCGTGGTCGTGGTCTGCGTGTAGCCTGGATCGACGGGACGACGCGGACCGATCTCACCGACCGAGACGCCACCTTCTGCCATCGGCGGAGGCGGCGCCGAATTCGACGTGGTCCACGTCCCTTCGGTCCACTCCCAGTGATTACCACGACGCTCCCAGCGACCTTCGCTCCAGGCGTAACCCGAGCGCTCGCGCTCCCAGTGACCGTCGAACCACGCCCATTGGCCATCACGCCGGTTCCAGCGACCCTTGACGAACAAGAAGCCCGGCCGCGAGCCATACGTCTCGACGCGGGGCGGCGGCGGATCTTGATAGACGACGCCGGTGGTCTCCACGCCCATCGTTGCCGAGCCGCTTGCGACGCAAGCACTGGTAGCGAGAGCGATTCCGAACATTATGACGAGGATGCGTGAACGCAGCATGCGAGTTGATTCTCCGGGCTTACAGTTGGTTAGGGGATGAATGTGCCAGATCCGCCCCACCAATGGGGGGTCCGGGAGCACAGTGCGTGCGTGACGAAGCTCGCATGGTTCTTGGTGGTGCTGGCGGCCTGCGGCAGCGGCAATCATGCGGCGACCGACGCAAGCGTCGACGTGGCGTTGCCCGATGCCCCACGCGTCGTTCCCGTGTTTCGCAACGTCGTGGACCTGCCTGACGCGCAGCTCGCGGACCAAGCGCTGGGGATCATCGGCGCGACCGGCGCGCAGAACACCTCGTGCAACAACTGCCACGGCATGACGCGACAGCACCTGCGCTACTGGCGCGCGCTCGGCGATAGCGCGATGACCAACTGCCTCACCGATCTCGCGGTGTCGACGCAGGCGTCCGCCGTCCACATGATCGATTGTCTGCGCACGATGCCCGAACTGTCGACCTCGGCGTTTGCACCGCAGAACCTCGGGATCTACGCGACCGCCGCGCGCCTCGATTGGTTCGACTACGTGTTTTACAAAGCATACGGCGCCGACGCAGCGATCGAAAAGAAGAACTTCCTCGAGATGGCCGCGATGCCCCACGGCGATGCTGTGCCGCAACTGACCCAAGCACAGTTCGATATCGTCGCCGAGTGGACGATGCGTGGCCAGCCCATGCTCGATAGTATCCTGCCCCAGGACAACGCCCCGACCGTGTGCAACGCCGGCATTTCTGCGGACGTTGCCGCCCACACGGCCGCGCTCAAGACGACCGGGTGGCGCGCGATCAATCGCGATGCTGCGATGGCGATGTTCGATTGCGGCACCGCCACCGATCCGAAGCAGTGCCTGACCTCCCAGCCGCTGATCACCGATCAAGCGTTCGCGACCGGCTGGGCCGTGCCCGGGGCGGGCTCGCTGCGCTTGCTCGATACGGTCACGTATCAATCGTCGTACTGGAGCAGGAGCTCTCCAGACGGTCGCTTCATCGGCCACGGCGTGCGCAACACCCACACCTCGAACATCACCGATCTCGAGCGCGCCGCGACGCACATCCCGGTCGCGGCGCTCTACGACCCGGCGTTCTTCCCCGATAATAGCGGCTTCGTGTTTCAGGGCGGCACCGCGAACACGTGCCCGATCAGCGTGCTGACCGCGAACCCGAGCTCGATCTCGATGACCGAATCGGGCTGCGCGCAGGCCGACGACATCGGTCTCTACCAGCATGTCGGCAAGGGCCTCGACGGCGGCGACTACTTCACGATCGATAGCCAGTTCGTCTCGGACGATGGCGGCCATCAAGCGACGCTCAAGGACCCGAACGCGTTCTTCAGCGGCACGGCGAAGGCGTACTTCAATCCGTTCGTCCTGACGAACAACACGTACGTCCACGGCACGCAGGTCTCGATCAACCAGGCTTACGAAGGCGACTCGGTGCTGTCGCCTTCGGCGACGCTCGAGCTCACGCGCGTCTCGGATCCGAACAGCAAGCAGATCGGCTACGTGCTCCACAAGATCACCGCGACGCTCGTCAACAGCGTCTATCAAGTCCAGGCTCCCGAGATCGCGCGCTACTGCCTCTCGGGCGGCAAGCCTGGGTTCTCGTACGACGAGCGCTGGATCGTCTACCATCACTACGTGACGGCCGCCGATGCGGTCTCGCTCGGCTTCACGAGCCCGAGCGATCCGGCGTTCGCGGCGTACCTCACCAAGGGCGCCGCGAACATCTACCTGATGGATCTCGCGACGGGCGTACCGAAGCGGATCACGACCATGCGGCCCGGCCAATACGCACTGATGCCGCACTTCCGCAGCGACGGCTGGATCTACGCCGACGTGCGCGACGACAATGCGACGAAGGAATACTTCATCGCGAGCGACGCCGCGCTTGTCTCCGAGTAGTTACTTCTCGAACCTGAAGCGCCACAGGCCAAGGACCGTGAACAGCGTCGCGAACCCGACGAGTGCCATCAGCTGCGGCACGATCTGCGCGACGCCCGTGCCCTCGCGGATCAGCACGTCGTAGTAGCCGTCGAGCGCCCACGATTGCGGCACCGCATTGCCGATCTGCTTCATGAACGAGGGCATGAACATGCGCGGGAACATGCAGCCGCCGAGCAGGCCCATCACGAGCACGATCACCGGCACGGTGCTTCCGATCTGGCGCTCGGTGCCGCCGAAAGACGACACCAGGAACCCGAACGTCACCGAGCACAGCGACAGCGCGATCGAGATCAGGACGAGCGCACCGATGCTGCCAGCGATCTTCATGCCGAAGACGCCGACGCCGAGCCCGAACAAGAACGTCAGCTGGACGAGCGAGATCAACAGATACGGCACGAGCTTGCCGAGCAGCGCTTGCCAGCGCGGCACCGGCGCCGCGAGCATCCGCTTCCACACCCCGGTGTGGCGCTCGTGCGCGAACGTGATCGCGACCGCGAGCGACAAGAAGAAGGCGAACAGCACCGCGTTGCCGGGCACCGTGACCTGGAACGTCGAGATGTTCTCGAGCGGATGCGCGATGCCCGGCGGCGTCCTCGGTTGCACGAGCGGCTTGGGCCTCACGGTTCCGCTGGAGGTCGGAGAGAGACTGCGCATCACCACGCCGGTCAACGCACCTTCGAGCGGTGCACGGATCTGGATCGACGCGCCTTCGTCGATCGCGAGCTCGATCGGATTGTCGGGGCCAAAGCCCGTCGGGACGATCAAACCGGCGGCGATCTTGGTGTGGACGACTGCGGCGCGCAACTCGTCGCCCGAGACGAACGGCTCGGCCACGAAGCCGGGCGTCTCGTTCAACGCCTTCTCGATCGCCGCGCCGCGCGCGTCATCGGCGCCATGCGTGATGCCGATCTTCTGCAATTCGCCCGCGTCCGGTCCGAGCTTGAACATCGAGCCGAACACGACCATGAACACGACGGGCAGCGCGAACAGGCTGAGCAAGCGACCGCGGTCGTGCATCAGCAACCAGACCTCTTTGCGAATCGAGGCGCCGATCACGCGACGTCTCGCAAGGCTTTGCCGGTCAACGCGAGGAACGCGGTCTCGAGGCTCGCCTGCCGCGATTCGATCCGCGCGATCGTTACCCCAGTCGCCTCGATCGCCGCGATCACCGGGGCGAGGCCCGCGGTCGGCTCGATGCGCAGCACGCCATGCTCGCGCGTCACCGTTGCGTGTGCCTTCGCGGCGGTCTCGGCCGCGTCGACATCTCCCACGATCTCGATCTCGATGCCCTTCCCGGCATACTTCGCGACGAGCTCGGGGATCGTGCCCAGGGCCGCGATCGCGCCGCCGTCCATGATCGCGACTCGATCGCAGAGCGCCTCGACTTCTTCCATATAATGGCTCGTGTAGATCACGGTCATCCCACTCGCGCGCAGCGTGCGCACGGTCTCGAAGATGTAGTTGCGGCTCTGAGGATCGACGCCGACCGTCGGCTCGTCGAGCACCAGCAATTCCGGTTTGTGGACCAAGCCCGCGGCGATGTTGAGCCGCCGCTGCATGCCACCCGAGTAGGTCTTCACGACATCGGTCGCGCGATCGCTTAGGCCGACCACGCTCAGCGCCCACGTCACCCGCTCGGCGGCGAGTGCGCCGTGGATGCCATAGAGCGCCGCGAAGTACGTCAGGTTCTGGGTCGCGGTGAGCTCTTCGTAGAGCGCGAGGTCCTGCGGCACGTAGCCGAGCTTGGCTTTCGCGATGCGCGGTTGCTTCGCGAGCTCGGTGCCGCTGACCACGACCCGCCCTCTCGTCGGCGTGACGACGCCACACACCATCGAGATGGTGGTCGTCTTGCCAGCACCGTTCGGTCCCAGCAGGCCGAGGATCTCGCCCTTCTTGACGACCAGCTCGAGCGCCTTGACCGCCGTCCGATCGCCATAGTCCTTGCCCAACCCCATGAGCTCGAGCATCGACATGGAGGTGACCATACGCCATCCTCTGTGGATGCGCGTCGTCGCCGTTCCCTGCCTCAGCGATAACTTTGCGTACCTCGTGATCAGCGGCACGCGTGCCGCGGTCGTCGACCCTTCCGAAGCTGCGCCGATCGAGGCCGCACTCGCAAAGGAAGAGGTCACGCTCGCCGCGATCTGGTGCACTCACCATCACTGGGACCACACCGGTGGGGTCAGCGACCTCGTCGACCAGCACCCCGGGATCGAGGTCGTGATCAGCACGATCGATGCGGAAAAGCTCAAGCCCGAGACTCGGCGCTGCATCACGAAGCTCGTCAATGATGGCGACATCGTCGCGCTCGAAAACGTGAAGGCACACGTGATCCTAAATCCGGGCCACACGCTCGGCGCGGTCAGCTTTCATGTCGAGGACCCAGGCGTCGTGTTCACCGGCGATACGCTGTTCGCTGCGGGCTGTGGTCGCGTGTTCGAAGGCGATCCGGCGATGATGCGCGCGTCGCTCGGCAAGCTCGCCGCGCTACCCCCGACGACCTTGGTGTATTTTGGCCACGAGTACACCGCCGCTAACCTCAAGTTCGCGATCGCCGCCGAGCCGAACAACTACAAGATCAAGAACCGGATCGCCGCGCTGGAGACACCGTCAACTCCCTCGACGATCAAGCTCGAGCGCGATACGAATCCATTTCTGCGCGCCGACAGCGATGATGAGTTCGCCAAGCGCCGCGAGTGGAAGAACAAGTTCAAGTAGCGGGCTGCGGAAAGCAGCGAGCAGCCGCCCAAAGCTACGGGTGTTCGGACTCGGTGACTCGGCCGGCGCCACGCTCCCAACGTTCGAACGCGGGGCGAACGCCTGATTGCCACAGAGGCCAGGCGAGTCACCGAGGTCGTAGCGGACGCGCGGCTCGGAATGTGATCACGTCGAGCTCGGGCCAGCGTGGACCCCGCGTCACAATTCGCAACGCGGGCCGTGGAATTTACGTTCAGGCCAACTCACGCGAGCGTGACGACGAAGATCGAGCCGCCGTCCTTCGCTGCACGGTACGCGAGCTCGCCGCCCATCGCGCGCGCGAGGGAGCGCGACAGCGCGAGCCCGAGACCGAGGCCCGCGGGCCCATCCGCAGCGCCGCCGCGCGCGAACGCTTTGAACAGGCTCGCCGGGTTCGCGACGCCAGCCCCGTGATCGCGCACCGTGATCTCGATCGTACTGCCGACCCTCGCCGCCGACAGATGGATCGTGCGGTCGTCGGCTGCGCGCGCGTACTTCTCGGCGTTATCGAGCAGGTTGCCAATGATCCGCGCGAGCGCGTCGCGATCGAAGCTCGCCGTCAGCTCGTCGGGGACCTCGAGATCGAGCACCGCACCCGCGCGATCGAGCGCGGGCTCGACGGTCTCGGCGAGCCCCTTCAACGCGACGGCGAGGTTCCCGGGCTTACTCGCGATGCTCAGGTTACCGCGCTCGAGCTGCGAGAACCCGAGTACGTTCGAGACCACGCGGCCGAGCCGCGAGGCTTCTTCGCTCATCCGCTTTGCGTAGTCGCGCACCTTCATCGGGTCGCCGAGCCCGTCGGCGAGCATGTCGCCGTAGAGCTGGAGACCTGCGAGCGGCGTGCGGAGCTCGTGCGCGGCCGCCGCCGCGAACTGGTTGCGCTCGCGCGCGTAGCGCTCGGCGCGCACGACCAACCACACGACGAGCAGCGCCGCGAGCACTGCGATCGACCCGACCGTCACGAACCAGATCAAGAACGTCGTCGCGATCTGCGTGGCGTCGTGCCTCGCGGCGTCAAGCGCGCTCGACTTCGGCGCGACCGTCAGCTCCCAGCCGGACACGAGCTCGTTGACCGCGCGCGCATGTTCATTGGTGTGGAGCTCGGCGACGAGCTCGCCTGCATGGCCCGCGAGCCAGCGCGTGAGCGCGGCGCGATCGACGACGAAGCCTTGCGTGAAGTTACCATCTGGCGTCGAGACCTGGCGCACGGCGACGAGCGCGGGCGCGGCCAGGAAAGACAGCGTGCGCCACTCGAGCGACGACAACGAGATCGTGATCGTCGACTTCACGGTACGTACGATGTGGGTAGCCGGAGTGGGCTTGGGCGGATCTCGCGCGCCTGTCGGTGGCGGGCCGATCCTTCCGACCTCTTCCTTTTCGTTCGCGGTCAGCGCGTCCGGATTTCCGTAGACCCGGTTCGCATTCGTGTTCTGGGCGTACGAGCTCGAATCGATCTCGTACGTGTGCGCCTCGCGCGTCCCGTGCCCAGGGGCCTCGACGGTCTCCGCGACATTGACCACATCCTTCGCACGTTCGGGTGCGAGCGCCACCGCGAGCTGCGCGGTCACCACGTCGCGAAATGCGCGGTGCTCGACGAGCCGCTTGGTATCCGAGAGCTGTGGAAACTCGTCGTTGAGCGCGGGCGTCGTGACCTTCGCATTGACGTCGATCTGGAAGTAGCCAAGCACGAGTGGATCGTCGGGCCCGATCGCGAGTGGCGAGGGCGTCACGCTCGGTCCCGGCGAGGCGCGCGGATCGTGAAACAAGTTTTGATAGTGGAAGTACGGTCGCCGCGCCTCGCGCACCAGGAGTTGATCGAGCTCGCCTCGGAGCTCGCGCGCGAGCTCGCCCGCACGTGCCGAGGCCGCCGCGACCGGTACGAGCTCGGCGCTCGCCTGGCGCGCCCGGACCTCCTGCCAGCCGGTGAGCCCCCAGCCGCCGAGCAACGCCGCGAGCACGCCGACGAGCAACATGGCGACGATCGCGATGTTAGACCGCCGCGCATGTCGGGCTTGACTTAGCGCTTGAGCCGCCACGCGTAGCCCGCTCCTTTGACCGAGGTGATCAGCTGTGGCCTGGCCGGATCGAGCTCGAGCTTCTTGCGCAGCACCGCGATCGCCATGTCGACCGCGCGGGTCTGCAGATCGCCGCGCTGACCGAACACGTGCTCGAGCAGCTCGGCTCGGGTGACCACGCGATCCTGGTGCTTGTACAGCCAGCGCACGATGCCGACCTCGCGCGGGGTCAGAGTGCTGCGCTGATCACCGCGCACGACGACCATGCGCGCCAGATCGATCGTCGCGCCATCGACCACGACTTCATCGAGCGACTCGGTCGCCGGCGCACGCCGCCCGAGGGCCCTCAACCGAGCGAGCAGCTCGCGCGCGGAGAATGGCTTGGTGACGTAATCGTCCGCGCCCTGCGAGAGCCCGCGCACCTTGTCGTCCTCGGACCCCATCGCGGTCAGCATCAGGATCGGCAGCCCCGGACGTGCCGCGCGCAAACGGCGACACACCTCGGTCCCATCGAGCCGAGGCAGCATCAGATCGAGGACGACCAGATCGAAGGTCTCCGCGAGCCCGGTCTGGACACCGGCGACGCCATCTCCGACGGCCGTGACGGTGTGCCCGTCGCCGCGCAGCAGGTCTGAAATGCCCTCGCGCAAGCTCGGTTCATCTTCGACCACCAGGACGCGCACACCTCATACTGTCACGTGACCACCCCACGGCGTGTAAGCCGTCTGTAAGGCGGCTATGATGTGCGAGATGCTTCGGGGTTTCGCCGCGCTACTCGTCCTGTTCACACCTGTGGTCGCGGCGGCCGATGATTCGGCTGATTCGACCCAGCTCGGTGCCTTCCTCGGTCCACGAATCTTTAGCCAGCACTCTGCGCTCGGCTACATCGATGGCGAGCCGGCCCATCCGATGCTCCAGAACGGCGTCGCCTTTGGTGCACGGGTCGCGAAGAACTTCGGCATCGCGTGGTTCTTCCCCGAGCTCGAATTCGCGTTCAGCTCGACCAAGACCACCACCCCGATGGGCGCGATCCAGGCCGACATTTACTGGCTCGATCCACGCGTCCAGTTCCGGTTCGAGCTCATGCCCGGCCGCCGCGTCCAGCCGTTCCTCGTGATCGGGATTGGCGTCCCCATCGGGCTGTCCTCCGCGCGCAAGACGCTCAACTCCGGCGTGATCGGCGAGGGCTATCTCGGTGCGGGCGGACGGATCAACACCGACAAGGGTTTCTCGTTTCGGCTCGATGCGCGCTTCGCGATCATTCCCGGCGAGAACCCGCCGATCTTTGGCTACGAGGCCGAGTTCAACATCGGCATCGACTTTCATCTTGGCGAGAAGCACGCGCGCTCGTCGACCGAGGTGATCGCGAATGCGCCGCCGCCCGATCGCGATGGCGATGGCATCCCGGATGCGAAGGATCAGTGTCCGGATCGTCCCGAGGACTTCGACGGCTTCGAGGACGAGGATGGCTGCCCGGATATCGACAACGACGGCGATCACGTCCTCGATATCGCCGACAAGTGCCCGATGCAGCCCGAGACCATGAATGGCTTCGAGGACGATGACGGTTGCCCCGACACCGTTCCCGCCGATGTCGAGCGGCTCAAGGGCACGGTCGAAGGCCTGATCTACGCCGAAGGCGAGACCGCGGTGCGCGACTCGGCGCAGCCGTCGATCACGAAGATCGCCAAGACCATGGCGGAGCATCCTTCGATCAAGGTCGTGCTCGTCGGTCACACCGATGATCGCGAGGCCAAGGCGTTCGCGACCCCGCCCGAGCAGGGCCAACCGGCGCCGGATCTCGATTCGATCGCTACCCAGCTCGCGCACGGTCGCGCCGAAGCCGTGCGTCAAGCGCTCGTCGCCGCGGGTGTGCCCGCCGGCCGGATCGTCGTCGACGGTGTGGGTGCCGAAGATCCGGTCTCCGACAACAACACGGCCAAGGGCCGGCTCGCGAACCGCCGTGTCGAGATAAAGCTGATGATCCCGCGCTGAGCCGATCGCGAGCGTCGAGCTACTTTTTGCGGCCGAACAAGCCGCGCTTCTCCGCCTTGACGTCTTCGCCTAGGTCCGTCGCGAGCTCGCGCAGCAGGTCTTGCTGCTTCTGACTGAGCTTCTTCGGGATCTCGACCTTCCACTGGATCACCTGATCACCACGGCCTCCACCACTGATGCGCGGGATGCCCTGACCCCGGCGGACGGTGACGTCGTTTGGCTGCGTGCCGGGCTTGAGCTCGACCATCGCCGAGCCCGTCACGTTCTCTTCGAGCGTGTGGACTTCGACTTCACCGCCGAGTGCGGCCTTGACGAAGCTGATCGGAATCTCGGTGACCACATCGGCCTCGTCGCGCTTGAACCTCTCATCGCCCTGGACGTGGAGCACCACGTAGAGATGACCGGTGGTGCCACCCGGTGCGGTCTCGCCTTTACCTGCGAGGCGCAGGGTCTGCCCGTCGTCGACGCCGGCTGGCACGGTCACCGACAACGTGGAGGTCTCGGACTGAACACCGCGACCGCGGCAATCCCCGCATGCTTCCTTGATCTGCTTACCCGCGCCGCGACAGTGCGGACATGTCGACTGGACCATGAAGAAGCCCTGCGAGTGCACGACCTGGCCTTTGCCCTGACAGGTCTTGCAGACCTCGGGCTTGGTGCCGGCCGCAGCGCCGGAGCCCTGGCAGCCGGTGCACGGAATATCGCGCGAGACTTTGACCTCCTTGGTCACGCCCCAGACGGCTTGGGGAAAGGCGAGCTCGAGATCGACGCGGAGGTCCGCGCCGCGCGCTTGGCGACGGCCTTGCCCACCCCCACCGCGGCCGCCGAAGAAATCGCCGAACAGATCACCGAACGCCGAGAATACGTCCTCGACGTTCTGCGGACCGGCCTGGCCGCGACCACGCAAGCCATCGAAGCCGTAGCGGTCGTAGGCCGCGCGCTGATCGTCATCGGACAAGATCTGGTACGCGTTCGCGCATTCCTTGAACTTGTCCTCGGCGGACTTGTCGTCAGGGTTCTTGTCGGGATGGAACTCTTGCGCGAGCTTCCGATAGGCTTTTTTTAGATCGGCCTGGCTCGCGCCCTTCTCGACCTGGAGTACTTCGTAGAGTTCGCGCATCGTCGAGGATTTTCGAGGCTTTGGGTAATGCGGCCGGCGCCAGCTGTCAAGGTATCGTGCTGGGCAGTGACAGCCCCGGCCGATCTGGCAGCCACGTTGGCGTCGGGTGTTTCAGGCCTGCACCATGAGACAAACAGCGTCGAACGGCTGTGCGAGGCCGCCGGTGCAAGCAGCCTGGATCTAAGCGCATTTTTCGGATCGGCGGGGCCGACCGCGAGCCGCGCGGGCGACCGAGTACGGCACCTGATAGCGATCCCTGCCGCCTCGACATGGCCGAGAGTGATCCCTATGTGCGACGGTGCGCTTTTGAACGAGGTCGAAGCTGCTGCGGCTTCGCCGATGCAACCACGGCTCGCGCCGAGCTCGTGATCGGTGACTCGAGGGCGCGCTCGATCCGCTCGCGGGTGCGCGGTTCACGATCAGCCCGTGGAGCTCGGCTGGCACGTCACGCGCAACCGATCGCGGAGAGCGATATTCGCGCGCATAGGCGTTCGTCTTCGGTGCGTACGAGTGTGCGCAGCCGCACCGCGTCACCTGTGAGCAAGTCTCGCGCTTGTGATCTAAACGCGAGGTTGGTACGAAGCGGCTATGGCCATGAAGAAGGTCGACACGATCTGGCTCGACGGAACGCTGCTCCCGTGGGACAGCGCGCAGGAGCACGTGCTCGCGCACACGATGCATTACGGCGTCGGTGCATTCGAAGGCATTCGGGCCTATCAACGCGCGGACGGCAAGACCCAGATCTTCCGGCTTGGCGAACACATCGATCGGCTGCTCGATAGCTGCACGATCTGCACGATGGAGTGCACGTTCTCGCGCGAGCAGATCATGCAAGCGTGTCTCGACGTCGTGAAGTCGAACAAGATGACGTCGTGCTATCTGCGCCCGCTCGTTTATCTCGGGTACGGCGCGCTCGGCCTCGGCTCGTTCGAGCCGCCGGTGCGCACGATGGTTGCCTGCTACGAGTGGGGCAGCTACCTCGGTGACGATGGCCTCAAGAAGGGCATCAAGTGCATGGTCTCCGGGTTCACGCGTGCGAACTCCAACGCGATCATGAACAAGGGCAAGATCTGCGGCCAGTACGTCTCGAGCGTGCTCGCGAAGCGGATGGCCGTGAAGAGCGGCTTTGAAGAAGCGCTGATGCTCGATCCGCAAGGCACCGTCGCGGAAGGCACGGGCGAGAACATCTTCATCGTGAAGAACGGCGTCGTTCGCACGCCGCCGCTCGCCGCCGCGATCCTCGCCGGCATCACGCGTGACACGACGATCCAGCTCCTCCGCGAACAGGGCGTCGAGGTCCGCGAAGAGATGATCGCGCGCGACGAGCTCTACGTCGCGGACGAGGTGTTCCTGACCGGCACGGCCGCCGAGATCACTCCCGTCCGCGACATCGACCATCGCAAGATCGGTCGCGGCGAGGCCGGCCCACTGACCCGCCGCCTGCAGGAGTCGTACTTCTCCATCGTGAAGGGCAGCGACGCCAAGCACGACCACTGGCTGACGTTCGTCTGACTCGGCTCACCTACATCTAAACCGGGGAACTCTTCAGGATCGCCACGGTCTGGCACCGGCGAGCCTGCTAGACTTCGAGGGCATGCCTGCTGCGGCTGCTGGTTCACCGGGCGAGATCCTGCTCGACAAGTATCGCGTCGAAGACGTGATCGGAGTCGGCGGGATGGGTCGCGTCGTGCGCGCGAGCCACATGTATCTGCAGACGCCGGTGGCGATCAAGCTGCTGCTGCCGCAGATGGCCGAGATTCCGAGCACGGTCGCACGGTTCCTGCGCGAAGCCCAGGCGACCGTGAAGCTGCGCAGCGAGCACATCGCGCGAGTGATCGACGTCGGCATGCTCGGTGACGGCACACCTGTGATCGTGATGGAGTTCCTCGACGGGTTCGATCTCAACCAGATCCTCCGCCACCACGGTCCGCAGCTCGTACAGCCGGTCGTCGATCTGATGCTGCAGGCGTGCGAAGGGCTCGCCGAGGCGCACTCGATCAACATTATCCATCGCGATATCAAGCCGTCGAACTTCTTCATCACGCGTCGGCCCGACGGATCGAACTTACTCAAGATCCTCGATTTCGGGATCAGCTCCGCGGGCGGTTTCGAGAGCGAGCTCACCGGCACCCAGACGGTCGTCGGTACGCCGACCTATATGGCGCCCGAGCAGATGCGGACCGCGCGCTCGACGGACTCGCGCAGCGACATCTGGTCGATGGGCGTGGTGATGTACCAGATGCTCGCGGGTCGGCCGCCGTTCGAAGCGGAGTCGTACGCGGAGCTCGTGCTCAAGGTCAACGGGGATCCGCCGACGCCACTCCACATCAACCATATCCAGCTTCCGGCCGGCCTCGAGCAGATCGTGATGCGTTGCCTCGAAAAGGATCCGCGCAACCGGTTCCAGACCGTCGGCGAGCTCGCGCGCATGATCGCGCCTTACGCCTCGGATCCGATGAACGCGGCGCAGTCGGCGGGGCGCGCCTCGCGCATCCTCGCGCGCGACCGCAGCAGCAATCTCTCGCTGTCCTCGGTCCACATGGGATCGAGCGGCGCGATCACGCCACCGCCTACCTTCACGCCGAGGAGCTGGCACCATACCGGCGGCTCGTCGGTCGGTGGTGCGGTCGGCCAGATGGGGACGTTCGGGACCAGCCACGGCACCAAGATGCTAAGCGGCGGTCGCGGCATGGTGATCGGGATCGTCGCCGCGCTCGTGGTCGTCGCTGGCGCGGTCGGGTTCGGGATCTCGAGCTCGATGGGCAACAAGGGCGACAGCAGCCACGTCGGCGCGCCAAATCCGCTCGAGCGCACGATGTCGACGGACAAGCCAGACAGCGGCTCGAGCGCGGTCGTCGTCGAGACTGCCGGCTCGGCCGTCGAGACCAGGCCCGCCGAGAAACCCGATATCGGTGCCGCGGCCGGTACGGCCGTGAAGGCGGATCCTGTCGCCGAAGTGAAGCCCAAACCCGTGAAGCCCAGACCCGTGAAGATCGAGCCGAGCAAGGCGCCAATAACGGCGACCACGATCGATCCGGTCACGACCGCGCCGGAACAACAGCCGACGGTCGACACCCCGACGGTCGACACCGCGAAGCCGACCCCGCCGAAGCCGACCCCGCCGAAGCCGACCCCGCTGAAGCCGACCCCGCTGAAGCCGACCCCGCCGAAGCAGACCCCGCCAAAGCCGACCCCGCCAAGGACGACGAAGGAGCCAAAAGACGACGGCCTCTTTGACGACCGGCACTAGTTTCCGGACTCCCCACAAAGGCCGCCACAAAGGCCGCCACAAAGGCCGCCACAAAGGCCGCCACAAAGGCCGCCACAAAGGCCGCCACAAAGGCCGCCACAAAGGC
>JAYVLQ010000023.1:0-2735 GCA_043759355.1 Kofleriaceae bacterium
AAGCGCAAGAAGAAGCCCGAGCGCGAGCGGGCCGTCGTCGAGGAAACGCCGACACCACAGCCGAAGCCGGCGACGCCGAAGGCGAGCAAGGCGGCGACGCTGCCTTCGGACCAGCCGCCGCAGGTCGTCGCGATCGATATCGAGCTCGCGGCGCTCGAGGCCGAGTTCATCGCGCTCGATGTCCCGGGTGATGCGCCGGAGCGGATCGAGCTGCTCGGCAAGCTCGGCCATACCTACGCCCGCCTCGATCGTCGGCGCGATGCCGGCCTGTGCTTCGCACGTGCGGTGTGGGAATCACCGCCCGACGAAGCGCAGGCTCAGCTCGATACCTGGATCGCCGCGGATCTCGTCAAGCTCTCGCCCGACAAGGCACTCGCCTCCGCGCTCGCGCTCGAGGTCCCGAGCGGTGACGACGTGCGTACGGTGGCCGCGCTGACCGCTCGCGTGGTGCCAGCCGTCGCGAAGGATCCGCACAAGGTCACCCGCTGGCTCGATGATCACGATGGCGAGCTCGACGCGCGCACGCTGTGGCTCGCGCGGCTCGGCCTCGCGAAGCTCGCCGGTGGCGATCCGTTGCTGCTCGCGCACGCGCGCGATCGCATCCTCTCGCGCCTCGCAGGTGGGTTACCGGTCGAGCGCGAGCTGCCCGCGTTCTTGCGGCTCGCGGGCCGCAGCGGTGCGCTCGGCAATGCCAGTGGAGAGCACCTCGGTACCGCGCTCGAAGAGCTCGCGATCAAGCTCGACAAGACCAAGCGCAAACGCACACCGCTCGAAGCACCGGCACACCTCACGAACGCGTACGTGAACTTCCTGCTCGCGTATGGCTTCGCGCGGATCGGCCGTGCGGATCGCGCGCGCTCTCTCGTCGCCGAGGCGAAGAAGGCGCTCGCGCCGGGAGAGTCCGATCCGGTGCACGCATATCTGATCGCGGCCTACAGCGCGCGTGTCGATCAAGCGATCGCGGGCATCGCATCGGAGACGCCGCTGTCGTCGGAGCTCGGCGCGCAGCTCGCGAACCTCGATCGCCTGAATCGCTACAGAGTCGATCGCTTGCGCGAGGCCTCGCGGATCCTCGAGCCGCTCGAGGGTCCCGATGCGATCGGCGATTGGGGCAAGCAGGAGAAGGACTCGCGCGGCGCCGAGTTCGGGGCCCTGCGCGAGATCACCGATCCGATGAAGCGCGCGAAGGCGGTCGACAAGCTCGTCGATGTCGCGATCACCGCCGACGAGGCGGAGCGCGAGCGCTTGATCGATGGCGTGCTCGACTCCTTGCTCGAGCTGCCCGAATCCGGCGCCGTGCCGGTCCTCCAGCGCGTGTGGCCGCAGATCGCGCGGGTCGCGGAGGCGCGCCGCGCGGTGATGTACGCCGAAGGGCTCATCATCGCGGGCCACTTCGGTCGCACCGAGCTCATGCCCGCGATGCTCGAGGCACTCGGTGCCGCGATTCGCCTGGTCCAGGGCTCGGATCTCGAGCGCGTGCTGCAGTACAGCTTGCGCGCGCTGCGCCGCATCGGGCTGCGCACCGAGATGGCCGAGCTGCTCGCCGAGGCCGAGCACGCGCTGCCCACGAATCGCGCCGAAGCGCTGCGCGGTCGGCTCGCGCTCGCTGCGGGGCTCGCGTATCTCGGCGAGACCGCGCGCGCCCTGCCGATCTTCGAGCAGGCGCGGACCGCCCTGACCGAGAACATGGTGCAGCCGGTGCGGCTCGATCTCGTGCGCGCCCTCGCCCTCGCCTACGCGCAAGCGCCGCTCCAGCAAGCGCTCGCCGGGCTCGCGGATCTCACGAACCATCTACGCGATATCAGCGACAGCTACGGGACCAACAGCCACTACTGCCTCTCGGTCCTCAACTTCGTCGAGTCGATCGTGCTCGGCATCACCTCGGACGACCTCGCGCTCGGCGAAGCCGGCCGCCGCTTCGTCGAGGACGACGAGCATCTGATTCGCCGTCGCCTGCACCGTGATCTTGGAGGAGCCTCTTGACTGCCACTGCCGCACCTGTCGATGTAATTGAACGCGCCACTGGGGCCGGGTACGACGAGCTCGCCAAGGATGCGTCCGGGCTCCGCGATCGGATCAACAAGTTCCGGATGTCGCTCGGTCGGTTCTTCGTCGCGAAGCAACCGCTGATCGATCTGATGTGTGTCGCGGCGGTCGCGCAAGAGCCGCTGCTGCTGGTCGGCCCGCCCGGCACCGCCAAGTCCGACCTCGTCATCAAGTTCAAGGACGCACTCGAGATTCCCGACGGCGAGTACTTCGAGTACTTGCTCACGCGGTTCACCGAGCCTTCCGAGGTGTTCGGACCGATCGATATCGCCGAGCTCCGTAATGGCAAGTATCTGCGCCGGTCGAACGGCAAGCTGCCGACGGCCCGGCTCGTCTTCCTCGACGAGATCTTCAAGGCGAACTCCGCGATCCTCAACTCGCTGCTCACCGTGATCAACGAGCGCAAGTTCTACCAGGATGGCCAGCCCGTCCCGGTCAAGCTGCGCATCCTGCTCGCCGCGACGAACGAGCTACCCGAGAACATCGAGCTGGCAGCGCTCAAGGATCGGTTCTGCCTCAAGGCGGCCTGTCGATCGGTGCAAGACGAGCACTTCATCGAGCTGATCGATGCGGGGCTCGAGGCATACACCCATCGCGAGCTCAACCAGAAGCCGTGGGTCGAAGGCCACGCCACGCTCGAGGACTTCGTCAAGGCGCACCGCTACCTCACGCACGTGCTCGCGCGCCGC
>JAYVLQ010000024.1:0-2735 GCA_043759355.1 Kofleriaceae bacterium
AAGCGCAAGAAGAAGCCCGAGCGCGAGCGGGCCGTCGTCGAGGAAACGCCGACACCACAGCCGAAGCCGGCGACGCCGAAGGCGAGCAAGGCGGCGACGGTGCCTTCGGACCAGCCCCAGCAGGTCGTCGCGATCGATATCGAGCTCGCGGCGCTCGAGGCCGAGTTCATCGCGCTCGATGCCCCAGGCGATGCGCCGGAGCGGATCGAGCTGCTCGGCAAGCTCGGCCATACCTACGCGCGCCTCGATCGTCGGCGCGATGCCGGTCTGTGCTTCGCACGCGCGGTGTGGGAATCATCGCCCGACGAAGCGCAGGCTCAGCTCGATACCTGGATCGCCGCGGATCTCGTCAAGGTCTCGCCCGACAAGGCCCTCGCCTCCGCGCTCGCGCTCGAGGTCCCGAGCGGTGACGACGTGCGTGCGGTGGCCGCGCTGACCGCTCGCGTGATACCAGCCGTCGCAAAGGATCCGCACAAGGTCACCCGCTGGCTCGATGATCACGATGGGGAGCTCGACGCGCGCACGCTGTGGCTCTCGCGGCTTGGCCTCGCGAAGCTCGCCGGTGGCGATCAGTTGCTGCTCGCGCACGCGCGCGATCGCATCCTCTCGCGCCTCGCAGGTGGGTTGCCGGTCGAGCGCGAGCTGCCCGCGTTCTTGCGGCTCGCGGGTCGCAGCGGTGCGCTCGGCAACGCCAGTGGCGAGCACCTCGGCGCCGCGCTCGAAGAGCTCGCGATCAAGCTCGACAAGACCAAGCGCAAGCGCACGCCGCTCGAAGCACCGCCACACCTCACGAACGCGTACGTGAACTTCCTGCTCGCGTATGGCTTCGCGCGGATCGGCAGTGCGGATCGCGCGCGTGCGCTCGTCGCCGAGGCGAAGAAAGCGCTCGCGCCGGGCGAGCACGATCCCGTGCACGCGTATCTGATCGCGGCCTACAGCGCGCGCGTCGCTCAGGCGATCGCCGGCATCGCCTCGGAGACGCCGCTGTCGTCCGAGCTCGGCGCGCAACTCGCGAACCTCGATCGCGTGCATCGATACAAGGTCGACCGGCTACGCGAGGCCTCGAGGATCCTCGAGCCGCTCGAGCGTCCCGATGCGATCGGCGCGTGGATCAAGAAGCAGAAGGACTCGCGCGGCCCCGAGTTCTCGGCGCTGCGCGAGATCACGGATCCGATGAAGCGCGCGAAGGCGGTCGACAAGCTCGTCGATGTCGCGATCGCCGCCGACGAGGCGGAGCGCGAGCGTTTGATCGATGGCGTGCTCGACTCCTTGCTCGAGCTGCCCGAATCTGGCGCCGTGCCGGTCCTCCAGCGCGTGTGGCCGCAGATAGCGCGGGTCGCGGAGGCCCGCCGCGCGGTGCTGTATGCCGAAGGGCTCATCATCGCGGGTCACTTCGGGCGCACCGAGCTCATGCCCGCGATGCTCGAGGCACTCGGTGCCGCGATTCGCCTGGTCCAGGGCTCGGACCTCGAGCGCGTGCTGCAGCACAGCCTGCGCGCGCTGCGCCGCATCGGGCTGCGCACCGAGATGGCCCAGCTGCTCGCCGAGGCCGAGCACGCGTTGCCCACGAATCGCGTCGAAGCGCTGCGCGGTCGGCTCGCGCTCGCGGCGGGGCTCGCGTATCTCGGCGACACCGCGCGCGCCCTGCCGATCTTCGAGCAGGCGCGGACCGCGCTGACCGAGAGCATGGTGCTGCCAGTGCGGCTCGATCTCGTGCGCGCGCTCGCCCTCGCCTACGCGCAAGCGCCGCTCCAGCAAGCGCTCGCGGGGCTCGCGGATCTCACGAACCACCTGCGTGATATCAGCGACAGCTACGGGACCAACACCCATTACTGCCTCTCGGTCCTCAACTTCGTCGAGTCGATCGTGCTCGGCATCACCTCGGACGACCTCGCCCTGGGCGAAGCCGGTCGCCGCTTCGTCGAGGACGACGAGCATCTGATTCGCCGTCGCCTGCACCGTGATCTTGGAGGAGCCTCGTGACTGCCACTGCCGCACCTGTCGATGTAATTGAACGCGCCACTGGGGCCGGCTACGACGAGCTCGCCAAGGATGCGTCCGGGCTCCGCGATCGGATCAACAAGTTCCGGATGTCGCTAGGTCGGTTCTTCGTCGCGAAACAACCGCTGATCGATCTGATGTGTGTCGCGGCGGTCGCGCAAGAGCCACTGCTGCTGGTCGGCCCGCCGGGTACCGCCAAGTCCGACCTCGTCATCAAGTTCAAGGACGCGCTCAAGATTCCCGACGGCGAGTACTTCGAGTACTTGCTCACGCGGTTCACCGAGCCGTCCGAGGTGTTCGGACCGATCGATATCGCCGAGCTCCGCAACGGGAAGTACCTGCGCCGGTCGAACGGCAAGCTGCCGACGGCCCGACTCGTATTTCTCGACGAGATCTTCAAGGCGAACTCCGCGATCCTCAACTCGCTGCTCACCGTGATCAACGAGCGCAAGTTTTACCAGGATGGCCAGCCCGTCCCGGTCAAGCTACGCATCCTGCTCGCCGCGACGAACGAGCTGCCCGAGAACATCGAGCTCGCAGCGCTCAAAGATCGATTCTGCCTCAAGGCGGCCTGTCGATCGGTGCAAGACGAGCACTTCATCGAGCTGATCGATGCGGGGCTCGAGGCGTACACGCATCGCGAGCTCAACCAGAAGCCGTGGGTCGAAGGCCACGCCACGCTCGAGGACTTCGTCAAGGCGCACCGCTACCTCACGCACGTGCTCGCGCGCCGC
>JAYVLQ010000025.1:0-19369 GCA_043759355.1 Kofleriaceae bacterium
CCTGGACCAGGTTCGGTGCAGTCGACTGCGAGTACGCCGCGCCGTCGAGGTGGAGGGCCGAAGCCACCGCACCGGTCGGTGTGACCCACAGGATGTACGTAACCGCTGTGTGAACTCCACCTGGCAGGCGACCTGACAGTCGTGCGTGGCGACGCTCAGCTATGTCGAGCTGGAGCCGGGCGCCAACACGGTCGGGACCACGACTCGCGACAGCGGGAGTTCCAGCTCCTTCGGGTCGAGCCGCTCGCGCGTCGCGAGCGGGTCCCGAGCGCGGTGTGCACCTCGACGCGGATCGCGAGCTTCCTCTGCTTGATGATCGTGGCGACCTGCACGAGCAGTGCCTTGGCCGCGGGGGTGAGCTTGTTCGTGCGGTCGAACAGGAGCGGTTGCCCCTGAGGTCGATCCGATCGCTGCGCTCTTCCGGACCGGCGGTCGCGCGCACGTCGGGGCAACCATCTTCATCCTCGAAGCCATTGACGGTCTCCGGGTCGTTCGGACACTTGTCGTCCTTGTCGGGGATCCCGTCGCCGTCGTTATCGGGATCCGGGCACCCGTCATCGTCCTCGAAGCCGTCCTTGTCCTCGGCCTCGTTCGGGCACCGGTCGAGCGAATCAGGGATGCCGTCGCTGTCATTGTCGTGCTCGGGGCAGCCGTCGGTGTCCTGGAAGCCATCCTTGTCCTCCGGATCATTCGGGCACTGATCCTCGTGATCGGGGATGCCGTCCCCATCATTGTCTAGGTCGGGGCAGCCGTCTTCATCCTGGAAGCCATCCTTGTCCTCGGGCTCGTCGGGGCATGCATCGAGCGAGTCAGGGACACCGTCGCCGTCTCGATCATTGCGGCCTGGTGCGGCCGCTCCGTCGGGCAGCGGCGCCCACACGATGCCGGTCGTGATCAGGACCTCGTCGCCTCGTGCCCCGCCTTGCGAGGTGCCGACCATCAGCTGTGCCGTCAGATCGCCATCGAAGCGCACTGGGCGCCGGTCGCACCGGCCGCAGCGAACTTGGTGTTGTCAGTGAAGTTGTAGGCATCATTGCCAATCCGTCGGGCGAAGGCGCACGGGTCAACGTCCAGCTTTCGGACACCAAGGTTTCGCTCAAGAACGTCGCGCAGGGGCGCTACTACTACGAGACGACGATGAAGGTGATGGACAGCAACGGCGCGCCGATCTGGGAAGGCAAGATTTACACCGAATGGAACGTGTTCTTCGGAGTCGGTCGTGTCTACTTCGAACGCCCGCCCATCATCGATCGACCTCAGCAGGTCGGTCTCGAACCGGTGCCGTGATGGAATTCTCGACGGGCGTAACAATCGACAACGGCACCTACACGTTGCGCGAGCTCGTGCGGGGCGAGCACCCGGAGGGCCTGTGGATGGCTACGACCGCTGGTGGCGACAAGGTGTGGGTGACGCTGCGTCGGCTGCGCGCGGACGCGCAGCGGACGCAGCTCCTCGACTTCGATGCCCCGGGTATTCCTCGGCCATTGTTTATCGGGGCGCCGGACTTCACCGACAAGCGTCGCGAATACTACTTCTCGGTCGTCGATGCGATCCCACGGGGTGCGTCGCTGGCGAGCCTCGGTCCTCGAAGCGTGCGTGCGAGTATTCAGCTCGGGATCGAGCTGTGCGATGTCGTCGCGAGCTGGGCGAGGAGCTCGAATGGGATGATCTTCTCCGGGCTACATCCCGAGACGATCTATCTTGACCAGGATCGCTACGTCGGCGCCGTGCCTCGCCCGCACTCTCTGCTGGGCTCCCAGCCGGACTTCTATGGGTCACCGAACGTCTCCTTCGATCCCCCGGGCTATTGGGGCTCGGTGATGGAATCAGGCGACGCCGTGTTCACGGTAGGCCTGCTGGTGTGGTGGGGCGTCTGCGGCGTCCAGCCGTACTACGCGGCTGGGACCGACCCCGAGCGCAACGAATTCGAAGACCGGCGCGCGCTTTTCACTGGACCCGAGGCCCTCGGGGCGCTTCTGTCGCGCGCCTTGTTGGCTGACCGCCAAAACCGGCTCGGGCTAGCACAACTGCGCGGCGAGCTGGCGACGCTTCTGGATCGATGAGTCGGCTCGCGACGATCTGTCGCTCTGCTACTTTGATGAGGATCGGAGTGATCTACGCACCACCCACGGAGGTCGTGCGTGTTCTCGATGCCGTAGTAGTTGCGCGGGAAGAACTCGACGACGCGCTAGTCTGCGCGCATCGCAATCTGATTCGCTCCCACGTCGAGCACGTACTTGGGAAGAGGGAACGTCGGCGGGTCATCGCTGCACGAGAACTCGAGAAGCATGTCCGTCAGTGCGCGCAGGTCCGAGGGCGATACATCGCCGAGGTCGGCCGCCTTTTTCTGGGCCTCGCGCCAGGCGGCTGGCAGTAACTCGAAACGAATCGAGGGCGTCGCGAACTTGCTAGGTGGCCACACGGTCGTCGAGGGCCGGCCGCCCTGCCAGTCCTGATGCGTAGCGAGCACGGTCCGGAGGTTCGCCCACTGCACGGGCGAGAATTCATGCTTGAGAAAACGAGTCACCATGTAGAGAGCAAGCGGGCCCTCGTCGAACGCCTTCGTCGCGACCGAGATGCACTCCATCTCATCTGGCATCGCTCCCGCACGTCGATACGTCGTTATCGCGCCACCCGCCACTGTGCGTCTCCTGCGGGCGCTCGTTCGCGTGGCGCAAGAAGTGGGAGCGCCAGTGGGCGGAGGTCGTCTACTGCAGCGACCGTTGCCGCGCGCTTCGAACACGCGAGGAATCGGCGGCACTCGAGGCGCGGATTCTCGGTCTCTTCGGTGAGCGCGGCTATGCGCGCCTGTGGTGGTTCATCGAAGGCAACTCGTGGATGCCGAATCTCATCGCCGCGCTCGACGAGTGCCTCGCACGGATGACCTACTTTGGGCGCGCGGAGGCGCTTACGCACGTTCGTGGACTCCGAGAAAGCCGACGGGATGATCGGCTCGCTCGTGGTCCTGCTGCCTTCCGACTCGAAGGGCGGCGCGCTCGTGATCGAGCACCACGACGAGAAGGTCAGCTATTGCGGATCGTCCAACCAACTCGTGCTCGTCGCGTTCTACGCCGACTGTCGCCACGAGGTTCGACCGGTGACTTCGGGTTACCGGTCGGCGCTGACGTTCAACCTGTTCCTCGATATGGCGGCTCGGCGAAGCGAGCGTCCGACGTCGAAGCCGGTGGAGGCGCTTTCCGATCTCGTGCGCGACTACTTCGCGACACCGCGCCCTTCGCGTGGCCCGCTCTGGCCGTCGAAACCCGCCGCCAAGCGGCTCGTGTACCTGCTCGATCACGAGTACACGCAGAAGGGACTCTCGTGGCGGGCGCTGAAGAACGGCGATGCGGTCCGTGCCTCGGTGCTGCGCGAGGTCGCCGGTCGCCTCGACTGCGAGGTCGTGCTCGCACTCGCCGACGTGCACGAGACCTGGTCGTGCGAGGACGACGGGGGATACGACGGCTATGGCTACGGTCGGCGACGGCGCGGCTGGTCCGCGCGCTACGATGAGGACGAGGACGACGGGGATGTTGGGGACGAGGACTACACGCTCACTGAGTTGTGCAACTCCAACGTCGAGCTGAGGCATTGGGTGGGTACGTCGAACAAGCGCGTCCAGGCGATCTCCGACGAGGTGATGGAGGACGAGATCTGCTTCACGAAGCCGAGCGTTGACCTCGAACCGTTCAAGTCCGAGCACGAGGGGTACACCGGCAACGCCGGCAACACGGTCGATCGCTGGTACCACCGCCCACGTTGGCGCTGGTGTCGAGCGGGCCCAGACGCTACGGCAAGACGGTGCTGCCCGACGTCGAGGTGATCGAGGAGCTGACGCGGCTCGGCGCCCACATCCTGCGCACGGACGAACGTGACGACCGCTGCCCGGTGCGCGGCCGCATCGGCGGCGCCAGCGGGCCAGGCGGCTGCGACTCGTGGGTGGTCACGATCGCGCCGTGAGCCGTTTGCGCGGCGGCCGGCGCGGTCGCACCATGCGGCGATGCAACATCTGATGGAGGGGTTCAGGGCCGCGAGCCCCAGCGACGTGGCCGCCGGGATCACGCTCGGGTTCGTGGCGTGGTTCGTCGTCCGCTACGGGCTGCTCGGGTTCTACACGGTGGACCAGAACGAGCGCGCGGTGATCACGAGCTTTGGCCGGGCGCGTCGGTTGCCGGGTCTCAGCTCGGTCTACACCCCCGCCGGCGACGTGCTCGATGCCGGCGAACGCGAGCGCTATGCCTATCCCCAGGTCCAGGTGATCGGGCCAGGCGGCCCGTACTTCCGATGGCCGTGGCAGCAGGTCCACAAGGCGTCGATCGCCACGCGGACCGTGAACATGGCGTGGGATCCCGAGGACCCGGGCGCCAACCGCAACGGCACCGAGCTCGAGGCGGTGACCAAGGACCAGCTCAACGTGCAGCTCACTGGACAGATCCGGTTCCGCGTCGCAGAGCAGAACCTGTACGCCTTCCTGTTCGGGATCAAGCACCCGGCCGCCCACGTGATGGGGTTCTTCGTCTCCGTGCTGCGCGAGCGGATCGCCAACTTCGAGGCGCCCGCGAGCACCGATCCGGACGCGCCACCCGCCGACCCGACGATCTCCGGGATCTCGATCAACGACCTGCGCAAGAACCTGCGCGTGCTCAACGACATCATGGACCGGGAGTGCGCGTCGTCGGTGGCGCGCTATGGCGTCCACCTCGACGCCTCGCTGATCACCGAGATCGAGCCGCCAGCCGAGGTCGAGTCCGCGCTCGCCGCGATCAACACCGCGCACAACCAGGTGTCGTCGGATATCAGCCTGGCCCAGGCCGGCGCCGACCAGCGTATCGTCCAGTCCCGCCGCGCGGTCGAGATCGAGACCTTGCGCGCGCAGGCCGAGGTCGAGCCGCTGCGTGCGCTCGCCACCCAGCTCACCGCGCTGCAGGCGCAGGGGCCCGACGCGCTCGCGACCTACGTGCGGAACGTCCGGCTCGGGCTGTTCAGCAAGGCCGAGCGCGTGATCCTGGAGGGCAAGTAAGATGGGTCAGCTCGCGCTGGTCAGCTTCCTCGCGCTGTGGCTCGTGATGCCGATCGCGCTCGCGGTCGTCCGCGCGCTCGGCCTCTACATCATCGTCCCCGAGCGCTACTCCCACGTGTACACGCTGTTCGGCAAGGTCGTCGCCACGTTCGATCAGCCAGGCCTCTACTCGCTATGGCCGCAGATCGGCTTTCGCGCGCTGCTCGTGCCGCTGCTCGGCAAGCGCTACATCCTCGACCTCCGGATCGACCAGAGTTACCTGCGATCGCAGCCGGTCAACTCCGAGGAGGGCGCGCCGATGGGGATCGGCGTCTGGTACGAGATGTACATCTCCGATCCGGTCGCCTACCTGTTCAAGAACCAGGATCCGCCCGGCTCGCTGCGCACCAACATCTCGAACGCGACGGTGCGCGGGTTGTCGAACATGCGGCTAGCCAGGCTGCTCGAGGAACGCCACGACCTGTCGCAGATGGTTCGGCTCGAGGTCTCGGAGCGCTCGCACGACTGGGGATTCAAGGTGGGCTCGGTCTACATCCGCAAGGTCCACTTCCGCGATGCCGGGATGATCCGGCAGATCGAGGAGAAGGTGACCAACCGGCTGCGCCAGGTGACCTCTGCCATCCGCCAGGACGGGATCAACCAGGTCAGCGTGATCACCAGCAGCGCCGAGCGCAAGGCGGCGGTCGAGTTCGCGCGCGCCGCCGCGATCCGCCCCGAGATCGTGGGCAGCGCGCTGCACGAGATCTCCCGAGATCCGCGGATCGCGGGCGTGATGTTCGACGTGCTCGAGCTCAACCGCTTGCTCGAGAGCTCGGCCCGGATCACGCTGCTGCCAGCGGGCGCGACGACCAGCCTGCTCGGCGCGCAGCTCGCCGCCACTTCGCTCAAGTCATGACGAGGTCGGGGTCAGCGCGGCGGCACGCAGGGTCGCGGTGCCGGCCACCGTGCGCGCGCTCGGATCGACCTCGATCTCGAGCAGGATGTGGACGATATCGACGACGCGGTCCGGAGCGAACTTCGGTTGCGTGCCGGGGAAAGCAAACTCGCGTGCCATGCGCTCGCGAGGTAGGACCAGTTCCGAGCGACGGCTAGTGTGGCGAGTCACCAACACGCGAGCAGTTGAATCGAAGCCCGGCTCCGAGCGATGCTCTCGCGATGGGATTGGCCATCAGCACGCACTTTCTTGCCGACATGCTCGCGAACGATGCCGAGGGTGCCGAATCGATCACCGAGAGCATCGCGCTCGTGAACGAATTCCTCGACGAGGCCGGGCTCCCACGACACACCGAGCCGACCGAGGTGCGCACGAGGAAGCGGCCGCACACCAGCAGCTTCCCGTACTCGTTCCTGCACTATCTCCGGCGCGCGTTCGCGTACGTCCACGAAGTGCGAATCCTCACCCCCGTGGCCGAAGACGACGATCCTTCCGAAGACGACGCGATCGAGGACGCGAGCACGCTGTTCGATACGCACCTCCTGTGTCACTCCGATGCCGAGGGCTATTACGTGCCGATCGAGTTCGAGGACGTCATCTTCGATACCGACGAGCGCGGTCTGGCGGGCGGTTCGCTCGGATCGACGCAACGCTTGATGGCGGCAGCGCTCACCGGCGGCCAGGCCGTCACCGAGGACCTCGGCCTCGAGCTCGAGAACCTCGCGCTGACCGACCTCGGCCGCGCGAAGCGCATCTCGATCGACAAGGACAACACCACCGTCATCGAGGGCGCCGGTAGGAAAGAGACGATCGAAGCGCACGTCAAGACGATCCGCCGCGAGGTCGAAGAGACCACGTCGGATTACGACCGCGAGAAGCTCCAGGAGCGCCTGGCGAAGCTCGTGGGCGGCGTTGCCGTCATCAAGGTCGGCGCGGCCACCGAAGTCGAGATGAAAGAGAAGAAGGCGCGCGTCGAAGACGCGATGCACGCGACTCGCGCGGCTGTCGAGGAGGGAATCGTTCCCGGCGGCGGCGTTGCACTGATCCGTTGCATCCCGGCGCTCGACAAGCTGACGTTCGATGACGATCGCCGCTATGGCGTCAACATCATCCGTCGCGCGCTCGAGGATCCGCTACGCCAGATCGCTGGCAACGCGGGCGTCGACGGCTCGATCGTCGTCGCGAAGGTCAAAGAGGGCTCGGGCTCGTTCGGCTTCAACGCCGCCAAGCTCGAGTACGAGGACCTCGTCAAGGCCGGCGTGATCGACCCCTCGAAGGTCGTTCGCATCGCGATCCAGAACGCGGCGTCGGTTGCAGGCCTCATGCTCACCACCGAGACGCTGATCGCCCAGAAGCCCAGGAAGGACGACAAGTCGGGCGGCGGCCACGGTGGCCACGGTCACGACTACGAGGACTAAGCGTTACTAGCGACTGACGAAGCGCCGGCTGCAGAGCCGGCGTTTTTCGTTTCGGTCAGCGCAAAACCTTCAAGGCCCCGTCGAGGTCACGCGATTTGAGCCGCTTCAACACGGTAGCGAGCTCGCTCGCGTATCGACCATCGAGCGCGTGACCGATCGCGAGCAGCTCGGCGTGCCAGCGATGCGCCTGTCGGGTCCGCGCCGGTACGAGCCCGCCCTCGATCACTGCGAATGCTTCCGCCGATCGCTTCGTGCGTGCGAGATAGCCAGCGTAGACAACACGCGCGGCCAACGCGAAGTCCGCCGTTGCCTGCACTTCAGCGACGATCTGCTCGAACAAGCGCGCCGCGGCGTTCGCATCGCCTTCGACGCAGACGAGGCGTAGCGCGCTGCACCAAATGCCTGCGCGCAACACGTTGTCGCCTCGCGAGATCTTCGGCAGCTCGCGGCACAATTCTTCCACGTGCAGGCGCAACGCGACCAGATCTCCCGCGGCAGCCGCGATATCGGCGCGTAGCATCACCAGATCGAGCCGGCGATTGCGGTGCTCGGGCGATAGACCGAGCTCGGCTAGGTGAAGGGCGGCGGCACGATCGGCGTCGGCATATCGCCGCTGCCCGAGCAGGCCTTGGACATGTAGCGTCGCCATGCAGAAGTGACATTGCCGGCTGCTCGGAATCTCGGCGATGAAGCGCGACGCGATCGTCTCGAGCTCGATGGCGTACCCGGGCAGATCCATCATCTGATAGACGAGCAGCAGATCTTCGTGCACGCACGGCCGATAGTAATCGCCGGCTTGCTCCGGCTTGCCGGCTTCGATCACCGCTTGGACTGCGAGATCGAGTGTCGCGTCGAGCGGCGCATTCTCGAACCAGATCGCCGACTGCAGCTCCTGCTTGTACTCGAATAATGACTTGGCTTCTTCGCTCATGGCGTTTCCTCGGATGCGAGTGTGCGAATCGCGCCGGCGATCGTGATCGGGAGCTCGAGGAGCTTCACGATCTCGTGATCGCTCGCGCGCACGAGTGCTTGAAAGCTCGCGAAGCTCGTCGCGAGCTTGCGCGAATGTTTCGGCGACAGACCGGCGCGGCGAGTCGCCCAATCAGCCGGAATCGGATTGGCTGCCGGCGCTCGCACGTCGACGTTCATCAGCGCACCGATCGCGGTCTGCGCAGTCGAATACGCTTCCATCAGCGCGTTCGGCGCGAGCGTCTCACCCGAGACGAGCCTCGCGATCGCGACGATCAGCTGGGCCGCGGCGCGTCCGCCGATGCTGTCATCGTCGGCGAGATGCCGGATCAGCGGATTGTCCGCGTTGATGAACAACGTGCGCTTTGGTTGTTCGGGGGTCGCGCGAGAATATTGGCCGAGCAAGCTGCCGAGCGCCGCATGGACACGTCGCTCGCCGATCGCGCGCCGCGCTTTACTTTGCGTCTCGACCCGCGACGGCACTCGTACGAAGGCCGGCAATAGCGCGGGTAAAAATCGCGCGACCCGGACGTCGAGGTCCGGAGCGACGAGCGAGCCGGCGAGCCGAGCGAGCGCCGGCGGTGGTACGGCGATCTCGGTAACGACCTGCCCTTCAGCTTCGAGCTCGCGCACCAAGCGCACGTCGCGGGCGGCTGCGAACGCACGGAGGAACGCGAGGTCTCCCGCATACCGCGCAGCGACCACGGGACGCGACGTCGATTCGAGCAGCATGGCGAGGCTGCGCGCCTGCTGATCGTCGTCGATGTAATAGATCGCGCGTTCGTCGATCGCCTCGAGATAGGCCGGCAAGGTCATCTCGCCGCGCGTCGTGTAAAACGGAACGTCATCACAGATCGCGTCGAACAGCTCCGGATGGCGCGCGCCCCATGACTTGAGCATCGACGAGTGGCCCTCGAGGATCGCGCTCCACACGGCGGGTTCCTCGATGCGGATCCGCGCCAAGCCCGCGAGCAGCTGGCGAGCGATCGCGGCTTGGACTCTCGCGCATGTCGGCCCGCGCCGCACTTGTTCGCGGCTCGCGGTTGGCTCGAGGGCCGCGCAGTCGACGATACCCGTCACGAAGCGCGCCCACGGTGGCAGTAGCTCGCGCTCGTCGGGGGTGATCAGCATGCCGCGGATCAACACACCTACGTGTCCGAGCTCGTGCAACGACAGCTGAGATCCCTCGGGGATCACCAACACGCCGTGGAGCGGAATCGTCTTGCCATCAGCTTCGATCGGCACGAGCTCGATCGTCGCGAGCGGCTCGCCAAATGGACACCACATCGCGGCGAGCTCGTCGCGATCGAGCCGGCGACGGCCCGCTGACGACCGCCACGGCAGCGTCGCCTCGTTGATCAGCTGACCCGCCACGCGGATCGGAATCTCGAGGTAACCCGCGAAGTGCGAGACCGCGTCACGAACGACATCGATCGAACCAAGCTCGGAGCGATCCGCGCGGATCCGAAGCACGACTTCGGTGCCGATCGCGGCATGCTCGAGCGGCTCGAGCCGATAGGTCTGCTTGCCTTCGCTGACCCACAGATAGCCACGATCACGGTCGCTGCGCCGCGTCCGGATCTCGACGCGATCGGCAACGAGAAAAGCCGAGAGCAGGCCGACGCCGAACTGACCGACCAAGCGCTCGTGGTCGCTCGTGCCGCTCGCTTCGAGCATGCTGCGTAGCTCGCCGGTCTGGCCGCGTCCGATCGTCGCCAGGAACTGGCGAATGTCATCGGCGTCGAGCCCCAAGCCGTTATCGCTAATCACGACCAGCGTGCGTCCGTTGTCGGCGCGCGCCGCGACCTCGATCCGTGGCGCGTAATCGGCATCACCGCGCAGCACGCAACGCATGCATGCGTCATGGGCATTCTGGACGAGCTCGCGATACGCAACGCGCGGATCCGAATACAAGCTCTCGCCAAGGAGCCCGAGTAATCCGGGGAGATGGAACTCGAGCCTCTCGACGCTTGCCTGATCCATAACCGCCCTTGTACTAGAAGCCGGTCGACTGCGGCGCCGCGACGTTGCTCTTCGTGATCCCGTGCGCGAGGACGTACGCTTCGAACTGCGCAGACTCGGCGTTGAGTGTCGCGAACAGCGTGACGACCGCAGTGACCACGGCGGTCGCCTGCGTCGGCGTGAGGTTTGCGGTGCGGCCCTGTGCGTCGTAGAGCTGCGCACAGATGTAGTGGAATAGATCATTTTGCGCGCGAGTCAAGCCCCGAATCGGGAACGATGCCCGCGCATGCTGCCTTCAGCGCGGCGACTATGCGCGATGTTGCGCAGCCGCAGGTCGCGACCACGGGCTACTGCCTGGGCGGGACGATGTCACTGATCGCGGCAGGCACCTTTCCGGATCGCATCATCGCGGCCGCCTCGTATCACGGGGGGCGCCTCGCGACCGACGCACCGGATAGCCCGCACCTGCTCGCGCCGAACATCCAGGCTCGCGTCTACGTCGCCGGCGCGATCGAGGACGCGTCGTTTCCCGATGACATGCGCACCCTGCTCGACGAGGCACTGACCGCCGCGGGCGTCGATCACACGATCGAGACGTACCCGGCGCGCCACGGCTGGGCGATCTCCGACGCGCCGACCTACGACGAGGCTGCTGCGGAGCGTCACTACCAGTCCTTGTTCGCGCTGCTCGAACACGCCTTCGCGCGCGCGCGCCATCGCGAGGCGTGATCCGGGAACCGGCCGGTCCGAGCCCTCCGCCTATCGCTGCGCCTATCTCTGCGGAACGGCGAACGGCGGCTTGCTCTCGACGTCGGTGAGCCTACGGATGGAACTTGTTCGCCCGGACGCCCGAGACGCCGAACGTCGAGTCGCCGACGTTGGTGCGGACCTGGGTCAGGATCTGCCGCCACGACGCCTTGTAGTTGTGGTCGAGCGCCCAGACGAGCTTCGCGATCGCGGGGCCTGCGAACTCGCTCGCGGTCGCGGAGACCTCGACGACCGACGACATGATGTCGAGCTTGTCCCAGGTGCCGCCCTTGCCGGCGAGGATCGGCTGCACGTAGTACTCGTAGCCGAGGCAGCCGCCGTAGAGGAAGATCTGGTAGGTGCTCGGATACGTCGGGCGCGACCAGAAGTCGCTCGCCCCGAGCATCGAGTGGCCGTCCCACACCACGATCTCGTGGTCGGTGATCGCCTTCTGGAAGTTCGCGAAGTGGCCGTAGTCGCCGAGGCCCGAGAACTCGCGCGGCGAGTAGAGGTCGATCTCGACCCGCGTGCCGTGGACCGTCTTCGCGTAGCGCTCGCCGAGCGGCGCGGTCACCTTCGCGAATCCTGCGCCCGTGAGCCACGCGCCGTAGCGCTTGAAGCTCTGCATCCCGGACTCGGAGGCGGTGATCGGGCCGTCGTCGATCTGACCGAACATGATCACCGCGGTGACCTTGCCGTCGGCGACGAGCTGGTCGTACTCGGGGTAGACCGCCGGCGCGGCCGAGGTGGCGCTGAAGGTCTTGCTGATCGTGATCTTGAGGTTCTGCTTCTCGACGATGCAGCCCGCCTGGTCGGGCTCCCAGCGGTACCAGTAGACGGACTGATCGAGGCTGATGTGGTCCTCGCCATCCGCACACTTCGTGCCGGCGTCGGAGTAGATCGAGAACGGCTTCGCGGGCACGGGCGCCGTGAGCGTGTTGCCGACCTTCGCGGGGACACCCGAGGCGGTGAGGAGGACGGCGTTCATGCCCTTCAGTCGCCAGTGCTTGAGCATCGCCCCCGTGGGAATGCGGTTCGACGGGTACCACGTGCCGTTGACGAGCCACTCCGCGCGGGTGTCGGCGGTGTTCACTTCGGCGATCGACTCGATGAAGAGCTTCTCGGACTTGCGGAAGTACGTCATCGCGAACTGGCCGAGCTGCGCCGGCGCCTCGGTGAGCCGGCTCGCGGGGCCCGCGACATCACCTTCAAGATCGACCTCGACCTCGACGCCGTCGGGGTTCAGGTAGCCGGTGTCTTCCTTGCCGGCGTTCGCCTGGTCATCGAGGAACGGATTCGAGTCCGCACCGCCGTCGCCGCCGGGCGCCGTGCAACCGGCTCCTGCAGTGGCCACCACCAACAACGAGGACACGAGTCCGGCAAGCTTCCGCATGCGCGCTGCAAAAGCAAGGTGCACGCCAGGGAAGAACCGGGCGAAGTCGGATACTTGCGACGCGGCCACGAGGCAAGTGCACCAGCCATAGCCACGCGATTGGCCGGGACGGGAATGCGCGACCCACCGGAACCAGGTGGGTGCCGAGCCGGGCTAGAAGTGCTTGCGGAGCCGCTGCGCGACGAGAGCTTTCGGGTCGAACTCGGTCTCGCGCTTGATCAGATCGACCATGTCCTGCGTGCCGGCGGCCTGGCCGCGATGGGCCATGTAGAACTTGTGGAGCACGCCGTCGAGCACGTCGGCTCCGACCTTCGCGGCCACGTCCTTGTAGAAGTACGCGCCCTCCATGCGAGCTCGGTGCGGTAGCCGTCCCAGATCTTGGCCTCGGCCTCGGCTCCGACGATCTGTCCGACCGAGCGCGCCGCGAGATACGAGACCGTGCCTTCCGACAGCACGAAGTCCTCCAAGCACCGGAGCCGGATGCCATCGCCGAACCATCCGTGCGCGGCCTCGTGCGCGTGGGTCTCCTCGTTGTCCATCGCGTCACTCGCGACGTGCCAGTACGGGTGGTGCTCCATCCCGCCGTAGAAGCCTTCGCCCCACACCACCGACACCGACGCGACGTCGTAGCCGAACGCGTATGGTCACGTGGAGCTTCGTGGCACCGATCTCGTGTGGCTTGGCGATACTCATCTCGACGGCTTCTACCGCTCGCGCAATCCGCGGATCACGACGCGACGGCGCAGCATCCGGCTCGACGGTGCCCACGCCGCGGGGCGCGAGGCCGGTCGGACGATCGTGCTGCACAAGCCTGTCGAGCCCGGGTCGAGGGGCGACGGACCGCGCCTGCTGCGCTAGCTTCGAGGAGATTGGCGTCGACGGCACGCTGTACGTCGATCTCGCGGCATCGCCGTGCAGGCCGCGGATTCGCGCCCGCTTCAGCGCCGTGCAGGCGAGCAGCGGCGTCAGGTCGGCCGCCGCCGTGACCCCGAGCTCCAGCACCTCGAGCGCCGGCAGCGCCGCGAGCGGCTCGAGCTGGGTGACCTCGCTCGGCCGGAGCACCAGCGCGCGTAGGGCCGTGTAGTGCTCGATGCCCGCGACTGGACCCGGGACCAGCGTCAGACCGAACGGATCGGCGTGCGCGCGTTCGGGATAACCACCTGGGTTCGATCGCCGCAGGTCGTCGAGATCGACGCGCTCAAGAATCGGGATCGCCGGATGTACGTCAAGTGGGGGGCTCGAGCCGAGCTACGACGTGGTGCCCGGCAAGGTCCGGGTCTCGGCGCTACGACCGCGTGATCCTCGACCTCTATGACTCGGAAGACAGCTTCCGCGTGCTGTCACCGCGGATCACGTTTCCGCTCGCCACCTGGGGCGAGCTGTTCGTGATTGTTCGCACCACACCTACGGCGACAAGATCCGGCGGCGCGCCCGACACCGACGTGATCAAGCTCCAGGCGCAGGTGGTCTGGTAGATCGTGATCGCGATCAGTGCTCGCACAGCGAAATCTTGCGCACGTTAAAGTTCGCCTTGTGCCGCTTGCGCTCCTTCATCAGCTTCAACCGGATCTTCAGTGCGTCGGCGTGCTTGATCGTGGCCTGCTGCGGCGCGACGTCGCGGGTCGAGATGATCTCGACATCGGGGTCGACCAGCCAGAACACGATGACCCGACGGTGTGCGGTGGCGCGGCCCTGGGTAAACAGCTTGTTGAGCTTGTGAATATGCGAGTTCGGAAACACGAACAGCCTGCCCTGCGGCGTCGCGAGCCGGCCGAGCGGAATCTGCGCGGCCTCGACCAGCGTCTGTGCCGGGGGTGGCCGCACTTGGTCCATGCCCCAGAACCACGCACCGGCCTCTTCGATCGTGCACGCGCGCTTGAACTCGAGCTCGCCGCCTTCGAGCTTGGCGTCGCGCTCGAGCACGTAGACGCAGGTCGCCACGATGTGCTCGTGTGACATGCCCTCGACATGCCACACGCCCTCGTGGGTCTCGCCGGGCGCCAGGGCGTACTCGACGATCTTGGGGATCACCTGGAGGGTTCGGCCGCGGAGCCTGCGCGGCGGAAACGTCGCCACCGGGCGCGGCTTGCCCTCTGGCAGCTCGGCCTCGTGCTCGATCTCCTCATCGTCGTTGACGTAGAACCGCATCTTCTGGACGTAGCCGAGCACGCTCTCGACCAGCGGCAGCGCACACGCGAACAGCGTGGCGAGATCGCGGTACAGCGCTTGATAGTCCGGCGCCAGGTTGTTGATGTACGAGCCGATCTCGATGGTGCCGTTGCGATCGATCTGGAATTGCGAAGGCAGCCACTGGTAGGTCGAGTCTTCGTAGACTCGCCCAAAGCGATCGTACTTCGGTAGCTGTACGGGCGCCTTCGCGGATACCGCGCCTGTGAGCTTGGACTTGCCGCGCACGTACGGGTACAGCGACGGATGAATGAGATCACGAACCCGGGTCCCCGAGCCCGGGTGGTAGTCCACCGGTTCCTGCTTCGCCAGCGCACGGACATCCCGGAGCAACGCGGTGCGCAGCGCCGGCGCCACCGCGCGGTCCGCATAGGCGACCCCGTCCGGCCGCTGGTTTTGCATGTACGCGTCCCAGGTCCCGGTGATCGTCGGCGACGAGGTGACCCAGATGTTGTCGGTCGTCGCGAGCTCGGCCTGCTTGCCCCGGGCCTGGTTCAAGACCATGACCTTGTCGTTCACGCTGACCACGGTCCCGGCGATCGTCGGCTTGTCGAAGGTCTCGATCCGATCGCCCGGGTTGGGGATGTACGACTCGCCGAACGTCAGCATCTTGCGCACGAACTGGAAATCGGGCCCCGGTGCGCTGGTGGTGGCAACGCTGCGAGGCTTCTTGGGCGAACGGGCTGGCCGGCGCTTGGGCATGAGCGTGAACCTAACGGACTTCACGTGATCGATCTGCCAGATCGCGCCGCCAGATCGCGCCGCCAGATCGCGGAGACCGTCCAGAGACGCGGCGGTCTGGTACGCTGACTTCGTGCGTATCGTGCTCGCAGCACTCGTGATCGCGGCGTGATCGCGGCGTGATCGCGGCGTGCGCGCCCCGCGCCGCCGCCGGTGCGCACGCCGCTCGGCAACGGGGGGTTACGTTCGTGCAACGGTTCGGTGGGCTGCTCAACCTCAACGTCCACTATCACCTGGTCGTTCCGGCTGGGGTGGCGATCTTCCCCCAACCCCGTTCGGGATCTTCCGGATCTTCCCCCGCGATCGGGCGGCTACCCAGCGATGACCGCGCCCATCACGGTGTAGGACACGGTCGGCGAGATATCCGCCGTCGATCACTATGTGCCAGCGCCTCACGCTGGCGACGCCGCTCGACAACGTCTTTCGGGTCGAGGAGGTTTGCGAGCCGTCGTTGTCGGGGCAGGGGTTCGCCTTCGGCGCGTTGTTTACCGCGGCTGGCGCTGTGATGCTCGTCGACGCGGCAACGCGGTCGACGAGCCCCACTGGCGGACGCATCGCCGAGGCCGCGCTGAGCCCGCTCTTGCTCGCGCCCAGCGTGTTTGCGATCGCCGCCGACGTCTACGGCTTGGGCGCGGCGTCGTTTACGAAGCCCTGACGACGTCGCAACGAGATCCACGGACGGCGACCAACGGCTGACCGCGACGGGTGTAGCTTGCAACCATGTCCCGGTCGTCGCGAAATATCCTCGGTCAGCCACTCGAGACGTGCTCGAACCAGCCGGTGACCGGCTTTTTCCGGACCGGCTGCTGCGAGACCGACGACAACGACCTAGGATCGCACACGGTGTGCGCGCAGATGACCGCAGAGTTCCTCGAGTTCTCGCGCAGCCGCGGCAATGACCTCTCGACGCCCAGGCCCGGGTTCGTCGGCCTCAAGCCCGGCGATCGCTGGTGCATGTGCGCTGCACGCTGGCAGGAAGCCTACGTTGCCGGTGTCGCGCCGCCGGTGATCCTCGCGGCGACGCACGAGGCGGTCGTCGAGCACGTCGAGCGCGATAGCCTGCTCACGCACGCGCTCGATCCCGAAGCGCTCAACTGACGGCGTCCGCATGAGCGCGGCCGGGCGCAGCGGCGGGCAGCGTCCCTCGTCCCTACTCGTCGACGATCCGGACGAGGCGCTGATCGAACAGGTCCGCCCATAGCTTGGCGGCGGCCGAGCGAAGCTCGGTGGTCGAACGTGCGGCGATCGGACCGACGAGCGCCGCGAGCCGATCGCGATCGAGTGCGCCATTGTGAAAGACGGGGCCGGCGGACTCGATGTGGAGCTGGCGCGCGAGGCCCTCGACGATGACGACGGCGACGTACGCTTCCTCGATCCGCTTGTTGGAGCCGCGAAACGCGTGGCGTGACAGGTTCCACAGCGTCAGCTGCGGCAGCCATATGTCGCTCGCGATCTGACCGAGATACGCGGACAGCTCGTAGCGACTTCGCACGGCGAAGGCACTGGATGCCTCGCCGACGTGCTCGGCCAGGGCGGCGGGCAGGCGCAGGTCGCGGTCGTGATCGTAGCCATGCTGGGCCTCGTGATGACGGACCGAGGCGGTGATCAGGTTGCGACAGCGCACGGTGGCGAGCTCGAGCGAGCTGGCGTCGGTACCGAGCGCAATAACCAGCTCGCGGCGAATCGCATCGCCGGCGGCCACCGCGATCGCTCTCCCGCGTGAGCGACCCAGGCATCATCGCCCAGCGGGTAGCCGCCGCCGGTGAGCACGGGGAGGATCTGGGAACGGATCTTCTCGTCGATCTGATCGAGGACGACGACGGAGTCGTGCAGCTCCTCGGTCGTCAGGCCGAGTAGCGTCACGACATTCTCGAGGTGATCGAGGCGGCGCACGCCGAGCACGCGCACCCGCTCGTCGTTGGTGCGCACGAAGGCGACCTCGTCGACGCGGTACGCATAGATCCCCGTCCGACGGCGGCTGTGCTCGGCGAGGATCTCGGGATCGAGGTAGTAGCCAAGCCGTGCAGCGGCGAGCTGGTCCGACGCGACATCGACGCGCGCGCGGAGCTCGGTCGACATCGCCCGGAACGTTCGATCGGTCGAGTCGAGGTCCATCCAGCGATCGATGCCGTCGATCATGTCGCGCCACGCGGTCGCGAGGGCAGGGCCGTGGGTCGCGAACGCTGGGTGGTCTCGCGGGTGGTCTCGCAACACAGTCGCGACCCGATGGCGACCGTCCTCGTCGGCGACTGGATGATCGACGAGCCCGGGCAGCTCGACCGCGAGCACGTGCTCGATCATGAGATCGCGCATCGGCACACCGCCTTCGCGAAACGCGCCGACCGGCGGTGGCGGGAATGGCCGCAGGTACGCCGCGCCGGGATCGGTGGTGGTCACGATCTTGACCGCCGCGGACGCAACTCCGACCGTGATCGCAACTGCCGCGATCGCACAGACGATCGTGGCAACCGGCCAGCGCGCGGGCGCACACGGCGCGACGCCGGCGTACGCCGCGGTGATCCCGTCGCGATCGGCCAGGTCGCAATCGTCGCGACCCTGCACGATCAGCGCGGCGGCGCGCAGCCGATGCCGTGTGGCTTCGGGATCGTCGCCGAGGATGCCGGTTGCGAGCGAGGCATCGGTCAGCGCATTCTCGAGCCGCCGTCGTGCCCGACCGCGCAGGATCCAGTCGATCCGCCCGAGCGATGTACGCGCGGCATCGTCATCACCGGCTGCGACGCGGGTTTCGACGCGGGTCTCGACGGCGGGACAGTCGTCGACTTTTACCTTGCCAATCGACGTACCGACACTCGCGTCGAGACCGAGTTGCGAGTCGAGTACCACTCGTTCGACGAGTTCGTGGTGGCGTACACCGAGGACATCAGCCGCGGCGGCCTGTTCATGGTCACGGAGTCGATGCTCCCGATCGGGAGCATCGTCCGCCTCAATCTCGTCCTCCCCAACGACGGCCCGACGGTACGTATCATCGCCCGGATCGCGTACGTGCTCGAACCGCAACTCGCCAAGCTGCGATCCTGCGCGCGAACGCCGACGAGATCGAGGTCGCGGTGAATTGCTACATCACCGATGAGGGCAGGCTGGTCGGCGTCATCCCACTGCGCGGCCTCTCGATCGCGGAGCCCGCGCTCCCGGTCGCGCAGCTGATGACTCCCGATCCGATCGCGGTGCGCGAAGATGCGACGCGTGGCGACGCCGCGGAGATCGTCAACACCCATGATTTTCTCTCGCTGCCGATCATCGACAAGGCCGGCCAGCTCGTCGGTGCGGTTCGCGTCGACGATCTGCTCGGTGCGGCACTCGCGCAGGTGGGGACCTGGATCCTCAATCAGGGTGGCGTGTCGGACACGATCGCGGGCCGCGCGCCGTACTTCCTCACTCCGATCCTGCGGACCGTGCGGAGCCGCATCACGTGGCTGATCTTGTTGTTCGTCGCAGAGACCGCGACCGGCACGGTGCTGCGCTACTTCGACGACGAGCTCGCCAAGGTCGTGGCGCTGTCGTTCTTCGTGCCATTGCTGATCGGCACCGGCGGCAATGCGGGCTCGCAGACGGTCTCGACGATCATTCGCGCGCTCGCACTCGGCGAAGTGCGCGTGGGCGACGTGCTCCGCGTCGTGCGGCGTGAAGTCACGGCCGGCTTGTTGCTCGGGATCTTGCTCGGGACGATCGCGTTCTTCCGCGCGCTGTTGTGGGGCGTCGACTACGATCTCGCGATCTGCGTGGCGGTCACGATCCTCGCCGTGTGCACGTGGGCCAATGCGGTGGGGGCGGCGATCCCGCTCGCGGCCCAGCGCTTCGGCATCGATCCGACGGTCATCTCTGCACCGTTGATCACCTGTTACCGAGCGGTCCTGTTGATGGTCGAGGCGCTCGCCTATTCGATGAACATCGGCGGGCGCCGACAGGGTGTCACTCGGCTGATGTCCATCAAACAGGCCGCCGTGTGGCTGGCAGGGCGTGATGGTTAAAACGAACGATCG
>JAYVLQ010000026.1:0-15328 GCA_043759355.1 Kofleriaceae bacterium
CTCGAGCGGCTCCCCGCTTGCGAGCGCGCCCTCGCCAGCTACCAGCAGACCGACAACCACGAGCTGCTCGCCGCCGTCGACGAGTGGCTGACCCGCGCCGCGACCGAGCCGCGCTGACCGGCGCCTCGACATCTGCCCGCGACATCTGACTACCGCCGTGGTTTTGGGCGCTTCGACTTGGTCGCTGACGCGCGTGACGTCCAGCCGCGTGGCCATCTCGCGCCGTTCGCGATGCTCCTGTATCGGCACGGGCTTTATGTCGTCGGGTGTCGCGCTCGCGATCCAAGCGGGGCCAAGGATCTCGGCGACTGGCGCCGGTCGCTCGGCGTGTTCGCTGTCGAACGGTTCATCGACGCCGACCACGTCCGTGATCGATCGTTCGAAGTTCCACCCGACTTCACCATCACAAACGTTCTTCATGGTGCGTCCGGTATCCGCGTGGGCGATGCAGCTCAGGCGCTACGCATCGCGATCGAATTCAGCCGCGACAAAGCAGCGCTGGTATCCGTGCGCCGCTGGCATCCGACGCAGGTCATCGAGTACGGCGCGGATGGCAGTGTCGTGCTCGCCTTCCCCTGCACGAACCTCGTACCGGGCGCTTCACCCCATCAACCCATGCATGCCGCAGCGCATAAGTGAAAAAATCGATCGCGCGCAGGGTCGATCAACGTCGCGAGATGTTCACGGACGACGCCGTAAAGCACCTTGGTCTCGGGCGGTGAGTGGACGGCGTCGCGAGGGGCGCGCGCGAGGCGAGCCAGCCGTGTCCAGGCTGATCGTCGCGAGCGTCGAGCCGCGCGCGCAGTTGATCAGCGGCCTGCGGGCCTGCCTGCGCCCGCGAACGCATCGAGCGAGCGCCATGCCGGGTACCAGACCGGCACCAGCTCGACGAGCGGCGCGCGCACCGGACTCTTGCGCAGCACGGGAATCGCGTTTTCGAGCAGGGCCCGCACCTCGGCTGGCGCTTCGTGGTGCGCCGCGAGCGATCGTGCGAGCAAGAAGCTCGCGATCGCGTGCTCGTCTGCTCCCCAGCTCGTGGTCGCGGTCTCGGCTCGGCGCAGCAATCGGATCGTCTCCGGGATCAGGCGATCGTCGTCGGACGCGAGCTCCGCCTGCGCGAGATCGATGAGCGCAAGTCCGACACGCGGGTGTGCCGCTCCGTACGCGGCCTCGGCCGCAGCGAGCGCTTGTCGGCAGGCCGACAGCGCCTCGGGATCCTTCAGCTCGGAGAGCGCCTCGCACAGGCCCGCGCGCGCATCGGCGATCACGCTCGGCTCGCCCCGCTGCGCGAGAGCCGCGAGGACCCCGCGGTACTCGGCCTTGCCGCGCTCGGCGTGCCCGGCGGTCAACTCATTGGTGGCCAGCGACATGCGGGCGTTGAGCGTCTCACCATTCCCGCCACCGTAGCTGCGGGTGTAGATCGCGATCGCGCGCTCGAAGTCGAGCCGAGCGGCATCTGGCTCCGCCGCCAGCGTCTCGATCTGGCCACGGAGGATCAACGCGGCGCCGAGCTCTGGGCGCTCCGGCCCGAAGATCGCCAGCTCGAGCTCCACCGCCCTCGCGCTGGCTGCGCTCGCGGCCGGCAGCTGGTTGCCCATGAGCGCGATCAGCGCGCGGACGTACGCGAGGTCTGCTGCGGCGATCTGGTTGCCGAGGCTCGCCACGATGGGAGCCGCTTCGTCGGCGAGCGCCGTGGCCGTGGCGATGTCGTTGCGCTGCCCCGCTGAAGCACGCGCGAGGCCGACGAGCAGTCGCGCCCGCCGCACCGGATCGCCGGCTTCCCGGGCAAGCTCTCGCGCGCGGGACAGGAGCCGCGCCGCCGCCGGCTCGTCACCGGCCCAGCTCGCAACGCTCGAGCGGAGGCTCGCGACGTCCGCTGCGAGCGAACGATCGCCGAGGCTCTCGGTCCAGGCGAGGCTCGCTGCCAGCGCCGTCGCGGTCGGGAGCTGCTCCGCCTGCAACGCCGCATCGACGCGAAGCATCACGCCGCGAACGGCGCGGACCTGCAGCTCGAGCGCCGCGGGAGGCGGCTGCATCAGGGTGTGCGTGACACCCGGGCGGCACGCCTCGACCTGCAGGTGATCGTAGCTGCGGTCAACGAGGTAGCTCGCGAGCGCTGGCTCGGTCGCCACGAGACCGATGAAACGGGTCAGCTCGTCGCTCGCACCCGCGAGGCACGCCCGCACGAGCGGCGGGGGGGCGGCGGCGTGCTCGGCGGTACACGCCGCCAGCCATCGCGAACGGTGCTCGGCGAGCTGGTCGCGGATGAGACGATCGAGCACCGGCCAGCGCTCGGTACCCACGATGCCCGCGAGCTGCACGCGCGTCACGGGGCCGTAGAGCTTGGCCTCCAGGGGAGGCGGGATGCACGCGGGTTCCGACGCGTCGTGAACCATCAGCCAGGCCGCGCTGGCAGCGCCGGCCACACCCGTGAGCGCGAGCGCGATGGCCAGGCTCCGACTCCGACGGCGCGGGAGCGTCAAGCGCGCGAGCTCGGCGGCGAGCGTTGCCATCGAGGGAAATCGGTCTGACGGCGCCGGCGACACACCGCGCGCGAGAATCGCGTGGAGCGGGCCGCGCACCGCCGCCAGCGCGTCTTGCGTGATGTCGCCGGTGATGGTCTCGAGCACCGTGAGGCAGAACGCGTACTGATCGCTCAGTGCCGTGGCAGGCGCACCTGCCTGGACCTCGGGGGCGAGGTAACGCGGTGTGCCGGCGGGCCGGGTGCCGACGCCGAGGCCCATGCCTCCGTGACCGACGACGGGCGAGCCAACCGTCGCCCGAGCGAGGCCAAAGTCACCGAGCGCCGCCGTCCCGGCGCGTCGCACGAGCACGTTCTCGGGCTTCACGTCGCGATGAATGAGCCCGGCCGCGTGCGCAGCCGCGAGCCCACGCGCCACCTCGAGCAGGATATGCACGACCGGCTCCCATCCGGGGAGCTCGGGTGCGCGCGCAGCCCACGCACGCAGCGTCTCGCCCTCGATGAGCTCCATCGCGATGAACACATCACCGTCGGCGAATCCGGCGTCGTAGCAGGCCACCACCCCAGGGGCGGACACCCGAGCGAGCGCCTGTGCCTCGCGGAGCAAGCGGTCACGTGCGTCCGCCTCGAGCGCATGACCGTCGATGACCTTGATCGCCACCGCGCGATCGAGCAGCGGATCGTGACCCCGGAACACCACACCCATCGCGCCGGCCCCGAGCGGCTCGCCGAGCGTGTAGCGTCCGATCGACGGCGGCGTCAGCGCGGTCATCGGAGCCCGCCCGCGAACGAGCTCCGCGCACACGCGGCGGCACGGCGCGCAGTCACCCAGGTGCTCGGCGAGCTCACCGCGGAGCGCGACATCGGTCGTGCCCTCTGCGAGCGCGGCCAGCTCGTCCGGTTCCGGGCATGATCCGGGCCTCACGACGGATGCCCAGGGGCCACGGCGCTGATGCTATCGTACTGGCGAGCTCCTGGATGGCCGGCGAAGACACACTGCTGATCGAGCGCTGCCTTGCGGGTGACGCCGAAGCCCTCATGGCCCTCGAGCGGATGCTGCGCGATCCAGCCGCGCGCCTCCGCTCGATGGGCATGCAAGAGGCGCAGATCGAGGATGTGACCGCGGACGTGCGTGCCCGGCTGCTCTTGCCGGACGGCGACCGGCCGCCCGCGCTGCGGCGCTTCGCCGGGACCGGCTCGCTCGCCGGCTACATCCGCGCCATGGTCGTGCGGCTCGGGATCGATCGCATGCGCGCAACCCGTCCCACCACCTCCCTCGACGAGGTCGATCAAGTCGCCGCCTTCGCGACCAGCCTCGAGAGCGAGCTCACCAAGCTGACGCACGCTTCCGTGGTAAACGCCGCGTTCCGGCAGGCATGGAACCACCTGCCTACGCACCAGCGGCTGCTGCTCAGCCAGCAGGTGATCGATCAACTCTCCGTCGACGAGATCGGCGCGCTGCACGGAGTTCATCGTGCCACCGCTGCTCGCCGCTGTGTCGCCGCGCGCGAGGCGCTGCTCGCGCGGTTGCGGCACGCGTTGCGCGACGCCCTCGGCGCAGACACCGCGACCGCGGAGAGCATCCTCTTCACCGTCGCGAGCCGGCTCTCTGGGGTGCTCCAGGCTCCCGGTCCACACGATCCACACCATCCACACGATCCATAGACGGCGGAGGCCGCGAACGTCGCACGCAAAGTTTTTTTGCGACGTCTGCGAATCGCGCCGTCTGTCCTACATGCGCAAGTCCTTCCGGATCTCCGTCCTCACCCTCACCCTCACCCTTCTTTTTGCAGCGGTACTTAGCGGCTGCATCTCCAGCGCCGCCCAGCACCTCGCCGACACCGGTGGCGACGCGCTATCGGTGGAGCCCGCGACCAGGAACGTGCCCCGCATGAGGCGGACCGAGCTGCGCGACTCAGGTGGCGCGCTCGTCGGCACAGAGGACACGATCGTCGGGTACGACACGGTGACGGTGGGGTTCAATACCCGGCTCGGTGCGCGCGCGATCGACGAGCAGGACTTTTACCACCTCGCCGGCGACCGCGGCGCCGAGGACGAGATCGCCAGTGCTCGTGCAAAAGGCGTCGTCATGTACAACACCGGGATCGCCGTCATGATCGGCTCGCTCGCGACCGCGATCGCAGTCCCGATCGCGACGGAGCGGCAGAACGCGAAGTATTCGGTGGGACAGGCATTCCTGACGTTCCCGATCGGGATGGCACTCGCGATGTTCGGCGCGAATCGCGTGCGCGATCACCACTTCAGCGCCGCACGCGCATTCAAGGCAATGAACGCCGATTCCCCCGACTGGGCCACGCGGCTCGAGGCGCCGTAGCGATCGCGACCTTGGAGATGCTCGGCCGCGCGCGCTACTCGTCACCGCCGGGGACAAAGTCCGTCGAGATCAACCCGCGTCTTCGCCAACCTTCAGTCAAGAGCCACGTCTTCGGCCACCAGATCATCGGACCATCGTAGCCGTTCGCGACGCGGAGCTGCTGTCCGCCCGACTCTCTCCAACCGTCGAACTGCGAGGCGGTCGAGTAAGGATCCACGGCCCACGCCTGACGCAACGAGCTCGTGCTCTCGTGATGGTGCTTCCAGTTGTTGAGCACGTACGCGATGCAATTGCGGACCTGCGTCGGGGTCTTGAGTGCGCGGGGGAAGTAGCGGTCGCTGAACACGCTGCCGCTGCGACCGTGCCCCGCGTTGATGTGGCGAGCCGCTGAGATCGCGAACGCTTGCATCCCTCGCGCTAGCGCCATGCGGTCGCTCGCCTCGACGATCATGTGGATGTGCGTGCGCTGGATGCTCAGGTGGACGATGTGAAATGCACGATCCAGCTTCTTCGAGCACGCACTGGCCGCCGGCTTTGCCAGCGCGCGTTCGTCGTGCGCGAACGCGGTGAACGTCGCTTCTTTGATCGCGCGGTAGACCGCGTGCGTGCGCAGCGAGCCGATCTCCGGTCGAGAACGAAGAACGACGTGCACCGGCTCGTAGGCCGAGAGCTTGGGCCGCGTCTTGTGGCGCTCGCTCGAGCGAGCGCCACGACGCGGGCGCCCTGCCCCCCTGCGTTTGCCGCCGTGTCGCCTCGGGACACACGGCAGCTCGAGCTGGGCTCCGGCGCTGGCGTTGCGGACCATCTCGCTACGTTACGCTCTCCCCACAGAGCGTCAATTTGATTTCGCCGATTTATTCTAGTTGCCTGGCACACATTGGGGATGGCGCGACGCTGAAGATGCAATTGCATGATGCTGATCGCACGAGTCTGCAAACCATCGACGAGCAAGTTCTGGCTCGCGGAGGGTGGCGTGGCTTGGGGATCTCGACGATGCGGTGCGCGTCGAACCCGACCCCTGCGAGCTGGCGCATCCACGTTGCCCGGTCGAACAGGCCGGTCCGATGCGTCTCGTGGACCGAGGTCACCGATCCGGAGTTGCATCTCGTCGAACTTCGCTGTGCCGGGGCTGAACTGCCGACGGCCGCTTCCCGAAGGCGTGGATGCGATCTTCGGCGCGGTCAGGTGAATCCCTCGCAGCACTACGACGCTCCTGCCGTCGCGCATAGTCTAAACAGCGCTGACGGTGCGGGCGAAGTCCGAGATCACCTCGGGGCCGACCTGGAGATGCGCGGCGGCGGCGAGCTCGCGCAGCGTGTGGGCGAACCGCGCGGCCGAGGCGCGCGGCCGAGGCGCATTTACCAGGACCGCGCGGAGGGCGGCGCCGAGCCGCGAGAGGTTACGGTGCAAACGTTGGTCTGCGCTTCGCCGCGTGGCGCGGCGCGGCGCCCTAAACGTGCGATACCCACCGTCATGAGGACAGTCACGAACACCATGTATATCGTGTCGGCGCTTGCGGTGGTTGGCTGTGGAGGGAGCTCCGGCGACGACTTCGGGTCCGTCGCTGGCACGGTTCACGGCAGCTCGATCGAGATCAAGGATGCGATCTCGGCGTCGGTGACGACGACGACTGCCCAGGGCGTAACGGTCCACAGCGCCTTCATCCTGATGGCGAACGCGGCGAACCTGTGCACCGACGCCATGACCAAGACCGAGCACCCGAGCGAGAAGGGCGTGGTCCTGTCGCTGTTCGACGTCAACGGCTTCACATTCACGACGCCGAGCGTCCCCGGCACGTACATGATCTATCAGTCGGGCTCGCTGCCGGCGAAGTCGGCCGTGCTCTCCGTCTCGGACTCCGATTCAACCTGCAAGACGATCGCTGCGAACGGCGCCAAGGCAGCGACCGGCAGCGTGACGCTCGCAGCCGTGAGTGGCAACGCCTTCACCGGCAGCTTCGATGTCGCACTCGATAGCGGCGATCACATCACCGGCCACTTCACACCGCAGGAGTGCCCGGCGCTGCAGGCGCTGGTCGACAACACCGCGATGGCCGTCTGCCAGTAAGCAACACGAACGAGCTCGCGACGCGGCCTAAAATTTAGCTAGAGCGCGAGAGGGGCACGCGCGCGGCGCTCAGGGGGCGTCGGCTCAGTCGAGCTCGGACGCCGCGTAGCAATCCACCGTGTCGCCACTGTCGCCACAGAAGTCACCGTCGATGTCGGGATGCGTGCAGTCGAGCACCCACCACTCGCCACCGGTGCAGAACGCGAGCTCGGCAGCGGAATCGCACCAGGCGAGTCCCTCGAGCGCTTCATCGCAGCCGACGTCCTCGTAGCTCGCACCGCGCTCGGCGCCCCTGGCTCGATCATGCGAGGCGTGACCGCCGACGCGCTGGTGGGATTCCTTGGCCGCAGCCCCCTTCGAGCCGCCTCCCTTTTCAGCGTGCCCACCGTGATCGGAGGATTGCGCGCCCGACGACGAACCGCCGCAAGCGAAGACAAGGAGCATCGAGGCCAAACCGAGCGCTGTGTGTTTCACAACGTCATGACGCCGGCAGCCACACGATGTCGCACGGTATTTTTGCTGCCGTGCCGGCCATCGACGGAGGCGACAAGTTTCAGCGGCGCTTCGTAGCGATGCTCGCGATGTCGACATCGTCGTCTCCGCTGACTATCGGCTCGTCCTGGGAGCGAGCTGCCAGATCGGAACGTGATCGCCGCTGCCCAGCGACTCGTCGTGTCTGAACCCGACAAGCTCCATCGCGTACGCGGGCGCGAGGCCGTAGATGTGATCGACATCCGCCTTCGGACCACCGGCTCTAGCTTGCTCCTTCTCGAGCCTTGCGAGCAGCGTGCGCGCAGCCCACGGTACCGCGCCCTCGAAGGTGGGCTCCATGACGCCGTCAGATCCATCGTAGGTGGTCGACCACAACTGCGCGCCTGCGCCGAACATCGCGAGCTCGGACGTCATGGTCGAGTCATCTGTGGCCAACCAGATGACATCACCGCCGTCCGAGAGCTTCGCGGCTTCCGCTCGCTTCACCTTGTCCATGTGGTCGGAGCCATCGCCGATCACGACGAACCAGGCGTCTAGCTCGAGCGCGTAGAGGCCCGTGTCGTAGACCTCCTCGACCAGCTCGCCAACGATCTTGAAGCGCAACCGCGCGAGCAGCTCGTCGCGATCACGTCCCCGCGTGGCCATCCATCGGCAGCGGAATTTCATCGCTAGACTCTACGCGCGTCGGTTCGGGTCACGGGTCGTCAGTATGTGCTGGTTCTTGTGGCCGAACCGCGCGCGAGCGATATCTGGGCGGTGGGTTCGGCGGGCCGCGTGCTGCACTACGATGGCGGCGGGTGGAGCATCGTCGCGAGCGGAACGACCCAGACCCTGCGTGCGCTCACCGGCACGGATGCGACGCACGTGTGGATCGCCGGCGATAGCGGCGTGATGCTGCGGTGGAATGGCACGGCGCTGGTGCCGGAGCAGAGTGGCACGATGCGCGCGATCACGAGCATGTGGGCGCTGTCACCCACGGATATCTGGGCCGTCGGCGATGCGGGGCTGATCCTGCATCGCGGTGCGTGACCTCAGGGGCAGCTCGTAGTGCACTCGCCGACCGGGCAATCGAAGCCTTCGTTCGCGACAAGACGGTGGCCAAGCTGCTGCGCGAACACGGCTGCAGCCTCCAGGTGTTGACGGCCGCGTTCTCCATGCGCCATCGGATCCAGGAGGGTCCCGAAGCGTCGGCTGTCACGCGATTAATTGATGATGTTCATGAGGTTTGTCCCCTCGACACTTACGAGTGCATTTTTTCCGGTCGCAAGGGGCCGCCGAAAAAAACTGCACCCGCGGGCTGTGCAGGTCTGGGGCATGTGCCGCCGGGTGCGACCGACACCCCGTTTCGCCGTGGCGACAAGCGCTCTATCGTTTGCTCATATGGAAGCTGTCATGTCGTCAAGATTAATAGGTGTGTTGGCGGTGCTCGCTGCTGGCTGCGGCGGAGATCAACCCTGCGATGCGGTCGCGAACACCGGGTGCAACGACGGCCAAGCGTGCGAGGTCGTCCAGAGCGGCGACCCGACGTGCGTGGCCGCCGTCGTCGCGGTCGGGCGCGTGTTCGATCTCGACACCAACGCGGGCATCGGCGGCGCGCGGATCGTCGCGCTCGACGCCAACGCCGCGGCCGTGAGCTTCGTCGCGACGTCAGCCGCCGACGGCAGCTATACGCTCGCCATCCCGACGGCGCGGAACAGCTCGGGTGCGCCAGCAGAGAGCTTCACGATCACGCTGCGCAGCGATGCGAACGGCTACGTGACGTTCCCGGCGGGGATTAGGCCCGCGCTGCCGTTCGACACGAGCAGCGCGGTCCTCACGAATGGCCGCTACGAGATCAAATCGGCGCTGACCGACGTGGGTCTCCTCCGAGTTCCGGCGGGCGGGCCGGCGACAGGCACGATCACCGGCCGTATCGCGGAGAATGCGACGCATGCGAGCGCGCTCGTCGTCGCCGAGGTGGCCGGCATCGGGCACACGGCGATCGCGGGTCGCGACGGTGACTACACGATCTTCAACGTCCCGGCCGGATCCGCGGCCGTGTCCGCGTACGCGCGCGGGTACAACTACGCTCCCAAGACGGTCGATCTTGGAGCCGGCGCGACGACGGCGGTGAATCTCGACCTGGATCCCGCGGCAGCGTCGACGGTCTCCGGATCCGTGAGCATCGTCAACGGGCAGAACGGGACAGCGACCTCGGTGATCCTGGTCCTCGAATCGACCTTCAATGCCGCGCTCGCGCGTGGCGAGACGCCACCCGGTCTGCGCGCGCCCGACCCGGGCACCGCTCCGAACGTGACCGGCGCGTTCTCGATCACGGGCGTCCCGGCCGGCAAGTACGTCGTCCTGGCGGGCTTCGAGAACGACAACCTCGTGCGCGATGAGTCGGGGATCGGTGGCACCTCGATCGTGCACCAAGCGGTCGTTGCGGGTCAGGACGCGACCATCGCCACCGGCTTCAAGGTCACTGGTGCTGACGACATCGTCAGCCCGGGCGCGCTTGGGCCCGAGATGGTGACCAGCGCGCCGACCTTCAAGTGGCTCGACGACTCCTCCGAGGATCGCTACACGGTCACGGTCTTTGATTCCTACGGCGCAGTCGTGTGGGAATCAGGAACGGGCAAGAGCGTCGTGACCCTCGCGTACGGTGGTCCGGCCCTCAAGCCGGGGATGTACTACCAGTTCCGCGTCGCGTCGATCAAAGACCCGTCCACCGTGATCTCGCGATCCGAGGACCTAAAGGGCGTGTTCTTCCTACCCTAACGGCGCGGGCCGCTCGTGCTCGGTTTGAGGATCACCTCGCGACCGACCAGCACGAGCACGACCATCAACGCGGCAGGTACAGACCGTTGATCCCTGGATCGACCCGGTACACGGCGGCGCCTGCGGCATCGACGAGGTACTTGCCCGGCGTACCACCGGACGCATCGGTCTTCTGCCAGACCAGCAGCGCGAGCCGGAGTAATTTCGTCGGTGGCGGCGTGGGCGGCCGCCGACCGACGAAACCGAAGGGTACCTGGGCGCCTGTCTCGCCGCATCGGAATGGCAATCAAGTGATCGTTCTGAACAAGGAGATCGACGACCCGCGCCTCGAGGGCCTCGAGCCTGCCGAACCACCTGCCTCGCACGTTGCGCCGTCGCCCAGGGGCTCGACGTCGAACCGTGTATGGACATCGGCTGGGTCGATGGCCACGCAGCGCTCGTACGCGACGATGCACAATACGAACGCTGGGATGTCGTCAGGCAGCGTCGCCTGGTGCGAGTGGAGGGTAAGGGCGCTAGGCAGCTGCTCGGCGCCTACGTGAACGTCGTGGATGATTACGACGCGAGCTGTACGCTGATGCGCATTTCGACTGAGGGTCTCACACCGGCCAAGCACTTCGACCGCGCCTATTCGTTCAGCGTCGATGCCGACGGGTGGATGCTTGCTCGCGACGTTGGCCGCACAGACGAAGCGCGGCGCGACCTGCTCCTGACGCCTTTGCTCGAAGAGGTTTGGTCGGGCGCTCTTGGGCATTACGATTGTTTCAACTACTACGTACGGGTCGACGGTGCAGTCTGTCGTCACGAGGGCATCGGCCGACGCCGCGATGGGGATGGTGCTTCGAGGGCGCTCCGCCACGGCCCCGTTGTCTCTACGGTTCCGCGATCTGGCAGCTTCGGAGTCCGCGTCCGAGACGGCGCCATCTCGGACAGACCGTGCTGGGCGACTGCGGGAGAGAGCTGGACTACTTGAGCTTCGCGCAGATCTTCGCGGCCAGCGTCGCCATCTGGGTGTCGAGCTTGGTCGCGCCCGGATCGGGCGAGATGTTGGTCGACAGAGTCAGACGCCACGGGCCCTGTTGCGCCTCGAGCAATCGACCGCGTGACGTCGCTCCTCCCACATCACTCGAGGCGATGTTCCTCGAGAACGCCCATTCGCCGACGCTCGGGATGTCCTGACCGAGTGCGTTCGAGTCGGCGGCCGCGGGCGCGACGACCGGCTTGACCGCGCTGTCGACGGCCGCGACCATCTTGCTGTACATGGCCTTGCGCTGGGCTTCGCTCTGCGTTGCGCGCTCGATCTGGATGTCGACGACAAGCTGATCCGAGACCCCGGGCGGCACCTTGTAGCCGCCGCCTTCCGTCCTCGCGGCGGCGGCGCCGGCCTTGACCATCTCCTCGACGGCCTTCTGATGCTCGGCGGGGTCGAGCGCGTACTCGCACTCACGACGCTGACCCTTCGCGATCACGGTCTTGCCGAACACCGCGGTGACCTCGGCCGCGGAGAGGAGGGAGCATGCTTCGACGTCGCGACCCGACGGTGGCGGAGTCGCAGGCCCCGCAGGCGCCGGTCCGGCCGCGGGCGGCACTTCCTTGGTGTCGGAGTGTCCGCAGGCCATGACGAAAAGGAGCGCGAGCGCGATCGGTTTCATGCGTGACGCTCGCACGCGGCGTGACCAGGGAGCAAGCGATGGCGCTCCAGCAACCGAACGGAGCCAAGATCCAACGCACCCGGCAGGCCCACCGCGATCCTGCTCGGCGCTCGCGGCGGAGCAGGCGTGTCGAGCTCAGGGCGTGGACGGTCGGGAATGTCCCACCGGCGCGGGTGCTGACAGCGCTGTTGTTGAGCGTGGTCATGCTGTTGACGTTGCTATCCGAACAAGCTGCGCCACCACGGGCGCTCGGGCTGCGGTGATGCCTCGGGCACGCGCTCGAACCCCAACCCGTTTGCGACCAGCTCGCGCGATGATTCGCGAACGCTCGCACGCAGTGCCGCTGCTTGGTTCGCTGGCAGGTGCTTCGCGTACCACTTGATGGTCGCCGCATCGCTATGCGCCTATCGTCGAGTACTTGGCCATGGTTCGGCTCGCGACAGGCAGCGATCCGAACGCGCTCGATTGGACGTGGCAAGCCGATTCCGGCAACCGCGAGGTCTCGTACCGCTCCAATTGCGACGGACAGAGCGGCGGTTACTTGGCTACGTGCGAAGCCCCTTGAGCTATTCGCTGATCACGCGGTCGGCCCACTCGACGAGCCCGACGTAGATCGGCGGCGAGCCGTACTGGGCGTTCCAGTTGGCCAAGTCCGTCTCCGTGATGCCTCGTGCGCGAGCGCAGTTGCCGCACGAGAAGATTTTGATCTTCGCCGCGACGACCTTCGCCTGCGTCTCGCTGAGCGGTGGCCAGCCGATCGGTTTGATCTGATCGATCATCGATTTGCGCATCAGCTCGGTAGCGTCGTGAGTTAGAAAGATCTGCACCTCGTGACCGGCTTCGGCCAACGCGAGACCGTGGTCGAACACGAATGCTGCGCGCGTCGAATCGCCAGTTCCCCACGAGCTCCTCATCAAGATGTGGAGCTTCTTCTTCGTCGTCGTCTGTGGCTGCGTCGTCTGCGGCGCGGCTTGCGCGAGCTTGTCGCTGGACAGCACTGCGTTTGCTGCGAGAGCACCAGCTGCCAATTGCGTCGATTTTTTCAGGAAATTACGGCGGGTGGGCACGCCACCGTTCTACAACAGCCCTGCGTCTGCGAGGTCCATCGGGTCCGAGAGCTTCGAGCTCGCTATGCGCGCCCTCGACCTGATTGCGACCTCGCTCTGCCAGGCGATCTTTCACGATCTCGAGAAATCGACCGGCGTGAACGTGTGGACGTTCGCGCAGAACATCGCAGGCGGCTGGTTCGAGCGCTCGGGCGCGTGGACACCGCTGCGCGCCCTGATGGATATCCTCGCGACGGCGGCGCGCGCCGTCGTAGACGAGCTGGATAGAGCGCTGGGCTTTGAACCCGTAGGTTGAAGGTTCGAACCCTTCTGCCCCCACCACTCGAATTCGCTTTCTTCGTTCGGAACGTCGGCGCCGAAATCGCGCCATGCGCGCCACTAGCGTCAGGAACGTCAGGAGTTGTCGTCAGGTTTGGCACACTGGAGCTCGTCGCCATCGCGGCGCGATCTGCGCACGATGGTGGGGGAAGCCTGACGGTCCCGAGTATATTCGGACCTGCGGACGATCAGCGTTCGCGGCGGGAAGCAGCGGAACACCGAGGGGCCCTGCAGAACGCGGAGTTCGAGCCGACGACCGGACGTGCCTGGCGCTGGAAGACCGATTGCGAAAGTAACCTATATGCCAATTGACATAAAAAATATCTACAATCAGAAGATTGGAAAAGATGGGACACCTCTTGTGTTTGGCGACGCCGACCCCGTTGTACACGCCGCAATATGACGGCACGACCTCGAACGCGTGGCAGGTCACGAGCACCGGATCGTTCGGCATGGTGTGGCTCGCGCAAGTCCCCACCGGGGCCGGTGCATTCGCGACGGTGTCGACGAGCCTGACGCCCCAGGGCGGCACCGCGAAGATCGTCGACAACATCCCGGTGGGCGACGGCCCCCTGACCTGGGTCAGCGTCGAGCTACCGTAACCGGCCCGGGCCTGCGTCGCCTGCCAGCGCCGCGAGCTCTGCGACCGCCGCGAGGGCCGAGATCCAGCCTGCGGCCTTGGTCTCGGTCTCGGCGAGCTCGGCCGCTGGTTCCGAATCCGCGACGATGCCGCCGCCGACGTGAATGCGGAGCTCGCGCTCGGTGAGCACCCTGATCCGGATCGCGAGCGCGAGCTCGAAGCCGGTGGGTGCGAAGTAGCCGAACGCGCCACGATACGGTCCGCGCCGGGTGCGACTCCATCGTACGCGGCGAGCCACAGGTCCGGCGTATCGGCGCTATGCGCCCAGCAATCTACTGCTTGTCACCCGGCGAGTTCGTGCACTATATTTCTACGGTGACGACGAGTTACCTGTCCACGGTCGGAAACACCGTGCGGTCCCAGCGGGAGCGCCGGGGATGGTCGCGGCGCGAGCTTGCCCAGCACTCCGGTGTCAGCGAGCGGTTCCTCGCGCAGGTCGAGACCGGCGCCGGCAACATCTCGCTCCGTCGCTTCGCCGAGGTCGCCCACGCACTCGGCACCACGCCTTCGGTCCTGCTCGCCGCCGCCGATGCGCCCGCCGCCGAGAAACCGATCGCGCTGCTCGGCGTACGCGGCGCCGGCAAATCCGCGGTCGGCGAGGCCCTCGCGAAGAAGCTCGCGATCCCGTTCGTCGAGCTCGATCAGCAGATCGAGGAAGCGGCCGGCCTACCGCTCGCCGAGGTGTTCGCGGTCCACGGCGAGGCGTACTACCGGCGCGTCGAGCGCGAGGTGCTGACGCGCTTGCTCGCGTCGCCGTCGCCGATGGTGCTCGCGACCGGCGGCTCGATCGTCAACGACCCCACGAACTACGGCCTGCTGCGCACACGCTGCCACACGATCTGGCTGCGCGCGCGCCCGGAGGACCACTGGAACCGCGTCGTCGCGCAGGGCGATCAGCGGCCGATGGCGGAGAACCCGCACGCGTTTGCCGAGCTGCGTGCGCTGCTCGCGGCGCGCGAGAAGCTGTACGCGCGATCGGAGCACACCGTCGAGACCACCGGGCGCCCGGTCGCGCAGATCGCCTCCGAGATCGCCGAGCTCGCGCGGTGATGCGCGTCGCGCTCCTCGTCGCGTTGACGGGTTGTGGTCGGCTCGGCTTCACGGCGCTCGACGACACCGATGCAGCGCTCGATTCGCCTGTGGCGCTGATCTCGTGCGTAGGGACCGCGGTCTGCTATCGGTTCGATGGCGACACGCTCGACTCGAGTGGCAATGGCAACCACGCGCAGGCGAGCTCGACGACGTTCGCGCCGTCTCCCGACGGCCAGGCGCTCGTCCTCGTCGCCGGCAGATCGGTCAGCGCGCCGGAGTCCTCGAGCTTGATCATCGCAGACGTCCTCACCATCGAGGCGGTCGTGCGCGTCGATGCGCTACCCGCGGTCGGCATGCGCGGCGTGATCGAGGACCACGACTCGTCGTACATCCTGTGGGTCACACCGACCGGTGCGGTGGCTTCGGCCCTCCACCTCGACGGCGCGGCGTACTCGCAGTCGACTGCACCGAACCTGGTCCAGG
>JAYVLQ010000027.1:0-21973 GCA_043759355.1 Kofleriaceae bacterium
GGGCGTCGGCGCGTTACCGGTCAGAAGATCGGCGCGTAGCACGCGCAGCCGGTCGTCTGGGTCGCGCCGCACGCCGCGTTTGTCGTCGTGTCGATGCAGGTCGCACCACTGCAACACGCCGACGCGGCGTTACACGTCTGGCCGCTCTGCTGGCACGAACCGCCCGTGCCGCACGTGCCGTAGGTCTGGCCGTTGCCGAAGATGCACGTTGAACCGTTGCAGCAGTCCGCGGTCTGCGTGCAGGTCGTGCCCGTCTGCTGGCACGCCGTGGCGCCGCACACGAGCTGGCCCATGCCATTCGAGACGCACGGCGTTCCATTGCAGCAATCGAGCGAGTCCGCGCAGGTCTGGCCGGCCTGGCGGCACACCGTGCCGAGGCCGTAGCAGCGCGGGATGCCGAGCTGGTCGAGCTTGCACACGGCCGACGGATTGCCTCCGAGACCACCACAGCAGTCGTTACGCGCGGACGAGTTTCCGCACGTCTGATAATTTTGGTAGTGGCAGATTTCGCCCTCGGGCGCGCACGCCATGGGGTTGCGGCACACGCCGACCGGATCGGTCGGGCTCTGCCTGATGCACGTGACGTGGCCAGCACCCGGCAGCCCGGTCCCGGCGGCGCCGCAGCAGTCGCCGTCCTGATGGCACAGATCGCCATCGACGCGACAGCCCTCGGCGGGCTGGCAGATCTTGACGCCGGTCGGGGCGTAGATCTCGCAGAGCCGGCTGCAGCAGCCGCCGCAGTCCGTGCAGACGGTCCCGTCGACACCCGCCGAGCAGTTGGTCGCGCCGGTCATCGGTTGCGTGCACGTGCCGAGCTGCTGGCCACTCGCGATGTTGCAGATTCCACCGCAGCACTCCGCGTCGTGAGCGCACGAGTCGCCGCCCTGCGTGCAGTACGACGACGGGCCGCAGTGGCCACTCGCGTTGCATGCTTGCGAACAGCACTCGGTCCCACCGGCGCACGGGTTTCCGTCGGTCTTGCACGTCGTGTTGAGCGGCGTGCACGTGCCGCCAGACCCGCACGAACCACCGCAGCACTCGCCGTTGGTCGAGCACGCCGCGTTATCGGCGACACACTGCGTGCCCGAGCACACGCTGTTGACACAGCTCACCGAGCAGCAATCGGTGTTCGCCGAGCAGCCGGTGTTCGCGGCGCCGCACATCGCGACGTTGACGGCGCAGGTCGCGGTCGTCGGATCGCAGATCCCCGAGCAGCAATCGATGTCGCCCGTGCATGCTCCCCCGAACGTCGCGCAGTTCGCGCCCGTGCCGTCGCTGCTGCCGTTGCCGTTGCTATCGACGTTCGCGTTGTGCTTGCCACCGCACGCGAACAGCAGCATCACCAGGCTAACCAGACCGAACTTGCTCGACGCCATGGCACGAATTTACCGCGACGACGATGTCGGTTGAAAGTTGCTTGACGGTGTGGGTAAACGCGCACGTTTGCCCCCCTGTCCCGTTCGTGCATCGGCAACGCGAACCGTACGGTCAGAACACCAGCCGGTAGCCGACCGATGCGGCGATCGTGCCCGCGTTCGTGCTGCCAGTGGAAAAGAGACCTGCTACAGGCGGGCGAACCGCTCGGTCTCTGCGATCAGCGCGCTGCGGATGCCAGCCTCGGTCATCGAGTGGCCGGAGTCGGCGACCACGACGAGCTTGGCCTCGGGCCAGGCGCGATGAAGGTCCCAGGCCGAACGCATCGGACAGACCACGTCGTAGCGGCCTTGCACGATCACGCCTGGCACGTGGCGGATCTTTTTCACGTCGCGCAGGAGCTGGTCGTCGGACCGCAGGAACCCTTTGTTGACGAAGTAGTGGGCCTCGATCCGCGCGAACGCATCCGCGAACCGCCCGCCGCCGAACTTCTTCACCGCCAGCGGGTCGACGATCAGCTTGCTCGTCGTCCCCTCCCAGATCGACCAGGCGCGCGCGGCTTCGAACCGCGTGCGCGGGTTCTTACTCGTCAGCCGACGGTAGTACGCGGCCATCAGGTCACCGCGCTCGCGCAGCGGGATGGGGGCCAGATAGGCCTCCCACGCATCCGGGAACAGCTCACTCGCGCCGTGCTGGTAGAACCACAGCAGCTCGCTGCGTCGAAGCATGAAGATGCCGCGGAGCACCAGCGCCTTGACGCGTGCGGCGTGGGTCTCGGCATATGCGAGCGCCAGCGTGCTTCCCCAGCTCCCGCCGAACACCACCCAGCGATCGATGCCGAGGTGCTCGCGCAGCCGCTCGATATCGGAGACGAGATCCCAGGTCGTGTTCTCGCGCAGCTCCGAGAAGGGCGTGCTTCGGCCGCATCCGCGCTGATCGTGGAGCACGATCCGCCACTTCTTCGGGTCGAAGTAGCGACGATAGACAGGATCGATACCGCCACCGGGGCCACCGTGGAGAAACACCAGCGGTTTGCCCGCGGGGTTGCCGCACTCCTCGTAGTGGATCGTGTGAAGTGCCGAGACGGCGAGCTTGCCAGCTCGATAGGGTCGGAGCGGCGGGAACAGCTCGCGTCTCCGATTCGCGGACTTTATCATCACGCGCACGCTAGCACTGCGTCATCACCAAGACCGCGGCGATCGGATCGCCATGCGGTGCGGACCCTGGCGATGCGCCTTCGCGCGGAGCTGCATCGCTGGCATGTCGTTGCCCGCGAAGCCCCACCACAACGAGATCGGCCGCATGCTCGCGTCGTTGACCGCGAGCACGAACTCGCTGCCGTCGCCGATATCGTTGCCGTTCGCGGTGCGCGTGATCGTGAGCTTCAGCGTATCGCCGTTGTGCGCCGTCGTCTTGTCGAGCGCGAAGGTCAGCTGGGCCGGGCCACCGCCGAACGCCGAAGCGAGGTCGTAGGCGCCGACGGTGAGGTCCGTCGCGGTCGGCGCGTCACTGAACACCACCACGTCGATGGTCTTGCTCTCGCCCTGCTTGACCGCGATGCCCTTGGTCACGCGTGGACCGTAAACGCCCGTCAGGCTGAGATCGTCGGGGAACACCGGGGCCGCGGCGACAAACGGCGTTGCCGGGGCCGGTACGCACGGATCGTGACCGGCTCGCGAAGCCGCGTTCGACCATGACCGCTGGACCTCGTAGTTGCCGACGATGCGCTGCCCGTTGTCGACGTACTCGCAGAAGTCGCCGGTCTCGGCGCCCGGGGTGAACGCCCAGACGTAGTGCTCGGCATCCGCATCTCCGAAGGCGGGCGCGGAAGTGACGCGCGGGTCGGTCGCTGCCTCGATCAGCTCGTGACTGAACGACACGGTCAAGCTATCGAGCTGGTTCGACTGACCACACCGCGGCATCAGCGCATACACGATCGGCTCCCCGTGCATACCGGTGAGCTCGTCGTGGAACGCCCCGTACGAACGGCAGCTCTGGCCATCGGGTCCGGACAGCACGGTGCCGTTTGGCAGGAATAGCGAATAGATCGTTTCGGGATCTGCCATCGTCGGAAACCCGGTACTACCGAAGCGAGCCTGGATGAACGCGGTGAGTCCGTCCTCGGTCGTGGGCGGGGCATCGGTAGTCACGATCGTCGGCAGGATCGTCAGTGCGCCGACGCCGTACTCGGACGTCGTCGTCGTCCAGTAGCTCGAGGTCGCCAGCTGGGTCAGGAAGTCCTCGATCGAGGCCTGCATCGTGGCGTCGTTCGCGAAGAAGATCGGCTGGATCCTCGGGTGCGCGAGCGTCGCGCCGCCGACCGTGACGAGCTGGGGCGCGTTACCGAAGGGAGCCTCCACGAAGCTCGGGGCATCCGGGGTCCGGGGCACGGCTGCATCGGGCGTGGTCGCAGGCGCGAGGTTGTCGCCGCATCCGACGGCAAGTAGCATCGCGAGCAGAGAGCGATAGGTCATGCCGGGCATCCTGCCTGACGCGACACCGCGCCTCCCAGATCCTGCCCTTACCATTGCTGATGTAGCGAGTAGGCCGGTTAGCGGTTCTTGCGGACGCTGCACGGCGGACTCCAGAGGCCTCACGGAGGTGCCAGGACACCGATCTTTGCGGTACGTGCGACGCCACCGCGCTCCAGCCCGAGTGTGATCGTCGAACCGGCGTGATGGTTGGACAGCATGAACTGGGCCCCCTTCGATCGTGATGAGGCGATCGCCGACCGCGATACCTGCCGCGATCGCCCGGGCCGGCGGGATCGACGGAGTTGATCGTGATCGGCGAACGTCGACCGCGGCACCGTCGACCTCAACGCCAGCCTTTACTTCGACCGTGCACTTGCCTGGCGACAGGCCGACCAGCGAGAACATGTCGCCCTCGACGGCCGCGGTGACGACGCATCCGCCGCAGCGGCACGCGACGCTCTCGCGAAGAAGACGAGGCGCCGGATGTATCCCGGCACGTACGCCCATGTCTCGCTCGCATTGCCATTGCCGAGGCTGCGAAAGGAGGTGCCCCCGACGCCGACTTCAATGCCATTGATACGCCGTCGATTGCCCTTGGAGTCTTCTTCCGCAGCGCCTACTTCAACTTCGGAAAAGAGAGCCGCGCTCTGATCCGAAAGGCAAAACTCACATAACCGATCGCGGCGAACACGAGCAGTGCTACGCCGAACCACCGGTTGCTCTGCTCGGCTCCGACGGCAGATCCCGGGGGATTCAGGATGATGAGTGCGCTCACGGCGCAGAGTGCGCTGGCGAGCACGAATGAGAAGACGGTGGCACGATCGTCGTGGACCGCAAAGGCTTTTGTGCACTGCCGGCAGTGGTACTCGTAGCGTGAGCCAATCGACATCGACCCAAGGCGCTTTTGGGCGATCGCGGTGCACTGGGCGGCACCGCGGCACGCACATACTCGTGCATGTGGATCGCGGTAGGGCTGGTCCAGCATCTGAGCAGCGGGGAACACGCGTCGGTTCGGCTGTGAAGCTCCGGGCACCACGGGGTTGTCCGTCCAGGCTCTCGCCTTGCGACGAGCGCTCGCGAAAAAGTACAGACTGGGAAAGATCGCCGGAATCAACAGGTAAGCGATGAGCCGCTCCGCTCTGATCTTGCGCTGAGGAAGCAGGGTGATCTTGACGCCGCAGGCCTGGCATTCGTAGTCCAGGGTCCAGGTCGGAAGGTCGACGCCGATGAGCCGGTGCTGCCAATCACGAATGCAAATCAGCGCCGCCTGGCGGCAGCTGACGCATTGACGAACTTCATCGGAAGGACCAGGGCGAATCACGACTTCATGGGTGAGGATAGCCAAATCAGAGACGCCAGCAAACCGCCTCGAAGCCTCCGTTCGCGCGCCCCGAACTTCGGCCTTGAGGCGGGACGATCAGCCGTATCCGTTCACCGCGAAGCGAAGGGCCGCGGCCTTCAGCGATCTTGCCGGCGCGTTGAGCCGGACGTGGACCCGCAGCTGCTCGAGCGCGTGTCAATCGAGACGTTCACGCCCGACCTCTCTCGTGCGAAGCGTCTCAGGTCGTCGGTACGATCTGGCCGTTCTGCGTGCCTTCGACCACGGCGACGTAGACCTTCGCGCAGTCGGTAGCGGGTTGGCCGTGCGTCGCATCCATCTTGTAAGCCTCGAGCGTCTCTTTGATCCACGGCGGTGCGACCGCGTTGATGCGGATTCCGCGTGGTGCATCCAGGGCCGCGCCGATCGCGAAGCCTTCGATGCCCGCGTTGATCATGCTGATCGCCGCGGTCCTGGGCATCGGCTGGCGTGCGAGCGAGCCGCTGGTGACCGTGATCGAGCCACCGTCGTTGACGTGCTTCAGGGAGCGACGGATCACGTTGACCTGGCCCAGCAGCTTGTCGCTGACCGAGAACGCGAGATCCTGATCGGTGAGCTCCTCGAGCGACTTGCCAAATGCGCCGCTCCCCGCGCACGAGACGACCGCATCCACGTTGCCGGTCTTCGCGAAGATCGCGTCGAGCGTCTCGGGCTTCTGGAGGTCGAACGGCGGGCTGCTCTTGCGGTGGACCCCGGTGATCTCGTGCCCCTTGGCCTCGAGGGCCTTGACGACCGCAGAGCCGATGGTGCCGCTGGCACCGATGACGATGATCTTCATGCCCGAGATCTAGCAGCTCGAGGCCCGATCCGTCACGGCGGGAGCGATCGCGTTCGATGACAAGGTCACGATCACGAAGGCGAAGTGTACGACCGACTGCGAGGCTCGCTGCAAAGCAAACGAACCGTCGGCGTACTCGCGGATCTCGCTCCATGGGCACCCACCGGACGCGCTGTGCGACTGCGTATCGAGATTGCTGAGGGTCTGCGGACTGCCCGCGATCTCGGCGCCGTCCCGATAGAGATGATTGATGCCGTTCGCACCCTCGAACGTCCACACGAAGTACGTCATGCCCGCGCCACCGAGCGCCGAGTTGGCGACGTAGTCGTTCGAGTAAAAGCCGATCGCGCACGTGTTCGCGCCGGTGTACCGGCCGTAAAACCAGCGCGCGTGATTCTGGGTTGCGGTACCGACATTCACGATCTTCGAGCCCGCCTGGAGCGACGGGACGCGAACCCAGGCTTGAAGATGGCCCGCCTCTGGTGCCATCGCCCGAGGTGAAGTAAAGGTCGCCGACTTGAGCGCGCGCAGCGAGGTCGGCATCGGTGAGGTCGATCCACACGGGAAAGCTCGCGGACGTGCCGATGACCTTGCTCGTGAACGTGATCGCCTTGCGACGGGCAAGACTCTCGAACGCATCGTTGCCGTCGCGCATCGCATCGATCGGGCCCTTCATCGTTGCATCGTCGCCTGTGACGCGTGGCGAGAAGCCGCAGCTGGCGCACGAGAGCACGAGCCGCATCCGTCATAGTAGCTCAGCCGGGTTCCTCGCCCGCGGTTCGCAGGGCTACGAAGTCTCGATCACGCAATCACGATTCGCCCGACTCAGCGTCTTCGTCGACGTCGTCGAATTCACCCTGCCACGCGTTCGCGTCGACGGTGGTGTACTCATCGTCGATTCCTGCGTCATTGTCCTGCGCATCCACGATGCCGTCGCCGTCCGAGTCCATGTAGATGCCCGGGTCGTACGCCGCAACGTAGAAACCATCCACGTACGTTGGCTCGCCGAGGTCGACATACTGCTGATCGACGATGACGTTCTGCGACACGTTGATCACCTGGCTCGGGCGACCCGCCTTCGACGGGAAGCTCACGGTTCCGACCATGCGACCACCGTCCTCGTAGGCCATCGCATAGCGGTGACCTCGAGGCAGCTGCATGACGTAGCTGCCATCAGCACCCGGGCGGATGCGAATGCGCTGGCGCCTGCCACGCTGATCGATCTGGATCGCGACGATATAATCGACGTGCCTGCCGCGCGGAACGCGTCCACGAACTGCCATGCCGCGCGCCGAACCGCCGTTGCGAGGACCAGCGGCGGGCACGCCCCCCGAAGCCATCGGTGCTGCAGTCTGAGAAGGCGGCGCGCAGGCCGCAAGCGAAACCGAAAGCGAAAGCGTGGTGAGCAGGACCTCGAGCATCAGCGTCTCCTTCATGTGATGCCTGTAGACGCGAGCGGTCGATTTTGTCGCGCAACAAAATGCGACTGAACGCGATTAGGGCGCGCGCGCGAAGGCTCCATCGCGATGCAGGAGCTTTGCCGCGGCAGTGTCGCGCGGCGAACGCGAGCCGGATCGAACCAACCACCGATTCGTATCGCGCCCGCCGGAACGCCGTGCCCGCCGCAGCCACACATGCACCGTCGTCGCTGATCAGCGCGCGCGGTAACTATTCTCCGGGCTGGTCCGCGCGTCGAGGTGCTGCCAGGTGCCCCGAGAGGATCTAACTACAGCGGCCGCGCGTACGGTTTTCCATCTTGCAGCTGCCGGATTCGCACTCGCTGTCTTTGCCGCACATCCGGCCGTGCGCGAGGCCCTTGGGCTTCGCGCTCGCAGGGGCCGACGAGGACGAATGGCCGGACGACGGTGCATCTTCACCCGCGTCGTCCGTGCCGCTCGCGTCGGTCGTGGGTTCGCTCGCCGGTTTCGAATCTTGCTCACGCTGGTCTTGCTGGAATGTTCTCCAGACCTCGGTCGTCACGTAGGTGCCCACGCACGTTATCTGGCGACGCTTGGTCTGGGTCAGCGTCGCATCCTTGGTCTTCATGGAGGCCGAGATCGTGATCTCTCCGTTCGGCGTAGTTAGCTCGAGCGACTTTGCGGTTTCCTTCGTGACGGTCAGGAGGATGGTGTGTTGCGCGACCGGAGCACTGGCCTGCCACAACGCCGATAGAGGGGACACACTGCGGATCTTGCAAGTCGCGGATTTGGCGGTCCGCTCGCACTCGAACAAATCGGCCTTCGCCTTCGCCGTGCCGGCGATCTCCAGCCGGCACTTGTCCCGCTGGAACAGCATCACGAACGAAGGCTTCCACGATCCATGGAGCGTGACCTCGCCGTCCATCTCACTTGCGTCCCCGGACCCTGCAGAACTACTGCGTACCAAGAACATTGCCAACACGATGATGACCGCCCGATGGGCTCGCATACCCACAGGGTCGCCATTTGGTACGCTACCGTCACAAGTTTTTCCGCGTTTTCTCGAGGTCCACGACTTGGCGGCCGCGACATCGCGAACCGACCGGCATCGGGGGGCATGAAATACCTCGTCCTCGCCTCCCTTTTGTTTGCCGGCTGCGCCGATTCGCAGCTCACCATCGAGAACGACAGCTCCTACTCGTTCCAGCAGATCAACCTGGCGCCGGTCGACCAGGTCACGTGGGGCTCGAACCTTATTCCCGACATGCTGCTGCCGAGCGAGTCGCTGCATATCTCGCAGATCGATTGCGGCAACTACGACGTGCGCCTCACGACGGACGCCGGCAGCGAGTGCATCTTGTCGAACCTGTCGCTCTGCTTCGATAACGCGATCTGGACGATCGACAACACCGAGCTTGCCAGCTGCGCGTTTTGAGTGTCCGGCGAAACACCTGAACGTTAGGCGTCGTTGATCGCGATCACTGGGCGTTGCGTGCGCGGAACGCGGGCGGTGCAATCCCCACGATCTTGTGGTGCGACGCGCTGAACGACGCCGTCGACGCGAAGCCGACCGTGCGCGCGATGGCCTCAACTTTTTCGCGGCCCTCGAGCACGCGCCAGTCGACTCGAGCAACGCGGTGCGAGCCGCGTCGCGAGCTCAAAGGTGCAGATGAGGACGAGTAGACCGCGGCGGGACAACGCCTCGCCTTCGTGCGCGCTGGCACGAGTTTCGATGCGGGCCGCGGCTTGCTCCCACGGCTAAGTCCGTAGAACGGCCCACCGATGACCACCGGCGACGGCGAGCTCAAGTTCGGCACCGAGGTCGTGACCAGCGCCGATGGCTCGGTCCCGGCCTTGCTCGGCGCGTCGCCCGGCGCGTCCACGGCGGTGGCGATCATGCTCGATCTGATCGCGCGCTGCTTCCCGGACCGGTGGAAGACTCCGGAGTGGCAGCGAACGCTCGCGCGATGGATGCCGTCTCGTGATGTTTCGGAGAGCGTTTCGGGAGCCGCGAGCTGATAACGGTCGCCCCGGTCATTGTAGGGTGACCCGCTTGGCGAATCCGGCGAGATCCCCGCGTGTGTTCCGGTTGGCGATGCTGGCCTTCGTGGTGCTCGGCGTGGCCGTGGATGGGTTCTTCGCGATCGTGAACTTCTATCCCGTGGCGCCGCATCCCAGTCGCGGTCCGAAGCGCTACGTCGTGATGCACCTCGACGCGATCCAGGCCGCGTGGTTCCAGACCAACGTCCTCGACGACTTCAATGCCGAGACCAACACCGACGTCGAGGTCATCCGCGTAGACGAGGAGGAGCAGCTCCAGACCACGACCGCCAAGTACGGCAAGGACGTGCTGCTCGTCGGGCTGCCAGCCACGCAGATCGGCGCCGCCGTGACCAAGCGACTGGTCCAGCCGTTCTCCGAGGTCGTCAGCGGCGCGCGCATCGCATCGGACTTCGCCGACCTCGACGCTCAGACGCTCGCGATCGGACGCTACGCCGAGACCCAGTACTTCGTGCCGTGGATGAGCCGGCTCGACATCGCGGTCTATCGGGTCTCGAAGGTGCGAGATGCGGTGCTCCACTGGTCGATGCTGCGGCCCGAGATCGAGGCCGCGCTCCAGGCGGTCAACGGGCACGGTCTGCCGGCCGGATACCAGCTCGAGGCCTCGCCCGATCAGTGGGATCAGTTCGACCTGTTCGTCGCGGGCTACTACTGGGCGAATCGGGTCTACGGCGGCAAGCCCCCGCGCGCGCGGATCGCGCATCGCACTGGCGACGAGATCGACGGCCAGCAGGACATCGTCTCCGGGCTCTACCGCCAGGGGCTGACCGACGCCGCGCTCGGTTCGTTCGCCGCGCCCGCCGCGGTCGACTACTTCCAGTGGGAGGCGCTGTTCCGGCAAGCAGGCGTGTATCCCGAAGAGATGTGGGGGAGCGAGCCATTCGACGACGAGGCGATGACCGAAGGCCTGCAGAGCGGCGACGTGTTCTTCGCGTCGATCGACTCGCTCGAAGCCTTCACGCTGCACGGTGGTTCGCACAAGGCGGCGGTGCCTCACATCACGGATCCCGGGGACCTCGAGTTCACGTCGCTCCCTCGCGGCGCGTCGCTCGAGCTCGATGCGAAGAGCAACCCCGTGCGCGTCGGCAAGAGCTTCTCGTTTCGTGAAGACTGGGTCTGGGCGCTGCCTGCCGCGAGCGCGAAGCCGAAGCTCGCGTACGACCTCACGCGGTTCCTGTGGCGCCCCGAGATCCATGCGCGCCAGTGCGAGGCGCTCGGCGTGCTGCCGCAGCACCCCCAGGTCCTCGCGGATCGCGTGTCGCTGTTTCGCCTCGAATGGATGGGTCATCTGTTCGAGGCCGGCCTCAGCCAGGCGTCCGAACCGGTTCCACCCCAGCTGATCTCGAAGGGCTCGGGATCGGTGTATGCCCAGCTGTGGGCGAAGATCGCCGGCGGTGAGGTTCGCCCTGTCGCGAGCCAGATCGCGGAGATCTTGCGAGCGCCGCCCGCGCCGCACGCCCTCGCGGTCGCGGACGCAGCCGCGCATCCCACCAAGCAAGAGGTGGCGAAGGATCCGCCCGTCAAGGCCGAGGCCGCCACCGGGGACGACGCGCCCGTCGCCGCGAGCGGCGAAGAAGAGGATTGGGAGAGCGACGTCGTCCTCCGTCCGCGAGGGAAGCCGTGACGACCGTGCCGCCTCCACCACCGACGACGACGCAGACGATGCCGACGACCTCTGGCTCGACCGACCAGCTCGAGACGCTGCTCGAGCGCGCGCTGACGCGGCTCGAGACCGAGCGCAAGGCCGCGGCTGATCAAGCGGCGACCGCCGCTGCCACGAAGGAGGCCGGCAACCGGCGGGTCTCGATCGCGGCGCTGCTCCTGACCATGATGCTGTCGTTCCTCGGCTTCGTCCGTGCGAACGAGGACGGCGAGATCGGCGGCGACAAGGTCGTGGCACTGCAATCCAAGAACGACGCGGCGACCGAGTGGACGCTGTATCAGACCAAGATCGCCCAGCGCAGCTCCTATCACGAAGCCCAGGACGCGCTCGCACGCGAGGCGCTCTCGATCCCCGCCGCAGATCCGCGCCGTCGTCTGGGGCGCTTCCATCATCGCGAGTACGAGCTCAAGGTGCACCAGCTCGACGACGAGAATCGGCAGGTGTTCTACGTGATCCAGGAGCTCCGACGCCGCGAATATCATGCGACGAAGGACGCCGAGCATCACGGCCGCCGCACGACCCGCTACGACATGGCGATCCGCACGCTGACCCTCGCGCTCGTGCTGATCTCGGTCACGTTGCTGGTGACGCGAAAATACTTGTTCTGGTTCGGCCTGTTCGTCGCCTCGATCGGCGCCTTGCTCGGCGTCACCGGCTACTTCCTGCGCTGAGCGCCTCGCGGCGGCTCGGGAACAGGCAATCATCGTACCGTCGCATCTCGAAATCGACGAGTGCGAGGTCGGGTGCGGTCGTCTCGGCGAGGCTGATCGCGGGAGCGCCATCCTCTGCCGTCATCACGTGGAAAGCCGATCCGCGAGAGTGCGGCCGCGGTCGAGCGACGCACGCGCGGGTTGTCGTCGACGATGAGGATACGAGCGCCCGTGGGGGCGAGCGAGTATGCGCCAACGCCGGCAAGTCGACCCTGCTCAACGCGCTGACCCACGGGGGCGCGCTCGCCGAGGACAAGCTGTTCGCGACCCTCGATCCGATCAGCCAGCGGCTGCGGTTTCCACTCGAGCGCGAGGACACGATCTACAGCGATCAACCGACCGGCGTTCCTAAACGTTTGCCGCAACCCGTACGTCGGGTGGTCGATCACAGGCCTCGAGGAATTGCTCGTCCCGATCGTTGCGATGCTCACGAAGATGACGATCTGACGTTTACGATTACGTTTACGCGAGAATCGTTTCGGACCTGGTTAACTCACCGAGAAACTCGATCACCGCTGCTTCGAGTTGATCGACGCCCGGATGTTCGGTCGGCATGTGGCTCGCGCCTTCGAGCACGACCATGCGCTTCGGCGCCGCGAGCCGATCGAAGAACCGGCGCGACAGCGCGATATCGGTCATCCGATCGACGCCGGGATGCGCGAGTAACACCGGGCAGGCGGTGAAGTCCTCGGGCTCGATCGCCGGTGCGGTCGACATCAGCGTGCGCAGAAACCGCGCGGGCACCCACGAACCGCCACCGAGGCGATCCGATTTAACGAGCGCCGAGAGTGCGGGGTTGTTCGAGATCATGTGCATGCGCGACATCAGCGACATCGGCAGCGGCAAGCCGTCGGTGATCGGCGCGAGCTTCTCGAGCAACCACAGGCCCGCGGTGCCAAGCAGCGCGTGGCGCGCGAACCCGCGGCGCACGTTGCGCTCGCGCGGATCGGCGAGCGTCGTCGCGACGAGCCCGGCGAGCTGACCGGGCGTGCGTGCGGCGGCCTGGTACGCGAGCAGGCCGCCGAGGCTGACGCCAAACAACACGATCGGCCGCGAGTCGCGCGCGCGCTCGGCGGCGATCAGATCGACGACGCAATCGACCCACAGTCCGTACGTCATCTCGCGGCGCGCGACGCGGGTGAGGCCATAGCCCGGAAGATCGGGCGATACAGTCTCGTAGCCGTAACGCTGTGCGATCACCGTGGCGGGTGCCATCACGCGGCCGTAAGCACCGGCCCCGTGCAACACGATCACCTTGAGCGGCGCGCTCGGCACCTCGAGGCGATCGAGGTGAACGTCGAGGCCGCGCCACTTCCAGTACGCTTCGCGTGGGGTGGTGGTCGGCGTGCAGCGCAGACCTTCCGGAAAGAAGCCCTGGTAGTCCTGCCAGAGTGGATGCGAGTCGTAGGTCGGCAACATGTGAACCTTGTCCCGCGAATTCGCGACGAGGCCAGTGACCGGGCATGCCAGACGACTGACCCTGGACGCGCGCTCCTAACCGCGCGCTTCGAGCGGCGTCATGCCAGTCCACCGTTTGAACGCGCGGAAGAACGCACTCGGCTCGGAGAAGCCGAGGAGAAACGAGATTTCTGCAATCGCGAGCTTGTCGTCGAGGTACCGCCGCGCGAGTTGCTTGCGGATGTCTTCGCGCACCGTGTTGAACGACACGCCTTCGTCTTTCAACCGGCGCTGCAAGCTGCGCTCGGTCATGCCGAACCGCTTCGCGACGTGGCCGATCGTCGCCTCGCCGCTGCGCAGCGATTCGGCGAGCACGCGACCGACCTGCGCTGCGAGGGTCGGCGGCACCGGCGCGCGCTTGGCCAATTCCTCGGCAGCGCGCGTGAGGATTTGTAGCAGCGCCGGATCCGAGGACACCAGCGGCGCCTCGAGCACCGCGGCGGGCATCACGAGCTGCGTGTGTTCGGCACCGAATGTGACCGGTGCATCGAACCACGCACGGTACATCGCCGGGTCGCCGCGATGCGAGAGCTCGACCGCGGTGATCCGGAACGGCTGCGCGGACAATTGCTTCGCCTGCTTCGCGACGAGCGCGAAGCACAGCTCGTGCGATGCCGGCGCTGGCGCTTCGCTCTCACGGGTGAGGCGAAGGCATGCGCGATCGCCTTCTGTGACGAGCGCGACCTCGACCGCGTCGTCGAGTAGATTGAGGTACCTCACCCATTGCCGCAGTGCTTCGCCGACCGTCGGCGCCGAGCGACAGACGTACTCGACAATGCCAAACGCGCCCGGCGGTGTGGCGTCGGCCATCGCGAGCGCGATCCGCGGATTGCCGGTCAGCCGGATCAGCTCGGCCCACGCGACACAGAACTGCGCGGGCGAGATCCGAGCGTCGCCGTCGAGGACGAGTTGCGGCGTGAGATCGGTCGCGGCCCAGAACGCATCGAGCCGCGCGCTTCCTAGCGCAGCCACGACTGGCTTCACGAGCAACGTGCTAACCGAGCCGGCCATCGCTGGGATTATCGCGCGATCAGGTAGACGATGATCCAGGACAGACCACCCGTTGCGGCAAACATCGCCGACAGCAGCGCCGCGCGGTCGATGCCTTGGCGCTTGACGAGCGGGATCGCGAGCGAGAACAGGTCGCCCAAGTCCATCAGCGCGTTGAAGATCATGATGAAGCCGAGCGTTTCGGGGTGACGCAGGCCGTAGAACGCGAGCACGCCGAGCCCGATGTCGCGGACGCCGAAGAACCGGCCCATCAAGCGCGCGGTCGCGGTGTCGTGCGAGGCGGGAAAGCCCAGCATTCGCGAGGTCGGACCGGCGGCCACGAACGGCGCGAGGCCGAGCGCGATACGACCGAGGCCCATGGCGGACACGGCGATTCGAAGGAGAGGCGACATGGCGTTCATGTCTCACGCGGCATGTCAGCGACCAGTGACCGCACACGCCAAACGAGTGACACCTGAGTGCCCTGCTCAGTGTAGGTTGGCGGCCGTGCAGGTCCTCTATCTCCCTGGATTCGCATCGGGGCCTTCGTCGACGAAGGCGGTGGCGTACGCCGATCACTTTGCCAAGCGCGGGATCACCGTCGCTGTGAGGATCCGGGGGGCCAAGGTTGTTACGTCGAGGCCGAGGCAATCTCGGATCGTCTCGACCCCAGGCCCGCGAACATCCGCAGGATCTCTGGCGCGTTCTGGCAACCGAGCGTGACCTCATCGATCGGCGGGCAACCGTGATCGACGCCGCGCCTGCATGATATTTAGAGGCCGTGCGCTGGATCCCCTGGCTTCTCCCGATCGGCGTTGCCATCGCGATCCTCCACGGACTGGCACGACCTGCGACCAGGTGATCTCGCGACGCAGCTCGCGTTGGGCGTCGGGGCACTGAGCATCGTACTCGCGGCCGTTGCGACGCGCGTTTCGCGACCCAGGCCGTCGCAACCGGGCACGTTTGTCTTGTGCTGAATCATCGGCGCGCTTGCGATGTGGCGTGCGTCGACGCAGCTCATGTGGATCGATTGTCTCGCGCGAGAAGTTTGCCAACGGATTTGGTTTCACCTACGTCCAGTCACGAAAAGGATTTGACGACAAGACACTGATTCACTGCCACGTGAAGATCGGGTCTGCCACATATCAGATGGCCAGTAGCTGGATATATTATGATGTGAAGCAGTTGCCGACGGCGATTTCGATAATCAAGGCTGCAAAGCCTCGCGCACAGGCGAAGTAGCTAACGCAGCGTAGCGAACATCGGCTTCGCCCAGAGGCGACACGAGGTTGGTTCGATCGACGCGCTCGAACCAGATGGCGGCATGCCATGTGACCGGCGCACCCGCCCACAACGACGTGCGTCAGAGGCGCATGCTCGCAACGTTCAACGAGATCCACGCGAGTGAGCGCTTCTTTGTCACGGCCGATCTTGGTGCACGCATCGTCGCAGGACATACTCCTGCCCATGCGGACGTCTCTGCTCGTGCTCGCTGTTGCTGCCTGCGCCGGCAACCAACCCACGGCGCCTGCGGAGAACTCAGCGCTCGGCTCGGTTGGCCCGCACGAGCTGCGGAAGGTGGCCGAGTTCGGCGCCGTCCGCGACCGCGGCGCTCGATCGCGCGCGCTGTTTGGCGAGATGGCGCGCGTGCTGATGCATCCGAGATGCATCAACTGCCATCCGGCTGGAGACACGCCGCACCAGCGCATGACGATGGAGCTGCATGACCCGCCGGTCGTTCGCGGGCCTGGCGACAACGGAGTCCCGGGCCAGGAGTGTGGGACCTGTCATCAGGATCGGAATCAGGAGCTGACGCGCGTCCCGGGTGCACCGAAGTGGCATCTCGCTCCCATCGCGATGGCGTGGGTCGGCCAGACCTCGAGCCATATCTGCAATCAGATGAAGGACCCGAAGCGCAACGGAGGGAGGACCCTCGCGCAGATCGTCGAGCACAACGGCCACGACGAGCTCGTAGCGTGGGGCTGGAAGCCCGGCGCGGATCGCGAGCCCGCCCCCGGTACGCAGGCGGAGTTCGGTGCGCTGAGTGCAGCGTGGGTCGCGACCGGCGCCGAGTGCCCGGAGGAGAGCCGATGAAGATCAAGATCAACGGCGTCGACAAGAACATCGACGTCGATCCGGAGATGCCGCTGCTGTGGGCGCTGCGCGACGTGCTCGGCCTCACCGGCACCAAGTATGGATGCGGTGAGGCACTGTGTGGGGCGTGCACGGTGCACCTCGATGGCCACGCGGTGCGTGCATGCGTGACCCCGGTGCGGCGCGCGGAGGCGCGCGCGGTCACCACGATCGAAGGACTCTCGGCCGACGGCAGCCATCCGCTGCAACAGGCGTGGCTCGAGCTGCGCGTTCCGCAGTGCGGCTACTGCCAGGCCGGTCAGATCATGACCGCGGCAGCGTTACTCGCGGTGACGCCGAAGCCGACCGATACCGAGATCGATCAGTCGATGGCGGGCAACATCTGCCGCTGCGGCACGTACACGCGCATCCGCTCGGCGATCAAGAAGGCCGCTGGGGTTCCGGATGATGGAGGGAAGAAGTGACGCCTCCGGTCAAGCTATCGCGTCGCGCATTCCTCGCGGGTCTGGGAGCAGGCCTCGCCGTCGGCGTGATGCCGCGGGCGGGCCGAGCGGACGAGCCGAGCGGTCGCGCCGGTGCTGTTCCGCCGCCACAGAAGCTGGCAGCGGTCGGGCTCGCGCCGCACGTACTGATTCACATCGCGCTCGACGGCACGACAACGATCCTCTGCCATCGGTCCGAGATGGGGCAGGGCATTCGCAGCACGCTGCCGATCTTGATCGGCGACGAGATCGGCGTCGATCCGAAACGCGTCATCGTCAAGCAAGCCGAAGGTGACAAGAAGTATGGCGATCAGAACACCGACGGATCGTCGAGTATCCGCAAGCAGTACGACAGCTACCGGCGTGCCGGTGCAGCCGCGCGCATGATGCTCGTGGCTGCGGCTGCGAGGCGGTGGAAGGTAAAGCCCGAGTCGTGCACGACCGAGAACCACTTCGTGATTCATGTGCCCACGAAGAAGAAGCTTGCATTTGAGGATGTGGTCGAGGCGGCATCGAAGCTGCCCGTTCCGAAGAAGGACATCGTGCTGCGACCGATCGCCGAGCTGAAGGGCATCGCCGATCCGAACCTGCCGCTGCTCGATGGGATGGCGTACGTGACGGGCGCGGCGCAGTTCGGCGCGGACGTACGATTTCCCGACATGCTGACGGCCGTGATCGCTCGCCCGCCCGTCGTTGGCGGCAAGGTGGCGAGGTACGACGCGAAGCGTGCGCTCGCTGTTCCGGGCGTGCGGAAAGTGATCGAGATGCCCACGCCGAGGCCGCCATGGCTGTTTCAGCCGTGGGGCGGCATCGCGGTGGTGGCCGATACGACGTGGGCCGCCATCAAAGGTCGCGCCGCGCTCGACATCACCTGGGACCATGGTCCGAACGCGAGCTACAACTCCGATGCCTACCGGGACGAATTGCTCGCGTCTGTGCGGGCACCGGGCACGACCCATCGCGAGCTCGGCGACATCGACGCCGCGTTTGCCAAGGCTGCGAAGACCGTCGAGGCCGAGTACGTGGTGCCGCATCTATCCCAGATGCCGATGGAGCCGCTGGTCGCGGTTGCGCGCGTCGCGAAGGGGCAGGCGGAGGTATGGGCTCCGACCCAGAATCCACAGGACAACCGCACCGACGTCGCTGCGTTGCTCGGGCTTCCCGAGGACAAGGTCACGATCAATGTCACCATGCTCGGCGGTGGGTTCGGCCGGAAATCGAAGTCCGATTTTGTCGTCGAGGCTGCGTTCGTTGCGAAGGAGCTCGGGGATGGCCGGGCGGTCCGCGTGCAGTGGACGAGGGAGGATGACGTAAAGCACGGCTACTACAACGCGGTGAACGCGCAGCGCCTCCGTGCGGCACTCGACGACAAGGGCATCGTCACCGCCTGGCATCACAAGACGGCATTCACGCCCATCGGCGGCACGTTCAACGTCAAGATCGATACGCCGGCCGCTGACGATCTCATGCAGGGCGTCACCGATCTCGCGCTCGCGGTGCCGAACGTTCGTGCCGAGGCGTGCAAGGCGCCGCTGCATACGCGCGTCGGCTGGTATCGATCGGTCTACAACATCTTCCACGCGTTCGCGGTCGGCTCGTTCATCGACGAGATCGCTCACGCACGGGGCGCCGATCCTCGTGACGTCTGGCTCGAGATGATTGGCCCGGCGCGCACGGTGTCGCTCGCGGAGCTGGGGATCCCGAAGCTCTCGAACTACGGCGAGACGCTCGCCAAGCACCCGGTCGATGCCGGGCGCCTGCGTAACGTGATCGAACGCGTGACGCAGATGGCGGGCTGGTCGAGCCGCAAGGGTCGTGCGCTCGGTCTCGCGGCGCACCGAAGCTTTGTCGCGTACAGCGCGGTCGTGATCTCGGTCGTGCCGGATCCGGTACACGTGTTCCGCATCGACGACGCGTGGATCGCGATGGACTCCGGGCTGGTGGTGAACCAGGACCGCGTCCACTCGCAGCTCGAGGGCGGCCTCATCATGGGCATCAGCAACGCGCTATATGGCGGTGCGACGATGACGAACGGCGTCACCGACCAGACTAACTTTCGTGACGCGCGGGTCGCGCGGATGAGGGACGTGCCGCGTCGCATCCATACGGAGATTGTCGCGTCGACGGCACCACCGAGTGGTGTCGGTGAGCCGCCCGTGCCGCCGGTCGGTGCCGCACTCGGCAATGCGATCTTCGCGCTCACGGGAAAGCGCTTGCGGGAGATGCCATTTGCGAAGGCGCTGAAGATCTGATCGGTGGAGGGGCGATCGACCCCGGAGCGCTTCGATGGCGAGCTCCACGGACGAGGATGGCGGCAGGACTTAGGTTCAAGCGATCACTCTTTATCTCCAGGCGCTGTGGTCGACCGTTCCCGGTAACGATGCACAGATCGCGTCGAGGCTCTCGGCCAACGATCTGCTCTCAGGTTGCTCGCAGGTCTTCGACGACATGCGCCCGTTCATCGACGCGTGGGACAGAGATCGCGGAGTGAACGCCGCACGTCACTTGGCGCACTTCGTAGAGCATCACTGCGATTCGTTGCTCCGGGGTGACGGCGTTTGCGGCCCGTGGTGGCAAGAGCCAGGTCGTTCGCAGATTTCCGAGTGGTTGTTGGACAACGCGCAGCTCGCGCGGCTTGAGGATGCTTTCCACCGATGCGACGTCCTGGAGACCGCGGCGGCGCCTTCGCGAGCCCTCGAGGTCCTGTCATGGAAGCGCGCGAATCGAATCGGTTCTGGGTTCTCGCGGAAGAAGGGGCACGCGAACGATCATCGAGCTCAAGGAAGTTGGCACCCCGGTAGTCGAGTTCGGTCGCCACATGACAACCCTCGATGGTCCGGACCGGTTGGACACGCTCGTGGACTTCTGGTGGTCCACCTACTCCGAGTACGACCACTTCCAAGTCACGCTGCTCGGCCGTACTGATACGCTGCCGCGCATGAAACTTGTTTCGCTGGTGCTGATCGGAATCGTGGGACTGGGCGGAGTTGCGCGCGCCGAAAAGGTCGATCCGCTGACCGCTGCGCTGACGAAGCTAGGCGACGCAGCGAAGTGTTCGGACGCAGCCTCGCTATTTCGCCCGTGGTGCATCGCGGTGGACTTCCCGAAGGGCACTGTGCCGGCACTGCCGCGCAAAGCCCTCGTCGGCATGACCGTCGAGCTCGAGGACGGCAAGGACTTCCACGACGCGCTCATCAACAGGGTCACCTTCGTCGCGATCGCGGTCGACAAGGACGGCAAGGTCAAGCTGACCGACGTCAAGCCGACGAGCGCCGACGAGACCAAAGCCATGATGGAAGCCGTCGGTGCCGCCGCGCTGGTGTTCAAGGGCAAGGCCGAGACGGCAAAGCTGCCCAAGGAGCTGTCCGACTACGTCAAGACGCTCAAGGGCGCCTACAAGACGAAGAAGGAGAAGGGCTCCATCACCTGGAAGGGTGCGAACAGCTCGCAGCTCCGCAAGGTCGGAAGGTTCTACGTCGTGATCGAGAAGGCCGACAAGGGCAACGGCATCTGGGCCTCTATCCTCACCGACACCTGGGAGTGATTCGCTACTTATTCGGAGGCAGACTCCGGATCCCCGCGCGTCGCCGGGGCGACGAGCTTTTCGTCGCCGTCAGCAGGCGCCACTTCCGCCGGACCAACTTCTCGGCGTCCACAGCAAAACGTAGATCACGTCGGCACGATCGTGTCGATCCCAAATCGAACGCGTTCGATCGACTTGTTCAAACGCGGGCCCTGAGAGTTCGCCGTCGCACGCGCCGATGGAATCTATACGCGAGTGCTCGCCAAGATCGCGCGGGCCGACGTGCTCGTGATCGACGAGAACAGCACCACGATCATCAGCAGCCAGGTCCCGCCGAACCGCTTCCACGATTACATCGGCGAGCCAACTCACGCGGACGCGATCTGCAATCGACTAATTCACTCCGCGAGATAAATCCGAGAAGTAGGTCCAACCACTCATCGTCCCCATCGCGGAGCGATCACCATCGCTGCGGTTTCGGTGATCACGATGCGGCGGTTTCGGCGATCACGAACGGTGAAATACGCAGTATTCGGGCGCTCGCACAATCGGAGATTGCCGCACTTGATCATGCGTATGATCGAATCGGCGCGCATGAATCTGCGACCTTTCGCGATGCACGAGCGCCGACTCTGCAGACCGCCGTCCGCGAATGAATCACTTCAAGCTTGGTTCCGCCGCGTGCTCGTTGGACAGCCCGACGAGCGCCCCGATGACGGCGACAATGCCGCTGACGAGCAGCATCTCGCCCGCCCCACGCGCGATATCGTTGGCGACGCCGTCGCCGAACTGCGTGACCAGGCAGCCGGCTCCCTCCGGGTCCGAGCAGTGCGTCGTGTGGTTCGTTGAGTCGGCGAGCACCCCGAGCACGATCATGCCGGCGCCGCCGACGAGGGCGCGACGAGGATGAGCGCAGGCGGACAGGGCGGCAGCGAGCACCACGACTTTGAGCATGCGCGCCAACTCAGCACGACGCGCGCCAGAGCTAACTCCGCGCAGGCTCGTCGGCGAGTGTCGAGCTGTCGACAAACCGTTGGCCAACCGCCGGCACTGCGTGCGATCTCGAACACTCGCACGGACCGCCGCCGTCGTGATGAGAGTGCTGGCGAAATCCAACGGTCGGCGCACTTCTCGTTCGCGGACTGGTCGAAGGTGTTCGGCGGGATCGACCCCGCTCGCCCGCATCGCCTGGACGGTGGTCGTTTCGAGGGCGGCTTCTTCCGCCGGCCCCAACCGATGGCAGTTCTCAGACCGCAAACGCGACCCGCAGGGCCGAGCTCGCCCGAACGTTGCGCGAGCTTCTTTCCCGTCGAGCAGTACAGGTAGGCGGCCGTGGATCCGTGCTCGCACACGCCAACGTAGCCCCACAACGTACCGAACCGAGTCTTGCCCTTGAGGTTCGGATCGAGCACCGGCAGGCGCGTAGTCGAAACGGCCGAGAATTCCGTCGGCGGCGAGCACGGCCCAACCGAGGCGAGCACCGCGCGCCACTTCGCCTCGTGGTCTCACAGCTCGCTGGCGGCGAGGACGCGGTGCCAGACGCGGAGCGAATCGATCGCGCCGATGAACG
>JAYVLQ010000028.1:0-64548 GCA_043759355.1 Kofleriaceae bacterium
CTGCATCGACACGACGACAAACGCGGCGTGCGGCGCGACCCAGACGACCGGCTGCGCGTGCTACGCGCCGATCTTCTGACCGGTAACGCGCCGACGCCCCGAGCCCGGCCCCGCTCGCTGCCGCGGTTGCGCGCGCCGTTGACCGGCACCGCGCTCGCTGTTTTTGAACGTCGAAGAACCTAACCGAAAGATCGAATGTCTACCTCGCTTCGCCTGCTCAGGATCTCCACCACCCTGCTCGTCGCCGCGTGCTCGGGCAACAACAACACCCCGGCGGATGCGCCACCGCCCGATGCGGCGCTCGCGCCGGCGGTCACCGCGGTCATGCCGAACCCGCTGTGCTCGGACGGGATGACGCTGACGATCACCGGCACGAACTTCAGCCCGAACGCGACGGTCACCGTCGATAACGCGCCGGTCTCGGCGACGGTGACCGACGCGATGGACATCACGGTCACCATCCCGGCCGGCACGATCGTCAACGGCAGCAACGCGATCACCGTCACCAACCCCGACGGAAAGTCGGCGATGGGCACGCTCACGGGCGAGGCCAAGCCGCTGATGTTCTTCGTCGACCCGAACGTGCTGGGTGCGAACATGACAGCGCGAGTGTCGGTCTACATGTCCGGCTTGACGACGACGGTCACCGGCGTGTCTGTGCAACTACACGCTGGCGGCTCGGCGACGCAGCTCACCCACGTCGCGGCGGTGCCGAACCACACGAACCAGATCCAGGCGACAGTCACGAGCGGCACGCTTGCCGCCGGCGCGTACGACGTCAACATCACCGACGGTATCTGCACCGCTACGCTGGCGAGCGGGCTGACGATCGTCGGCACCCCGGACATCACGGTCGCGAAGGTCCTGCCTCCGTTCGGCGATCCGACCCAGGCGACCGCGATCACGATCTCGGTGTCGGGGTATCCGCTGACCCAGACCCCCCGCGTCTATCTCTCAAGCGGCGGCACGGCGACGGCGCTCTCCGCCGTGAGCTGGCAATCAGCGACCTCGGTCTCCGCGGTGGTCCCGGCCAACGCGCTCGCCGCTGGCGACTACGATGTCATCGTGATCGATCCGATCGATGCAAACGGCGCGCATGTCGGCCTGCTCGCCGCAGGCTTTCACGTGGTCGCGACCCCGCCGGCGATCGCGAGCGTCACACCCACGACCGTGGTCGCGACCCAGACAACGACCCTCGCCGTCGCCGGCTCGGGCTTTGCGACCGGCACAACACCGACCGCGTACTTCACAGCGTGCACGGCGCCCGCGGGAGTCACCCTCCCGACCCTGCCGCTCGCGCTGCCGCCGATCAGCGGCGCGACCGCGACGGGCCTCGACGTGACCGTGAATGCGAGCTCGGTCCCGGCGAGCGCGGCGTGCGTGCTGCGGATCATCAACGGCGCCGTCGCCGATCCGACCAACCCTTGCCCCGCGGGTGGCACGTGCGTCCCGTTCGTGGATTTCTCGGCGATCGCGTTCGTCTCCGGCTCGGGTAACCTCGGGACCTGGACGCCGTCGACCGGTTCGAATACCGACTCGGTGCTCCAGCTGCCGGCCGCTCGCTCTCGGCTCGGCGTGGTCGCGGGCCACGTCACCGCCCAGGCGCGGTTCTTCTATCAGGTCGGCGGCGATGACGGCACGCTGGCCAATGCCTCGAGCGCGGTGGTCTCGACCCAGCTCGACGAGCTCGGCAACCTGCTCGGCTGGACGACCCAGCGCAACGGCATGGTGGCCGCGCGCACCGGCGCCGCGGTGATCCGCGTCGGGCAATTCATCTACGCGATCGGCGGGTCGAACGGCGCGGCCGCGCTCGCCACCGTGGAGCGCGCGAGGATCCTCGATCCGCTCGACGTGCCGGCCGTCCCGGCAATCGATCTGGCGCCGAGCGCGACCGGCCTGGCCGTGGGCACGTGGGTGTATCGCGTGACCGCCGTGCGCGCGGCGAACGACGCGTCGAATCCCGCGGGCGAGACGCTCGCCTCGGACCCATTGAACGTCACGCTGCCCGATCTGTCGAACCTGACAGCGACTCCCCTCGCGAAGGTGATCCTGACCTGGCCGGCGATGCCGAACGTGGTCTCGTACAACATCTACCGCACGCCCGCGACCGGCGAAGACGCTACGCAGGTCCAGCTCGTCGCCAACGTCGCGCAGGCTGCCACGACCATCTCGTTCGAGGACACCGGCCTCGCGACGACCGCTCGGTCCCCGCTGCCAATCGGCGCGACCGGCATCTGGCACGCGGTCACTAACCTGACGACCATGCGGTTCGGTGGCGCGGCGGCGATCGCGCAAGGCCCGGTCACCGCGACGACGAGCTCGATCTTCCTGTACGTCGCGGGCGGCGGCACGGATGCGACACTCGCCACCGCGACCCTCCTCGATAACTACGAGTGGACGAAGATCATCATCAACCTCGCCGATGGCTCGCAGACGGTCAACACGTTCGCGATCGGTCGCAACTCGGGCAACACGGCGAATCAATCGATCGGCGGCGCGCGTTCATTCGCGACCACGTTCGCGGCGGACCACGGGTTCAAGTCGCAGGTCACTGCAGGCACCACGCACGTGTACTTCGGCTCGGGCCTCGGCAAGGCGACCAGCTTTTCCTTGGTCAATGCGATGCAGACTGGCTCGACCACGACGGCGAGCGCGACCGGCGATCTCGGTACGCTCGTCTCGACCAGCGCGAACGCCAGCGGCGGCGCGGCGGCGGTCTCGTTCGCAGGCTACCTGTTCACGCTCGGTGGCCTCAACAGTGGCGCCACGCTTCAGAATGCGTCCTCGGCGCAGCTCTGCCCGGCGACCGGCTGCACGGGCTCGAGCCCGCCGACGCTGACGAACTGGAGCAATGGCGGTGGCGGGACCCCGAACGTGCAGCGCCTGTTCGCCAAGGCGCTGGTCGAGGGACCGTACGTCTATTTGTTCGGTGGCAGCACGAACGCGACCGGGACGACCGCGACGCAGTCGGTCGAGCGCGCGGCCTACTAGCTCACCGCTGGGCTCACCGTTAGTTCGTCGAACCGAGGACGCGCTGACAGGTCTGCGTCGACGCGTTCCAGGTGCACTGGATCAGCCAGTTGCGACCACCGAACGAGAGGTTGTACTTCGAACCGTTCGTCGCGGTCTGCTCGGTACCCAACGTCCACGCGCACTTGTCGGCGTTCTCGGCGCCCTGGCGGTCGTACCAGGCGTTGAGATCTGGATCGCTGACCGCCTTGCCACGCTCAGCGAACGAGATCGTCAGCCGTAGCCGAGGTCAGGCGCGGCGCAGTCGGCGAGCAGGTCGGTGGTCGTAGATTCCCGACATGCTGCTGCCGAGCGAGTCGCAGATCGATTGCGGCAACTACGACGTGCGCCTCACGACGGACGCCGGCAGCGAGTGCATCTTGTCGAACCTGTCGTTCTGCTCCGATAACGCGATCTGGACGATCGACAACACAGAGCTTGCCAGCTGCGCGTTTTGAGTGCGACTCCGGGCGTCACGTCGTGCTGGCGCACAACGCGCTCGACGCTGCGGCCCGTGCCAGCGCGGCTATCCGAGCCTCCCAGAATGATTTCGGTCGTCGCATGCGCGCGACTCTGCCCGTCGCAACGCGATCTGCCTATGCGTCGATCCTCGGACAGTTACGCTGCATCATCGCGCTTCATGGTGGCAGCGAAGCGAGCGGGAGATCACGGTCAGCGCGGATTGCTTCCCGGTAGAGAACAGCTTGGATTCGCGGCTCGCATCGAGAATTGGTCGATGCGGTCGATGCGGCCATCCCGAACCTGGATCTAATTGAGTTTCCGCAGTGAGGTGATAGGTTGCCGATGTGCTTCGGCGTGTCGTGCTACTGACCACAGCTTTGCTCGTGTTCGAGGTGTCATGCACCAAACCGAAGAACGACCCCGGAGAGATCGCCATGGCACCCCGCACCAGCATTGTCGTCGGTGATTTCCTAGTCTGGCAAGGTCAGGGTCTGGTCCGCGTCGAGGGCTCCCGCGAAATGAACGCAGAGTCCTTTTGGGTCATGAAGTCCGTCGAGGCTGGCACGACCATGATGATTCCCACCGGCACGGTGGAGAAAGTTGTCCGGCGACCAGTGAGCCGTCCAGAGGCCGAACGGCTTGCGGGCGTCTTGCGGCAGCAGACGGGTGCTTCTGACGATCGACCGTGGACGGTCCGCTTTCACGAATACATGGTGACCTTGATCAAGCGGCCCCTCGAAGCGCAGGTGAACGTGCTGCACACGCTTTATCGGACGGCCTACGTGCCGACGTTAGGTGAGCGGAAGCTCATCAACACGTTTGAGCGGTTGATCGTTGGGGAACTCGCTCACGTTCTCGGTAAGAACGTTGATGCCTTAATCGTGGAACTGAGATCGGGCCACCCCGCGTTCTCCAGAAGTCCCCCACAAGGTGCGATCTCGGGCCCGCTCGCGTTTGCCACTAATTCCCCAACACGCCCGCCTGACCCAGAGATCGACGAACCGAAGGCCCCGATCGCCCTGAAGCACCACACGTATCTCGGCAAGATTTCGAGCCCGAGCGGCAGCATTGTCGTAGGAGAAGCCACGGCCCCGGCCAAGAACACGTATTTGGCCCAGGGTAAGCCGGGCGAGTGGCACGCCTACGTGAGGGACCCCAGCGACGACGACGAGGGTGGTCTCCTGCTGATCCACGCCGATGCACTCGGCGAGCAAGACAAGTTGCTCAAGGGTCTAGTCACGGTTGCGGATCTCAACGTCGAGGGCGGCACGATGGCCATGATCAGCGCCGAGGTTCGCGACAACGAGAATTTCCAGGAAGGGACAATGTTCCCGGTCAGCCCCATCGTGCAGGGCAGCGGCTGCGTCGTGCTCACCGGCGGCGATGGCGCTCACCGACTGCGCGGGACCAAGATAGCAGACCGGTTTGCGGTGCTCGTGTTCGACTTCTAGGCTCGCGACCGCTGCAACCGTAGGGCCGTACCCATCGAACGCCGATCGCGATTTCTTCGTTTGGGTCACGCGGGTCTCGATGACGTGCGGATGGCGGCCGTCCTCCAGCGCCAGCGTGATGAACGTGGCCTTCATGTCGTAGTGCTGTCGAACGCTTGAGTGCCGCTCGCACCCGCGCCCTGAAGGATCCTCCTTGCACAGGGTCTCGAAGCAGGAAGGGCTACCCAACCTATGGCGAGACGACCGGCTTCCGCTGCGCGCTGACACCCGCGCCGTAAGCCGACGTTCACGCCGTGCGAGATCGCGCACGTTGGTGCGCGGACGGGTCAGAGCTCGCCTGTATCTCAGAATCCGATCAGCACGTAGCGGACCACAGCAGTGCGCTCGCGGTCTCCGCCAGGTGTCGATCACCGAACGGAATTGCTTCCGCGGAAGCGTCACTCGAGCTTGCCCATGGTCTCCCGATACAGACCACCGACGATCAAGTCGTAGTGAAGCGGCTGACCATCCCATCCGCAAGCGTTGGTCTCGAGTGTGATGGTCGCCCGATGTGTGAGTACACCCGGCGATGGCATCGGAGCCTCGGAGACTGGCGTTCCCACGGGTGTCTTGAAGCGTGGCAGGAGGTCGTGGTCGAGTTCGATCCGATAGCCGTACTCATGGACGAAGCGATGGTGGAACGAACAGAGCCGGACGAGATTGGACAGCTTAGTCTCGCCACCGTCGATCCAGTGCTCGATGTGGTGCGCCTCGGTGAAGAGGTGATTCGTGCACCCAGGAAACTTGCAGGTCGGATCGCGATGCTCGAGCGCACGCTTGAGCTGCGCGCTGACGGTACGGACGCGTCGTCCGACATCCAGCGGCGTGCCGCGCCCGTCAACTTCCATCTCGACCACGCCGGCGTCGCACGCGAGGCGACGTGCAGCGACGGGAGCGATGCACGTCGCGTCTTGCGTGACGGCTAGACCGCAGGCTTCGTCTGGATGTGCGAGGCACTCTCGGGTTGTCGTGATCACCAGCTCGACCGGCGAGCGATTCACGCGATCGCCACGCAGCACGACCTCACCCATCGCGACGAGCGCGTTTGCCCGGTCAAAGCTACGCGCGAACGCGGGGCGCCAGATCTCGCCGGGCGCTTCCGCGGAAGCATGCTTTGTCGAGACACGCTCGGCCACGTGCTCCTGCGTGCCGGGCTCGTCCGCGCGCGTTGCGTGCTTGGTCGCATCTGGTTTGCGTACCGGTGTTACCCGCCCGCTTCGTTCATCCGATCGTGGAGGCGTAGCTTTCTGCAGCGAACGCGCCGTCGCTTCGAGTGCGGCCCACACCACCGCTGCCTCTTCAGGATGAAGCACGGCCTCGATCTTCACCATCCCATCCTCACGCGACAACTTACGCACGTAGCGACGCTCGCGGTCGAGCGCTTCACTCCGCGGTTGAGCGCTATACAGCACACTACTGAACTTTCTACAGATCTTGTCGAGCTGCGCTCCGGTCGTTAGCTTCGCATCCTGGAGGAGTATCGCCTCGTTCTCGGGGGTCGCCACCCGGGTGATCGCGCGAACCTTGCAGTACGAAATCTCGCCCCGTTGCAGCGCCGCGTCGATTGCCGGCAGTTCACCAAGCTTTCTCGCGACACGGATATGCTCCCGCGCCGTCGAGCCGGTCCACCCGACTCGCCACGATAGCCAGTCGGCGCAGGATCGCGCGCCTTGCTTGGCCCACCCGTTCTCGACGTCCCAGATGCGGATGTCCGCGAGCAGCACGTGCGTCGCTGCGTCGAGCGTCGCCGCCTGGGTGGCAATTCGTTCCTCGATCGCATCGAAATCGATCTGCATCAAAGATCTATAGATTATCGATCTGACATTAATATAACTCTCGATCTCTCTCTGCGATCCGACGAGACCGTCATTTGGGAGAACCAGAGTTCATAACGGCGCTGCCGAGTCGATCGAATTCCAAGGAGTTACGTCGCACGGGCTAGATCGGTGGCGGTGATCGCGCAGATCATCGTGCTCGACATGGTGTTCTCGATCGACAGCGTCATCACCGCCGTCGGGATGACCGAGTTCGTCAGCGTGATGGTCGTCGCGAACGTGGTCGCGCTCGTGGTGATGCTCGTGCTCGGCAAGGCGATCAGCTCGTTCGTCGAGCGCCACCCGTCGATCAAAGTGCTCGCACTCTCGTTCCTGCTGATGATCGGCCTCGTGCTGGTCGCCGAAGGGTTCGGCGCGCACATTCCGAAGGGCTACATCTACGGTGCGATGGGGTTCAGCGTGTTCGTCGAGTTGATCAACATCCGCACCACGCGATCGGTGGACAATCGGTGAGCTGCGCGTTCCAGCGCTCCCCACGCCCACCGGGACGTTCCGGGCGCCTGGACGGTGTTAACCAAATCGCGGGCAGCTTGGTCGTCGTCGGTTAGTGAAAGGGGTTGGGCTGTTGTATGACCGTTCAGCATGAAGAAGCTGGTCGGAGCTGCGCTGGTCATCGTTGCCGTGGCGGTCGCGTGGTTCGCGTGGCATCGCCACGCGCGCGCGAAGGTTGATCTCGCCGAGAGCGGCCCGGGCTCGGGCGCCATCGTCGCGGGCAGCGGTCCAGCGAGCGCTGCCTTGCCGGCTTCGATCGCCGGCCGCGTGATCACCCCGGCTGGCGCCGGGATCGGAGGCGCGGTCGTCTCGCTCACCAAAGCCGAGTTCGACCTGGGCGCCGGGGCGACGCGCGATCCGTTGATCGCGACGACCGATGCGAACGGCGCATGGACGATCGCGAAGCTTCCTCCCGGCCGCTACACCGTGAACGCGCAAGCACGGGGGTTCGTCCCGGGACACACCGAAAAGCTCGTGGTCGCCTCGGGCGAGCAGCGTTCCGGCGTGGTGATCACGCTCGCGGCAGGTGGCACGATCCTGTCGGGGACGGTGACCGATGTGGGGGGCGGGCCGATCGCCGAGGCGCACATCTCGATTCGGCCCGACGCAGCCTCGCCGCTCGCACTCGAGAGCTACGTCGCGATCGCCGACAAGGACGGGCACTACGAGGTCGCGCTCGCCGACGGCAACTACGACCTCGTCGCCGACCACGACGACTACACGTCACGCAGCGAGGACGTGGAGATCGCGGGGAGCCCGGTGATCCAGAACTTCGTGCTCACGCCCGGCGGTGTGATCCGCGGCGTCGTGATCGCCCGCGATACCAACAAGCCGGTCGCCGGGGCCGTGGTGACCGCCGACGTCCGTCACGCCCACGACAAGCGCGCGTTGCAACCGACCGATGCCGACGGCGCCTTCACGATCCGCGGCATGCACGCCGGCGCGGTCCAGATCATCGCCGGAGGTCGCGGTTACGCGAGCGCGCAACCGACGACGGTCGAGCTCGGCATCGGAGAGCAGATCGAGAACGTGCGGGTGATCGTGGACAAGGCGTACACGATCAGCGGCACCGTCGTGAAGCGAGGCACCAAGGACGGCATTCCGAACCTCGGGGTCGGCGCCTTTACGATGTCGGCCAACAAAGGCAGCCAGCACAACGCGAACGCGCCGAGCGACGGCAAGGGTCGGTGGGAGATCTACGGTGTACGCCCCGGGACGTTCACGCTGTATGCGTTCGGCGAAGCGGTCGTTCCGAACGTCGGCAAGTCCGTGACGGTCGGCAACAAGGACCTCGGCGACGTCGAGATCGAGGTCGAAGCGGGTGTCACGATCGCGGGCAAGGTTACTCCGCCGCAAGCCGCGGTCGTCACGATCGAGCTCGCGGCCGAGATCGGGATCGCGAACATGTTCGACGCCATCAAGACGTTCTTGGTCCACGGTGATGCCGATCCAACGACCGGCGCGTTCACGCTCCACAACGTGCCCTCGGGTGCCTTCAAGCTGGTCGCGAGGGCCACGGCCGGGTCGGTCGGCAAGTTGCCGATCACGATCACGGCGGCCGACCAACACGATGTCGTGGTCCCGCTCGAGATCCGAGCGTCGCTCAGCGGCAAGGTGATCGACACCACCGGCGCCGCCGTCGCCGGCGCGACCGTCTCCGCGGAGCGCACCGACGACGATCACGAGACGATGGGGATATTCATGGGGGCGAATCGCGGCGGAGCAACGTCGCGCGCCGATGGCACGTTCAAGCTGATCGCGCTCGAGGCGGGCGAGTACGAGGTCCACGCCAGCCGTCACGTCGACGTCACCGAACGCACGATGGTCGTGCTGGGAGCTGCCGACAAGGCGAAGCTCCCCACCTACAAGCTCGCGCTCGGCGATGACAAGACCGGCGTCGTGGTGATAGTGCCTGCCGAGAACGGCGTGATCCGTGGACAGGTAGAAGATTCGAACAACCAACCGGTGGCCGATACGTGGGTGACCGCGCGCAGACTGCCCTCGCTGCCCGCGAGCCTCTCCGGTAAGACCGACGGGCTCGCCGATGAGATGAGCAACTCGGAGTGGTGGACCTCGAGCGAGCCGGTGCTCACGGGAGTCGACGGCAAGTTCACGATCGGCAAGCTCGGTGACGGGCAGTACCTGGTGGTCGCCGAGGGTCCACGCGGCGCATCGCGGGCCGAGAAGAAGGCGAATCCGGGCGATACCGTCACGCTCCAGCTCGCCGCGCTCGGCACCCTGACCGGACACGTCACGAGCGCCGGGTCGCCGGTCGTCGGCTACTCGATCGAATGCAAGGGGCCGGCGGGCACCGCCGATCGTTCGAGCGCCGCGAGCGATGGTGGGTACTCGCTCGAACACCTCGCGCCGGGTGCGTACGCGTGCCACGTCGACGCCGAGGCCGGCACCGCGGCTGACAAGATCAACGTGCCCGCCGGTCCCGCGACGCTCGAGCTCGCGCTCGCACCCTGGAGCACGCTGACCGGTCAGATCGTGAACATGTTCGATCACACCGGGCTCGCAAACATCGCGGTGGTGGCGAGCTCGAGCAACGCGAACATGGGTGCGTCCATGGTCGATGCGATGGCTGGAAACTCACCGAAGAGCGATGCCAGCGGCCACTTCGTGATCAACAAGGTCGCGGTCGGTAAGGGCCAGGTGCTCGTGCTCGACAGCACCGGGTTCAAGCCGCTCGGGACCAAGGACTTCGAGGTCGCGAACGGCCAGCGCCTCGAGCTCGGCGTGATCGAGATCGTGCCGCCGCGCAGCGGTGACGCTGGCACGTTCGGGATGGCGACCGAGCCCGGCAAAGACGGACTCACCGTCACGCAAATCAAAGAAGGCGGCCCGGCAGCGACCGCGGGCGTCGTGGTCGGCGACGTGATCACCAGCCTCTCGGGGGTCCCGATCGTCGCCAAGCTGCCGCTCGTGATGAGCTACCTGTCCTCGGGATCGATCGGCGTCGGGGTCACCGTCCAGCTCGGGCTCGCGCGCGGCACGACCGTCGCGGTGACGTCCGTGAAGTGGTGAGCTACTTCACGAGCTTCGCGATCTGCTACTTCATCTGCTTCACATCGCCGTCGACATCGCCCTTCTCGAAGCCACCCCGGACGTAGCGGATGATGCCGTCGGCACCGGCGAAGCTGAAACGTGGGTCGAGAATCGACTGCACGCGCTGCTCACCGGGCATTCCGCCGCCGCGCGGGAGACCAGCATGCGCGGCATGATCGAGCGCCACGACCTGACCGCCTAGGCCGCCAAGCCCGTCGAGAAGTGCATCAAGTACCTGGCGCGGAACGCCGCCTGGCTCCACTACGACCGCGCTCTCATCGTAGGCCTGCCGATCGCCACCGGCGTCATCGAAGGCGCAGGTCGGCACCTCGTCCAGGATCGCATGGGGCGCACGGGTGTGCGGTTGTCGCTCGCCGGGGCAGAGGCAGTGCTCCGCTTGCGCGCACTGCATAGCAGCGGCTACTTCTCGACGACTACTGGCTCTTTCATCTCGCGAAGGAGCACGCGCGCAACCACTCGTCACGCTACGCCGACGGCGTCGTGTCCGACCCGATCCCGAAGCCGCGCGGCCATCTCAGGATCGTCAAGTGATCGAAAGTGCTGCCGACGAGTCCGGTAGAGAAGAGCCGCACACATGTCGCTTCGAAGCCGGCGCGACGCGCTGCGCTGCGCCGACAAGGTGAGCGCCGAGTGGAAGAAGTACGAGGACAACGATCACCTCGCGTCGCTCGAGAACGTGCGCGCAGCTTGCGATCGCGGGGATGCCAGCGTCGCCGGCGAGAGCCGGAGGTCGTTGACGTCTACCCGCTCGCCTACGCGAGCTGGATTACCGTTGCTCGGCAACAGCGCGACCCCGCGCGCCACCTGGCGCTCCTTCAGTTTCGAGGAGCGACACGTAGCTCGCGAGCACGCCCGCATCCGCGAACTGGGGCAGCCACGTCCCGAGCGGCCCGCCATCGAGCCGACTGAATCGCTCGCTGACCTCGTCGTGTCCAACCGAGTACAGCTTGCCCGAATCGCGCACCTGTTCGAACGACCGCATGCAAGTCCGTCGAAGTTTGCTCGTCCCCGATCAGCCACCCGACCACCGGTTGCGCTCGTTGACGATCGGAGCGAACTCGGCAAGCGTCATTACGGCCGGATGGTGCACGTAGTACATCTCCTCGAATTCCGCGCGCCGCTCGTCAACCGGATCGAGCCGTCCCTGGTTGGTGGTGTCCGCGATCAGCTCAAGCTTGGCGAGGTCGAACGGCTCCTTACCCCGCACGGCCGCGAGTGCCTTGGCATTCGCGAGACGCTCGCTGCGCTGCTGCTCGTTGCGCCGCCCGATCGCCTCGTGAAGCTCCAGCGCTTCCTTTCCGGTGATTGTCATTGCCGTCCTCCTCAGGGCGTCTTGGGTTGAATCGGGGGCAACTCGGCGCTGAGCGTCCAGGCGGGCCGTGAGCTCCTCGATCGAGGAGCTGGTGATCCGATTGGTCGCGAGCAGTGTCGGGATATCCCCGGCCCGGTGATGACGTCAGCGAACAGCACGCGTTCATCACATGCCTTGGTCACGAACAGGTCGTTTTTGAACATCTCCATCACCGGCATCCAGCTGTCACGCACGCCCTGGAATCCACCCGCGCCGATGTCGCATCCCGGCAACGGGCCACTGCCAGCCGGCCTCGAACACCCCCTCACGCCTGGCTATCCCGAATGCTACGGTATCTCACCAGAGAACGTGACACGAGCGGACGTTATTGAAACTGGCAAACTAATTCCGGGAACTCCATTGGTCACCCGTGAGGCTCCACCCGCCGGTCCGAACCCCGGGGGCGGCATCGAAGTCATCGTGCCGCCAAACACGGTCACAGTGGGCGCGTGTAACATTCTATGATTGAGGTTTCCGGATGCAAGATTACTACACTGCCGCGCATCGGCTCGCAGCGCGACTGGACGAAGAAGGATTTGCCGCCGAAGCCGAGCAACTGCGTGACGCCATCCGGAGCGGGTCTACCTCTATGGAAATATTAATGAGACTACGGTGGGAGTTGGCTCATTTGTCGAAGTCGGCTCTTGTGCTGACGCCGTCGCTACGTCGAGACGCCGCAAATCTTGAACATGCTGTCGGAAGTGCGCTTCGGCCGTGATCCATGACGAGTCCACGTCCCATGGAACGAGCGATTTTTCGGGAACTTTGATCATTATTGAGGTCGGGAGAGGTTCAGCTGCACGACCACACTGCCGCGATCCAGACTGCGGTCATCGAAACGGTCGCCTTCGAGAGATAGGCTATCGGATAAAGTCGGAAGGGTGCGGATCCTTCGCGACGGCGAAAACCTGATCAATTCCACGAGGTTGGTTTCGGGGAGGCTGTCCGGATTGATCGCGAGCGGGCAGCGTTTGCGGCCTGATGGCAACGACAAGCACCGCGAGGATCGCCAGTGACAGCCTGTTCTGCGAGGCTCACGTGGCGATGGATAAGATCATCGAACAGCTGCTCGCGATGGCAGATCAGCGCGCGACCGCGGACGTCGTGATGCAGTTGATTGCGAAGACGGGACCGCGCTGCTCCGCGAGTTGGTGCATGGCTACTTCGATCGCCGCGCCGAGCAGGAGCGTTGCGTGAAGGTGGTCCAGGCCTGCTGGACATTCGTCGTTTCAGTCGCGCATTGTTCGATGACAATTACCGCTGCCGCAGAACGTTTGCCGAAAGGAGACCGCGGCGTACTACGGGATCATGATCGTCAGGGGATGTGCCGGATCAGGCGTGTTGGTGACGAAGTCACAGCGCTCGGGGCCCTCACATCGCAATGACGGCAGAGGTCCGAGCTTGACGGCGATCGTGGCCTGCATCGTGGAGCCGTGAGCTGCCTGGTTGTAGCTCGACCAGTAACCGGCATCGATGTGTACGAAGTCGACGGTGGGCGCCGCCGCGAACGGCACGATACCCACCAGACCTTTTTTCGGCATCAGCGCTTGCGAAGCGTTCGCCGGACGTTAGCACCTGTACCTACTCATCGACCTTCGTGAATGACCACGTGTAATGAATGTTCGCGCCGGTCATCGGATCGAGCACGTCCGCCGAGTCGCTCAGCGAGCCATCGGGCTTGACCTCAAACGGGGCGCTACTGCTGGTCGCCCACCACTGAATAAAGCTCAGTGCCGACGTGGCCTCGTCGGTGTTCGTATCGTTGCAGGTGGTGATGCCGCTATCCATGACGAAGCTCTGACCGCCGCCGATGTACGTCTGCGGCATGCCCTGGAACAGCACGATGTTCGCGAACGTGGTGCCCGGCGTCGAACTGATGACCGTCCCGGGTGACATCGGCCCGATGGCATCGGTGATCGTGTGGCACGGCGGCGTGCGGCCCACCGAGTCGTAGACGAAGTGAGAGTTGTAGTCGCCGCCGCGAATCTTGTACGCGATCGCCGACTGGCCCATCGACATCGCCTCGTCATACTCGAGCACGGCGTTCGCATCGATGGTGTGCTTCAAATTCCCATCGGCGGTGTTGTACGTCATCGTCGAATGGGTCGTGCCGATCCAGACGCCGCAGACGCTGGTCGAGGCGGTGACGCGCAATTGGCCGCCGGCGCGTTCGTCCTTGGCATGGGCGTGATTCGAGATCACGAGCTCGAGCTTCTCGAATGCACCACGCAACGTCGCGGTGCTCACGCCCTTGTCGAAGCAGAACACGACCTTGTTCTGGCCGGTGAACGTCAACTTGTCGGCGAGCCAGGTCGTCTCGGGTTGGATCAGCGCCTCGATGTCGAGGTCGCTCGAGGGCTGCAGCGGGGCGAGATCGATCTCGACCTTCCTGATGTCGTTGGCATCGACGTCCAACCGAACATAGGTCGTGCTGAGCGGCGGCAGGTCGACGTCCTGCGTGTAGTTCGTGCTCGTGGTGAGGCTGACGGTGTGCTGAAACGGAGTGGGATCACCATCGGGAAACAGATTGTCGAGCGCGTGATAGCGCTCGTCGGCTGGCAGCGGATCGCCGGGCAGGAACGCCTGGTTCAGGTTGCGCATCGCGAACGTGTGAAAATTGTCGGCGAACGAGAGATGCTGATCGATGATGTCATCGGCCTCGGCGAAGGTTCCAGCACGGTCGAGGTCACTCCAGATCGCGCCGATGATCGCGTCGGACTTCGTCTGCTGCTCGAGGAACAGCGGCCAGATGTACGCGGCGTACATGTTGACGACGGGCTTCGACGCGTTGGTCGCGACGCCACCCTTGGCGTAACGCCCGAAACGGCCCCGATGCTCGGACGCCGCGACGCGTGCTGGCCAGGAGAGCGTGCGGTCATAGTGGACCTGTGCCCACGTCGCAGAGGCCTCATAAAACCAGTACTCGTCCCCGTTGGGCTCGAACGCGAAGCCGATATTGTGCGCGAACTGCAGGATGTGAAACAGCTCGTGCGTCACCGACGCGCGGACGTCTTCGCCCTGCGAACCGAGCCGCGGCACGAGCATGAAGCCGCTCGAGATGTCACGCCCCGAGCCGTTCGTCGCGAAGGCGGGCGAAGTTCGGGCACACGCGCGCTGGCCGGCGTTGAACAGTCCGTAAATATCGATGGCCCCGCCGCCGCGCTGGACTGCGCCCTGGACGAGATAGATGTCGATCGCGTCGTCACCGCCTTCATCGGGACCTCCCGCGTCGGCCATCGGCGCGCCCATGAGGCCAGTCATCGGGTCCCACAGCTTCTCGGCGAGCGCGAGCGTCTTGCCCATGCTGCGCGCGTCGGTCGCCTCGGAGATCGAATCCCCGCACTCGATCCACACGCGCACCGGGATCTGCGCGCTGCGCTTCGAGCGCCACGCGTTGCCGGCGCTGCAGTCCTCGGGTGCCGGCTCGACATCGATCGGCGCGACGCGCGATGCGGCGGGTGTCGTGCGTGCCGACGCGAGCGCGTAGATGCTCTCGCTGCTGGACGGGCGCACCACGTATGGCCGCAGCGCCGCGATGTCCGCGGGACTCAGCGCCGGCGTGGCCACGGTGATCGCGGCCGGCAAACCGAGGTCTTCCTCGGAGCCCGATCCACGAAACGCCATGGGCAACGCGAGGTCACCGACGACGGCCTGGCTGCGATACAGCAGGGACGTGCCGAGATCGAGCTCGCCCCGCTCGAGGGCGGCGGCGATCAGCTCCTGCGAGCTTGGCTGCGCGGCACGCACGTCGAGGACGAGCGTGGTGGATGTACTGTCACCGCCACTCGACGCGACGACCGTGATCGGGAGGTCGCCGGGAGCCGCGTCGGGATCCACCGTGACCCGGAGCGCGGCGGTCGCGCTGTCGTCCGTGAACGTGACGACGTCGGCGGTCACCGCCACGGGATCGGAGACCGTCACCTGCACGTCGCTGGTGAATCCGTCGTCGCGCGACAGATCGACTTTGATCCACCTGCTTCCGCCGGCGAACACCGGCGCCTTCTCCGGCGCGGTGGCGATGTGGAACTCGGCCCCACCGCAGCCAATGAGGAGCAACGCCAGTAGGAGAATTGACCTGTTCATGATCACAAGTAGAACCACGGTGGACTCGTCGCAGCGAATTCGCAAGCACCCGTTCTTCGGCTGGACCGCGATTTCGCGGTGGGCGGTCGTCATCGCCGCGGTCCGCGAGGCGGCGCTCGACGAGCCGGTGGATCGCGCGGGCGATCTCTACGCGGACCATTTCCGAACTTCCGAGACCGATCTCCCTACCTAGGTGGTGGAGGACACCGAGCGCCACGGCCGCGGCCAAAGCGAGTGGATCGGTGGCTTGGATCCCGTTGCCGATCAGCTCGAACGTCAGCGCCTTCGCCGCGGACGAGGCGCTCGTGGTCGTGGCGCATGGTCGCGTGCTCGAGTTGGTGGTACCCGACGACGAGCTCGGGCATGAACGCTGGCGCACGACGAGCATCAAGCAGCTTCCCGGTGATGCGCGTGACCTCGCGCTGTCGGGACGAGAGGTCTGCGCTGCGCTGGTCGATGGCACCACGCGTTGCTTGAGCACGGGCGACGACGGCGACGCGGACTGGGTCGTGACGGGAGGAGTCCGCGACCCCGTGCAGCTGTCATCGTCGTGCGCGATCACCAAGGCCGGAAACGTGGCGTGCCGGCTGAGCGATGGTGAGACGCGCGCCAAGTCCGCGACGCTCGTGCCGGGGATCAAGAACGCGAAGCGGATGGCCACTCCCTTCGTCGAGCTCGCCGACGGCAAGATCGTGCGCGTCGAATTCAGCGACGACAGGAAGTGGACGGTCACGCCGCAGCCGCTGCTCGGCAAGCTGGCGAACCTCTCGAATGGCGGCTACGCGTGGTCATCGGCGTGCGGGCTGCGCGACGGCAAGGCGTGGTGCTGGCTGCCATGGGGAGGCGACCATGACTCGTTCGGTGCGTCCGGGCGCGATCAGATGGGTCGCGCGGATTTCGCAACGCCCGCGGCACTCGACGCGATCGGGCCTGCGATCGCGGTCGCCGCGGGCAACGCGCACGCGTGCGCGATCGACAAGGATGGCGCGCTCTGGTGCTGGGGCGATGACCGCGGCGGCGGGCTCGGGCGTGGCCGTGTCGTCCACCGCACCACGCCAGAGCGCGTGGTCGGAATCGGCCCCTGACGTGGCGCGTGCGGTCCAGTCGTGTCCGGGATTCGGACGGCGGACGAGATAGTTCCAGGCGGTGGACACGGCCGCCCTGCTGGGGTTGCACGAACGTCCCCGAGTGGCGGCGGGGCGTAGCCTCGCTCGCTTGAGCGAACGCTTCGAGAACTAGTTCAGCGCGCGGGCTTCGGGCGACTCGCGCTGCAGGCGCTTGCGCTGCACGAGGTAGCCGGCCGCCGCCGCGACCACGCCAGCGATGCCGACCGCGCGGGTGAGCGAGTCGGCGCGCGTGAACGGAGTCTCGTGATCCATGCTGAGCACCGAGATAATCATGACGCCGATCGCGACGACCAAGGCGAACGCAGCGAGGGCGACGTTGCGCGCCGAGAGTGCAGTGCTCTGCATGCGAGTGAGACACCGGTTGGCGTTCGAGGTTTCGACTATCGAGTGAATTACCGTTCCTCGCGGGCCTCGAGAAATCAGCGAGTTACGAGGCGTAACGTGACGACTGAGAGATCGTCGCCATCAGGGAGCGTTGAACAGGGCCTCGAGCTCGTCCTCGCTGATCACCGTGACGCCGTTCTTCTCGGCGGCCTCGAGCTTGGTCTTGCCGGTGTCGGCACCGGCGACGAGGTAGCTGGTCTTCTTCGAGACCGAGCCAGCGATCTTGCCGCCCGCCGCTTCGATCCGCTTCTGAACATCAGCACGGGGTTGGGTGAGCGTGCCGGTGACGACGAGCAACTTGCCGGAGAGCGGACCTTCACCGACCGCTGCGATTGCCTCTTCGGGATCGAGGCCGTGTGCTGCGAGCTTGTCGAGGACCTTACCGACATGAGGCTCGCGCAAGAACTTGTCGACGTGGGTCGCGATCGTGTTGCCGACCTTGTCGATGTCGTTGAGCTCCGCGATCAGCTCCTCGGAAGTTTTTTCCGCCGCTGCCGCGCGCAGCGTCGACAGCTTGCGATACTTGCCGGCGATCACCTGGGCGAGCGTCGAGCCGACGTTCGTGATGCCGAGCGAACCGAGCAACTTCGAGAACGTGGCCGCAGCTTTTGCGTTCGCGATCGCCTTGATCAAGTTCTCGGCCGAGAGCTTTCCGAATCGCTCGAGGCCGAGGAGCTTGTTGACGGTGAGCGAGAACAGATCGCCGATGTCAGAGATCAGGCCCGCTTCGACGAGCTGCTCGACGAGCTTCTCGCCGAGGCCGTCGATGTTCATCTGGCCGCGGCCTGCGAAGAACTCGATCGCGCCGAGGCGTTGGGCCGAGCAGCCGATCCGGTTCGGGCACATGAGGACGACCCTGCCCTCTTCGCGCTCGAGCTCGGAATCGCAGAACGGGCACTCGGTCGGCGGTGCGATCAGCTTGCCCTTCGCCGGCACGGTGACGTTCAGGATCTCCGGAATGATCTCGCCGGCCTTCTGGATCGTGACGCGATCACCGATACGCAGGCCGAGCCGGGCGACCTGATCCCAGTTGTGGAGCGAGGCGCGCGCGACGGTGGTGCCCGAGACGTCGACGGGATCGAGGATCGCCACGGGCGTGACCGCGCCGGTGCGACCGACATTGATCTCGATCTCGCGCAGGATCGTTGTGACCTGTCGCGCGGGAAACTTGTACGCGATCGCCCACTTGGGAAACTTCGAGGTCGTTCCCAGCGCGGTGCGCATCGCGAAGTCATCGACCTTGACGACGAGGCCATCGACTTCGTACGGCAACGAATCGCGACGATCCGCCCACGAGTGAACCTGCTCGATCAGCTCTTCCCAGCTCTGCGCCTTTGAGTTGTGCGGCGAGGTCGGGATGCCGAGCTTCTTGATCAGCGCGAGCGATGCAAAGTGACCGCTCGCGTAGCGCTCGCCATCGACGACTTCGTACAAGATCGTCCTCATCGGTCGCTTCGCGACTTCGCGCGGATCTTGTTGCTTGATCGAGCCCGCGGCGGTGTTGCGCGGATTCTTGAACAGCTCCTCGCCGTGCTTCGCACGCTCGGCGTTGATCGCCTCGAACTCCGCCTTCGTCATGTAGATCTCGCCGCGCACGACGATATCGATCGGCTCGCGCAACTTGAGCGCGACGCCCTTCACGGTCTTGACGTTCGCGGTGACGTCTTCACCGATGCGGCCATCGCCGCGCGTCGCGCCGAGCGTGAGCTGGCCTTTCTTGTAGGTGAGCTCGATACCGAAGCCGTCGATCTTCGGTTCCACCGAGAACACCGGCACGTCCCCATCCAACCCCTTGACCACGCGATCGTAGAACTTGCGCAGTTCCTCTTCGCTGTACGTGTTGTCGAGCGAAAGCATCGCGACCGGCCGCGTGACCTTCGCGAACTCCGAGATCGGCGCGTGGCCTACACGTCGGGTCGGTGACCATTCGACGATCCAGTCCGAGTGCTGGTTCTCGAGCTCGAGCAGCTTCTTGTTCAGCTTGTCGTATTCGACATCGCTGATCGCGGGGTCTGCTTCGACGTAGTAGCGCCGGTCGTGCTCCGTGAGCTTGTCGACCAGAGCGAGGTAGTCCTGCCTCGTCATGTTGCGAGCGAGCGTACTACGGCTTGCCGGTCAGCCACGCGCGCAGCGACGGTTCCAGCAGCTTCTTGCGCGCGATGCAGATGTCCATCTGTTCGATCGCCTGCGCGATCGGCCGCGCGCTCGCGGGCACCGGTCCGTAGTGCTTCGTGACGTAGGCCGCGATCTCGTCACGCCGCTCCGGGTCACAGGCCTCGGTGAACGTATGCATCGTAGACAGCGGCAGCGAGAACAGCGTCTCGGTCTGCGGCAACCGCTTCATGACCTCGGCGAAGTGCTCGCGCAGAAACGCTTCGCTGTCGGCGCGCGCCTCCGGATCGAGGGGCATCGCCCATATCCCCGCGAGCTCGTCCGGCGTCAGACTCGGTTCGGCGAGCAAGGCTTCGAGTATCGCGTGATGCAGCTTGGGATCGCGCACCGCGGTCAGCGCCTCGATCAGCGCACCCCGGATCACCGGATCGTACTCCTGCGCGAGGTCGCTACGGATCTTGTCGAGCAGCTTCGGGTCGCTGTTGCTCGCGAGCGCCAGTACGGCCCACATCTCCTCTGCGGGCAGCTCGCGAACGCGCGGTACGAGCTTCTTCGCCTCGGCATCGAGCACCGGCGAGCGGGTCCAGATCACGGTCTTCAACAGGGCCGAGCGGAGGATCGCGGTGACCTGGTCCTCGTTCGGGCGGGCAGCAAGCCCGTAGATCTTCGCGAGCGAATCGACGAGGACCCGCTGCTTCGTGCGCGCCGTGGCGAGCAGATCATCCGGAATCGCGCTCGCGAGATCGCGCGGCATGCCGGTCGCGTCGAGCTGCCCGAACGCCGTGACGTCGCCAAGCGCCACGGTGATCTCGAGCTTGGTGCCCTTGGCGAGCTTCTGCGCGAGCGAGGCGAGCAACCCGAGCGAAGGTTCGGTACCGCGCGCGTACGTGGCCGCATCGTCGTAGATCGAGATATGTTCGCTCGGCGTGAGCTGGCTCCAACCGTGATCGCGCACGGCCACGAGCGCCTTCGGATCGAGTTTCGCGTGGTAGTAGCCGTAGTCGGTGGCGGGCGCGAACCAGGTCGGACAGACCGGGAGCTCGAGCTCGGCCTCGGGCACGCTCAGCACCGTGCATTGCTCGAGGCGCTCGTGCTTGGCGCCATCGAACGCGACGCAAACCGGAATCGTCCACCGCTGTTCACCTTGGTCTTTGGAGTCCGGCAGGTATCGCTTCTGGCTCAGCGCGAGCCGCGATTTTCCGACGCTGTCGCAGGTCAGCTCCATCGTGACCTCCGGTACGCCGGCTTGGTCAAACCAACCGGTCAGACCCGCAACATCGAGCGCGCCGAAGAGATCGTCCGCGGTCGCCGATCCATCCGCGTGGGCGGTGATGTAGCGCTGGATCGCCGACTGGAACGCCGTCTCGCCCAGCTGATGCTCGATCATGCGCAACACGGTCGCCCCCTTCGGATAGGTGATCTCGTCGAACGCGTTCTGGATATCCGCAGATGTCACGATCGGTTGATGGATCTTGCGCGCACTGATCAGTTCATCGGCGTGAAATGCGTGCTGGCGATAATTGATGGCCTGGGTCGGCCAGCTCGGCTCGAACGCGAGCAGCACCTTGTCCTCGATCCAGCTCGCAAAGCTCTCGTTGAGCCAGATGTCGTCCCACCACTTCGCCGTGACCAGATCGCCGAACCATTGATGGGCGATCTCGTGCCCGATCGTGGAGACGAGGAGATAGAGGTCGCGCGGATCGGGCCGAGCGAACATCACGATCTTTGCATCGGTCGTGATCATCGCGACGTTCTCCATCGCGCCCGGCATGCCAGGCACGACGACGATATCGAGCTTCGGATACGGGAAGGGCGAAGCGAACCAGGTCTCGAGCGAATTGACGATCTTCGGCAACGCGCTGACCAGGTACGTGACCTTCTTACCGGTGCCACGCGGCGTGACGACGCGGAGCGGAATGCCACTCTTGGTGCGACCGGCGTCGATCACGTCGAACGGTCCGACGGCAAACGCGACGAGGTAGCTCGAGATCGGGCGGGTCACCGCGAATTGCACGCGCTCGTGCGTCGCATCGAGGTCACGCGTGCCGGTCGGCAGCGTGTTCGACGTCGCGACCAGGCCCTTGGGCACATCGAGCGTGAGCTGCCATTCGGCCTTGCGATCGGGTTCGTCGAAACAGGGGAACACCGTGCGTGCTGCGGTCGCCTCGAACTGGCTCGCGATATAGCCATCGTTGCCGTATTTGGTCAGGAACGCGCCGTCGTAGCCATCCTGCGCGACCGCGCCGCGATACGTGAACTGCAGCGTCCACCTGCCGGGACCGAGCGGACGCGCGGCGCGGACCTCGAGAAAATCACCCCTCGGCGTCACCTTCAACATGACCTCGTGCGCGCCATCGGTCGCCTTGGCCGTCGCGATCACGAGATCCTTGCCGTGCATCCAGATCACGGGCGCGAACTCTTCGAGAGTGCCCTCGATCGCGAGCTCGCCGTCGAACATCGACTTCGCGGGATCCAGTGCCAGCCGCGCTGTGTAGCGAATCGGCGTGAAATTGCGACCAAGCCGCAGCGTCGGCATCGGCTCTTCCGCGAGCTCGGTAACGACCTGATACTCGAGCGGCTTGGGCAGCTTGGCCGAGCCACACCCGACGACAACCACGAGCAAGAAGGCGCGCCACATGGCGCGTACGTTAGTCGAGATCGTCGTCTAGATCGTCGTCGAGCTCGTTGATTCCATCCGAGCCATCGAGGTGAGGCGGGCGACGCTTGCCCTCGATGAAGGCATCGAGCGCCTGCTCCTCGGCAGAGGCTTCATCGATGATGATGTCGTCATCGTGCGCGCTGACCTCTTCGACCTCGAGATGTTCGGCATCGTCGAGCCGCACGGAGCCGGCGGCGATCAGCTCGGGCGGGCGTGGCAGGCCGGTATCGACCTCGTCGTCGTCACCGTCCAGATCGACGTCGCGCAGCACCTCGTTGTTGTGTTCGCGCGAGTCTTCATCGTGCAACATCTCGTAGGGCATCTCTTCGATCTCGATCTCGAGATGCGGATCCGTCGGAGCTTCGAGCTTCGTGCCGATGATGCAGCCGGCTTTGACCGTGACCTGGAACGGCCGGCCATCGAAGTAAGCATCGATCGCTTCCTTGATGTACCAGAACACGTCCTGCATCTCCTGGCCGTTACCGGCGATCTCTTTCCACTCGGCGAGTGGGCCGTACTCGATAACCGGTGCGAAGAAGAACTCGCGCGAGCTCTTGAACAGCAGCGTGAACTCTTCGATCTCGACGTGACCGTCGAGGTTCGAGCTCTTGATCGCCTTCTCGAGCTGCTCGATCGCGGGATAGCGCGCGATGTGCTTCTCGAGCCGCTCGAGCGCCTCGTGCTTGTCGTGCTTGATCAGCACTTCGCGATAGAGGTCGTGGAATTCCTGGAACGTGCCGGCAAGTGGCAACGTGCAGCGCACTTCGCCACCGCGCTTCGCGACGCGGGTAAAATCACGCAGAGCGGTGTCCAGCGACGGCATCTCGTCGAGCCCGAGATTGCAGACGACAAGATCGTAGACGTCGTCGGTGAACGAAAGCTTTGGCACCGCGCTCTCGGTGCGGAAGAACACGCCCTTCTTGCCGAGCGGCCCGAGGTCCGCGACCTTGCGCCGCGCGACATCGAGCATCGCGCTCGAGGCATCGATCGCGATCAGGCGCGAGCCATCGGTCATCCGGCGCAGAATCTCGATCGTCGGCCAGCCGGTGCCGCACGAGACATCAAGCACCTGCCCGCGATCCGGAACCTTCAGATTTCGGAGCAGCATCTTGCCGAAACGAGTGCCCCACACCGGCGCGATCTCTTCGTCGTAGATGCGCGCGAGCTTCTCGACCTTGAGGCTTCGCTTTTGCTGGACGGTCACCGGATGGCTACCCTCCGGTAATGATACGGATTCTGCCCGGGATGTCCATAAACAACATCCGCGCCCCGGCTCCGGTCACCGATTCCGGCCGAGCGGCGCAATTATTGTCGTCGGCCGCACGGCGATTACTCGTGCCTCACGCGCCAGGGGGGCGAGGTACGTAGATCTCGCTGCCGGTCTGCTTGAACTCTTCGGATTTGGCCGCCATCCCCTTGGCCATCTCGCGAACTTCCCCGGTGATCTTCATCGAGCAAAACTTCGGGCCACACATCGAACAAAAATGCGCGACCTTGGCGCCGTCTGCGGGGAGTGTCTCGTCGTGATACTGGAGCGCCGTATCCGGATCGAGCGACAGGTGGAACTGATCCTGCCAGCGGAACTCGAAGCGGGCCTTGCTCAACGCATCGTCGCGCAGGTTCGCGCCGGGGTGACCCTTCGCGAGATCCGCCGCGTGCGCCGCGATCTTGTACGCGATCACGCCGGCCTTCACGTCGTCACGATCCGGCAGGCCAAGGTGCTCCTTGGGCGTGACGTAGCAGAGCATCGCGGTGCCGAACCAACCGATCATCGCGGCGCCGATCGCTGACGTGATGTGGTCGTAGCCAGGCGCGATATCGGTGACGAGGGGTCCCAGCGTGTAGAACGGCGCCTCGCCGCACAGCTTCATCTGGAGCTCGACGTTCTCCTTGATCTTGTGCATCGCGACGTGACCGGGGCCCTCGATCATCGTCTGGATGTCATGCTTCCACGCGATCTGCGTCAGCTCGCCGAGCGTCTCGAGCTCCGCGAGTTGCGCGCGATCGTTCGCGTCCGCCGTCGAGCCCGGGCGCAGGCCATCACCGAGCGAGAACGCGACGTCGTACTTCTTCATGACCTCGCAGATCCGCTCGAACTCGGTGTAAAGGAAGTTCTCCTTGTGGTGCGAGAGGCACCACTTCGCCATGATCGAGCAGCCGCGCGACACGATACCGGTCATCCGATTCGCGGTCAGCGGGATGTACGCCATGCGGACGCCCGCGTGGATCGTGAAGTAGTCGACGCCCTGCTCTGCCTGCTCGATCAGCGTCTCGATGAACAGATCGATGTTGAGCTTCTCCGGATCGCCATCAACCTTCTCGAGGCACTGATAGATCGGCACCGTGCCGATCGGCACTGGCGAGTTGCGGATGATCCACTCGCGAGTGTCGTGAATGTTATTACCCGTGGACAGATCCATCACGGTGTCCGCGCCCCACTTGACCGACCAGCGCAGCTTGTCGACCTCTTCACCGATCGTCGAGGTCACGGCCGAGTTGCCGATGTTCGCGTTGATCTTCACGAGGAACTTCGAGCCGATGATCATCGGCTCGCTCTCGGGGTGGTTGATGTTCGCCGGCAGGATCGCGCGACCGCGCGCGATCTCGTCGCGGACAAATTCGGCGGGCATGTTCTCGCGGATCGCGACGAACTTCATCTCCTGCGTGATGATGCCGCGCCGTGCGTAGTGCATCTGCGAGCGGTTGCCGTCGTCGCCGTCTTTGAAGCGCGCGTCGATCCACGGCTTCCTGAGCTTTGGCAGACCCTTGTGCGGATCGTGGCCCTGCGGTCCGCTCGTGTCGTAGACATCGAGCGGCGCCTCACCGCCGGAGAGCGAGATCCGGCGAACCGGAACGCTCAGGCCGCCTTCTTCGATGAACACTTTTTGTGACGCCGGAAAATCCGTGATGACCGGCAGGTTCGCAACGGGGTCAGTAACAACAGGAAGCTTGGTGCTCATTTGCTCTCCCTACGCCGGCATTACCCGGGTCAGGTTCGTGGGGTCGCACGGTGATCGTGCCTCTCAGCCTTGGCGCACCCGCGTGGGCGGGCTGCAGCTCCCCCTTATGTTCGCCGGACCTTATGCTGTAGAGAGGTGCTGTGCAAGCACTGGGTCGGCACCTGCTCTGCGAATACCACGGGTGCAATCGCGAGCTCCTGAATGACCCCGCCAGCATCCAGGCGGCGCTCGTCGCGGCTGTCAAACTCGCCGGGGCCACGCCGCTGCATGCGGTCGTCCACGCCTTCTCGCCACACGGCGTGACGGGAGTGATCGTGATCGCCGAGTCACACTTCGCGATCCACACCTGGCCCGAGCACGGCTTCGCCGCCGTCGACCTGTTCACGTGCGGCGACAAGGTCGATCCGTACCTCGCGTTCGAAGACCTCAAGCGCGCGCTCGAGGCGACGGGTCACTCGGTCGTCGAGATCCGCCGCGGGCTGCTGCCGTCGTAGGTGCGCTTCAAGCGACGTGATCGATCGACACGAACGCGGTTTCGACGGCGCTTGTCATCGCCGCGGCATTCGGGAAGCGGTGCTCGGGATCCTTCACGAGCGCGCCTTCGAGCAGCGCGACGAGCTCCGGAGTGCACCACGGCTTGCCCTTCGCGAACATGTCGAGCCGCGGAGGCGGTGATTTGACCTGCATCCGCATCACCATCATCGGATCGGCGTTCTCGAACGGCACGCGGCCGACGATCATCTCGAACAACATCGTCGCGAGCGCGTAGAGATCCGCGCGGCCGTCGACGGGCCGACCGAGCGCTTGCTCTGGAGACATGTACGCGGGCGTGCCGAACACGACGCCCATGTTCGTGAGCTTGGCACCACCCATCAGGTTCTCGGCGTCGCCGACGAGCTTGACGAGCCCGAAATCGACGATCTTGGCGCGCTGCCAGCCACCCATGTCGACGAGCATCACGTTGTCGGGTTTGAGATCGCGATGGATGATGCCCTGGTCGTGCGCGTGCGCGATGCCGTCGAGCAGCTGGCGCGTGATCACGAGCGCGCGGCGCGGGCCGAGCGTGCCCTGCTTGATCTCCTTCGTGAGCGTGTGGCCTTCCACCAGCTCCATCACGAGAAACAGGAAGCCTTCTTCGACGAAGACATCGATCGCGTGCACGACATTCTCGTGATCGAGCATGCGCACGGCATTCGCTTCGCGCGCGAACCGCTTCACCGGTTCGGCGGCGGGATTCATGCCCGAGGCGGGAGACTTGAGCGCGAGCTCGCGGCCTCCCGGATCGGTGACGCGCCACACCCCACCCATGCCGCCCTGGCCGAGCTGGCTGATCAGCTTGTACTTGCCGAGCTGCATGCCGGCGGCAAGATGCGGGGAGACGGCGGGCACGACGCTAGAATTTTAACAGAACAAAGGGCGCTCGGCGATCACGGTCGCACCTTGCGAGAGCCAGAGCGCGTTGAGCGCCTGCAGCAACTTTTGCTGGAGCGAGTTGCATCGCGACTCCCGCGATCAGCTCGCTGATGTAACCGAAGTTCGAATAGTCCACACCGAAATCGTCGAGCGAGTTCTGGATGCGGCGCTCGCGCAACGGCGCCCGCGAGGCGTCCACGTGGTGCGGCTCACCGGCACCTCATCTAGGTCTGGTACGTGTGCTAGAGAACCTCATGGACAAGCTCCGCGTCCTCGGCACCCCGGCACCTGCATTGAACATGTCCGACGAGGAGCTCGAGTCCGAGATCAAGCTCCTCAAGAAAGAGCGCAACGCCGTGATCCTGGCGCACTACTACCAGGAATCGGAGATCCAGGACATCGCCGACTTCGTCGGTGATTCGCTCCAGCTGTCGCAAGCCGCGGCAAAGACGCCCGCCGACGTGATCGCGTTTTGCGGCGTTCATTTCATGGCCGAGACCGCGAAGATCTTGAACCCGAACAAGATCGTGGTGATTCCGGATATGAGGGCGGGCTGCTCGCTCGCCGATGGTTGCCCGGCACCGGCGTTCGAGCACTGGCTCGCGCAGTATCCCGGTCACACGGTCGTGAGCTACATCAATTGCTCCGCCGAGGTGAAGGCACTGAGCGATGTCATCTGCACGTCGTCGAACGCGGTGAAGATCGTCAAAGCACTCGGCGATCAGAAGATCGTCTTCGCGCCCGATCGTCACCTCGGTGCCTTCGTGAAAAAACAGGCGAACCGGCCCGATCTCGTGTTGTGGGAAGGCACGTGCATCGTCCACGAAACGTTCAGCGAGCGCCGCCTGCTGCTCCTCATGGCGCAGTACCCCGACGCCGAGGTGATCGCGCACCCCGAGTGCCACGAGGGCATCCTGCGCCACGCCGCGTTCATCGCTTCGACGAGCGGGCTGATCGAGCGCGCACGGACCAGCCCGAAGCAGCAGCTCATCGTCGCGACCGAAGCCGGTATCATGCACAAGATGGCGCAGGCCGCGCCGGGCAAGCTGCTCATCCCGGCACCGCCCGAGGACGAGAGCTGCTCGTGTAACGAGTGCCCGTTCATGCGGATGAACACGCTCGAGAAGCTCTATCTCGCGCTGCGCGATCTCGCGCCGCAAGTCGATGTGCCGGAGCCGGTGCGCGTGCGCGCGCTCCAGCCGATCCAGCGCATGTTAGACATGTCGGTATGAGGTTCCTGCTCGTCGCGCTCGTCGTTGCCTCGTGCAACCGCGCGAAGAGCGAACTGCCGGCGGCCGAGCCGATGCATTCCGTCGAGCTGCGTAAGCCCGTACCGCAGGCGCTGCCCGAGACCACCATGCAGCTGCTCACGGCAGTGCCGGCCGATTGGAACGCGGTGACCGCGATCCTCCAGCTGTGGCATCGCGAGAAGTCCACAGGGTGGCAGCGCGTCGGTGATCCTTGGACCGCGGTGATCGGTGCGACGGGTTCGGCCTGGGGCATCGGCCTGCACGGCGATTCGCTACCCATCGGGCGCACCGGCCCGGTGAAGCAAGAAGGCGATAAGAAGAGCCCGGCCGGCAGCTTCGCGCTGCGCGGCGCCTACGGGTACGAGCCGAATCCACCGGCAGGCACGCGCCTGCCGTACACGCCGACCGACGACAACACGCTGTGTATCGACGATCCTGCGTCGCTGCACTACACGGTGATCATCGACAAGGCCACGACCGAGCGCGACTGGCACTCTGCCGAGCAGATGCGACGCAAGGATGCGCTCTACACGTGGGTGATCGACGTCGCGCATAATCCGTCGCACAAGCCAGGCGATGGCAGCTGCATCTTCCTGCACGTCTGGAAAGATGCAGCGACGCCGACGGTTGGCTGCACCGCGATGCCCGAGGACAAGCTCGCTCGCTTGCTCTCCGAGCTCGACCCCGCACAGCACCCGGTGTTCGTTCTGCTCCCTCACGACGATTACGTCGCGCTGACTGCAGGATGGGGCTTGCCGGCGCTCTGATCTTCGCCGAAGCTCGTCCCCATGCTCTGGAAGACGATCCTCGTGCCTCACGATTTCTCGTCCTCGGCGAATCACGCCGCCGCGGTCGCGCGCGACGAAGCGAAGGCGCATCAGGCGCGCGTGATCCTAGTCCACGTGATCGACCTGCCCTATCAGATCTCGCCCGATTCCGCGATCGTCCTCGGTGAGCAGGGCCAGCCGCTGAGCGTCAAGGACTACGCATCGAACAGCGCCGAGAAGCATCTCGATGACATCGCTGCGCGCCTCGCGAAGGACGGCGTCACGGCGGAGAAGTTCATCCGGTTCGGGCGCCCGCACGAAGAGATCACGAAGCTCGCCGAGCAGCTCCAGGCCGATCTGATCATCATGGGGACGCATGGCCGAACGGGCCTCGCACATCTCCTGGTCGGAAGTGTCGCCGAGCGCGTCGTACGCACCAGCAAGTGCCCGGTGCTCACGGTGCCGCAGCCCGATCACTCGTGAGCACCGGCACGTGGCGCGGCGTCGCGCCGTGCCGTGCCGTGAGCAGCGCCGCGCCCATCGACACCGCGAGGTCTGCATCTGGCGATACGGACACGCGATCGCGGCCGAACTTAGCCGCGATCAGCTCCTGAAATTTCGGCACGAGTGAGGTGCCGCCGATCAACGCGACCGCACCGACATCTCCGGGCGACCAGCCGGCCTGGCGAAGCACTTCATCGACGACGTCGATCGCGCGATCGAATAGCGGTTTCCACCGCTCCTCGATCCAAGGCCGATCGATCTTGAGATCGATCGAGCGCGGCTTGCCTCCGACGGTGAACGCTTCGTTCATGGTGAATGGCGCATCGTTGCGCGACGACAAGATGCGTTTGGTTTGCTCGCAGCGATAGCGCAGCTCGGAGAACTTCAAGACATCGCGATGCATGTCCGCGCCGTACTGGCGATGCACCGCGCCGGCGATCGCCTTGGCGAACTCGTCGTCGAGATCATCACCGCCGAGCAGCGGATCACCATAGGTGGCGACCGGCGAGAACTTCATGCCGGCTTGCACGATCGCCGAGGCATCGAACGTGCCGCCGCCGAAATCGAGCACGAGCAGCCGACGCTGTGCCGAGGTCGAATGGAGCCCCACCGCGAGTGCGCCCGCGATCGGCTCGGCGACGAGCTCGAGGATCTCGAGATGCGCGATCCTCGCCGCGCGCACGATCGCATCGCGATAGCCGGCAGGCGCGGCCGCGGAGAGCGTGACCACGCACTTCCGGATCTGGCCACCGAACCGCTGCTCGGCGAGCTCGCGGATGCGGTTCAACACCGATGCCGCGATCTGCTCCGGCGCGTACGTCGCGGTGCCGATCTTGTAGAGGAGCTTGTCGCCGGTCGACTCGAGCTTCGCACCCGAGCTCGCCGCGTAGCGCCGCACGAGCTCGTTGCCGGGCTCCATGCCGAGCACGCGCTTGACCGACCGCACGACGCGATTCGGCTGGCTTTGCTGGCGTAACACCGCGCGCTTGCCGACCTCGACGTCACCGCGCTCGGGCACGTACACGACGGTCGGAACCACGGGATCGCTGTTGTCGCGCACGAGCTCGACCCGGTCTCCGATCAGCGTGCCCGCGCTGGTGCAGCTCGTACCGAAATCGATACCGATCACGGTCTCGGCCATGCCGAGTGGTTCGACCGACCCAGGTAGCTGTTGATGTAGGCCGGTGTGCTTCTACTTGTGGAAGTCGAACGCGTACTTCATCTTGACCTGCTGGCCGGGCGACGGAAACGTCAGCGCCTTGATGCCACTGACCACGCACGCATCGACTTTGTCGTCGAGCGGCGCGGTCACGGTCACCGCGCTCACGTTGCCCTTCTCCTCGATCGTGATCACCACTCCGAGCTTGCCGGCCAGCTTGGTGTTGACCTTCACGCGATCGGTGTAGCAAGCCTGCAGGTTGGTCGCGTCCTTGATGACCTTCGCGACCTGCTCTTGCGGTGTGGGCTCGGTGTCCGCGAACGCGACTGACCCGAGCATGACGACCAAGACCCCGGCTAGTATCTTCATGGTTGAAGCGTAGCCGATGGTGCTACTCGCGATCGAGGTACGTGTAACCGATCATGCCCTGGCGGAAGCGATTGATGAGCGTGCGGCTCTCTTCGATCGTCATCAGCTTCTTGCGCAGCGCCTGCTCGACGTTGTTGCGCATGCGGCCGAGCAAGTCGCTCGGCGAGTAGTCGACGAACTGGAGGACTTCGCTGACGGTATCGCCAGCGACAACTTCCTTGACGTCGTAGTCGCCCTCGGGCGAGAGCTGGACGTGCACGGTGTTCGTGTCACCGAACAGGTTGTGCAGATCGCCGAGGATCTCCTGGTACGCGCCGACCAGGAAGATGCCGAGGTAATAGTCCTGGTGCTCGATCTTGGGATGGAGCTCGAGCACGTGCTTGACGTCGCGCAGATCGATGAACGAATCGATCTTGCCGTCGGAGTCGCACGTGATGTCAGCGAGCGTGGCGCGCCGGGTCGGCTCTTCGTTGAGGCGATGGATCGGACAGATCGGGAACAGCTGATCGACCGCCCATGCATCCGGCACCGACTGGAACATCGAGAAGTTGCAGAAGTAGGTATCGCTGAGCGCCTTCTCGAGACCCTCGAGCTCCTCGGGGACGTGCGCCTGGCGGCTGACGAGCATCAGCACCTTCTCGCAGGTCGCCCAGAACAGGTTTTCGCACAGCACGCGGTGCTCGAGCGAGAGGTGGCCGAGGTTGAAGAGCTGGAGGACCTGGTCCTTGTATTCGACCGCGTCGTGATAGCTCTCGAGCAGGTTCTTCTGGGTGACCGCCTGGTACGTGTCCCACATGTTCGTCACGAGCGGCGGCACCGGCTTCGCGAGCGCCTGGGGGATGACCGTGTTGAACTCGGTCACGCCGAGCACGTTGACCACCAGCACCGAGTGGTGCGCCGCGATCGCGCGACCGGACTCCGAGACGATGTTCGGATGCGGGACCTGATCGGCGTCGCAGATCTCTTTGATCGCGTAGACGACGTCGTTCGCGTACTCCTGCACGGTGTAGTTCATCGACGAGGCGAAGTTGGTCTGCGAACCGTCGTAGTCGACGCCGAGACCGCCGCCGACATCCATGTACGACAGGCCCTTCGCGCCGAGCTTGTAGCACTCGCAGAACAGGCGACCGGCCTCGCGCAGCGCGTTCTTCACGCTCTTGATCGCGGAGATCTGCGAGCCGAGGTGGAAGTGCATGAGCTTGAGCGAATCGACCTCGCCCCACGACTTGAGGCGCTCGACGGCCGCGACCATCTCCGCGGCCGAGAGGCCGAACTTCGAGAAGTCACCGCCCGATTGCTCCCAGCGCCCGGCGCCGCGCGACGACAGGCGTGCGCGCATGCCGAGCTGCGGCTTGATCTTGATCCGCTCGCTGACGCGATGGATGTGCTCGAGCTCGGTCGGCTTCTCGATGACGAGGATGACGGTCTTACCCATCTTCGACGCGAGCAGCGCGGTCTCGATGTACTCCTCGTCCTTGTAGCCGTTGCAGATGATCAGGGACTCTTCGTCCTGATGGATCGCCATGATCGCGAGCAGCTCGGGCTTGGAGCCGGCTTCGAGACCGTAGTGGAACGGGCGCCCGTACTCGATGATCTCTTCGACGACCGTGCGGTTCTGGTTGACCTTGATCGGATAGACGCCGCGGTACTGACCCTTGTAGTCGTACTCTTTGATCGCGCCGTTGAACGAAGCGCAGAGCAGCTCGATGCGCGCCTTCAAGATATCGCTGAAGCGCAATAGGATCGGCAACTGGATGCCGCGCGCGACGAGCTCGTCGACGAGCTCTTTCATGTCGATCGCGCCCGCGCCCTCGCCGGTACCACGCGGCGTGACGATCAAGTTACCGGCGTCGTTGACGCCAAAGTAACCACAGCCCCAGCGCGGAATGTTGTAGGTGTCGTTCGCGTCCGCAGAAGACCAACGACGAAGCGGATCGTGGGCGAGGAGGAGCTTGGCGCGTGCCATCGTTAGAAGTGTAGGTACGGCCTATTTCCCCCTGATGCAATAGGGTTTTAGGTCGCGTGCGCGAAGCCGAAATCGAGCGCGACGATCGGCGCCGTGAACCAAGTCCATCGCCGTGGAGTGGCGGTCCGGATTGACTGAAAGGTGCCGACGAGGATCTAGGTACTTGCGCGTGACGCCAGAGGTCACTAGATTCGCCGACCACTTATGGGCCAGGAAATCGAAAAAGGCAGTGACGCCGCGACGGTCATCGCGGAAGAGGAGCGCCTCTTCGGCCAGGTCCAAGCGCGAGTCGCCCTGGGTGAAGAGGTCGACGAAGATCGGGTCGGCGCGGCCGACCTCGACAAGGACCTCCTGTCGCTGCGCGACCAGATTTCCGAAGCGCGCGCGGAAGACCTCCCACCCTTGGTCGAGCAGATGACGCGCCTCGCGGCCTTGCGCGCCCGCATCGGGGGCGGTCGTTCGCTGCCGGTCGACATCACGTCGCCGTACTTCGCGCACATGAAGTTGAAGGAAGGCGGCAAGTCCAAGGACGTGATGATCGGGAAGCGCGGCTTCATCGATCGCAAGACGAACGTCCAGATCGTCGATTGGCGCAACGCGCCGATCTCGCGGATCTACTACCGCTACGACGAAGGCGATGATTACGAGGACGAGATCGCTGGCCGCACCGTCGAGGGCATGGTCGAGACCCGCCGCAATGTGTCGATCGCGAAGGGTAACCTGCGCCGGATCGGCGCGCCGCAAGGCACGTACTTGCGCGATGCGCACGGCACGTGGCTCGAGGCCGTCGGGCAGATGACGCCCGTGCTCCACGGCGGCATGGGCAAGGCCGCGCGCCCCGCCGCAGCTGCGCCGCCCGAGCGGGGCGAAAAGGGCAAACTCGGCGTTCATCACAACGCCGGCGCCGTGCGCGCCGACAAGGCGCTGCCCGAGATCGCGGCGTTGATCGACAAGGAGCAGTTCGATCTCATCACGCAGCCGGACTCCGGCATCGTCGTGATCCAGGGTGGTGCAGGCTCCGGCAAGACGACCGTCGCGCTCCATCGCGTCGCGTTCTTGAACTTCCAGGATCCGCGCCGGTTCAGCGCGCGCAACACCTTGTTCGTCGTCCCTACCTCGTCGCTGGTTCGCTACGTCGGCGGCGTACTGCCCGCGCTCGGCGTGACCGGCGTCCCGGTCGTCACGTACACCGGCTGGGCGCGCCAGACCCGCATGCGCTGCTTGCCGGAATCGCCGACGCTCTACAACGACGATCCTCCCGAGAACGTCTCGCGGGTGAAGAAGCACCCGACGATGATCCGCCTGCTCGAGAACGCGGTCGGCGAGCAGACCGCAAAGGTCGGCGCCGAGCTGGCCGAGATGTCGGCGGTCGCGCTCGAGGAGTGGAACCGCCTCGTCAAGCGCGCGCTCGTGCCGCGTCTCTCCGGCATGAACAGCTGGCTGAAGAAGCAGACCGAGCTCGACGTCAACATGCGCGTCGCGCTCGAAGGCCTCGTGAAGCGCTCGCGCAAGCGCGCCGATAACATCACGCTCGATTGGGCGGAGCTGTTCACCGACGCGAAGGCGCTGATCGAAGGGTTCGAAGGGACCGATGTCAGCGACCGCGATATCGAGCGCTTGGTCATCTGGGTCAAGCGCCAGCTCGCGGTGCCGCAGAAGGCGCCTGTCGACGAGGAGGGTAATCCCGAGCTCGATAGCGAAGGACTGGAGGTCGTTCCCGATCCGGATGACCCGGCGGGCCGCTTCGACGATGAAGATGACCCGATCCTGCTCCGCTTGATCCAGCTCAAGCGCGGCGTCCTGATGCCGAGCGGTGGCGACGAGATTTCGTACGAGCACGTCGCGATCGACGAGGCGCAGGATCGCTCCGCCCTCGAGGTCAAGGTGCTCTTCGAGGCCGTGAGAACCCCCGACGCCGATCCGAGGAAGCGCTCGATCACGATCGCCGGCGATACCGCGCAGCGCCTGGTGTTCGATAACAACTTCACGACCTGGGAAGAGTTGCTCAGCCAGATCTCGAACGACCAGTCGCAAGCAGCGATCGTGCGACCGCTGAAGCTGTCGTATCGCTCGACCGCCGAGGTCATGATGCTCGCGCGCGCGGTGCTCGGTCCCGAGCTCGCGCCGACCGATCCGATCGCGGCGCGCCCGGGCGAGCCGGTCGAGCTCCACGAGTTCGGCGATCTCGGCGAAGCGGTCGCGTTCCTCGGCGATGCGCTCCGTACGCTGATGAACCACGAGCCGACCGCGTCGTGTGCCGTCGTCGCGCGCCACTCCGAGCAAGCGGATGCGTACTTCGAGGGCCTCAAGCGCGCCGAGGTCCCTGCCCTGCGCCGCGTGAAGCGCGACGAGTTCAACTTCCAGCCCGGTGTCGACGTCACCGACGTGACCCACGTGAAAGGTCTCGAGTTCGATTACGTCGTGATGGTCGACGTCAACGACACGAGCTATCCGGCGGTCAACTGGGCGCGTCACCTGCTCCATATCGGTGTCACGCGCGCCGCTCACCAGCTCTGGATGGTGTCGACCGGTGAAGTGTCGCCGCTCGTCCCGAACGAGCTGCGCGACGGCGGGCGGATGACCGTCGAGCCCACCGAGGGCTGATGGCGTTCGCGCTGCGCCCCGCGACGCTCGCCGATGTGCCCGCGCTGTTGCCGCGCTCGCGCGCACTGCAAGATCACGAAGGCATCGAGATCTCCGACGAGGCGCTCGACGAGGCGATGCGAGTGATGCTCGCCGATTCGAGTCTCGGTTGCGTATTCGTGATCGAAGACGGTGGCCGCGATGTCGGCTACGCGTTCATCGCGTACAGCTTCGACCTCGAGTTTGGTGGTCGCGAGGCCTGGCTGACCGAGCTGTTCATCGACGACACGGTGCGCGGTCGTGGCGCCGGGGCGTTTGCACTAGCCGCGATCGAGTCCGAGCTGCGAGCTCGTGGCGTCCGCGCGTATCATCTGCAAGTGCGCGAGGAGAATCCGGCGCTGCGGCTCTACGAGCGTGCGGGCATGAATCGCGTGCCGCGGCTGATCATGTCGAAGAAGCTGTAACCACGGAGACTGCGCTCGTCGTGCACGCTTCAGCGCAAGCAGACCAGACAATAGCGCCGTGGTACACCGCACGTCATGAACGACGCGATCGTCCATGTACCGGAACCGATCAACGAGACCGTGCTTGGCTACGCGCCAGGCTCGAGCGAGAAGGCGCGCCTCAAGGCCGCCCTCGCCGAGATCGAACGCGAAGTCGTCGAGATTCCGTGCGTCATCGGCGGCCAGCACGTCCGCACCGGCCACCTCCGCGACGTGCGCATGCCGCACCGCCACGCCCACGTCATCGCGCGCTTCCACGCCGCCGACGAAGCCACCGTCCAGCAAGCGATCCGCGCCGCGATGCATGCGCGCCACGAGTGGTCCGCGATGCCGTGGTCGGCGCGCTCCGCGTGCCTACTCAAAGCGGCCGAGCTCCTCGCCGGCCCGTGGCGCATGAAGATGAACGCGGCCACGATGCACGGTCAATCGAAGACCTGTCATCAAGCCGAGATCGATTCGGCGTGCGAGCTGATCGATTTCTGGCGGTTCAATCCGGCGTTCGCGCAGCAGCTCTATCACCAGCAGCCGAAGTCCTCCGCCGGCATCTGGAACCAGCAAGAGCTCCGCTCGCTCGAAGGCTTCGTGTTCGCGCTCACGCCGTTCAACTTCACCGCGATCGGCGGCAACCTGCCGACCGCACCCGCGTTGATGGGCAACACCGTCGTGTGGAAGCCGGCCGAGACCCAGATGCTCGCCGCGTGGCGCACGATGCAGATCCTCGAGGAAGCGGGGTTTCCGCCGGGCGTCATCAACTTCATCCCCGGCCTGCCGCACGACAAGACCAACATCATCCTCGACCACCCCGATCTCGCCGGCGTCCACTTCACCGGCTCGACCGAGGTCTTCCACAACTTCTGGCGCCGGATCAGCGGCAACATCGACAGGTACAAGACTTATCCGCGGCTCGTCGGTGAGACCGGTGGCAAAGACTTCGTGCTCGCGCACGCTTCCGCCGATCCGAAGGCCGTGCTGACCGGCCTCGTGCGCGGCGCGTACGAGTTCCAGGGCCAGAAGTGCTCCGCTGCCTCGCGCGCCTACATCGCCGAGTCGGTCTGGAAATCGATGAAGGACGAGCTGATCGAGACCATCGATGGCCTCACGATCGGCGATGTCTCCGACTTCAAGAACTTCTGCGGTGCGGTGATCAAGAAGGGCGCTTTCGACAAGCACGCCAAAGCGATCGCCGAGGCGCGCGACAAGTCCGGAATGAAGGTCGTCGCCGGCGGCGGTACCGATGACAGCGTCGGTTACTTCGTCAAGCCGACCTTGATTACCACCGAGGATCCGATGGTCAGGCACATGCAGGAAGAGCTGTTCGGCCCGATCCTCACGCTGCACGTCTATCCCGATCACGCGTGGGAAGAGACCTTGAAGCTCGTCGATGCCACGTCGCCGTACGCGCTCACCGGCGCGGTGTTTGCCCGCGACCGCGGCGCGATCGTCCACGCGCAGCAAGAGCTCCGCCACGCCGCCGGCAACTTCTACATCAACGACAAGCCGACCGGCGCCGTCGTCGGTCAGCAGCCGTTCGGTGGTGCGCGCGCATCAGGCACGAACGACAAGGCCGGGTCGATGTTGAACCTCGTGCGCTGGACCTCGGCGCGGACGATCAAAGAGACGTTCGCGCCACCCACTGACTATCGCTATTCGTTCCTCGACGAGAGCTAGGCTGTCGATCCTCGCGTAGACCGCGAGGGCCCGCGAGTAAACGGGTCCGAGATGCCTTCCTTGAAACGTCCGATTTGATCCGTTGCTGCGCGAGTGTGGCCAATCTCCGGGCTTGCGTGAGGCAGTGCGCGTGCACATACTTGGCACCATGGTCGCCACCATTCTCATCGGCTTCTTCGTCGGCGTGTTCGCGCGTTGGATCAAGTCAGGCGCTCGAACGATGGGATGGATCATGACCTCGCTCCTCGGTATCGGAGGTGCGGTGGTCGCGACATGGCTCGGCCAGGAGCTCGGTTGGTACGAACGCGGCGATCATGCAGGCTTCCTCGCGTCTGTCGCCGGTGCAGTCGCGGTGCTGATCGCGTACGAGGCGATCAAGCCGCGGCTGGTTCGCGCGCACCCGCCCGACCAGCGCGCTCGACGGCCGAACCACTAGCGCTGAACCTGTCGCAGGCCGAGGAAAAGCGACGTCGCAGCCGGTGTCGCGGCGTTGTCGCATCTTTATTCCGTGATCGACCTGACTTAGCGTGCAGCTGTGAAACGAATCCTCGGTGGTGTCGCGGTGGTGCTCGTCGTTGTCGCAGCTGCGCTGTTCTTGAAGTTCCGACACGGTAACGAACAAGTCGCTACGAACGTGAAGCTCGCCGGGAAGGTTCCCTCGCTCGCCGTGCAACACGCAACGACGAAGGCGGAGCAACCGAGCGCGATGCTCGATCTCGACGAGGAAGGGCCGCTGCGCCTCGAGGGCCAGGTCGTCGATCACGACGGCCACGGGGTTGGAGGCGCGGAGGTGTGGTTGGGCTCGGTTCCGCCGCGTACCACGAAGACCCAGGAGGATGGCTCGTTCTGGTTCGACAAGCTGGTCGGCCGCAGCTATCGGTTGACCGCGCGGCACGCGAACGATGTCGGTGGGCCGGTCGTCTACAAGCTGAGCGAGAAGAGCGACCCCGCGATCCTCGAGCTCGCGGGTGGCGCAAAGATCACCGTGACCGTGACTGACGACGCGAAGCATCCGATCGTGAACGCGAAGATCCAGGTCGAAGGCGATACGACGACGAGTGTGACCACGGATGCGGCCGGCAACGCGGCGATCTCGCCGGTGCATCCGGGGTGGGTTTCGGTGTGGGCGAACGCGGATGGGTACGCGGCGAACACGCAGTACGCGAGCATCGGCTCGGCGGGCGCGACGGGTCACGTCGACATGATCTTGCACGCGGGCGTGGCCGTGAGCGGGCACGTGATCGACGAGAACGGCAAGCCGGTCGCGAAGGCGCAGGTCGCCACGTCGGGGATGTGGCAATTCGAGAGCGCGATCTTGCCGGTGACGAGCGACGACAAGGGCGGCTTTACGCTCGTGCTCCCGGCGGGGACGCACACGCTCTCGGCCAACGATACCGAGCACGCGCCGAGCCGCTCGACGCCGGTCGTGGTCAACACCAAGCCAATCGATAACGTCGAGCTCGTGATGAAGGCTGGCGGCCGGATCACCGGGCGCGTCGTCGATCCAAATCATCAGCCGGTCGGGTTCGCGACGGTGCGTCTCGCGGGCAAGGGCAACGACGTGTTCTCGGTGCCGCGCCGGCAGACCACGACGAAGGTGGACGGCACGTTCGAGCTGCGCGGCCTCGCGCGCACGAAGCTCGACGTGCGCGCCGAGTCCGACACGAGTGCTTCGAAGATCCTCGCGATCGATCTGACCACGCAAGGCGACAAGACGAACACGGAGCTCGTGCTCGACATCGGCGGTACGATCAGCGGCATCGTGGTCGACGACAAGAATCATCCGGTGCCGGAAATTCAGATCAGCGCGATGCCCGACGTGTTCGGCGGTGGCAACGCCGATGGCTTCTTGCTCGCCGGATTCTCGACCGCGACGAGCGATGGCGCCGGCGCCTTCACCGTCCATGGCTTGCCAGAGGGTGCGTACAAGGTTCGCGCGCAGCGCAGCGGCGGCGATCAGTGGGAGCGAGCGATGGAAGGTACGAGCGCGAAGACTGGCGACAAGAACCTCAAGCTCGTGCTCGCGACACCCGGCTCGATCAAGGGCTTGATCGTGAAGAGCGATGGCAGCTCGCCTGCGATCGCGATGGTGCGCGCCGGCAACAAAGCGAGCACGCCGGCGAACGCCGGTGCGTTCCTGCTCGACGAGATCGATCCGGGCTCGTACGACGTGACGTTCCACGGGCCGGAGTTCGGTGACGTGACCAAGCACGACATCAAGGTCGAGGCCGGCAAGCGGGTCGACATGGGGACGATCACGGTCGTACGCGGCCGCGTGCTCTCCGGGCGCGTGACGGACTACGCGAACAACCCGGTCGCGGGTGCGCGCGTGAAGGTCGGCCGCATGCTGTATCAATTTCAGGGCGGCGAAGATCAGATGTCGACGTTCGAAGACGCCACGAACACGCGCAGCGCGTATACCGATCAGAGCGGCAACTTCGTCGTGGTCGGCATCGCGACCCAGCACGGCAATGCGATGGCCGAGGCCGAGGCCGGCCGCTCGGACGCGATCGAGATCCCCGAGGGTGATCAAGATCCGCCGGCGATCGCGCTGAAGTTGCACGGTTTCGGATCGATCATCGGCAAGGCTACGGTCAAGGGCCAGCCCGCGACCAGCGTCGCCATCACGGATACGCCCAAGACCGGCGGCGCGCAGGTCCAGATCGCACAGAGCGACGATACCGGCGGCTTCACGATCGCCAAGGCGACCGAGGGCGTGCACGTCGTCTCGGCGATGCAGCAAGGCGGCATGGGCACCTCGTTCAAATCGGCGAGCGCGACCGTGACGGTCACCGCGGGCAAGCCGACCGTGATCACGATCGATATTCCGAGTGGCACGATCACGCTGACGGTCGCGATCAAGCCCGCGGCAGGCGCGACGCTCAACGCGGCACAGATCTTCTTGATGCGTGGCACCGTGACGATGACGAACGCCAAGCAGCTCCAGGATTCGTTCCTTGCCGGTAACGTCACCGGGATGAAGTTCTGGTTCGGCTCTGCGCCGGCCGAGTTCGACGAGCTCGTTGCTGGCGACTACAGCGTGTGCAGCGTACCGATCACGGGCAACATGTCGGATCCGCAATTCATGCAGCGCATGCAAGCGAACATGGAAGAGCTCAAGGTCTACTGCAAGCTGGTTCACGTGACGCCAGCACCTGACGCGCAGAGCACGACCCAGGAGCTGCCTTCGATGGACCCACTGCCCGCTCCGAAAACCTAGGGAGCGAGCCGGCGCGCGCTTCAATAGATTTCGACGTACGCGTGATCCGGCTCGTAGCGGCCCGGCTGCCACATCCACTCGTAGCCATTCCACTGCCAGTCACCACGCACGAAGATGTAGCCCTCGCGCGGACCGTAGCTCTCGAGCATCAGGCCCGGGCGATAACCGTAGTGGTAGTAGTGGCTCCGGATCACGGGGCGCCCGACGTAGATGTTCGAGCGCACCACGCCACGGTTGTGGTAGTAGCGCGGCGCCAAGTAACCGCCGCGATACCCGCCACGGTAGCCACCGTCGCCGTGATAGCCGCCGCCGTTGGTACGGACGACGACACCGCCTTGGGCATGGCCACCACCACCCCCGTGGAAGCGGTCCGCCGTCGCGGCGCCGCTCGAGAGAGCGAGGACGACAGCAGCAAGGATGAGTTTCTTCATGCCTTGGGTAGAGCATCTACCGTGCCGCGCTCTGCCTTAATGGTCACGGTAACTTACGAGACTCCGTGAACGCAGGGTCTCAGCTGCCACCGTGCGACGCCCATTCAGAGCCGCACGTGCCGCAGATCACCACCACCAGTACCAGTCACCGTCCGTGTAGCCCGGCAGCAGCGCTTGATTGACCTGTGCGAGGTCGCTCGTGCGATGGACGGTGATTGCCTTGTCGCTGATCGCGTAGACGAAGTCGCCCATGAATACCGCGCGCCGGATATCGGTGAACGACCAGTAGCCCTGATCGTTATTGTAGTACGCGCTGTGATCGATTTCGCCGTGCAACGACAGCGAGCCGTTGACCGGATCGACGTTGATGAGCTCGAGCTTCGAGAGGTAGCTGTACCGGTTGTTCGAGTAGACGTAGTTCGACGATGGGATCGCGAGCAGCCCTTTGGGCTCCCAGTACTGGAACGCCTTGTGGTCCCACAGTGCTTCGGACCACTCCCAACCACCTGGCTGCGTGATCGGCAGGTTCGTCGTGAGCGCGGGGCTCGCCGGGTTCGCGACATCGAACATCGAGATGTTCGTCGTGCCCCATCCATTGCCCGAGACGCCGATCGACAACAGGCCGTGATCGCCCATCGGATGGAGGTACGTGGAGTAGCCCGGCACTTCGAGCTGACCGATGACCCGCGGGTTCGTGCGATCCGAGAGATCGACGGTGAGCAAGGGATCGACGTTCTTGTACGTCGTCAAGAATGCTTGGTTGCCGAGGAAGCGCGACGCGGTCAGGCGCTCGCCGACCGTGATGCCGTCGACGTGGCCGACCGTCGCGAAGTGTTGGCCCGGCCCCGGTTGCGCGAGCACGTAGATGTGGTTCTCGACCGGATCGGGAGCCTGCGAGCCGTAGTGCCACCAACCGCCGCTCGTCGCCGCGACGCGAATATCGCCGTTCTGTTCGTCGAGGTTGAAGGCGCTCCACAGCGAGCCATCGATGCGGCCCGAGCCGAGATACTTCGTCGTGCCGGCCTGCGACGAATCGAACACGTGGATGTTCGTCTGCTCCGGGTCGTCGCGGAACCAGTAGAACCACCACCAGTCGTGCGCGTTCTCCGCGATCACGATGCGGTCCTGCGATTCGTAGAACGTCGGCCAGTTCGAGACGATGTGATCGGCATCCCAAAAGAAGTTGTTGCCGAGCAGGTCGAACGAGATCACCGAGGCGATGCCGCGCGCGTGGCTATCGGTCGCGCGATAGAACGCCTGGCACGACGCAGTCGACAAGCTGTTCGTCACGAACTGACCATTCGTGCGGACGTACATCTGCGGGATCAAGTCACCGAGGTGAAGCGCGTTGATCCTCTGGTGCATCTGCTGCTTGGTCTGGTTCGCGTCGTGACCGGTCTGGTCCCACACGTTCCACCAGCCGTTGAACCATGGCAATGACAGCCACGAGTAGGCGGCCATGCGCACCGTCGAATTGACCTTGCGCGCGGTGTCGTACCACCCCTCGAAGTAGACCTCGCGAACGAGGTGCGGGTTCGTCCGATCGCTGATGTCGAGCACCGTGATCTTGGTGAGCTCGCTGATCCGCCAGTACCATTGGTCACCTTGCCAACCAACGAGCTGCTTGAGCGGGTGGCCGTCCGGCAGCGAGTACACCTCGACCATCGAGAACACGACGAGCCGGTTCGCGGCCGCGTCCATCAGCATCTCTCGCGGACGGCCTTCGATCTCGGTCACGCTCTCCGCGTTGAGGTCGCCGAAGTTCGGCGTGCCGAAGATGTGGAGGCGATTGCCGTTGAGCGCGTACAGGTGATAGCCGTCACTCTTCACCAGATCGCCTTCGTCGACGCCTTGCTCCTGGTTGTTCGTGCCCGAGTAATCGACGCCTTCGGTGCGGGTGCCGCCGCTGGCGTTCGTGCCCGCCGTCTCGGCGCCACCCGCGGCATCGCCGTAGCCGTACTGACCCGCGTTATCGATATCGGCATTGACCTCGTTGATCAATTGCTGCTTGAGGTCGGCCTCGAGGGTGTCGCAGCTCGAGTACTGCGTGAGCGCCGTGGTGGTGGCCTTGACGTGGTCGATAGGCGTGTCGCCGTCCGCGCACGCGCAGAACACGAGAGGCATGAGAGTCATGAGAAGAAGTCGACGCATGCGCGACAAGTCAGCAAAATCACGGCCAGCGCTAACTACGCGGCATTCATGGCGGTGATCTCAGATCAACCGCATCGAGGCATGCTGCCCAGCTCAGGAATCTGAGACACTGGAGAGGTGCGCAGCGCCCTTCTGATCGGTCTGCTCGTTGCTTGCTCGTCGTCGGGGGGTACCGGAGGTGGCCAGGGCCTCGGCGACCCGTGCAATGCGACCACCATGATCTGCGCCGACGGCGGGAGCTGCGACTACTCCTCGGCGACGCCGACCTGTCTCGACGACACCGCGGATCCCGACGGCGACGGCATCCCGAACAAGCTCGACCACTGCCCGACGGTGCCCGGCGGCATGTATGACGAGGACAACGACGGCATTGGCGACGAATGTGATCGCTGCCCGATCGCGAAGCCAACCGGGGTCGCGGATCCCGATGGCGACGATGTCGATAGCCCATGCGATCCGGATCCCTCGACGCCGGGCGACAAGATCCTTCTCTTCGACGGCTTCAACGGCGCCCTCGATACGACACGGTGGACCCCCAATCTCGCGGGCCTGTGGACCGTCGAAGGCGGCGAGCTCGTCGTGCGCTTGCCGACCCAAGATCCGCAGACCTTCCTCGCCGCGAATGTCGTGCCCACGCCGAACATTTCGGTCCAGATGTCCTATCGCGTGGATCACGTCGAGACCGGGAGCCAGACCCACATCGTCTCGGCTCAGATGTTCGACATGCGCCCCGCTGGCGTCGCCGGCTTTGACTGCGGCGTCGTGAAGTCGGATGTCGGCACCGCGGGCGAGGTCGTCGATCTCGAGACCGATCAGAGCGCGGTCTCGCACCCGGCGATGATCGGCGCGTTCGACAGCGCGCGCTTGTATCGCAGCGCGGCCTACGCGAGCGGCGCGACCGTCGGATGCGTCGTGATTGGCGACAACATGCCGCTCGCGACGATCCAGAATGCACTCACGCCGGATTCACTCGGCTCGGTGAAGATCACGGCGCGCGCCGTGACCGCGAGGTACCAGTGGATCCTCGTCGTCGGTCACAGCAACAACACCAGCGGCAACTGAAGTACGTCGCCACGCGACATCGCAATCGTCGGGGCAACGAAGCTGGTGCCGCGTACGTCGCTACTTCGCTGCAGCAGCGGCGCCGAGGCCGATCGGGCACGACACGCCCGTGCCGCCGAGACCGCAGTAGCCGCCCGGGTTCTTGCCGAGATACTGCTGGTGATACTCCTCGGCGTAGTAGAACGCAGGGGCGTCGCGGATCTCGGTGGTGATGTCGCCGTGATGCTTCGCCTGCCGCAGTTGCGCTTGGTACATCTCGCGTGACGCCGCGGCCGCGGCCGCTTGCTCGGCATCGGTCGTGTAGATCGCCGAACGGTACTGCGTGCCGACATCGTTACCTTGCGCCATCCCCTGGGTTGGATCGTGGCCTTCCCAGAACACCGAGAGCAGCTTCTCGTAGCTGAGCTGCGCGGGGTCGTAGATCACGAGCACGACCTCGGTGTGGCCGGTCTTGCCCGAGCAGACCTCCTCGTAGGTCGCGTTCTCGGTGTAGCCACCCGCATAGCCGACGGCCGTCGCGTAGACCCCGGGTGTCTTGTAGAACAGGCGCTCGGCGCCCCAGAAGCAACCGAGCCCGAAGATCGCGAGCTTCATGCCCTCGGGAAACGGCGCGACGATCCGGTGACCGTTGACGAAGTGGCTCTCCGAGACGTGGATCGGATTCTTGTGACCAGGCAACGCCGACTCGGCGGTGACCATCTGGGTCTTCTTGGATGCGGAGAAGAACATGCGGGCAGTATACGGGCTCGGCGCGAATCGGTTACTGGGCCTGGCCGATTGGTCAGGCTACGGTAGCTTGGCCTTCGCGAAGCTCGCCCAGGCGGCGTCGTAGTCCGGCTGGAGCGCCGACGAAGCCATCGCCCCGCGCGTCGGCGAGATCACCCAGCGGGTCTCGAACATGAACGCGAGCGTATCGGTGAGCTTGTGCGGCATGAGATCGGCGGCAACCGCCTTGTCGTAGCTCGCGCGATCGGGACCGTGCGCGTTCATGCAGTTGTGCAGCGAGGCGCCACCGGGGACGAAGCCCTCGGCCTTCGCATCGTACGCGCCGCGTACGAGGCCCATCAGCTCGCTCATGATGTTGCGGTGGAACCACGGCGGGCGAAAGGTGCCCTCGGCGACCATCCAGCGCGGGGGGAAGATCACGAAATCGCAGTTCGCGGTGCCGGGTGTGTCGCTCGGCGAGGTCAGCACCGTGAAGATCGAGGGATCGGGATGATCGAAGCTGACCGTGTTGATCGTGTTGAACCGCGCGAGGTCGTACTTGTACGGCGTGTAGTTGCCGTGCCACGCGACGACATCGAACGGCGAGTGCTCGAGCGTTGTCTGCCACAGCGCGCCCTGGAACTTCTGGATCAACCGAACGGGTAGCTCGAGGTCCTCGAACGCGGCGACCGGAGCGAGAAAGTCACGCGGGTTCGCGAGCCCGTTCGAGCCGATCGGGCCGAGCTCGGGCAACCGGAACGGCGCGCCGTAGTTCTCACCGACGTAGCCGCGCGCTTGGTCATCGAGCAACTCGACCCGTAGCCGGACACCGCGCGGGATGACCGCGATCTCGCCGGGCGCGGTCTCGAGCACGCCGAGCTCGGTGACGATCCGCAGCCGACCGAGCTGCGGCACGATAACGAGTTCGCCATCGGAGTTGAAGAACGCCGCGTCCATCGAGCGATTCGCGACGTACACGTGGACCGCGGCACCGGCAGCCTGCGCCGGCGAGCCATTGCCTCCGAGCGTGAACAGGCCCGCGAGAAAGTCGGCCGGTTCTGCGGGAATCGGCAGTGGGCTCCAGCGCAGCCGATTCGGGGTCGCCGGTTCCTCGAACGGGCCCGAGCGCAGCGTGCCGCCGTGCAGCGGCTCGAACGCGCGATGAGCTGCCGAGGGTCGCAGGCGATACACCCACGTTCGCCGGTTGTGACCGCGCGGTGCGGTGAACGCGGAGCCCGAGAGCTGCTCGGTGTAGAGCCCGAACGGGACCTTTTGCGGCGAGTTCTGCCCGATCGGGAGCGCTCCAGCGACTGCCTCGCTCGCGAATTCGTTACCGAACCCGCTCTGATACTCCACTAGACGATTCCGCGCTGGCGCTGCTCGCGCTCGATGCTCTCGAACAGCGCGCGGAAGTTACCGGCGCCAAAGCTCTTGCCGCCCTTCCTCTGGATGATCTCGTAGAAGAACGGGCCGGCCGATTTGTCGTTGTAGAGGCCGGCCGATTCCTTGAGAAAGATCTGGAGCATGTACTGGTAGTGATGGTCGCCGTCCATCAGCACCTGGAGCTCGCGGAGCTCCTCGATGTTCTCGTCGATCTTGCCGACGCCGCTCTTCACGATCCGCTCGGGCAGCATGTCGTAGTACGTGCCCGGGGTCGGCATGAAGCTGACGCCGTTGCCGCGCAGCTCGCGCACGGCCGGGAGCATGTCCTTCACGGTCATCGCGATGTGCTGGACACCGTCGCCACGGAGCTCTTCGTTGAAGATGTTGATCTGCGAGCTCTTGAAGAACGGGCGCTGCGGCTCGTTGTTCGCGAACTTCACCCCGGAGTGCGGATCCCACAGCACGATCGACTTGAGCCCCGAGCCGGACTTCTTCGACGGATCGACATCGGCGGTGTGAAACGAGACCTCCCACATCTGCTCGAAACCGAGTACGTGCTCCATCCAGAGCAGCATCGGCTTCATCGTCTGGAAGTTCGCGGTGATGTGGTCGACGTCCTCGAAGCCGAACCGGTTCGTCTTGGCTTGCTTGCTCTCGTACGCGACCGCACCGGGAAACAGCGGCGGGGTGCCAACGTGCTGGCGGAAGCGGAACGTGCAATCGCCGAACGGCGTCGCGATCGAGAACATCTTGAGCGTGCCCTGGGGGTGCTCGCTGGTGTGGATGTCGTCGATCGGAGTACCGCCCCGCGCTTCGATCAGCTCGAACGCCTTCTCGATATCCTCGACTTCGAAGATCAACGTGCCGACGCCGTCCGGGTGTTTCGAGAGGAAGCGCGCGGCACGACCGCCCTCGCCCACTGGCTCGCTGCACACGACCTTGATGTTGCCGGCCTCGAATGCAGCCGATTTCTGGCGGCCTTGCTTCTCGAGCTCGAGCGAGCTGCGCCAGGTCTCGGTGAAGTCGAGCTTGTCGACGTAAAACGTGCGTGACCGTTCGAGGTCACGCACGTAGTAATGGATGCCTTCGAGACGCTTGATACCGATCGATTCTTGCTTGGCCATTACTTCACCGCGTCTGGTTGTTGGTCGGGAGCAGCACGTTGAAATGCAGGGAGCGCGAGACATCGCGCTTCGATCTCGAGGAGCAGAGGGAAGCGCTCGACCTCGACGCCGAACCTGCGCGACGAAGCGAGCTGAGGCACGAGAAAACAATCGGCGAACGTGACGGCATCGCCCGCGCAGAATCGGCCCGCAGATGCCTTCACCGCTTGCTCGAACGCGGCAAGGCCCGGCGTGATGTAACTCTGCGACCACGCATTCGTGTCGTGCCCCATCGCCTTGATCGCCTTGGTCACCGCGAGGTTCTGCAGCGGCTGGATCCCGCTATTGATGATCTCGCACAGTGCACGCACCTGGTGACGGCGGAACGGATCCTTTGGCAAGAGCGGCGTCGTTGGGAACCGCTCGTCGAGGAACTCGAGGATCGGCAGCGACTGGGTCAGTGTGTGCGTGGTCCCGGAATCCTCGGTAATCACGAGCGTCGGCACCTGCGACATCGGGTTCATCCCGCGATAGCCATCGCTGAACTGGTCGCGCTGGAGGATGTTGATGATCGCGTACTCGAACGCTAGCTGCTTCACTTCGAAGGCGATCCGCACGCGATGGCTCGCGGAAGAGCGCCAGTAGTTGTGCAGCACGAGCTTCACGGCGCGATGACCTTTTGCTGGATCGTCCCGAACACGCGGTCCGACGAGATCTCGATCGTATCGCCGACCTTCATGAACGGCGTGACCGGCTTGCCGCCTTCGATCGTCTCGATCATCCGGCGCTCGGCGAGGCACGAGATGCCGCGCTCGCGATCCGCATTCGAGACCGTGCCGCTGCCGAGGATCGTGCCGGCGCCGAACCGGCGGGTCTTCGCGATGTGCTCGATCAGCTCGAAGAACGAGAAGTGCATTTCGGGGCCGGCATCGCACGTCCCGACGACATTGCCGTTGTAGGCCGAGGTCACGCGCAGCTGCGCGCGGCCATTCTGCCACGCGCTGCCGAGCTCGTCGGGGGTGACCGCGAAGGCGGAGAACGCGGTCGCGGGCTTGCTGTTGAAGAAACCGAAGCTCTTCGCGAGCTCGTCGGGGACAAGATTGCGCAGCGTCCAATCGTTCGCGAGCATCACGAGCTTCACGCAATCGGCAGCGTTACTCTCCTTGGTGCCGAGCGGCGTGTCGCCGAGCACGACGCAAACCTCGGATTCGAAATCGAGGCCCCAATCCGGATCGTGCAGCACGAACGGATCGCGACAGCCGAGCATGTCGCTCGAGCCGCCTTGATAAATCAGCGGATCGGTCCTGAGCGTCGGCGGCGGCACCGCATTGCGCGCCTTGCGGACGAGGATGACGTGGTTGAGGAACGCCGAGCCATCGATCCACTCGTAGGCGCGCGGCAGCGGTGCGGCGAGCCTCATGAAATCGATCGGCAGCCCATCGAGCTGCCCGGCATCGAGGCGCGCCGCGATCGCGCGCAGCGGGGCTTCCGCTTCGCTCCACCGGTCGAGCGCGCCTTGTAGCGTGGGCCACGCCTCGCAGGGCGCTGCCGCTTCGCCGTCGTGGCGAACCACGACCAAGCGGCCGTCTCGGGACCCGTCTCGGAGCGTGGCGAGCTTCATGCCCGGACCTTATGGCGGCGCTGACTGCCCGTCAATGCGCAGGTCGGCTGTCACTTCTTGATGGATGTGGCGAGCCACGTCACGAGAGGCGCGACGGCCTTGCCGTGGTCGACCATCCAGTCGACCAACGCCGGCTTGTGGATCAGGCCCTTCGGCATCGCCGGGAAGCCGGCCGTCAGCCCCTTCATCTTGAGAAACTCTGCGCGGGCGTGGTCTGGAGCGAAGCCCTTCGGGACCTTCTTGTAGTCCTCGTGACCGCCGATGGCGTAACCGGTCTTGCGCAACTTGTTGGCCAGCGCGACGAGTGGCGTGCCGGTCTTGTCGGCGGCGACCAACGTGCGCCAGGTCGCGAGGCGCTGATCCTCGAAGCTATAGGTCCCGGCACCGACGTAGTCGTCTTCGAGGCCGATGTGCATGTAGAGCGGTATGCCGCTCAGCTCTTTCGCGAACTGCAGCGCGCCCGCGATGTGGGTCTTGTACGGCGTCTTGTCCTTCGCGAACCGGACGTCGCGATAGATCCGGAACAGCTTCGGCGCGCCGAGCTTCAACGGCCCGTAAGTCTTGACGAGCTTACCTCCGACCTCGGTGAGCAGCTCGGTCATCGGCGCGACCCACTGATCTTGATAACGCTGCTTGTTGTCGTCGAACCAGCTCTTGTTCATCTCGATCGCGAGCTCGGCAAAGAAGGCTGGCGCGGATCGATCGAAGCCCTTGAACATGGGCGAGAGCTTACACGTTCAGATCAGGCCGGAGATCTTGCCGCCGATCTTGCGAAGCGTTCGCGGCGCGAGGCGTTGCAAGGCGGCGATCACGTGCGCATCGCGACCGACGGCGCGCACTGCGGGGTTCGATTGCACGGCGTCCACGATCTCGGCGGCGACCTTCTCCGGCGCGAGGCCACGCTTCTTGAACAGCTTGGCGGTCTTGCTCTTGCCTTGCGCGAGCTTCTCGCCGCGCATCCGACCATCTTCGATGATCGCGGTGTTGATCATGCCCGGGCAGATCGCGGTGACACCGATGCGGTGCGGCTCGAGCTCGGCGCGCAGCGCTTCGGAGAAGCCTCGGACCGCGAACTTGGTCGCCGAGTACGCGGACGTCGACGGTGGCGCGTAGATCCCGAAGATGCTCGAGATGTTGACGATGTGGCCACCGCGCTCGGCCTCGACCATCTTCGGGACGAAGAAATGGCAGCCGTGGACCACGCCACGCAAATTGACGCCGATGATCCAATCGAAGTCATCGAGCGAGGTGTCGAGGAACGTCCCGCCGAGGCCCACACCTGCATTGTTCACGACGACATCGGCGGCGGGCGCGAGCGCATGCACCGCGCCGGCGAACGCCGACATCTGCGAGCGATCGGAGACATCGACGCGGCGCACGAGGAGCTTGCGATCGCCGAGCTCGGTCGCGAGTGAATCGAGGCGCGCTTGATCGACATCGCACGCGGCGACGCGCGCGCCGTGCTTCGCGAACAAGAGCGCCGTGGCGCGGCCGATCCCGCTGCCTGCACCCGTGACAACCACGATTCGATCTCGGAGGTTCATGCGGCCTCGGTAAATGGCATGCCATGCGCCTGGAACCACGCACGTGCGAGGTGCTCGTTCGCATTGTTGTTCGGATGAAAATCGCGACGGATGTACTGCCGGATGCCGCGCAAAAACACGCGCGACACGACGGGCCCGTTATTGACGTTGCGCTCGGACTTCTTCACCTGCATCCGCCTGAGGTGCGTGCGGATGCCGCGCAGCCCGAGCTTCTCCTGACGAAGCAGGCCGAGCATGCTCCAGACCCAAAAGCTCGACAACAGCGTCGTCGCGTAGGCCAAACCCGCGATGCGCAACGCGTACGAATCATCGACCTCTTGCAAGACGTCGAACGCGACCGCCTTGTGCTCGATCTCCTCGGCGGCGTGCCACGCGAGCAGCTTCTGCATCGTGGGATCCATGAGATCGAACATGCCGCTCGCGAACCCGCCCTCTGCCATGATCGCGGTGAAGTGCTCGGCAGCGGCCGTGCCCGCGAGGTTGAGCTTGGGGCCGAGCTTGCCTTCGAGCCAGAGCGAGATCTTCGCGTAGCGTTCGAGGAACGTGTCGATCTCGAAACCTTGCTTGCGCAGGATCTCGTTGAAGTCATCGTGCGCCGACGAGTGGTGGCCCTCTTGCCTGAAGAAGGCCTTGACCTGCGCCCGGAGCTCGAGATTCTTGATGTCTTTCGCGTAGTGATGGACCGAACGAACGAAGAACCGTTCGCCATGCGGAAACAGCAAATTGATCCCGTTCGTGACCGCGGTCGCGACGGGGTTGTTGCCCATCCAGTGTCGAGGGACGTCCGCGAAATCGATCTTGGGGTCGCGCGGAATCGGGATCGCCATACCCTCAGGGTAATCCTTATTGACCCTGAGTCAATAGCCATCATGTATAGTGACGATGTGCCACCGGTTCGTCGCGCACTACGCCGCCCCGCAGGGCCCAAGATCGCCCCGAAGGGCCGTCGTCCACGCGTGCGCCTCGACAACGATGCGCGCCGCGCCCAGTTACTCCTGCTCGCGAAGAAGTCGTTCTCGGATCGCTCGTACGACGATGTCTCGATCGACGACCTCGCGCGGGAAGCGAAGATCTCGAAGGGTCTGCTCTATCACTACTTCCCGACCAAGCGAGACCTCTATGTCGCGGGGCTGCGCGAGATCGCGGACGAGCTCGTCGATCGCGTGAATGCGGTGCCAGTCGATCTGCCTCCCGCAGATCGCGTGCGCGCCGGGCTCGATGCGTATCTCGATCACATCTCGCAGCACGCGCGCGCGTTCGTCTCGCTCATGCGCGGTGGCATCGGTTCGGATCCCGAGGTCGCCGGCGTGATCGAGGGCGTGCGCCGCCGGTTGAGCGAGCGCTTTCTCGAAGGCTCACCATTCCGCCCTGCCCTCGCGGGTAATCCGAAGTTCGAGATCGCGATGCGCGGGTGGATCGGCTTTGTCGAGCACGCCACGATCGATTGGTGCGCGGATCCCAAGCTCACGCGCGAAGAGCTGCGCGAGCTGCTCTCGCAGGTGCTGCTCGCGATCGTCACCGCCCTACCGCAAATCATTTGCTGATGCCGCGCCACTCGTCGAGCCACCGGAGCCGCTCCGTCCTCACGGTCGACAACTTCGCGCGTGAAGCGCCGCTCCTGCGCCAGGTGTTCGACGAGCGCTTCGAGGAGCCGCGCAGCACCCGCAGCGACCGGTTTGTCTGGGATTGGTGGCACGTGCCAGGCCAGTACACGGCGCTGCGTACGCCCGCGTGGACATACTTCCCCAAGGGCATCTACGAGGCGTTTCATCGCCGCCTCGTCGCGTGGGGCCGCGAGACGCTCGGCTGTCACGATATCTCGCCGCCGTGGCTGTCGTGTTACGTCGACGGGTGCCGCCAGGATTTTCACGGTGATCTTCCACACGGTCCGTTCGCCTTCGTGTACTCCCTCACGAACTGGCGCACGCGGACATTTCGCGGTGGCGAGACCATGTTGCTGCGCGACGACGTGCTCGACTACTGGGCCGATTTTCGATCCGAGCAATCGATCGAAGAGCCCGACCTCATCCGCACGATCGAGCCAACGTTCGGTCGGCTCACCGTGTTCGATCCGCGCATCCCGCACGGAGTACGCGAAGTGACCGGGACGCGCGATCCACGCGAGGGTCGGCTCGTGATCCACGGCTGGTTCGTGCAGCCACGCCCGTTCATCGACGGCCCGCTGCGCGTGCAGGCGCTCTCGGATCGTACCGAAGATCTCGGCCGGGTGCTCGGCACGACCACGCTGCCGCTCGCGGGCATGATCGCGTTCGCGTTCGACGTGGATCGCGCGGGGCACACGCAGCAGGTCCGCGTGCTGTCCGATACGACCCGCGTACCGAGCGCCGATGAACGCGAGCGCGTGCGCCTGATCGCGCGGCTCAAGAGAACGATCGCCACGTGGCAGTTCGGCAAGCAGCGCGGCACGAGCCGCGTGACGTTGCCGATCGTTTTGGAGCGCTAACCGAAACGCAAAACGCCACGAGCCCGAGGGTGCGTGGCGCGTACGAAAGTAATCGAGTGATTACTTGGTGGGAGCGACTTCCTTCTTGGGAGCGACTTCCTTCTTGGGAGCGACTTCCTTTTTCGCCGGGGTCTTTGCATCCTTCTTCGCGGCCGCGGTGTCCTTCTTCGCGTCCGTGGCGGGCGCGGTCTTGCTGTCGTCCTTCTTCATGTCGGCCGCCGGCGCGTCCTTCTTCGGGGCGTCAGCGAACGAGATGGCGGGGACGAGGAACGAAACGAGGGCAGCGGCCTTGATGAAATTACGCATAGAGATCTCCTGGATCCTGGGAAGTTGTTGAAAGCGTCGTTCGGGAACGAGCATTCCCTTGTGCAGCCGATGTGCCGTCACGATGTCCGAATTTCAGGTAGTTGGCCTGTGAATTACGAGGGCCGAAAGCCACGTCGGGCATTAGACCCCGTGGTCGGGGCGCCTCAGGAGAGTGGAGCGAACTGGACCTCAAATCCGGTCCCACACGTACGCTTGTTCGGTCACGGGGAACCCGCCGACGTGAGTCTGCTTGGCGCGATCGGCGCGCCCACCGGCCACTTCATAGAAGCGACGCGCGTGCGGGTTGTTCGCGAGCACCCACACGATCATCGAGTGCATGCCCTGCGCCTCCATCCAATCGCGCGTGCGCTCGAACATCTCGGTGCCGAGGCCGTGGCGCTTCGCGTGATGCGCGAAGTAGATCGCATAGACCTCGCCATCGATCCGCGTTTCTCCCCGCGCGCGACCTGCGTCACAGAACCCCACGATGTCGCCGTGCGTGCAGTCGTACGCGACCAGGTTCAAGCCCACGCGTGCACGCAAGATCCGCTCGCGCGACGCGAGCCGCTGCCCGACATCGATCTTGTCGAGTACGGTTGCCGGCAGGATGCCGCGATAGCTGACCTGCCAGCTGTCGTTGTGGACGCGCGCGATGCCCGCTGCATCGGCGAGCTTCGCTGCGCGAATCGCGAACCGCATCGCGACACGCTAACGCGCTGGGGCGATTTGCTCTACTACCAGTTCAGCTAGTCGATGCCGTCAGTCAATCGTTCATGCCCCACCGCAGCAGCTTGCGATAGAGCGTTTTGCGATCGAGGCCGAGGATCTTCGCCGCATCGGTGCGATTGTTTTTGCAAGCTTCGAGTACGCGCAGCGTGTGGCGGCGCTCGATCTCTTCGAGCGTGAGCAGCTCCGGCAACTCGTTCGAGTTGATGTTCGTGGCGCGCGGCGACGAGCGATTACGGATCTTGTCGGGCAAGTCGTCGACCTGGATCTCGTCGAAGTGTGCGAGCGCGACCGCGCGCTCGAGACAATTACCGAGCTCGCGCACGTTGCCCGGCCAGTCGTAGCCGACCAGGCGTTCGGCCGCGGCGGGGGAGAGCCCCATGACCTTCTTGTCGAACAGCGCTGCGTACTGACGCAGCATGTGCTGCGCGAGCAACAGCACGTCCCCACCGCGCGCGCGCAGCGGCGGCAACGGGATATGGATGACGTTGATCCGGTAATAGAGATCTTCGCGGAACGCCTTGGCCTCGACCATCTCTTCGAGGTCGCGATTGGTCGCGGTGATCAGGCGAACGTCGATGGAGATTTCGCTCTCGCCTCCGACCGGCCTGATCTTTCGCTCTTGAATCGCGCGCAACACCTTGGGCTGCATCGAGATCGCCATCTCGCCAATCTCGTCGAGAAACAGCGTGCCGCCCTGCGCTTGTGCGAACAGGCCCTGGCGCGATTGCTTCGCATCGGTGAACGCGCCCTTCGCGTGACCGAACAACTCGCTCTCGAGGAGCGCCTCGGGCACCGCCGCGCAGTTGATCGCGACGAACGGTGCGTCCTTGCGCCGCGAGCGATTGTGGACCTCGCGCGCGACCACTTCTTTACCCGTGCCGCTCTCGCCGGTGATCAACACCGTGGCATCGGTCGCGCTGACCTGATCGATCAACGTGTACGTGGTCTGCATGACCGGGCTCGCGCCGACGAGATCACCACGACCGCGCGTGCTCGCGACCACTTCGCGCAACCGCTTCACTTCGCCCGAGAGACGGCGGCGCTCCGCAGCGCGACGGATCGCGATCGCGAGCGCTTCGATCTCGACGGGCTTCGTGACGAAATCGTACGCGCCCGCGCGGATCGCGCCGACCGCGGTCTCGAAGCTCCCGAAGGCGGTGAGCACGATCACCGGCAAGTCCGGGCGATCGGCGACGAGCGTCTGACACAGCTCGAGGCCAGTCATGCCCTTCATGTTGAGATCGGTGACGACGACATCGACATCGTGCTCGGTGAGCCCGGCCAGTGCATCGGCACCGTTCGAGAACGGCACGACCACGAAGCCGCGCTTCTTGAGGCCGAGCTGGACGAGCTCGACCATTTCCTTTTCGTCGTCGATGACGAAGATCTTTGTTTGCGCGGTCATACGACACCCAGCGGCAAGTACACCGTGAAGGTTGCACCCTTACCAGGTGCAGATTCCACATCGATCCATCCACCGTGCTCGCGCACGATGCCCCACGTCACCGAGAGACCGAGCCCGGTGCCATCGCCGACCTCCTTGGTCGTGAAAAACGGTTCGAAGATCCGCTTGCGGGTCTCGTCGTCCATACCGATACCCGTATCCGCGATCGAGACGGCGAGCCACTCCTTCTTGCTGCTCTCGACATACGGCGGGGCGGAATGCGCCACGCGCGCCGCTTTGATCGTGACGCGACCGCCCCTCGGCGTCGCCTGGATCGCGTTGACGACCAGGTTGATCAGCACCTGGTTGAGCTGACCATCATCGGCTTCGACGCGCAGGGCATCGTCGTGGGCGGGCACCGCGATCTCGACGTGCGCGGTCTTCGAGATCGTGGCGACGAGCTCCGCGACTCGCGAGGCGAGCGTGGTCAGGTTGACGGGCGTCTTCTGGAGCGCACGAGGCCGCGCGAAATCGAGCAGCTGGCGGATCATCGCGATCATGCGATCCGCTTGCTCGGCGACGATGCGCGCCGAATCGATCGCCTCGATGCCATCGACCTCACCATCGCGGATCAACCGCGCCCGGCCCGAAACGACATTGAGCGGCGTGCCCAGCTCGTGCGCGATGCCGGAGGCGAGCTTGCCGACCGTGGTGAGCCGATCGGCGTGACGCAATTGATCGGTCGCTTGTTCGCGCGCGAGGCGCTCGTCACCCAGGCGATCGCACATCAGGTTGATCTCGGTCGCCAGCTCGCCGAGCTCGTCGCGCTGCTTGAGCGCGAGCGGCCCCGTGAGATCGCCGGTCCCTACCCGTCTCGCCTTGGCGGCGAGCTGCGAGACGGGTCGCCCGATGAACACCATGCCGAGCACGAGCGCGAGCACGGTCGCGACGACGACCTGGCTGACCGAACCAAAGATCTGGTTGCGCAGCGAATCTGCGGTGTACTTGTCCAGGTCGGCCAGGTTCTGCGCGATCTCGATGCCGCCTTCGCGCCGCTCGTAGGTAGTCTCGTGGCTCTGCACGACCGGCGGCGGATGCGGAACCTCGACCGGGATGTACGTGAGCAGCGCGTTCGACTCCTGGTCCTTGATCGTGACGACCTGGCCTTGAGTCATCGGCGCGAGCGCATCTTTCGAGGCATGCGGCGGATCGGTGCGCGCGTCGAGCCAGACCCAGCGCGCCTTGATGAACTCGCTCTTGCTAGAGGCCATCAGCAAGAACTCGCGGGCGGTCGCTTCACCGTCGCGGGCCCAGACCTCGGCCATGCCGCGCGCGAGCGCACGCCCGAGCGCGGTTGCCTCGGCGCGCATCTGCTTGTCGAAGACTTCGCGTTCACGACGATAATCGAAGAACCCCTGGATCAACGCGACGATGGCCACTCCGACCACCAGCGCTGCGATGAACTTCCGGGTGAGCTTCATGCCGCCAAGAGTTCTACCGTATCCCTCGCCCCGACGGGGCAGATGGCCCAAATCATGAATCACCACGGTTGGTGACCCCCAAAATCATCCTCGTTCCGACCGATCTGGGATCGGGCGCCGACGAAGCGCTCGACTACGCATGCGATCTGGCGCGCCCGTTCGGGGCACGCATCCACCTCGTCTCCGCGATCACGATCCCGGCGCTAGGGGTACCCGAGCTCGGCGTCGCGATGACCGGCTCGGTGGTGGATGGGATGCTTGCCGATAACTTGCACGGGCTCGAGGCGCTGATCGAGCGCAACAAGCATCGCGGCACCTTCGGTAAGCCGGTCCTCAAGAGCGGCGATCCGGTCGACATCATCAACGAGACGGCGAAGGAGCTCGGCGCGGACCTGATCGTCATGACCACCCACGGCCGGAGTGGCGTCGCGCGGTGGCTGCTCGGATCGGTCACCGAAAAGGTCGTGCGGAGCTCGCTGGTGCCGGTGCTCACGCTCCACGTCTCCGAAAAAGAAGCGGCCGCTGGATCTGTCGCAGGTGTCGCATCGGCGTCGCCCGCTGTCGCGCGGTGACAAGCGCGAGGGTCATGTTCTAGGTTGCTGCGTATATGCGAAGCCTCTGGTGTGCGGTGTTATTCGCGGCAGGATGTTCGTCGCCGGCCAAGCCGGTCAGCGAGCTCTCCGCTCCGGCTCCGGTTCTCACGACGCCTCCGCCGGCGGATCGACCGGTGGCCGCGGCGCCGCTCGTCAAGACCGTCGTCGAGGACACGCCGTGGACCGATGGCGACGGCAACACGTTCATCGTGCCCGCGGGCTGGAAGGTCACCACGTTCGAAGCGATGACCGTGTTGACCGCGCCGGAAGGCGACTCGCACGTCGCGTTCGTGAACGTCAGCGCCGCGACGCCCGAGGCTGCGCGCGACCTGGGCTGGAAGGCCTACAAGCCCGATGCGAAGTGGCCACTGCTCACGACCACCGATGCACCCGACCGCGATGGTTGGCAGAAGGCGCGCTCGTTCGGCTATCAAACCTCGCCGGCCGAGAAGCTGATCATCCAGGCAGGTGCGATGTCCGCGAACAACCGCTGGTTCGTGACGCTCGTCGACTTCAAGGAAGCGACCAGCGAGAAGCGCGGTGGTCAGATCGGCAAGATCTTCAACCACCTCTATCCGAAGGGCTACACGGGCGAATCGTTCAAGGGTAAGCCCGCGGCGAAGCTCGACGCGGCGAAGCTCGAGTCGTTGAAGAAGTTCGTCGCCGACGCGGAGAAAGCGACCGGCGTGCCGGGTGTGTCGTTCGGCGTGATCCAGGATGGCAAGACGATCTTCGCCGGTGGCCTGGGCGTGCGCGAGCTCGGCAAGAAGGAGCCGGTCGACGCCAAGACGCTGTACATGATCGCGTCGAACACGAAATCGCTGACGACGTTGATGCTCGCGAAGCTCGTCGACGCGAAGAAGTTCACGTGGGAGACCGCGGTCACCGATGTGTTGCCGACGTTCAAGCTCGGCAGCGACGCCGTGACCAAGCAGATCCAGATCAAGCATCTGATCTGTGCGTGCACGGGCATGCCGCGTCAGGATCTCGAATGGCTGATGGAGTGGAAGGGCTCGACGCCGGAGACGGTGCTGACCTCGCTGGGGACGATGGTGCCGACCTCGAAGTTTGGCGAGCTCTTCCAGTACTCCAACCTCATGGCAGCGGCGGGTGGTTACACCGGCGCGCACGCCGCGTATCCGAAGCTCGAGCTCGGCACGGCGTACGACAAGGCGATGCAGACGCTCGTCTTCGATCCGCTGGGGATGAAGGCGACGACGTTCGACTACGCGAAGGCGCTACGTGCGAATCACGCGATGCCCCACGGCATCGACATCGACGGCCACCCCGCACGCGATGCAATGGATGAGAACTACTCGATCATCTCGGCGCGCCCGGCAGGTGGAGCGTGGAGCAACGTCGATGACCTCCTGAAGTACGTCGCGATGGAGCTCGCCGAAGGCAAGCTGCCGGACGGCAAGGACTACGTTTCGAAGGACGCGCTGTTCGCGCGCCGCGCGCCAGGCGTGGCGGTCGGCGCCGATGGCCACTACGGCATGGGGCTGTTCATTCACACCAAGTATGACGTCACCGTGATCGATCACGGTGGTGACCTCATCGGCTACCACAGCGACATGATGTGGATCCCCGAGGCGAAGGTCGGCGCCGTGATCCTCACGAACGGCGACCTCGGCCCTTCGGTCCGCAATCAGTTCCAGCGCAAGCTGCTCGAGTTGCTCTACGACGGCAAGCCGGAAGCCGACGAGAACATCGCGACCGGAGCGAAGAACTACTTCACCGACCTCGCCGCCGGTCGCAAGCTGCTCGCGGTGCCCGCCGATGCGGCACAGGCCAAGAAGCTCGCCCTTCACTACAAGAACGCGGCGCTCGGCGACATCAAGGTGACCCACGCCGGTGCGAAGACGATGTTCGACTTTGGCGAGTTCAAGAGCGAAGTCTCGTCGCAACCGAACCCGGATGGTACGACGACATTCTCGACGATCCAGCCGGGCGTGATCGGCTTCGATTTTCTCGCCGGTGAAGCGAGCAGCAAGCCCACGCTGACCATCCACGATGGCCAGCACGAGTACGTGTTCACGAGCAACTAGACCAAGCGACTGACGAGCGTGCGCCCCGAAGGCCTCGGCCAAATCTCTCGGCAACAACTGCACGAGGAGAGAGCGCCACTTGCGATCGTGCTCCTCGAGGAGCCGTGCGCTTCGCCTGGAGAACCCGCGAAGGAGCTCGCGGAGCTGATGGAGCACGCCAAGCGCACGCTACCGCCGCTCAGTCACGACGGGTTCTGCCTGAGCCTTCTGAGGAATAAACGACATCGCGCGCTCGGCGAGGGCTGTGATCGTGAGGCTGGGATTGACGCCGAGGTTCGCGCCGACCGCAGAGCCGTCGACGACGTAGAGATTCGGATAGCCATAGACCCGATGTTGCGCGTCGATCACCCCAGCGTCGGCATCCTTGCCCATCACGCAGCCACCGATGCAATGCGCGGTCATCGGCAGATCGAACAGGATCTCGGTGCTCGACGTGATCGCGATGCCGCCCATTTTCGCTGCGGCTTTCTCCGCGAACGCGTTCGCGTGAGGAATGTTCGTCGGGATGCGCTGGCCATGGCTCGTCAGGAGCTTCGTGAATGGCCAGTACCACTTGCGCTGCAAGCGGAACTTCAACGTCGCATCGATCGTTTGCATCACGAGAAAGATCAGCGTCTGACGCGCGAACCCGAACGGTAAGGAGGCGCGGAAGAACTTGATCGGATGGCGAAATGCCGCACCGATCCACGCCGCGATTCGCTTCCAACCCTTGCCGTTGACCAGCATCGTCGCGAGGAGGCCCAGCACGTCGGAGCCTTCCGAGTAGCGCGTCGCCTCGATGTGCGTGAACTGATCGAGGTAGATACCGGAGCCGATCGCGATGCCCTTCGACATGTCGAACCGCTTGCCCGGAAACCGCACGCCGATCAGCGATTCGGCATTCGTGCGGACATCCGAGCCGAGCGCCGATGACAGCTTCGGCAGGTGCTCGCGGTTGCGCATCAACAGATCCATCGTGCCGAGCGCCGAGGCTGCGAGCACGACGTGTTTCGCGCGCAGCACGCGCCGCTGCTTGTCAAACCGCGAGGTCGAGCTCTCGACGTGGACCTCGTACCCACTCTCGCCGCCTTCGATCGGCACGAGCTCGGTCACGCGGGTCTCGGCGATCACGCGAGCGCCGCGCTTCTCCGCCAGATAGAGGTAGTTGAGGTCGAGCGTGTTCTTCGCACCGTGGCGGCAGCCCACCATGCAGCCACCACAGCCGATGCAGCCCGTGCGCTCCGGCCCTTCGCCACCGAAGAACGGATCTGGCGCTTTGACGCCAGCCTTGCCGAAGTACACGCCGACATCGGTCTTGTAGAACGAATCGCCGATCCCGGCGCTCTCGGCCATCTGCTTCAACACGCGATCCGCGTCGCCTAGGATCTTGTTCTCGGTGACGCCGAGCATCCGGCGTGCGGTCGCGAAGTGGGCCGGCATCTCGGCGGCCCAGTTGGCAAGCCCCTTCCACGAACCCTCTTCCCACACGGTCGTGGGCGGCGAGAGCAGCGTATTCGCGTAGGTGACCGAGCCGCCGCCGACCGCGTTGCCGCACAGGATCACGACATGCTTGAACGGCCGCATGTTGTAAAAGCCCTTGAGCCCGAGCCCCGGCCGCCAGATCCAGCGCCACAGGTTCCAGGTGGTCTTCGGAAAGTCTTCCGCGTTCCACCGCTTGCCCATCTCGACGACGCCGACGCTGTAGCCCTTCTCGGCGAGCCGCAGCGCCGAAACGCTGCCGCCAAACCCGCTGCCGACGATCAGGTAGTCGAAGTCCACACGGGGACTATGTCATCTTCTCGTTGATTAGCGCACGGAGGGACTTGAGGTCGAACGGCTTCTCGATATGCCGGCCCGGCGGTAGCGTATCGAGGAAGTTCCGCGCGGTCTCGGTAAACGCACCACCGGTCACAAAGATCATCTTCTCGGCGAGCAATGGATCGAGCTTCAAGACCGCCGCGTAGACGTCCATGCCGGTGATCTGCGGCATCATCAGATCGCACACGATCGCGTCGTAGCGTTCGCCGCGCGCTAGCATCTCGATCGCGTGACGGGCGCTGGTCGTGCCGTCGACCTCGTGGTCTTGCGACATGTAGCGGCGGATCGCTTGGACCAGCGCGTCCTCGTCGTCGATCACGAGGACGCGACCACGGCGCAGCACCTTCATCTGCAGCGGAATCTTCTCGGTGATCGGCGCGAGCTGCGCTGATGCTATCGGGAGCCGCACGCGGAACGTGGTGCCCTTGCCGACCTCGGTCACGAAATCGAGATTGCCGCCGAGACCGCTGACGATGCGGTGCGAGATCGCGAGGCCGAGCCCGGTACCGACGCCGGCCGGCTTGGTCGTGAAGAACGGCGTGAACAACCGGCGCTGGACTTCCGGCGGAATACCCATGCCGGTGTCCGAGACCGTGATCAAGACGTTGTCACCTTCGATCGCGGTGACGATCTTGATCTTGTGTTTGTCGTAGTTACCTTCGGGGATCGCCTGGACCGCGTTGACGATCAGATTGAGGAACACCTGACCGAGCCGGCCTTCGTTGGCATCGACGCGCGGGACATCGCCGTAAATCTTCTCGACCTTCGCGCGATGTCGGATCTCGTTCTGCGCCATGCGCAGCGTCGACTCGAGCACCTTCTTGACGTCGACCGCGCCGCGGCGATCTTCTTGAGCGCGCGAGAACACCTTGAGGTCGCGCACGATCTCGCGCACGCGATCGGCGGACATCCGAGCATCGTGAATCTCTTCGACCAGATCGGGCGGTAACTCGACCCGGTTGCCGAGCGCGAGGATGTCTTGCTCCGCCATATCGAGGTTCGCGATCACGGCCGCGAGCGGGTTATTGATCTCGTGAGCGACGCCCGCGGCGAGCGTCCCGACCGAGGCCATCCGATCAGCGAGCATGAGCTGCATCTCGGTCTGCTTCTTCTCGGTGACATCGCGAGCGACGATCACGACACCGGTCGCGACCTTGTCCTTGTTCTTGACGACGCCCATGCGGATCGCGAACCACCCGACGTGGTTCTCCGAGCGCAACACGTTGAGCTCGAGCTCGACAGGCTTGCCATGCTTGATCACGCTGTCGAACGCGGCGCGAGCCTTCGCTCGCTGCTCCGGGCTGATCCGTTCGAACCAGTTCGCGCCGAGCAACTGCTCGATCGTGTTCGGTGGGTCGACCCGATTCATGAACCCGATCGTGCCTTCGAGATCGAGCTGCATTACGGTATCCGGTGCGCTCTCGACCACGGCTTCGAGCACGGCAGCGTGCTCCTCGGCCTTTTGTTCGGCGGCCTCGAGAGCGGAGTACGCGCGTGCGAGCGTGAGCACCTGGCTGATCTGCGTGCCGACGCCCTGCGCGAAGACGCGCCAGTCGGCTTCGTCGAGATCTCGCTCGCGCGACACCATCATCAACGCTCCGAGCGGGCCCGCCGTATTCGACAGCGGAACGATCAGCACGGCGCGACCGTTCGCATCATCCAGCAACGTCAGCGAATCGGCATCGGCACCGTTCGTGATGTAGAGCGTCGAACCGGTGCGAATCACGTTGCGAAGCTGTTCTTCGCGATCGAAGAACGTCGCGATCGGCTTTTTGACCGGGACTTCCGCGCCGAGCGTGCGCACGCGGAGCGCTTCGCCTTCCACCAGATACAGCGCACCGTACGAGACGCCACCGGCGTCGAAACAACTCGCGATCGCTTCGTCGAGCGCGACATCGACATCGCGATTGCGCAGCACGGCCTCGGCGATGCCGGTGAGCACCGTGAGCTCCGAAGCGAGCGAGCTGCACCGCTTTGCGAGCCCGGTGTTGAGCATCACCTGACGCTCGAGCTGGCGGAAGACGCGGCGGTTGCGCTCGCGCTCGAGCTCCGGCAACAGATCCGGAGACGGCGTCGGCACGTCGCCCGGCTTCTCGATCAACGTATCGCGCAGGACATCGATCAGCGCAGTCAGATCCGGCGTGCGCAGTACGAGATCATTCGCACCCGCGCGACGAGCGAGCGTGCGATCCGAAGATTCGATGTAGCTCGAGGTCACGAGCACGAGCGGCACGCTGCGGAGCTCGGGATCCTGGCGCAGCGCCATCGCGAGGCCGAAACCATCGAGCTCCGGCATCATCACGTCGGAGACCACGGCATCGGGTGGCCGGCGGCGGATCGCAGCGAGCGCGGAGGCACCGTCGCTCACTGATTCAACCTCGAAGCCGAGCCGCGCGAGGCGGAACGCAGCAAGCTTCAACTGGATCGGATCGTCATCGGCGATTACGAGGCGACGATTGCGCCCGAACTTCTCCGACGTGTTGACCGAGAGCGGCAGATGAGACTCGATCAGCGGGACCAAGCGCGACGGCGCGATCGGTTTTGGAATGATGTCGTCGAAGCCGACGTGCGAGACCCGCGCTTCATCGAGCTTCGAAACGAAGCCGGAGAACGCGAGGATCGAGACCTCGGTCGAGGCGATGCGGCGCAACTCGCCGACGAGCACGAAGCCATCGGCGTCGGGCAACATCAGATCCTGGAGCACCACGCGCGGTTTCTCCGAGGCCATCAGCTCGCGTGCGGTCTTGCCGTCGGGCGCTTCGATGACCTCGTGACCGTTGCGAACAAGTGCGTTGCGGACCATTCGCCGCGTCGCCGAGTTGTCATCGACGACCATGATCTTGTGTCCGGAGCTCACGAAGGTCTCTCGGAGCGAGCCACGTGCCGCGCGATCACGGCAGGTAGCGTGCGCGTGTCGATCGGCTTGGTCACGTAATCGTCGCAACCAGCGGCGAGCGCCTTCTCGTGGTCACCCTTCATCGCGTAGGCGGTGACCGCGACCACCGGAATCTGACGAGTCGCAGGATCGGCCTTGAGGCGCCGGGTGAGCTCGAGACCATCGATGCCCGGAAGCTGGAGGTCCATGAGGATCACCGTGGGGCGATGGCTATGGATCGACGCGACAGCAGCCGCCGCATCAGCCGCGGTGGTGACCTCGTAGCCATGCGCCTTTACAACAAACGACACTAACTTGAGATTGGTCGGGTTGTCATCCACGATCAAGACTCGACTCATTGCCCACCCCCCACCGGCACCTGTGACCTACCCGGCCGCACCCCCGCACGTTCGAGGGCTGCGAGCAGAGCATC
>JAYVLQ010000029.1:0-58285 GCA_043759355.1 Kofleriaceae bacterium
CTGCCACTGCCACTGCCACTGCCACTGCCACTGCCACTGCCACTCGCGTCGTCACCACCATCATCACCGCCGCCATCGGTCGAAGCCGCGCCGGGATGGAAGCTACAGCCCGCCACGCACAGCGCTAGCAAGGTCACCCGCATCTTCTGAATCTACCTCTGTTCGGACGCGTACGTCCCGAGGATTCGCAATTCCGTGATCAACCCCGCGTTCTCGGCGAGCGCCTGGCACAAACGCCGCGCTCGAGGCGTGACCGAGTACGTCGATGTAAAACCGATACGTAAACGGGACGTTGGGAATCGGCCGCGACTCGAGCTTCGTGAGCGACAGCCCGCGTGACGCAAATCGCATCAGGATCTCGCCGAGCGCGCCGGGGTCTGCGAGCGCGACGAGCAGAGACGTCTTCGCCGGCGCATCGGCGGCCACGGGTGCGGGGCGCAACGCAAGCTCGACGAAGCGCGTCGCGTTGTCGGCAGAGGTCTGGATACCGGTCGCGAGGATCGCGAGGCCGTAGGTCTTCGCCGCGGCGGCCGAGGCGATCGCGAAATGGAGATGCGGCTTCCAGCTTCGCGAGCGCGACCCGTTCGACGATCTCATTGCGCTCGGCGAGCAACGCGATGATCTGGCGATCGACCGAATCGATCCGGTCGCGTAGATGAGCGCGGTTTATAGCAGCTCCTACCAGTGCCAGCGTTTCACGTAGTCGACGCCATCGTAGCCACGATCGCCGGCGGTCGCCTGGATCAGCGAGTTGCCGCGCAAGTGATACTCGAGCAACACCTCGTTCGAGTTCTCGTCGACGCGCGCTGCGTAGTGGCTGCGCCCGGCGATGAAGATGCGCGAGTTGTACCAGTAGCCGACGCGGATAGCGTCGCTCGAGGTCGCGGTGCCGACCTCGTAGTTGAAGTCGAGGCGGAGATCGACCTTGAACGCGCGCTGCGCGAGCTTGCGAAACGTCGAGGTCAACACGGAGGAGGCGTAGCCCGCGCCCGCGGCCTCGCCGGCTTGCGCCGCATTGCCACCAGCCTGGCTGCCGGAGGTCTGACCGCCGATGAACATCGAATACAGCTCGCCCTGGGTGTACGTGCCGGAGTCACTCGTCATCGTAAGCTCCGGCGAGCTCGCGCGCCCCGAGACCTGTGCAGTCACGGTCAGCGATTCGAGCTCGCGGATCACGCGTACGTTGAGCAGCGGATCTGTCGTGCCGTCGAAGATCACCTGCCCGATCTCGAGGATCGAGCGTGTGCCGAGCAGAGCGATATCTGCGCGCGTTACTTCGACCATGCCGTCGAGACCGACGGAGCCCTGGCCGAGCGAGAGCTCGAGGTTGCCGTTTGCCGAGCCGCGGACCTGGAACTGATCCTGGATCACCCGGACAGCGGCTGGATGGATCTTGACATGCGAGACGAGCCACGGCCGGGCCGGCGGCTCGCGCGCACCCAGCGTGATCTGATCGTGATTGGCGTCGTCGACGAACACCAGGTCGCCCGGTGCCGAGGCGTCGAGCAGCTTGACGCCGCCGGACTTCAAAATGTCGACGCTCGCCTTGTTGAGATCGATGGTGCCCGTCCATTGGCCGCCGCCATTGTCGAGATCGATCTTTACGTCCGCACTGATCTTGGGCTCGAAGGCCCGCACGAGCGAGACGTCCTTGACCGTGGCATCGGCGTGGAACTTTCTCGGCACCGAGCCATCGAGCTCCGCCCTCGCGGTCGCGGTGATGACGCCCTGACCGAGCTTCGCGTCGAACTTCTTGACCTTGACCTGGTGATTCGCGATCTCGATCTGCGCATTGATCGAGCGCAACGTACCGAGCAAGGCCGACAGCGGGAACCTTCCGTTCGTCACGTTCAACGTACCGGAGGCGTCACCCGTATCGGGATCGATACCGTTCAACTTGAGGTGAGCGTCGATCGTACCGCGCGCCGCGGAGCTCGCGCCCGTACCGAAGGCGGTGACCGGCGCGAGATCGAACTTCGTCGCATCGATCGAGGCAGTCACCGCTTCGCGATGACGCGGATCGCCGTGCACCTTGATCTCGAGCGTGCTGCCCTTGGCTTCGAGGCCAGAGATAGTGAGGTCCGCGATCTGGCCATCCCAGGTCGCCGCGACCCCGAGGCTCTCGAGCAGCGCGGGCTTGCGACCGGCGAGGCTCGCTGGAATGGTGATCTTTGCAAGCCTCAGGTCGACCACCGCGGTCGGCTTGCCGATCGTCCCTTCGATCTTGATGTTACCGGTCAACGTGCCGCCGGTGACATCGCCGCGCCCGATCACCGCGACGAGATCCTTCGCGTTCGCATCGGGGAACTCGATCAAGCCGTGCAGCTGCTCGGTCTTCAGCGTCGCGAGCTTGTCGAGCGTGACCGGCGTATCGATGCTGAGCTTGACGAGATCCTGATTGCCGACCGAGACCGTCGTGCCTGCCACGAGACCGGTGTGCTCGTCGAGCGTCGCGGTCGCCGCGACCTCGATCGGCTGCTTGATGATGCCGCCCGAGAGCCCGTGCACGTTCGCCTGCACCGTCACCGAACCCGCGCCTTCTTCGGCGGTGATCGAAGCCTCCAACCTGCCATGATACGGCGCGTGGATCTTGAACTTGGCGAGCAGCGCCGGGTCGACATCGATCGGCTTCACCTTGATCTTGGCGCTCTTGAGCAGGCGCTCGCCGAGCGCGGACCAGCCCGCCGGATCGAACGGATGGAGCGGCAGGGCGACGGTCGCGACGCCATCGACCACCTCCGTGCCATCGAGCCGTGCGGCGAGGCCGATATCGAGGTTGTGACCATTCGGTGCGAGCGTGATGTCGCCACCGAACGTGCCCGCGTCGGTCACCACGTTCGAGATCGTGAGATCACCGCTGGCCGTGGTGCTCGTGATGCCGAGCTTGCCGTCGACGCTTCCGACAAGCTTCGGCTTGCCGAGCTTGGCAAGATCGAGGTGTGAGATCGCGAAGCCGACCTCGGTGATCGAGCGGCGGTCGAGCCGCTTCCACGCGAGCGGATCGGTCAGATCCGAGGGGCCTTCGAGATCGACTTGCAGGACGACCGCGCCGGCTTCGGCGACGGTCGTCGCATCGAGCTCGACATGGCGGCCCACGAGCTTCACATCCGCGTCGATATCGAGCACCGGCTGATTTGGCAGCGTGAGCTTGCCGACCCCGACGTGTCCACCGCCCGACCAGCGACCGCCCTTGCGCTCGACCGTGAGTTGCGCGGCAGCCGTACCGCTGATCTGCGGAGCGAGCGTGCCGAGCTCGACGCTCGACGCATCGACGGTCGCGCGCAGATCCTTGGTCGCCTTGGTAAAGGTGACATCGGCGCTGACCTTGCCGCTACCGTTGGCGGTGTGGAAACCCGTGACCGTGATCTTCGCGGGATCGACGACGATGTGGCCGCCCGCACCCACCCACGTAACGCTCGCCGCGCCTGCCGTGCCCGGCATCGAGATCGAGTGATCGTCGAGATCGATCGTGATGATATTGCCCGTATCGGTCTGATCGAGCGAACCGCGGACGTCGAGGCTCGCCGAGCCGAGCAGCTTGCCGCCCTTCCTCACACCGTCGAGCTCGAGATGTCCGGAGGCTTGCTTGCCGACCGCGAGCGAGACGTCGACGGTCTGCACGGCGAGGTCACCGAACCGGATCGCATCGCCACCGATCGTGCCGTTGATCTTGATCGCGCGCTTGGGCCACAGCGGGCCGCTCGCGCGCAGGGCCGTCGTCACCGAGCCGACCGCGAGATCGGTCTTGCGTGCGCCGACATTGCGCGCCGACGCGATGAACGTCGACTTCTTCAGCACGTACTCGGCCTTCTCGCGCGTGATCTCCGCGATCGCGGTCGCGCGCGCATTGCCGAGGTCCGATCCCGCCTCGAGGAAAACCCACGCACCGGCGAGCGAAGCATCGACCGCGACGAGCGTCTTCGCCTTGATCGCGGCCTGTCCGACCGTCGCCTTGTCGACGCGGTACATACCTTCGACCGTGACGATGCCGCGCAGGTGGTCCGAGCTCGCATCGATCGATGCCGTCACGATGCCGCCACCGGCGACCCGAGGATCGAGCCGCGTCGCATCGGGAACCTCGGCAACGATGAAGCCCTTCGCCGCTTTCGCGACAAGATCGGTGTCGAGTAGCGCGCGCACCGTCGCACCGGCCATCTGGACCTTGGCATCGATCGAACCAGCGAGTGCGGTGATCACGAGGTCGGCATCGCCTGGAATCACCTTGTGTGCGAATTCCTCGACCGTCGCGGCAGGCAGGTGTGCGCGCACGACGCCATCGACGCGCGGGCCCGCGTAGACAGCGAGCGCCGTCAGCGAAGCGTCACCCAGCTTGACGAATGCGAGCGGCACGAGCAGCGTCTCACCCGCGTAGGCGAGCATCACGGTCGCTTCGACCGATTTGTTCTGGAGCGTGCCGATCGCATGGGCCGCGATCGTGAGGCCGTCGTCGATCGAGATCGCAGCCTCGACATCGAGATCGTGAAAATCGACGATCGGACCCGCCGATCCTGCGATCACCACGTGACCGCGTACGACCGTGGCATGTGGAATTTCCACCGCCCACTTCGAGGGACCACCACTCGATTCGCTCGGAGTCTCCGGCACCGAGGGCTCTGGCAGCGGATGCTTGTCGAACGTGACGTCCTCGAGATCGAGCCGGCTGATCCGCGCGGTGTGCTGGAGCAGCGGGCGGAGATCGAGCTTCACGCGTGCGGTACCGACCACGATCATCGGCTTGCCATCACGCGCATTGATCCGCAGATCCTCGACCACGAGCGTCCCGAACAAGCTGCCTTCGATCCGCCCGATCGAGAAGCCGCCCGGGAACGTGTTCAAGAGGGCGCCTTCCGCTCGGCGCCGGATAAAATCGCGACCGTGATCGGTGTGGATGAAGATCAATACGCCGCCGAACACGAGCAGCACGAGGCCGAGCGTGGCGAGCGTGATCCGTCTGAACCAGCGCCGGGCCTTCGCCACTAGAACGCCTCACCGACCGCGAAAAGGAAGTTGAAGTGCGTGCCGGGATCCGGGTTGTTCAGCGCGACGTTCGTGCGATTCAAGCGGTACGCGACATCGAGGCCGATCGGGCCGATCGGCGTGACGAGGCGAAGGCCCGCACCGGCGGCCCAGTGCAGGTTGAAGATATCGAGCTCGGCGGCCGCGAACGTGACGTCACCGCCATCGAGAAACACCACCGTGTTGAGATCGAGCCCGCCGAGCGTGAGCAGCGGCGGGGTGCGCAGCTCGAAGCTGGTCTCGAACAAGCCCGCGCCACCGACCGGCAGGTTGACCGTGGCATCCGAGAGCGAGGGCGCGTACGGCGAGAGCCGACGCGCGCCGAAGCCGCGCATGCTCGACGTACCGCCGCCGAAGTAACGCTCGGTTGCTGGCACGTCGCCGCTGATCGTACCGAGCCTGGCGCGCGCCGCCAGGACGAACCTCGACGCGATCGGGAGGTAGCCGCGGACCTCGGGGGTGACCTGGGTATACGTGTAGCTGCCGAGCGCGGCTGGTGTGCCCTCGGCCACGCGGAGCTCGGCGTACAACCCGAACGTGGTGTTGATCGCGTGATCGCGCAGGTCGAGCACGACGGCGCCCGTATACGTCCCGACATAATTCATTGAGTGAATGCCGAGCGGTTTCGTCGTGTCGTCGACATAGATCGAAGGGAAGTCATTGATCTGGTAGAGCCAGCCGACGCGCAGCTGCAGCTTCTTCGTGAAGATCGGGCTCGCGAGCCCGAGCCGGATATGCGCGCCGAGCTTCGCGTACGCCTCGTACACGAGGTAGTCGATGCCGCCTTCGACATCTCCCTTCACGTCGGGCAGAAACAGATCCTGTTGCGTGATCGTTTCGACGAGCCGGCCGCGGAAATCGCGCTTACAGCTCCAAAACCGATACCAACCGCCACACGTCGCGGTCTCGAATGCATACTCCGGTCGGAGGTCGAGCGCCGAGGTCGTGAGCGGCGTGATGATGCCGTGGCGCGTCCACGTGAAGCGCGCGCGCGCCGAGTACGCGGTCGGATCGAGCCCGGCGCCCAAGCCTGCACTTACTTCGTTCTTCGTGACCGGAGTGACCGAGACCTTTACCGTGACCACCGGATTGATGTCCTGGTTCGGCTCGACGCGCACCGTGCTGAACAATCCGATGCCGTAGATCGCGGTTTGCGTGTCGACGATCGCCTGGTGCGAGAACTGTTGCCCAGGCACGAATGCGATCCGCGCGAGCACCGCATCCGAGAGGATGCCTTTCTCGATGCCGATCAGAAGCACCGCGCCGAACGTCGAGCGTGGCCCCGGATCGACAACGTAGCGGATCGTCGCGCGACTCCTGGCCTTGTCCGCGATCGTGGTGCCTTCGAGCCGCGCATGTGCGAATCCGAAATCCTGCAAGAGGTCGCCGAGCGGCTCCTTCGACGCATCGAACAGCTCGTAGTCGTATGGGGAGCCTTCCTTGATCCCGACCGCGGAGTGGACCTTCTTGTAGTCGATGTTCTCCGGCATCCCGAAGAACTCGAGGTGAACGGTCGCGCGCTTGCCAGGCGCGACCAGGAACACGAGCCGCGCGGCATCGCTGTTCGGCTGCTTGTCGATCCGCGTCTTCACCTCGACCGCGAAGTAGCCGAGCTTCTGATACACGCCGATGATTCGCTGCGTATCGAGCTGGAGCTGGTACTCGTCGATCGCGCCCGTCGGCTGGGTCTTGTCGTCGTCGTCAGAGATCCTGTTCGCGTTGCGTTTGATCGCGCCCTGCAGCCCCAGCCGCGGCAAGATCTCGGACTTGTCGATCGGGTTCGAGCCGACCGTCTCGAGGTCCAGGCCGACCAGATACTCGGCGCCCGTCTTGGGCATCGCCTGCTGGCGAGCGCCGCAAGCCGCCGAGGCGAGCATGCCGAAGAGGGCAACCAAGCGAAGCACTGGGTTCGCAATCTCGCGGACCTGGCGATTCAGTGCAACAGAACTAACGAGTTAGCGCGACGGGTGAACGTGGTCGCGCTCACGCTCGGCCTTCTGCTTGAGCCTCTTTACCATCACGGGGACCGCCATGACGACCAGCAGCACGGCGCCGATCTTCGCGACCGTCGAGCTCAGGAAGAAGAGCGAGAGCACGAGGATCGCGAAGACGACCGTAAATGCAGCGGTTTGAGCGACCACTATATGGGGCACACCGTCGGGCTGGCGGTCGAGGTCCTCGGTCGCGCCGAGCTGCGAATCGTCGCGGACAGGCGAGTGCGGTGTCGGATCGAACGCTTCGACGGGAGGCGGTGCGATCGGGCGGAAGAAACCCTGCCAACCAGCACGATTCGAACGCGAATGTTCTAGGGGCCACATGCCCTGGATACGAGCATCGCGCGTGCCACCGGCTTAACAGGGAGTTAGCTGCGACCAGCCGTGCGCTCGTGCACGGTGGTGTCGTTCATGCGCCGATCGCGCCACTCTCGACGATCGCTATATCCGCGGCGCGGAGCTCCGAAATCGCCCGATCGCCGTCGCCCGGCTGACGCTCGACGGCGCGGCATCCGTCCTCGATCAGCTTGACGTCGAAGCCGAGCGACCGCGCATCGAGCGCGGTGAACTTCACGCAGTAATCGGTCGCGAGCCCGAGCACGTAGACCTGTTCGATCCAGCGCGACCTCAACCACTCCCCCAGCCCGGTCGCCTTCTCGTGCCCGTTGTCGAAGAAGCCCGAGTAGCTATCGATGTTCGAATCCGTGCCCTTGTGAAACACCTCGGTGAAGCGCGCGCGATCGAGGTCCGCATGAAACTCGGCGCCGTGCGTGCCCTGCACGCAGTGCGCGGGCCACATCACCTGCGGCGCGCCACCGAGCGTGCCGAGGTCGTACGGCTTTTTGCCAGGATGGTTGACCGCAAAGCTGCCGTGGCTCTGCGGATGCCAATCTTGCGTCGCGACCACGGTCGAGAAGTGGGGCATGACGCGGTTCGCGATCTTCACCACCTCGTCACCCCGCACGACCGCCAAGGCACCACCAGGCATGAAATCGTACTGCAGATCGACCAGGATCAACGCGCGCATGGCGCAGCTTACATCGCGAACTCGAAGCCCTGCTTGGTCAGGCGATCGTACTTGCGGCGATCGAACCGGTACAGGCGAGCCGCGCGGTGGCGAACGCCCTGCTCGACCTCGTCGGTCTCGACGAGCAGATCCATCGCGACCATCTTCTTGCGGAAGTTGCGCTTGTCGAGCCCGGTGCCTAGCACCTTCTCGTACAGCTTCTGGAGCTGGGTCAACGAGAACCGCGGCGGCAGCAGCTCGAAGCCGATCGGAGCGTAGCGGACCTTGCCGCGGAGCCGCAGCACCGCATGCTCGACGATCTCTTGATGATCGAACGCGAGCTTCGGCAGATCGTCGAGCGAGAACCAGCCGACGCCCATCGCATCGGTCGCGGCGCGGATCCGATGATCGGAGAGCTTCGCGAGCGCGTAGTACGCGACGGTCACGACGCGCTCGCGCGGATCGCGGCCGAGCGTACCGACCGTGTAGAGCTGCTCGAGATAGACATCGCTGACGCCCGCCTCCTCTTGGAGCTCGCGACGCGCGGCCACATCGAGCTCCTCGTCGAGGCGCACGAACCCACCGGGCAGTGCCCACGCATGTTGAAACGGTGCCAGCTTACGCTGGATCAGCAGCACCTTGAGATCGGTCTCGTCGAGACCGAACACGACACAATCGACGGCGAGCGCGGCGCGCGGATATTCGTACTCGAACACTAATCCCTGCCTGCGCGGTCCATCGCGACGAACGCCCGCATCTCGGCGAGCTCCTTGTCGAAGCCCCCCGACAGGATCGGGAAGCGACACCACGATCGCGGATCGACATTGCGATCGTCGAGGTGAAAGCTCGGCGCGATGCGCTCGCGCTTCCATTGGTTCTGACACCAGCGCTGGAAGAACCGCTCGATCCAGGCAGCGAGCTCTGTGACCTTCCATTGCGGATAACGCGGCAATAGCTCCTGCAACACCTCGACCGGTGTGCGCTTGTCGCGAATCGCGGAGTCCTCGACCGCCTCGAGGAAATCGTACGGCATGAGGTCCGTTTCGTCGGTCTGGCCCTCGCCCGTCGTCGAGGCAGGACGGAGCTCCGCGGTCGGTTGTTGCGAGTTGATCGCGCCGAGCGCCGGAATTGGCTCGAGACCGAGGAGGCCCTTGGTCTCCATCCAGCGCAACCAATCGCGCAGAAACGATTTATCGATTCCCCCGAGCGGCGCGAGCCCGCCGGAGGTATCGCCATCCATCGTCGCGTAGCCGACCGCGGCTTCGGAGCGATTCGAGGTCGTGATCAAGACCGAGCTGCGCAGGTTCGCGAGCATCCAGATCGAGGGCGAGCGCACGCGCGCCTGGATGTTCTGCAGCGCGAGATCATCGGTCTGCCACACGAGCGATCGACCGAGCGCCTTTTCGAGTGACGCGATGTACGCCTTGTACTGCGGATCGACATCGATCACGTGAAAGTCGGCGCCGACCGCTTTTGCGACGGCCTCGGCAGCGAGCCTCGTGACCTTGCCGGAGTTCTCCGTTGGTTGATAGGCGCACGACAGGAGCGCGGCGACCGCGCCTTTGACGTCGGTGACATCTTGCAACCGCGCCACCCACGGCACGTGCTGACGCACTCCGCCCGCGCCGAGCTCCGCGAATGCGAGCTGGATCGCGGTGGCGACGAGCACCGCACATGCCGCGGAGTCCGCGCCACCCGAGAGCGAGATCACGTAGCCGTGCGCGCGCGACTTGCGCAGGTAGTCCCACAGGCCGAGCGCGACCGCGCGCCCGAACTCTTCCTGCTTGAGCGACGTGCGGTCTTCCCACGACCGCTCGATCGGCGGCGCCACCTCGGGGCGGCGCTTCGGCCACACGAACGGGTGCGAGACCATCAGGCGCTCGGCATCGTGGCGCGGGCGAAACCCGACACGCCGCGCCGCTTCGCGACGATTGCCATCGACATCGATCACGGCGGTTCCGAGCTCGACATCGGCATACGAGAACCGGCGCCCGCGCGCGAGCAATGCGCCCCCCGAGGCGATCATCGCACCGCCGTCGTAGATGATCCGGCCCGCTTCGTTGCCCATCAAGTTCGCGTACAGGTACGCGGTGGCGAACGCACGCGAGCCTTCGATCACGAACCGTTGGCGGACCGCGAACTTGTCGAACGCGAAGTGGCTCGCCGAGGGATTGCACAGGATGTCGACGCCGCGCAGCGACAGCTCGATGCCCGGCCGATTCGCGACCCACGCGTCTTCACAGATCTCGCACCCGAAGCGGACATCGCCGATCTCGAACACCAGATCGCCGATCGGAAATTTGCGGGTCGTGCCGTCGTCGCTCGTGCGCTCGAGGACATCGACCTGGCCCGGCGGCCACGGCTTGAACCAGCGCGGCTCGTAGTGCACGCCATCGCCGGGGAGAAACTGTTTCGCCGAGAAGCCGACGATCGCGCCATCGGCGAGCAGCGCAGCGCAGTTGTAGAGCGCCTTCTCGTGAAAGATCGGCAGCCCGACGATCACGACCATGCCCTCGGTATGCGCGGCGAGCGCATCGAGCTGGCTGAACGCGGTGTCCTGCAGGCCATCGATGAAGAACGCGTCTTCGCAGCCGTAACCGGTGATCGCGAGCTCGGGCAGGCACAACACGGTCGCGCCTTCCGCACGCGCGTGGTCGATCGCCATCCGCAAGTGGGCGAAATTCTCGTCCCATGCGAACGGCGTCTGGTTGACGCACGCGACGGCAGTCTTGATGAGTTTCATGACGTTTACCGGTTGGACTTGAGATGCTCGGTCAGGAGCGCTGCGGTGCTCTCGACTCGAAGATAGTCGCCGGCGAGCGCGACGGCACGCGGATGGCTGTCGGTGCATGCGACCTGACCGAACAGGCCGGTCGCGGCAATGCGCGCCAGCGAATCGCCCGGGAACAGCCCGTGGGTCGCGATCGCGTCGATCCGCGCTGCGCCGGCGTCGCGATACGCCTGCGCGGAGTTGATCAGCGAACCACCGGTGCGAATCATGTCGTCGTAGATGATGACGCGTTTGCCCGCGACTTGCGCGGACACGCCGGTGACATGCGTCTCGCTGCCCGAGACCCGGCGCTTGTAGACGAACGCGGCCTGGACCCCGAGGTCGTTCGCCAGCGACTCGACCCACTTGGCGCGCCCGGCATCGGTGCACGCGAGCACGAAATCGTCGCCGCCCAGGCGCCGCGCCGCAGCGATGATCAGGTCCTTCGCGTAGACATGGATCGGGCGGAGGCCGCCTTCGAAAAAGTGCGCGATCGAAGCGACATGGAGATCGAGCAGGAACACCTGGGTGCCGCGACTCGCGAGGGGAATCGACGACAACAACCTCGCTCGGGTCTTCGCGGTCACGATCTCGCCTTCGCGGGTCGAGCGCTCCATCGTCGAGTAGCCGAAGTACGGAATCACGATCGAGAGCCGGTACGCGCCGCTGCTCACGAGCCCGCACGCGAGATCGTAGAGCGCGAGCGTCGAAGCATCATCGACCGTGCCACCGACGAGGATCACGTCGCGATCCGCGGGATCGGTCTCGATCCGGCAGTAGTGCTCGCCATCGGGAAATACCTCGCGATGCACCATCCCGTACTCCCAGCTGCCGGCCGCCGCGATCTTCGCGCCGAGGTAGTCGTACGTGGCGATCGAAAAGACGAGCGGTGTGGTCATGGGGTGCCGGGCTTTCGCGACTTGGCGATCAGCTCTTGTTTGCGCGTGTGAACGCGGCGATCGAGGCCGACCGGATAGGGCTGCGGGTTCGAGAATCGCCGCGTGCGCGGCGTGAGCAGCGCGAGGTCCGCCGCCGCGCGGGCGCGCGCGTGTTCGAGCGTTGCCCTCGGGCCGACGCGCTGGCCATCGCGCATCACGGGCTGCAACAGGTCCTCGCTCGTATCGAACGCCGGCGTGAGCGGCGGGCGCAGTGGATCGTCGATATCGTGGAGCTCGAGTGGGCTCGAGAGGCCGCGCTCGGCGTCGAAGATCACGTCGCCGACATATTCGTCACCGCGGCGCAGCCGCCGCACCTGTAGGATACCGGGGTTCGAGATCTTGATCGGCTGCTCCGACAGCTTGATCGCGTCGCGCCACACGCCGTGCTCGTCGCGGCTCGCGCCGAGCTTGTAGACGCCGCCGAGCGCCGGCTGATCGTACGCGGTGACGAGCTTGGTGCCGACGCCCCACGTATCGATGCGAGCGCCTTGATCGATGATGTTCGCGATCAAGTACTCGTCGAGATCGTTCGAAGCAACGATCTTTGCTTCTGGAAAGCCGGCGGCATCGAGCAGCTTGCGACCCTCGTTCGAGATGTAGGCCAGGTCGCCGGAATCGAGCCGGATACCGGCGAGCTCGTGGCCCTTCGCGCGCAACTCGTGGCCGACCGTGATCGCGTGCTCGATACCTTCGATCGAATCGTACGTGTCGACGAGGAACGTGCAGTTGCCGGGGAGCGCGTCGGCGTACGCGCGAAATGCTTCGAGCTCGGAGCCATGAAACATCACCCAGCTGTGGGCGTGCGTGCCGCGCACGGGAATGCCGAACAGCTTGCCGGCGAGCACGTTCGAGGTCGCCGCGGTGCCACCGATGTAGGCCGCGCGCGAAGCGGCAAGCCCACCATCGAGGCCCTGCGCGCGGCGCAACCCGAACTCGAGCACCGCGCCACCGCGCGCAGCTCGTGCGACACGCGCGGCCTTCGTCGCGATCAGGGTCTGGAAGTTGAGGATCGTGAGCAGCGGCGTCTCGACCAGCTGCGCAGCCAAGATCGGCCCCCGCACCCGCACGAGCGGCTCGTGTGGAAACACGAGCGAGCCTTCAGCGACTGCATCGACCGCGCACGACCAGCGCATCGCACCGAGGTAATCGAGGAAGCCCTGCGGGAACAACGGCGCGTGCTCGTGGTCGAGCAGGGTCGCGAGATATGCCAGGTCGTCCGGGGTGAAACGGAACCGCTCGAGGTACTCGAGCGCGGGGCCCAGGCCGGCCGCGATCGCGTAACCGCCGCCAAACGGGGGCCGCCGAAACGTCAGATGGAACACCGCTTCGCGCTCCGCAACGCCCGCCTTCCAGTAGCCGCAGGCCATCGTGAGCTGGTACAAGTCGGTCAACAGCGCGAGCGAGCCGCCGTACACGCCGTCGAGACCGTCTGTTACGTTCGCGCTCATCGTTATCGTGTATTGTTTACACTAAGTGTGTCGATGTCAACTACCGACCAAGCCGTGATCATCTGGGGTGAGGTCCTGTGGGACCTGTTTCCCGACGGTGCGCAGCTCGGCGGCGCGCCCTCGAACGTCGCGTGGCACCTCGGTATGGCTGGCGGCTGGGCCCGGCTGGTGTCGCGCGTCGGGGACGACGACGCGGGCCGGCGCGCCCTCACCCGGCTCGGCGAGGTTTGCGATACCTCGCTCGTCCAGATCGATCCCGACCGGGCCACCGGTGTGGTCGAGGTCACGGTCAGTCATGGCGAGCCTCGCTACAAGCTCATCGCCGATCGCGCCTGGGAGCGCATCTCGTGCACCGATGACGTGATCGGTGCGCTCGGCGAAGCGAGCGTCCTCGTCTACGGCACGCTCGCGCAACGTTCGGCCGCCGGCCTCGAAAGCTGGCGCGCCGGCATGGCGGCGGCGCACGGTCGCTGCTTGAAGGTGTGCGACGTGAACCTGCGCAAGACCGAGAGCGGCGGGCCGAGGATGGAGGCGGCGGGACCGGCGCCCGGCCCCGAGATCAACGAAGGTGTGGCGGTGCTCGCCGCGCTCGAAAAGGCCGACATGGTCAAGGTCAACGACAGAGAGCTCGCATCGCTCGCGAGCTGGCTTGGCTGGACCGATCCGATCGCCGAGCTCCGCAAGCGACCGCGCGTCGTCGCAGTCACGCACGGTGCAGATGGCGCGACGCTGTTTGGTGAATCCGGTGCGGCGATCGAGATCGCGGGCACGCCCGCGAAGCGGGCCGCGGATGCGGATAATGTCGGCTGCGGCGATGCGTTTCTCGCTGTGCTGGTCCACGGCATGACACTGGGTTGGGGACTCGCGCAGTGCGGTCGAGCGGCGAGCCGCTGGGCGGCCGCGGTTGCCGAGGTTCGTGGTGCGACGCCGTTCTTCGATGAAGAGCGCGCCGCGGATCTGCTCGAGCTCGAGGTCGACGCGTGAACGAGCCCGAAGATAAGCCACCCGAAGCGAACGAACCCGTGGTGGCGGCCGAGCAGCCGGTCACCACCGAGCCTGCGGCGGCCGGAGCAGCCGACGTCGGATCGCCGCTCGTCGAGGGTATCGAGGGCAAGAAGACCAAGCCGATCCAACCCGACGCCTGGGACCTAGCCGGCGAGTGGATCACTAAGCACGGCGCCCTTCCCGCGCTCGCGTTGATCTCGATCGCGATCTTCGCGATCCACTGGCACATCCTGTGGGGCGAGCCCGCAGGCGACGACCTCTCGTTCCACTTCGCCGAGAGCGCGCGCATCGCGGACTGTCTGCGCAACTTCGATTTCGATCTGTGGAACCCGAGCGCGAACGGTGGCTACGCGTCCGCGTACTACTACCAGGTCTTGCCGCAGCTCGCGTCGGCGTTGCCCGCCGCGCTGTTCGGTCACCACCAGTTCTTCTTCTCGCTCAGCGTGATCCTGCCACTCGTCTTCGCACCCGCCTGCGCGTATCGCGGGATGCGCCTCCTCGGTGCGACACCGTGGCAAGCTGCGGTCGGCGCGTTCGTGATCGCATTCATGAACGGCGAATCGCGCTGGGGTGCCGGCAGCGCCGGCACGTTCAACGTCGGGCTCTACACCCAGACCTGGGCGCTCTGCATCTTCCCGATCGCGCTCGGTCACGGCGCGCGCTGGATCCGCGAAGGCAGAGGTCTCGCGCCTGCGATCGCGTGGGGCGGTGCTTCGTTCCTGTGTCATCCGTTCGCCGGCATCTCGCTCGGCGTCGCGTTCGTGATCGCGTTCCTCTGCAAGTTCGTGTGGTCGTGGCGGCTGTGGCTCTCGCCGACGATGCTCGGTGTGCTCGCGATCTATCTCGGTTGCGGCCCCCTGCTCGCACTCCTCGCGCTGAGGTTCGCGCCACTCGGCTTCACCGTGCCTGGTGCCGCGCTCGCTGGCACCGCGGCGCTCGCCGTGCTCGGCATCGCGCTCGTGGCCCGGTTCCACCGCAGCGACGCGATGTGGACCCATCCGAGCGTCGTCCAGATCAACGGCGAGCTCCATCGGCTCGCGATCATCGGCGTCGCGCTGATGATCACGACCGCGCCCGTGCTCTTGCCGCTCGCGATCGATGGCTCCGGTTTCGGTGGCTTCCCACATCGCGTCGGCGATGAAGTCGGGCCTGGCTTCGCCGGCCTGTGGACCTGGGCGCACAAGGGCCTGATTCTCGACTTTGCCGGCAAGGACGGAGGCACGCGCCTCCCGATCCTCACGTACGCGGTGCCGATCGTGCTCGGCTGGACGATCTGGAAGCCGTCGCGCGCCGCGCGCTGGCTGTGGCCGCCCGCGATCCTCTACGCGCTCTGGCTCGGCATCGGTCCCCACGCGGGTAAGGTTGGCGACGACCTTCTCCCCGCCGTACGTGCGCTCGGTGCGATGCAGACCGTGATCGGACTCGGCATCGGCGCCGCGGCGGTCTCGTTCGGCACGTGGCTGTGGGAAGCACCGTGGGATCGCTGGTTCCGCACCAGCTACTGGGTCGCACTTGGCAAGCCCGGCTCCGGCACCATCCCGCCCGAGCATGTCTCGTCCACCCTCTATGGCATCCGCACCGCGCTCGCGGCGCTGGCCGCATCGCTGATCGTGTTCGTCGTCTATCCGGGGAGCCGAGCGCTACTCACGCGCGTGCGCACGCTCCAGGACTACGCGGCCGCACGAAAGGAGATGATGCAGATCAACACGCTGCTCGGTGGATTCCCGCAGGGCCGTCATCAACCGGGGCCCGGGGCCGAGAACCACTGGTGGAACAGCACGCCGTACATCTACGATCGCGTCCCCACCACGCTGCAGATGGGCGGCGGTGGCTTGCAAGCGAGTCCGAACTACGACGCGCTGTGGACGATGCGTGACTACGCGAAGAACGCGTGGATCTTCGACGCGCCGTACCTCACGTTCGAACGCAGCCGCGGCGCGGGGCTGCCCGAAGGTGAAATCCTCGCGCGCACCGAGAAGTACGAGATCCGCCGGCTCAACTCGCCGGGCATCATCTCGCCGGTGCAAGTCGTTGGCGTGCTTCCGCCGGGCGATCGCGTCGGTCAGATGGGTCACACCGCGGCTCTCGCGTGGCTCAAGAGCACGATGCCGACCGCGAACATGGTGCTCGCGTACGTCGGCTCCGGTACCGCCGGCCCGCCGCCACGAGGCCACACATTGCGAGCGTGGCGCCAGGATTCGCCGGGCAACGATTCCGATATCGTCGCCGAGGTCGAAGCGACGGCACCGACCACGTTCTGGGTTCACGAGAGCTGGCATCCGCGCTGGCACGCGTTCGTCGACGGCAACGAAGTCGCGGTCCGTCGCGTGACGCCCGACTTTCCCGCCGTCGATGTCGGTCCCGGCAAGCACACGATCGAGCTTCGCTTCGAGCGCCCGTTGTGGTTGCTGCTGTCCTGGCTCGCGTGGCCAGGCACCGCCCTGCTCGCGTGGCTCGGCGTGCGCCGCTTCAATCGTCGTCGCGAGCGGCCGCTCACCGAAGCTCGCGTCGTCTAACGCTTGGGTGGTGCGGAGGCGGTTGCCGCCGGTGCCGACGCATCGTCGGCGCGCGGCATCGGCACCACGAGCTTGAAGCTGCGCAGCTGCCACGGCGTGGTCTTCGACACGCGCTCGAAACCGAACACGACACGGACGCCGCTCGATTTCTCGAACTCGGTCACCACGTCGAACGTCGCCGACGTCCCACCGATGACCTTTGCTTCGGTCACGACGAGGATGCGCTTGTACGCGCCGAGTGCCTCGCGATGCTCTTGCTGGATCGCGGCGAACTGCGGCCGCGTCTCTTGCTGACAAAATACCGGACCCGCGCTCTCCCACACCGCGTCGGCTTTACCATCGCGCAGCATCTCGAGGATCGTCTCGGCGGTGTCGCGCACGCCACAGGTCTTGCGGTCGCCGGAATCCTTGCACGCGGCGACACGTTGCTCGCGCTGCGCTTGCGTGATGTGGAGCTCGGCCGGGAGCTCCATGCCGATGCCCAGTAACTTCCAGCGCCCTTGATCGTAGTGAAAGCTGATCGAGCCCTTGGAGATGCCGCGCGCATACGAGGCGGTGAGCGAGACCCTCCCGACTTGACCGCCGGGACCATTCGTCACCAGCGTGTCGTTGATCGAGGTCACTTCGGTGAAGGCGCCGAGCGTGGTACCGAGATCGGTCATCTCGTCGACGAAGCGCTCCTTGCGGACCATCTCCTGGAAGCGGGGCGACGCCTTCTCGTAGACCTCGCCGATCGCGGCGGAGCCCTTCCCGAGCTCGATGAGGATGTGCTCGGCGATCGGCCGAAAATCCGGGATGTCGTTGCCGTGGAGCTGGAGCCCGACGATCACCGCGATCCACGTCGCGACCAGCACGAAGCCGACGACCACACTGCGCACGAGCAAACGACCGCGGCGAGTTTTCGTGGCGGCCGGCAACGCGTGAACCGACTCGCCGGCCTTCGAGAGGCCTTCGCCGAGCTTGTGCACGTTCGAGCCGACGAACGGGACCTTGCTCGTGAAATCACCGAGCTTCGAGACCCCGGCGCCGAGCTTCGTGATGCCGTCACCGAGCAACTCGACACCACCGCTCGCGGCGGCGCCGATCATCTCGCGCGTGCGATGCGCGCCACCCTTGTGGTGCGCTTCACTCGCGACTGCATGAACGCGACCCGAGGATGCGGTCGGGGCCGAGTCGAGATCAGCGAGCTTCTCCGGGATCGCGTTCGGCAAGCTCGCGCCGGAGATCTGGACCTCGACGGACCCGGATCCGTCCGGATCACGCTTGTCGTCGGAGTCTGCGGCCACGCGCTACGAGTATGACACTACCGATCGGGACACCACTCGCGGAGCGGCCGACGGATTGCGAGGCGCTCCAAAATCGGCCCGGCGGAGCCCAAGCCCGTTACGGACGGCGGAGCAGGAACGGACCGCGCGTGTCCGGAGTGATCGCGGCACGCACGTGGGAGCGCACCCGACCGACGAAGCCGCGAAAGAAGTCGTAGCTGATCGAGCTGACCTTGCCCGTCGCCAGGATCGGATACGTGGTCTGGAAGATCGTGGCGCGCACCGCGTCGTAGCCACCGGGCACGCCGAGCTGTCCGAGCCCGTCGATGCCGTGACCATCGTTTACCTTGATGTTGAAGTCCTGGATGTCAGTTGGCAGGGCCGGATAGACCAGCGAGGGCGTCGTCGCCGGGCCCGCAATGAACCACGAGAAGCTGAGGTTCGTCGTCGCGCCGAGGGCACGGTTCGCGTAGACCGAAGCCGCCGACACATCGGGCGCGACGCTGGTCGGGGCCGTGTTCAGCCAGGTCAGCGCGTGCGTGCCTGTATCGAGGTCGGGCGTCGTGGTGCTGTCGAAGTCAGGAATTCGCACGGTCGACCAGTCGCGCGTGTAATCGCCCGTGGTACCGAACTCGTAGACCGTCCGCGATGTGACGTCGACGTTTTGAGTGAGCCTGACGGTCTGGAACGAGCCCGCCGGGAGCGCCGGGAGAATCTGCGTGCCGATCGCGGTCGCGTCCTGCGAGAGGCCGATCTGGTTGACATACAGCTCGCCGCGCGCGGTCGCGATGTGGTCGTTCGCGTAGATCTGCGCGGATGGCACGTCGTTGAGATCGAGCTCGAATGCGCGGCTGCTCGGTGCGCCGTAGGCGTTTGCCGTGTAGTCGACCATTCCTTGATCGACGATCGGTTGAGCCAGCACCGAGAACGAGCTCGCGATCGTACCGTTCTGGTTGGTCGTGTAGACGATCACGTCCGCCGTGTCGTTCGGACAGTTCGAAAACGACGCCGTGAGGACGACCGTCGATTGCGAGCTACCCGCGGCGGTCTGCGTGTCGGCAGAGCCGCAGTTGCTCGCGATGTGATAGTTGGAAAAGATGTGCTGCAGGTCGATCGGCAGCGTGAACTGGACATTCTTCGACTGACCGGTGGGGTACGACTTGTCGAGCACGAGGTGATCGCCGGGCTTCACGCCCGCCCACGTGTAGAGCGAGTACTGCAGTTGCGTACCGATGCCCAGCGCCAGCTGGAGTTGGGGAACGACGACGGTGACGTAGCCACCCGCGACCATCACCGCGCTCGCCGATCCTGCGCTGTCGGTGAGCACACTCGAGACCACGCTCGAGTCGACGTTCTGGAAGTACGCCGACAGCATGGCGTGCGGGCCGAGGTTGTCGGTGACCGTCACCGTGACAGGCGTCTCCGGTGGCGGCGCATCGATGGGCGCGCCGTCCCCGGCTTGCGGCGCATCGGTGATCCGGCGATTCGAATCGTCACCGCAGCCGGCGACGACGAGACCTAGTGCGACGAGCCATAGCGATCGATGCATCGCGCCAGCTTAGCGCGTTTGGGGATGTGGCATCCAGTGGCTACGGGTGCGAGCGTCGTGATGGAAGTCCCGGCCGCACCGGCCCGCCCGCGGGCGACAGATCCGAGTTCTGGAACTACGTCTGCCAGCCGGCATCGAACGTCAGGTCGGTATGCACCGTCACCCTCACGGGTGTGGTCGCGGTGGGCCGGCGCATCGCGGTCTGACGGCGAGGCATCACTACAAGCACGCACGCACGAGCACGGTCCGACGACAAACAGCGCGCGATACATGGGGCGCACCGTCAACGAGGAGCGCGCTCCGCGCTACGATGTGTTGTGCGCACACGCGACCTCGCGGGACAGACGATCGCGACCGTCGGGTTGGGCGATGTGAGCTACGTCAAGTCAACCCGACGCGGGCGCGATCCGAACGAGGTCGTTCGCCGCGTCCACGATGCGCTCGAAGCGAACCTCGACGTGATCGACGTCGCGCCGGAGAGCGATACGGAGCGCATGGTGGCCGATGCGGTGCGCGACTTGCGCGTCCGCGACCGCGCGATCATCGCGACCCGGCTCGACGAGCTCGTACAGCTCCCGAGCGGCGCGCCGACCCGCGACCTGATGCTCGAACGGCTACCCGTGCGGTACGTGATCGAGAGCGTCGATGCGGTGCTGCGCAACACCAAGCTCGATGCGTTGCCGCTCGTACAGTTGCCGCTGTACGCGAAATGGCAGAGCTCCACCGCGTGGCCCGAACTCGTAGGCACCTGCGCAAAACTCGTACGCGACGGCAAGGTCCGGCGCTGGGGCGCGATCGCGCACGAACCGGAGCTCGCGAACGAGACGTGGTTGGCGACCATCGCGATCGACTTCTCGCTGTGTCAGCGCGATGCGGTCGGCATGCTCGCCGCCGTGACAGGCAAGCCCATCATCGTGTTCGCGCGCCATCCGCTCGCGGGTGGCGGCCTCGCCGGCACGCTCGGACCCGGCGTGAGCCTCGCTCGGCTCGACGACCGGCGCGTACTCGATACCAAGGCGCTCGAGGCGATCGCGGTCGGTGTCGCGAAGCTCGCATCGCGTGTGAAGAAAGAACCGATCGCCGCGCGCTCGTGCGATGCGGCGCGCTCGATCCTCGAATCGACACCGCGGCCCCCAAATGTCGTGGTCACGACGATCGCGGAGCTCGCGCTGCGCTACGCGATCGATCGCGGCACGCTGCCGCTGCCGCGCGTTCACACCGCGGTCGATCTGTTCGAGCTCGTGATGTGCGCGGGCGCAGAGCGCCTTCCCGAGCCGTTGATCGCGAAGATCGACGAGCTATTCCCGGATCCGATTCCGGAGCGCGATTTCGGCGAGGACGAGTGAGCAGGAAACTGGACTACTGAACGGATACCCAGTAGTCTCGTTTCGGCGTGAAGTCTCGACCGACAGCCAATCCGCAGAACCGGTTTCACGATGTCGTCGTCGAGTACGAACCCGGTGATGGGCCTCCTCCGGCGCAGGTCCGGCTGATCGAAGATCATTCGCGGTCGATCCTCGCGAGCAATGATTCGCCCGACGTCGGGTTCAACCACAGCGTAAATCCTTATCGCGGATGTCTGCACGCGTGCGCGTACTGCTTGGGTGGCGACACCGCGATCACGCTCGCCGATGGGCGCACGCGGAGGCTCGCCGAGCTGCGCCCCGGTGATGCGATCTATGGCACGCAGCAGGTGCGCGGCACGCGGCGTTACGTCCACACGCGCGTGCTGCACCACTGGGCCACGCGCAAAGAAGCGTTTCGCGTGGTGCTCGCCGATGGCACCGAGCTCGTCGCGAGTGGCGACCATCGCTTCCTCGGCGAGCGGGGCTGGCGGTTCGTGCAGCCCGCGGCGGCGCCGTTCCAGCGGCCGGTGCTCTCCGATCGCGACGTGTTGTTGGGACCCGGCATCGCGGGCGTCCGCCGGCCACGCTCGTACGTCGCGGAGCTCTCGATCACGAGCGAGCTGCACTATGGCGGTGGTACGCGGCTGATCTCGCAGCACCGCGGCTATCACCTCGCAGCACGAAGTCCGCGATCGTGGCACCTCGAGGGCCGTGAGGTCGAAGCGATGGCGAGCTCGCAGATCGTGCGGATCGAAGCGATCGGTATGCGCGATCTGTTCGACATCACGACCGGGACCGGCGACTTCATCGCGAACGGTGTCGTCAGCCACAACTGCTACGCGCGCCCATCACACGAGTACCTCGACATGGGCGCGGGCACCGATTTCGATACGAAGATCGTCGTCAAGCCGCGCGCCGCGGAGTTGCTACGCGAAGCGTTCGACAAGCCTTCGTGGCGTGGCGAGCTCGTGATGTTCAGCGGTGTCACCGATTGCTATCAAGCGGTCGAGAAGCAACTCGAGCTCACCAAGCAATGTCTCGCGGTGTGCCTCGAGTATCGCAACCCGGTCGCGATCATCACGAAGAGCGCGTTGATCGAGCGCGACATCGACCTGCTCGTCGAGCTCCATAAAGAAGCAGGCGTCCACGTCAGCATGAGCATCGCGTGGGTCGATCCCGAGCTCGCGCGCCAGATCGAGCCGTGGGCGCCAGCACCAGAGCGTCGGTTCAAGACGATGGAGAAGCTCGCCGCGGCCGGCGTTCCGGTCGGCGTGATGTGTGCGCCGGTGATGCCGGGCCTCAACGACGATCAGATGGTGCGGGTGCTCGAGCGTGCCAAGGATGCCGGCGCCGCGTCCGCGGGCTGGGTGCTGTTGCGGTTACCCGGCGCGGTTGCCGGCGTGTTCGAGGAGCGCGTGCGTGTTGCCCTGCCTCTCGCGGCCGACAAGATCATGCATCGCATTCGGGAGACTCGCGGCGGCAAGAAGGTTTACGACCCTAGCTTCCACACGCGCGGTCGCGGCGAGGGCGTGTACGCGGCGGCGATCGCCACGATGTTCGACACGACAGTGAAGCGGCTCGGGTTGAACGCGCGCGACGATCGCTACGCCGCGGAGCTTCCACCTTCGCGGTTCGCGCGTCCGGTGAAGCCCGTCGCCCAGCTGTCGCTGTTTTGACGGCGCACTGTCCTCCGTACTGCTCAAGTCTTCGCGACGAGCATCATGCTCGGGCGGTTTGGCCGCTTGGTCAGCACGAGGCGCGCATTCGAACGCAGCGCGAGCTCCGGCATCTCGGCGAACCACGCGAGCGCGAGCTCGGCGTCTTCGATCAAGCACAGCCGCTCGACCAGGATGAGATCGCAGAACTTCAGCAACTTCACATCGTGGTTTGCGGCGGCGACCTCGCGCAGCACGCGGAGCGTATCGAGGCCGTGGCGGAGGCCGAGCAGCGTCATGCGATACGAGCGCTCGGTCCGGGTCAGCCGATCGAACACGTAGTGGCGCGCGTTCGAGAACGCGAGCGCGACCGCGTGTGCGACCCGCAGTCCGACCGGCTGGCGGTGGCCGATCAGCTTTTCGATGACCACTTCGACCTCGTCGGCGTGGTCGGCGATGGCGAGGAGGGCACGCGCTGGAGGCACGTCACCCAGCCGGCCCGCTTCGCGGCGAGTGTGGATGCGGGCGTCGTGTTCGGCTTGGGCGAGCTCGCGGCTGAGCTTGTCGCGAAGCTGGATGCGAGGGTCGGCGGCCATGGCCGGATCGGTTGCAGCCGCCATGCCGTCGCGAGCGCTCGCCGCGGGACCCGCGCGAGGTTCGATCGTGCGCGGTTGTCACGCCGGGCAGCGTGGCCTAGCGCAGTGCGAGCGCGCAGATGCCAGCGGCCGCGCAGATCGCTACCAGGATCGCGATCACGAACATGCTTCGCCCACCGACAGGCTTTCGCACCGACAACGTCGCCGGGCTCGTACGCACGGCGGCCAATGGACTCGCCACCGCGGGTGCCACGACGGGTGCCACGTCCGGCGCATGTGTGCCGAGATGAGCCTCGGCGGGATCGCGATAGCGCATCGCCACGCCGCCGAGCTCGAGCAGCATCCCACTCCGAAGCTCGACTCCTTCACCCTCCGCAGGCAGCGCGTGACCTTCGAGCCGCGTGCCATTTTTGGAGCCGAGGTCGACGGCGGTCGTGCCGTCCCAGCTGCGACGGATCTCGAGGTGGCGCTTCGAGAGGTCCGGATCGTCGAAGATCCACTGCGCGTCGTCGCCGCGGCCGAGCACGTACCTGGCATCGGGAGGTGGCAAGCTGCGCACGGCTCCCGCATGCGGTCCGCGCTCGACCGTGAGCGAAGGTGCCGCGCTCGCACCGAGCAGGCCGCGTACGAGCTCGCGCGCGAGACTCTCGGTGCGTTGCGGCGGCGAAGCGAGCGAGCCCGGAGGCGCGATCGCGACACGCACGCGATAGCCACCGATCGAAAACGTGTGGCCTTCGCCGATCGCACCCGCATGGTCCGCGCTACGCCACATCGGCGTGCCCGCCGCATTCTCGACGGTCACGTGCTCGGGACCCGCGGCTGCCGCGGGCAACCGGATCCGCGCGTTCGCAGCGCTCCCGATCACGAACACCGGCTCGCTCACATCGATCGCGGGCAGCGCGGGCCTGCCCTCTTCACTCACCTCGACTCGAAGCACTTACTTCACTTACTTTGCTCGTTGTTCCTCGGCTTTGTACTTGTAGTAGCGGTCGAGGACCATCTTCAAGTACTGCCGCGTGTACGCGTACGGCGGCACGGTGTAGCCGTACTTCGCGAGCGAGCCGAGGCCCGCGTGATAGCCCGCGATCGTGAGCACGAGATCGCCGTCGACTCGATTCGCGAGCCAGCGCAACAGCCGCGTACCCGTCATGATGTTCGTGCGCGGATCGAAGACGTCGCCCTGCGTGCCCATGTCGATATACACGTCGGGGTGAACTTGCATGAGGCCCTTGCAGTCCATCGACGACACGACCTTCGGATCGTAGTCACTCTCCGCGCTGATCACGGCGCGGATCAACGGCACCGGAATCTTGTAGAGCGCGGACGCCTCCAAGATGAACTGGTCGTAGCGATGGAACCGTTCCGGCGAATTGTCGTTCGAAGAAACTTTGTCGCAGCGCGGACAGCTGCCGCGTTGCGCGGAAGCTTTCGAGCCGGTGGGAGCCGGGCTATCGAAGACCTTCTTCCAGCTGCCTCCGCCGCTCGGCTTCATGTTCGTGAAGTGAGTGACGCCGTCGGGATCGGTGAACGAATAGATATCGGCGCGCACGTGCGACGCGAAGCCCATGACGATCAGCGCAACAATCACCCGACGCACTGACTAAATTTAGCCCACTCCCGCGGTGGGGACACCAGTTTCGATCGCGTTGCCTAATTGGCAGTGGCAGTGGCAGTACTCAGACGTGCGCGGGCGCGACGTTCGGAAAGGTCTTCGCGAAGCTTTCCTTGTCGGTTGCCTTCTCCATCGCATCGCTCGCCTTGACCGTGCCGGCTTTGACGAGCTTCTCGAGGCAGTAGTCCATGGTCTGCATGCCGTCGGCCATGCCGGCCTGGATAAAGCTCGGAATTTGCTGGGTCTTGCCTTCGCGAATCAGCGACGCGAGTGCGAGGCTGCCGAGCAGGATCTCGTGCGCGGCGACGCGCCCGCCGCCTTCTTTGGGCAGCAGCTGCTGCGCGACGACACCGGCGAGTGAATCTGCGAGGAGGCCGCGGATCTGTGGTTGTTGCTCGGCCGGGAACGCGTTGACGTAGCGATCGATCGTGGCCGACGCGGAGTTGGTGTGCACGGTCGCATAGATCAAGATGCCGAAGCTCGCGAGCTGGAGCGCGGCCTTCATGGTCTCGGAGCCGCGAAGCTCGCCGACCAGGATCACGTCAGCATTCTCGCGACCCGCGGATCGGATCGCATCGAGGAACGAGGGCACGTGCTCGCCGACCTCCTTGTGCGTGATGAGGCACTTGCGTGGCTGGTGCACGAACTCGACCGGATCCTCGATCGTGAGGATGTGACCCGCTCGGGTCTTGTTGATGTGATCGATCATCGCGGCGAGCGTGGTCGATTTACCGGAGCCGGTCGGCCCCGTGACCAGCACGAGGCCGGCCTTGAGGTCGGCGAGCTTGCGAATGCCGGCCGGGACACCGAGCTCATCGAGCCCGAGGATCTTCGTTGGAATCGCGCGAAACACCGCGCCGACGCCGGACAGCTTCTTCAAGTAGTTCGCGCGAAACCGCGACTTGGTGCCGTGCGCGTGCGCGAAGTCGAGATCGCCGGTGTCCTCGAACTGCTTCTTTTGATGCGGATTGACGAGCGTCATCAGCATCGCGTTGATGTCGGCGCTCGATAGCGGCTCGTCACCATCGGCGACGAGCTCGCCGCGCACGCGCAGCATCGGCGGATAGTTCGGCGTGAGGTGAAGATCGGAAGCGCCGCGCTCGAGCAGGCGATCGAACAAGGTCTCGATGTTCACGCGTCACCGTCCTTCTTGCCGCCGAAGAACGCACCGAGCCGACCCTTCACGCCGGCTGCGGGTGGGGGGGACGTAGCCGCGGGCGCGGGCCCCTTGATCTGCCCTGCCATCTGACTCTTCGCCTCGGCGTACTCCATCGCGGTGTCCTGCGTGATCTTATTCGTACGCACGAGCTCGGCGAGCGATTCGTCGAACCGGATCATGCCGAACGCGCGCCCGCGCTGCATGAGGTTGGGGAGCTGATACAATTTGTCGTCGCGGATCAAGACGGCGAGCGGCAACACGCCGGTGACGAGCTCGATCGCTGGCACCACGCCACCCCCGATCGCGGGGATCAGCTTCTGTGCGACGACGGCGCGCAGCGCACCTGCGATCGAGGCACGTACCTGGCTGTGATCTTCGGGCGGGAACATATCGATCAAGCGATCGAGGGTCTTCGCGGCAGAGGGCGTGCTCATCGTCGCGATCACGAGGTGACCGGTCTCGGCCGCGGTGAGCGCGATCTCGACGGTCTCGCGATCGCGCAGCTCGCCGATCACGATGACATCTGGATCTTCGCGTAACGAAGCCTTCAAGGCGGCGGCGAAGCTCTTCGTATGCCTGCCGGCTTCGCGCTGCGAGACCACCGCCATCTTGCGCGGGTGCTCGATCTCGATGGGATCCTCGATGGTGAGGATGTGATGTGCGCGCGAGCCATTGATGAGATCGACGAGTGCCGCGAGCGTCGAGGTCTTGCCGTGACCACTCGGACCGGCGATCACCACGAAGCCCTGGTGATGCTGGACGACCTTCTGGAGCTCTTTCGGCAGGCCGAGCTCCTCGAGCGTGCGCGGCTTGTCGAACGCGAGCCGGAACGTGCCTTTGTAGCCGACCTGATGACGCGAGATGTTCGCGCGCAGCCGACCACCACCGGGCGCATCGATCGCGAGATCGACGTAGCCGACCGTCTCCAGGCGCGCCTTGTCTTCGGCGCCGAGCAGCGGCAGTAGAAGCGCTTCGGCTTGTTCGGCGGTCAGCGGTGAGGACCCTGGCTCGACCGGCACGAGCTCGTTGTTCGTGCGGACGAGGATCAACCGATTGCCCGAGATATGGAGGTCGCTCGCCTTGGCCGCACGGGCGAGCGCGACGTAGTACGCGAACGTCCCCGTGCGCGCCGTGGGCGCCGTGGGCACCTGGCCTGTCGAGGGACCGGCCGGCACGAACGCGGCTGGCTTCGGTGGCGGTGGATCGAACGCCTGCTCTGGTGCATCGAAGTCGAGCGAGAGCTCGTGTGGCGGCACCTTCATCGGCGGCTGGTTCGTCGCCGGGCGCGTCCGCACCGCGCCCTTCTCGAGGCGGACGACGATCTCCTGTCCGCGGCGGCCCGTCCGCACGCGCAACCGGCGCTTGCCGATGTCGAGGTCGGTCGGCTCCGTCGAGCCATCGCCGTGCGGGATGAGAGGGCCGAGCTCGCTGCCCTCGACAAATGCCCACAACATGGCGGTGGTCAGCGGCCTCGCCGTCAGGTTGACGTATGCGCCTTTCTGCCGCATCGCGATCGGCCGTCCGACGGCGATCACGATTTCGCTGACACCGTCTTTGTCGAGGTACGCCAGGATTTGCTCGAGCTGACTGCTCACGTGTCTCCATCTTACAGCGTCTAGCGGTATGGTGCGGCGGCATGACCGCGCTCGAGACCGACTACCTCGTCATCGGATCTGGCATTGCTGGGTTGAACTTCGCGCTACTGGCTGCCGAGCACGGCAAGGTCACGGTCATCACGAAGAAGAAACCGACCGATACGAACACGAACTGGGCCCAGGGCGGCGTCGCCGCGGTACTCGCGAATGACGACAGCTTCGAGACCCACATCAACGACACGCTGATCGCGGGCGATGGGCTGTGCGACAGGGAAGTCGTCGAGCTTTGCGTTCACGACGGCCCGAACCAGGTCCAGCGCCTGCTCGACCTCGGCGTCCGGCTCGATCGTGATGCGACCGGCAACCTCGATCTCGGTAAAGAGGGCGCGCACACCAAGCACCGCGTCGTACACTGGGAAGACATCACCGGCCGCGAGATCCAGCGCGCCTTGCTCCAGGCCGTCGACTCGCACGCGAATATCACGATCCTCGAAGAGCATATCGGCGTCGATCTCCTGTCGATGGCGAAGTACGGCGGCGATCCTGCGTGCTTCGGCGCCTATGTCCTCGATCGCACGACCGGCGAGGTCAAGACGATCACCGCGCGGGCGACCGTGCTGGCGAGTGGTGGGACTGGAAAGGTCTACATCTACACCTCGAACCCCGACGTCGCGACCGGCGACGGCATCGCGATGGCCTACCGCCTCGGCGCGACCTGCGGTGATCTCGAGTTCACGCAGTTTCACCCCACCGTGCTCTACCACCCTCATGCCGGCACGTTCCTGATCTCCGAGGCGCTGCGTGGCGAAGGCGGCGTGTTGCGGCTCGCGAATGGCGAATCGTTCATGGAGAAGTACGACCCGCGCGGCTCGCTTGCCTCGCGCGATATCGTCGCTCGCGCGATCGATAACGAGCTCAAAAAGTCTGGCGCCGATTCGGTCTTTCTCGACATGACCGCGCTCGATCCGGACTTCACGAAGCACCGGTTCCCGAACATCTACGAGCACTGCATGGCGCTCGGCATCGACATGACCAAGCAAGGCATCCCCGTGGTGCCTGCCGCGCACTACCAGTGCGGCGGTATCAAGACCGACCACGATGGTGCGACCACCGTCAAGGGCCTTTACGCGATCGGCGAGTGCGCGATGACGGGCCTCCACGGCGCGAACCGGCTCGCTTCGAACTCGCTGCTCGAGGGCATGGTGTTCTCGCACCGCGCGGCCGCCGCCGTTCGCGACATCGCGCGCCACGCGCCCGCGCAGATCCAACCGTGGTCGAGCGGCAACGCGACCGATTCGAACGACGCGATCGTCGTTGCACTCAACTGGGAAGAAGTCCGCCGCTTCATGTGGTCGTACGTCGGCATCGTCCGCTCGAACAAGCGGCTCGAGCGCGCGCGCCATCGGATCGAGACGATCCGCGACGAGATTCGCGAGTACTACGTCGACTTCAAGATCACGAGCGACTTGATCGAGCTCCGCAACCTCGCTCTGGTCGCGCACCTCATGATCGAGTGCGCCCGCCGCCGCAAAGAATCGCGCGGCATCCACTTCTCGCTCGACTATCCCGAGAAGCTGCCCGAAGCGCGCCACACCGAAATTCAGCTGACCGACGGCCCGCGCAGCCTCTAACCGCCATCTCTAACCGCCATAGTCGATCGAGGTAGGCAGGACACCCCGCCATGTGAACGCTGGTTGACTCGTGGTCGTGTTAGCGACGGCGCTGCGCCTACTTACGACCTCGTCAGGCCCTCGAAGGAGCTGGCACCGCAGTCGCAGTACCGATCACTACCAACCTCTAGCTGCAGGATCTTGACGGACGGCCACGCAGCTCGGGGGGCCATCGAAGCATTCCGCTTCGGTGGCTTTATTTTTTCGGCACGTTATTGTCAATGCGTGAAACTCGGCCGGCAGGCGCGACGACTGGTGATGGCGGTAACCTTCGCGTGTGCCGCATGTGGAAGGCCCGGCGGCCCCGCCTCGCCAGCGGCCGATGGCGTGCGCGAGTACGTCAAGGCGCTGCACTCGAACGATCCGCACGATGCGTATGACCTGCTCGCTTCCGATGTGAAGAAGAATCTCAGCTACGACGAGTTCGCGTTGCAGTGGAAGCAGTCGCAAGAAGAGCGGACGTGGCAGGCCAAGGTCCTCGAGGATTCGCTCAAGGGTAATCCCGATGTCGGCGAGCGGGCGCTCGTCAGCTTCTCGGACGGCAAGCTCGTCGAGCTCCAGCGCGAAGGTAAGATCTGGCGGCTCGAGTCGGAGCTCGTATCGCGCTCGCGTGCGAAGCAACCTCGCGATGCGATCCGGTTGTTCGCCGATGCGGTCGCCGCGAAGGATGTGCCCGGCGCACTCAACATGCTCACGCAGCGCCGCCGCGATGGCTTGCAGAAGCAAGTCGAAGGTTTCATCGCCGGCCTCGGCAAGCACATCAACGGCTCGCTCGAGACGCTCGGTGATCGCGCCGAGCTGCGCTGGGACGAGAATGGCATCCGCTACCGCATCGTGCTGCGCAAAGAAGAAGACGAGTGGCGCGTCGACGATATCTACATACGTCCGGCGCCAAAGACCGAAGACAACACGAAAGGCGGCGGCGCCGAGACCACCGTCCCCGAAGATTTCTAGCGGCGGTAGCGAGCCGCGCTGGCTACGCCTTCTTGCGGCCGAAGAATGGCAAGCGGTGGCGCAGGCCGCGCAGCTTGTCGAGTGCGCTGCCCGACGGTGGTGTGTTCGTATTCGAAGCAGGCATGACCTTCGGCGCGAGCTCGATCCGCGGCGTGTCATCACCGCCGACCATCTGCGCGATCGGCGTCGCCGATGACGGATCGCCGGTGAGTACGCCGAGGCCCATGCCCTCGCGTGCTTCCTCGACGGTCTTCGCGAGCACGGTGTGGAGGTCCTTGCGCAGCTGGACTTTCTTGAGCGTCGTGCCGATCTGGCGCGCCATCTCGCGCGCCGACGGAAACCGCGCCTCCGCGCTAGGCGCGAGTGCGCGTTGAATGATCGTGACGAACGGCGCGGGGACGTCGGGTCGCAGCGGCCGTAACGGCTGCACCATGCAATCGCGGAGGCGCGTGTATGTCTCGTAGTCCGTCGTGCCGTCGAACAACTTGCGACCAACGAGCGATTCCCACAGCACCGAGCCGCAGGCGAATTGGTCGCTCGCAGGGATCGGTCGACCACCCGCCACGATCTCGGGCGCGAGATACGACATCTTGCCTTTGACGATGCCGGTCTCGGTCGTCTCTTGCGGACGATCGTTCGCGAGCGCGAGCCCGAAATCGATCAGCTTCACCATGCCGCGTGTCGTCAACAGCACGTTGTGCGGCGAGACATCGCGGTGGACGACCGGCAGCGAACGACCATCGGGTCCGACGCGCTCGTGCGCGGCCGCGAGCCCCCGTAAAATTCCGACGCCGACGGCTGCGACAAGCTCCCATCGCGTGGGCTCGCTGCGCTGCGCATGCCAGCGGATCCAGGTGCCGAGATCGACGCCGTCGATCCACTCGAGCACCATGTAGTAATTGCCGCGGTCGTGGACGAAGTCGTGGACCTCGGCGACGTTCGGAGACTGGAGCATCGAGCCGAGCCGAGCTTCCTCCACGAACATCGCGACATACGGAGGTTGCACCGCGAGGTTCTGGTGCATCTGCTTCACGGCGACATCTCGGACAAACCCCGAGTCACCGCGAACGCGTCCGCGCCACACGTCCGCCATGCCGCCGCGCCCCGCAACTTCGATGAGCTCGTAGCGGCCGCCGATGATCATCCCAGCTTGGGGCTCCTCGGCCATCTAGCCTACATCTTGACACAAGATGCTCGTCAACGGAGCGGGTCAGGCGCGACCGGGCGCATCAATGCTAATCTCGATTTCATGGACTCGGGCCCGGGCCTCGCCCGGTTTGCTGAAGTGGTAGCCAGTGACGAGCTCGCACTCGATCACGCCGCACTGCTCATCGGCGCATGGGACTTTCCGCAACGCGATCTCGAGCGCTACCGCGTGTCGCTCGACGACATCGCGAAGCAGGTCGCTCCCGATGTCAAAGCGGCCAGCACCAGTCCGGAACGCGCCATGGTGATCGCGAGCTGGCTGTTCACGCGGCTCGGGTACGCCGGCAACACCGATGATTATTACGACCCGCGCAACTCGTTCCTGTGCGAGGTCATCGATCGCAAGCGCGGCATTCCAATCTCGCTCTCGGTGCTCTATCTCGAGGTCGCGCGGCGGGTCGGCGTGCTCGCGCAGGGCGTGAACTTTCCGGGTCACTTCCTGGTTCGCGTCGCAACTGAAGATGCATGGCTGTTCTTGGATCCTTACAACAACGGCGCTCAGCTCACGCCCGCCGACCTCGAGACCCTCCTGCGCAAGACCACCACGCCTACCGCGGTACTCGAGCCGAGCGTGATCGCCGCGGCGAGCAAGCGCCAGATCGTCGCGCGTATGCTCGTCAATCTCGCCGGGATCTACGGGCGGAATGGTGATCTGCCGCGCTCGCTCGACGTCCTCGAACGGCTCGCGATCCTCGAGCCGATGAATCCGCGCATCGCGCGCGACCTCGCCCAGCTGCGTGAACGAGTTATCGCCCTGAACTGAGTGCCCGATGTCTGATTTCTCCGCGGACGCTGTCGCCAAGCAGCTCGACTACTGCACCTTCTGCCCGAAGATGTGCCGGCACGCGTGCCCGGTCTCGACGGCGAGCGGGCGCGAAACGCACATCCCGCAGGTCAAGATGGATCGCCTGAACCAGCTCCGCCTCGGGCGGGGCAGCTGGACGGCCGAGTCGACTGATCCACTGTGGGCGTGCACTGGTTGCCGCCACTGCACCGTGTACTGCGATCACGGCAACGAACCCGGACTGGTGCTGCTCTCGGGCCGCGCGGCCGCCGTCGAGAGAGGTGTATCGCATCCGGCGCTCGTCGGATATTCGGAGCGGTTCCGGGCGCGCGAGCGTAGGTTGAGTGCCCAGCTGCAGTCCTCCTTCAGCGATCGGCTCGCGACCGAAGGCGAGCTCGGCTACTGGCCGGGCTGCGACGCGATCGACAAGGGTAGCGCCGATATTGCCGCGGCCCTCGCGGTGTTCGATCGTACGGGCCTCGAGCACGTCAAGCTCGTCGACGCACCGCAGGCGTGCGCCGGTTACCCGTTACTCGCAGCGGGCCATCGCGATCTGTTTCGCTGGCACGCGGGTCGGGTCGCGGCTGCGATGCGCGGGTTCAAGAAGGTCGCGATGAACTGCAGCGCGTGCTTGTACGCGGTGCGCGAGCAGTACGCCGCCGAAGGCGTGCAGGTCAGCGCCGAGGTCGTCGCCGTGGCCGACGTGCTCGCACTGGCGGCCGCGAACCTCGCATGTCAGATGCAGCGCAAGAGCGTCTACTATCACGACCCCTGCTATCACGCGCGCTACAACGGCGTGATCGAGTCGCCCCGCAAGGCGCTGTCGCAGCTCACCGAGGTTCGCGAGCTCGGCTGGTCGAAGGGCGACACCGAGTGTTGCGGCGGCGGCGGCCTGTTACCCAAGACGATGCCTCTCGTCGCCGATCAGATGAGCAAGCGCCGGCTCGCGGAAGTCCACGCCTCGGGTGGTGGCATGGTCGTCACGTCGTGCGCGACGTGCGCGTTCATGTTGAAGCGCAACGCGCCCGCGTCGGTCGAGGTCGTCGATCTCGCGACCGCGATGGCGGTGCTTTCGCAGACTCCGTTCACGCCACCTCCGGGCGACGACGTCGACGCGGACGATTGACCCCGCTGCGTGGATCCTGCGAAACGCCGGCGTGAATGCCGGAGCAGCTCGAAATCCGACCTCTCGCGAGATCACCTCGATCTTGGTTGCCCGTTGTGCCGGGGACCGACAAGAAGGCATAGGCGTCCCGCCGCGACGCGACCGAGCTTGAACCGATAACTAACGAGTCGTCGGTTCGGTCGCGGCATCCGCGTACCACGCGCGCATCGCGGGCAGCGCGAGCACGGCATCGACGTACGCCTGGTTCACGGCCGAGAGCTCGACCGCGAACGTCTGGAACCGCGTGACCACCGGCGCGTACATCGCATCGGCGATCGTGAACGTGCCGAACAAGAACGGACCGCCGCTCGCGGCGAGCGCGGTCGACCACACGGCCTGGATGCGCTCGATATCGGCGAGTGACTCCGGCGTGCGCCCCTGCCCCCTGCGGTCCGCGCCGAGATCCATCGACATGTGGGTGCGCAAGGCCGAGAAGCCCGAGTGCATCTCCGCAGCGATCGAGCGCGCACGAGCGCGCGCCGCGCGTTCGTCGGGCCACAGCCCGGCGGTCGGAAAGAGCTCGGCGACGTACTCGCAGATCGCGAGCGAATCGCAGATCGCGAGATCGCCATCGTAGAGAACAGGCACGCGAGCCGACGGGCTGATCGCGGCGATCTTCGCCTTGGTCTCTTTTCGATCGAGGAGGATCGTCTTGGTCGTGAGCTCGGCACCCGCGTGCACGAGCGCGACGTACGGCCGGAGCGACCAGGACGAGTACCTCTTGCTACCGACGTAGAGCGTGAGCGCCATGCGCCGCACCCTAACTCAGTGCGGCTTCTTTTTTCGGGCGAACACGCGGTCCCAGAACTTCGGCGGCTCGTAGCCCTCGTCGAGATCATCGAACGACTCGATTTTTGGCGCCGCCGCCGTGAGGCTCCCCTTCGCGTTGAAGAAGGCCTCTTCATCGGTCGTGAACTCGACGGCGTCCTTGCGGACCTGACTGACGATCATCTCCTTCGAGGAGGAGGCCGCATCACCCTTCGATGGCGTAGCGGACGCCTTCGCCGTGGCCGCGGCGATCGCGGCGTGAGCGGCTGCGAGATCGGCGACGAGCGCGTTCTCTTCGCTAGCAGTCGGGGCCAATTTGGTTTCGGCCGGCTTCGCGGCGACGGGCTCCGCGGCGAGCTTCGCGGTGGCCACATCTACCGTGTCGATTTCGGGGGATTCGGGGGCTTCAAGAGCTCCGGGTGCCGCCGGGCGAACGAACGCAGTCGTCGCAACTTCGTCGCTGGAGTCAGGTGCATCACTGGAGCGATCGAACTTCGAATCGAGTGCCGAGGGCACGCTGGGGCTGGCGGCGAGCGCCGCCGGGTTCGCCGGTCGCGGCTCGGGCTCGACCAAGATCGAGGGGCCCTGTGTGACCTCGGCCTGCGGCTTGAATGATTTGCTGATCTCGCCCGTGGTCTGTTTGACCGGCGGCCCGTCGTGCTCGGGGCTCGCACTCGGTGCTCGGCGAGACAACGGCGCGGTCTCGATCGACGCGATCATCGGCTTCGGCGTGCCGTCCGAAGGTCCGTCCTCGGTCGCGATCGGGGTGGCGCTCGCCTCGAGCTCCCGCGGTGTGGGCTCGCGATTTGTCGGCTTGACCGAGCCGGCACGCGGTTGCTCGCGCACGAGCACTTGCGGCGTCGTGATCGTCGCGCTGTCGGCAGCTCCGACGACCGTCCTCGTTTCGGCGATGGCCACGGTCACCGTTGACGTTTTGGAGACCAGCACGGGATCGGTGACAATCACGCGCGCCGACCCACGAACTGCCTCGCCGACAGGTACCGCGATCGGCGTCGCTATCATCGCAGCCGCAGCGCTGTCACCGCGAGCTGCGCTCTCGGCTTCGACACGCTTGGCTTCGGCCGCCGCTTTGACGCGTGCGGCGTAGACCTTCGCTTCTCCAGCAGCGCTCTTGCGCGTCGTTTGCTCGAGCTCGTGCTGGTCGGCCTTGTCCGCGAGCGCGCGATCGATGCGCATCTTCTCGACGGATTCGCGAACGCGAGCTTGCGCACCGTCGCGTAAACGCGCGGCCTCGGCAACGGCGCGCGCCGTTGCGTCGGCATCCGCTTTGGCCTTCGCATCAGTCTCGGTGGTGGCCTTCGCATCAGCCTCGGCGTCGTCGGCTTTCGCTTTTGCATCGGGCTCTGCCGTGGGCTCGGCGTTGGATCCCACCGCCGGTCGGCCGGGCTTGTCGGTATCAGCGTCGGCGAGCTCTTGCATCACCTTCGCATCGCCGTCGAGCTGGGTCTTGGCGGTCCACTCCTTGGTCTCCTGATCCTCGCGCTCGTCGCGCACGACCACCGACGGCTCGATCCCGATCTCCGTGGGGAAGATTCGATCCCGCTTGCCGGTGTCCATCAGCGCTTCGAGCTTCTCGCGCGCCTTATCCCGCGAGGCGACGTCGATCTCACCGTGTGCCGCGGCAGCTGGCACGACACCGGCGAGCTGACCCACTTCCGCGCCGATCGACCGCGGCACGAGCGAGACCCAATCGATCTCGTCTGGCTTGGCATCCGTCGCCGGCTTGACGATCGGGTGGCCGGTCGGCGGCGTGCGGGTCTTCTTGCCGCGCTTGCCCTTCTTGAACTTGGGCTTGCTCTGGCGCGAGACCGGCCCGCTATCGATCACCGACGTGCGCTCGACCACCTGCTCGCGCGTCTCGCTGCCGACCAACCACTCTTCGATCGCGAGGACCGCGCGCCAGCCCGGCTTCGGCCGCGACTCGGCGACCGGCCGCAACAAGCCAATCTCGAGCGCCTTCTGCGCCACGCGCAGCGTCTCGAACACGCGATACGGCGAATCCTCGAGGATATCGGCGAGCACGCGATGGCCATCGAACATCCGGAGCACGCCGTAGACCTCGGTCGGAATCTGCTTGCCGAGCCCGTGCACGCGCTGCTGGTCTTGCTCGAGCACCATCGAGGGCGAAAGCAACTCGGCACTCTCGCGCACGCCCTCGAGGAAGCGCTCGGCGTCCTTGAACAGCTCCTCGGGCGTCATCGGAATCTGCGCACGCCGGACGATGTCTTCGTACGCGAAATCGAACCGCGCATCGGTCCATAGGAGGAGCTGGTGGAATGCCGCCTGGCCGTGGATCAAGCCGACCTGAGCGGAGGTGACCTCGCCGCGATAGAATCGGATTTCGCCGCGCCTGAGGCCGCGAATGAGTGTCAGCACCGCGCTGCGACCGAGTGCACACAGCGCGCGGACGAGCGTGTAGACACTCGTGGTCTCCGCGAGCGAGCCCACCAGGTGCTCGCGATCGTGCGCCACGTTGCGCAGGATCCGCCCGATCGTGACAACATCGCGCAGGTAGACCGGGTGCGCGAGCACCGCATCCGCCCCCGCGGCGATCAGCTCGGCGCGCGAGCCGTGGCCCGTGAATACGATCGGGACATCCGCCTTGGCGGCGACCAGGAGCTCGCGGGCACGCTTGATCAGGTCGATCGCGGCACCCTCGCTGCCGCCGACCAGCGCGAGCGCTGGCGTATCGCCATTCGTGAGTCCGAGCTCGAGGGTTGCGAGGTCCTCGGGGATCGCCGGAACGACCGTTTCGATGCCTTCGCGCTCGAAGCCAAGCTGGACCTGACGGCTCGCCCGGGCATCGGGGTCGAGCACGACGACTTTCGAAGGTCCAGATGCCGACATGCGCGAAGATGCAGTATAAACCGTTGGAGGGGTTTAGCTGCTTGATCGTTCTTGAGATTCAGCAGGGCACCGCCGATCAAAAGGTCCATCGCGTCACTGGCGCGACCCTGACAATCGGCCGGTCTCCTACCAGCACCATGGTGGTCACCGACTATCACCTCTCGGGCGATCATGCGCAGATCGCCCAGATCGGTGACCACTACGTGTTCCGCGATCTGCGGTCCACGAACGGTTCTGCCGTCGAGCGCGCGGGCAAACGCATCGCGATCGATGCGAGCACGCGCTGGGAGCTAGCGCTCGCCGATGGTGACACCCTGCTGCTCGGCAATCGCAACGATCCGGTGAGGATTGCGGTGCGGATCGGTGACGAGGTCGAGGACGACCTGGGGGATCGCCTCATCGCATCGCGCTCGATCATGGACCTGCCCCAGGTCACCGACGCGATCGATGGCGAGCCGGCCGAAGCGCTCCGGGTCTACAAGGCGCTCCAGCCGCTCGGCGCCCGCCTCGAGCCAGCCGAGGTGATCGACGCGATCGTCGCGGCCACGTTCGAGCTGCTCCCGCGCGCGACCCACGTCGCGATCCTGCTGCGCTCCGAGAGCGACAAAGATCGGTTCTCGCTCGCGGTCTCGCGCCAGCGGCCCGGTTCGCCCACGCCCACTCCCGGCGGTCCCGATCCGGTGCGAGCGAGCCGCGCCGTGCTGCGTCGTGTCCTGGCCGATCGCGCCGCGGTGCTCACCGCGAACGCGCAAGAGGAGCTCTCGACGAGCGAATCGATCATGGGCGGCCAGATCCTGTCGATGATGGCGATGCCGCTGTGGCGCGGCGACGACATCATCGGGCTCGTCCAGGCCGACAACCGCGCCTCGGTGAACATGTTCACCGATCGCGATCTCGAGGTTTCGCTGCTGCTCGGTTCGCAGGCCGCGCTCGCGCTCGACAACGCCACGCTCGTCGCTCGCTTGCGCGTCGCCGAGGAGAAGGCGCGCGGAGAGAACGTCTACCTCAAGCGCCGATCCACGCCGATCAAGTTCGACAACATCATCGGCGACTCGCCGGCAATGAAGTCGGTCTTCAACCAGCTCGAGAAGGTCATCGATACGCGCGCGACCGTGTGCATCGAAGGTGAGACCGGCACTGGCAAGGAGTTGATCGCCTCGGCGATCCACTATCAATCGGGTCGGCGCGACAAGATGTTCGTCGCGCAGAACTGCGCCGCACTCCCGGAGAACCTGCTCGAGAGCGAGCTGTTCGGTCACAAGCGCGGCGCGTTCACGAGCGCGGACAGCGACAAGAAGGGCCTGTTCGAGATCGCCGATGGCGGCACGCTGTTCCTCGACGAGATGGGCGAGATGCCGATGACGCTGCAGGCGAAGCTCCTGCGCGTCCTGCAAGAGAATACGATCCGCCCCGTCGGCGCGACCGCCGAGAAGCAGGTCGATGTCCGGATCATTTGCGCGACCAATCGCGATCTGAACGCGGAGGTCGAGAAGGGCCGATTCCGCCAGGATCTCTACTACCGGCTGATGGTGTTCCCGATCAAGCTGCCTCCGTTGCGCGAGCGCCGCGAGGACATCCCACAGCTCGCGGCGCATTTCCTCAAGCGCTACGCCGAGGAGTATCGCGTCGAATTGCCGGGCCTGACGCCCGATGCGAGCGATGCGCTCACGACCTACAACTGGCCGGGCAACATCCGCGAGCTCGAGAACGAAGTGCAGCGCATCGTGATCCAGGCCGAGTCGGGCCACTACATCGAGACGACCGATCTCTCGCCACGCCTGCGCAAGATCGAAGGCACCGTCACGCGGATCGCGCCGAAGCAAGGCACGCTCAAGGAGATGATGGAGCAGGTCGAGCGTTGGCTGATCGCGGAGGCGCTGCGCGACCACAACAACAACAAGACCAAGACCGCAGTGACGCTCGGCATCACCCGCGAGGGTCTGCACAAGAAGCTCGCTAAATTCGGCGTCTGACGTCGCCCGAGGACGGTACTCGCTCGATACGAGCCCGATTGCGGGGCGCTCCTTACTTCGCGGCCCAGATCACTTCGGCACCGCCGCGTTCGCTCGAGAAGCGCAGGCGGATCGAGTGGACGCTCGTGCCGAGCACGGCCGTCGTCCTCGGAAATCGCGCGACGTACGCGGTCGCGAAGTCGCCATACGCAGGGAACTCGGCCCTGAGGATGGACGCCGGGCGCTTGTCCTTCACGATCTCGAGTGGCTCGATCTCTTTGCCGGTCTCGTCGACGAGCGCCACGTGCCAGACGCTCTTCTTGCCGCGATCGAGGTCGTTCTCGCGGCGATCCCACGTGGTGAACAACAGCTCGACCTCGTACGGGCCCGCCATGTCGGCTCGGGCTTGCGCGAACACGGCCTCGCGCGCGGTACCATCGAGGCCGCGGTGCTCGGCATCGCGTGCGGCGTGCGCGGCGCGCCAGTCGGGCGACTTGAAGACCGCGTCGAGCGAGAGTGCTTCCTGGAAATCGCCGCGCATCGTGGTGTGGCGGGTCCACGCGCCCGTGGTGTCTTCATAGTCGGGCGCGGTCTGCGGCCAGCCCTCGTCCAGGCGCACGGCGGCTGCGCCACCGGCGCAGCCGCCGAGAAGCGCCGAAGTACAAAGAGCGACGACAGACTTCATGGTTATTCCGAAAGGAAATCGCGCTTCGTGAACAGGGTCGTCAGGGGCGCTTCGGCGGTCACCGCTTCGTAGCCGCCTTCCATGCGATCGACGAGGCCGATCGCGTGGAGCACCGTGAAACCGGCGAGCCGCGACCGCTCGATCGCGCGCAGCGTGGAAGCGCCGGTAGTGACGACGTCTTCGAGGATCACGACGGGTGCGCCGGGCGCGAGCTTGGTGCTCTCGACCCACTGGTTCGTGCCGTGGCCCTTGGGCTCCTTGCGCACGATGAATGTGGCGCGGGGCTTTCCGGCCTGGAAGCCGAGGACGCTGGTCGCCGTGGCGAGGGGATCGGCACCGAGTGTCAAGCCGCCAACCGCGACGGCCGCGGGCGCGAGCTCTTCGATCAATTGATGGAACAGGTCGCCGATCAGCGTGGCACCCTCGGCATCGAAGCTGACCTGTTTGCAGTCGATGTAGAAGTTCGATTTGAGGCCGGAAGACAGCGTGACCTCTCGCTCCTGGAACGAGCGCTCGCGCAGCAATTCGAGCAAGCGGGCGCGCTTTTCAGCGAAAGCGGGGCGCCCAGAGAGGCGCCCAAAGAGGCGTTCGAGCAACACACCGTGCACGGACGCGACGCTACCACACGCGATTGACGCAGGCGAGATCACCCACTAAGGTCCAGCCACTCGCGTGCACCTCGTCGACGAACACGATGCCGTCCCCGTGCGCTCGCACGACGATTTGCGAGCGTACTTTGCCACCGCGGGTAAGCCCTCCTCTGCCTGGCGCGTCGGCACCGAGCACGAGCTGATCGGCGTGGTCCGCGCCACCGGGGAGGCGCCGCCCTACGAAGGTCCTCACGGCATCGGTGCGCTGTTAGCAAAGTTCGCCGCGAACAGCGGCTCGCCCGTACTCGAGCACGGCCACTCGATCGCGCTCGCGCGCGGCGATGCCCAGCTGACGATCGAGCCCGGTGGCCAGTTCGAGCTCGCCGGTCGCCCGGTCAGCGACGACCTCGTGTTCGCCGCAGATCTCGCCGCCCACGTCAAAGAGCTCGCAGCGGCATCGCAGGAGCTCGGCCTCGCGTGGCTCTCGATCGGGCTGCGGCCGTTCGGCACGCGCGCCGACGTCCCGTTCATGCCGAAGGAGCGCTACGACGTCATGCGCGCCTACATGCCGACCGTAGGGACGCGCGGCCTCGAGATGATGCTGCGAACCGCGACGGTGCAGGTCAACCTCGATTTCGCCGACGAAGCCGACGCGGCTGCGAAGATGCGCTGTTTGTACTCGGTCACGCCGATCCTCACCGCGCTCTACGCGGCATCGCCGATCGTCGACGAGAAGATCTCGGGCTATCAGACCTATCGCGCGTGGATCTGGCGCGACACCGATAATGAGCGCGCCGGTCTGGTGCCGTTCGTGTTCGATCGCGAGGACATCTTCTCGGCGTACACGGAATGGGCGCTCGACGTGCCGCTCTACTTCGTCTACCGCAACGGCTATCAGCGCGTGCCAGCCGGACTCACGTTCCGCCAGTTCATGGCGAACGGGTGGAATGGCGAGCACGCGATGCGCGCCGACTGGGCGCTGCATCTCTCCACGCTGTTCCCCGAGGGCCGGCTCAAGAAGGTCATCGAAGTTCGCGGCTGCGATTGCGGCTCGATGCCGATGAACGCCGCGCTCGCACCGCTGATGCGCGGCCTGCTCTACGACACCAGCGCGCGCACCGCCGCGACGGGGCTGATGGCAAAGCTCAGTTACGCCGAACGCCAGGAGATCGCCGATGCGGTGCCGCGCCAGGGCTTCGCGACGAAGGCCGGCGCGTCCACGCTCGGCGAGCTCGCGAAGGAGCTCGTGAAGATCGCGCAAGACGGCCTCGCGCGCGTGGCGCCGACCGCGCTGCCGTTGATGGAGCCGCTCGAATCGATCGCGACCTCGGGTCGCACGCAGGCCGATCAGATCATCGAGCTGTGGCAGCAGCACGCGGGGGATCGCCCGGCGCTGATTCGCGCGCTCGCGCATCCCGGCCTTGCGTAATTATTTATCGTCGTCGTCGTCGAAGTCGATCAGCACACCGCCGTCGTCTTCACTTGCCGCGCGTGGCGCCGGCGTCGGGTGTTTCAGAGCCGGAGTCGATGGCGCGGCCGTGCCACGCTTGTTCGGCTGACCGCGACGCTTCGGCGTGCGGTTCGGACGATCGCCCGCTGCGGAGCGCTGCGCGAGGTCGCGCTGGACCGTGGCGCGCGCCTGGGCCGAGGGCAGGTTCATCGGCGGATCCGCAGGCGCGCGTTCCAGAGGCATGCCGGGCAGGCTCGGGATGCCGGTGCTCGCGCGCCGCACGCGTGGCTGGCGCGCACCCGGAACTTCGAGATGATCGAGATCGACGTTGAGCGTCGACAGCGCACTCTCGAGATCATCGAGCGGCGGTTGAGGATGCCCGAATGCGTGCGGCTCGTCGAAATCGATCGGGGGCGCCTCGGGTGCGTAGCGTGCGGTCTCCGGTACCCGCGAACGCGATGGCGCACGCACGCGCGATGCCGGTTGCGCGGGTGTCTGCGTCGCGAACTGATGCGGATCGTCGAACTCGAGCGCCGCATCGAGACCCGGCGGCTCGGCAAACGGGGGCGACGTGTATGCGAGGCGCTCGGCGAACGTGTACTCGCTCGGCGCGTCGTACGCATCGGGATCCGGCAACGGCGGCTGCGACGGCACAACTTCGTCGTCATCACCGAGATCGAGTTGCGATGCGAAATCAAAATCGTCATCGCCTTCGACCACCGGCCGCGGGGTCGCCGCGCGCCGCTTGATCACCACGCGCGGAGGCGTACTCACCACCGGTTTCGCAGCCGCGCGCGGCGGTGCAATCGACAAGGTCGAGCTCGGCGGCCGTTCATCGCCGCTACCGATCTGTGTGACCGGATCGAGGCTAGCGCTGATCGGCCGCCGCTTCGCGCCCGAGCCTTGGTTGGAAGGCCCGACGGTTTGCACAGGGGCCGTTGGATGCGCAGGAGAGGCTGGCTGCACGTACTGCTGCGGGCCGGTGCTGTAGGCCAGATCGGGCACGTACCGTTGTTCGGGTTGCGCGTAGTAGCTCGGTTCTTGCTCAGCCTGCTGCACGGGGCTCGCGGTGTAGGCTGCATCGGCAGGATCGACGTACGCGGGTTCCTGCGCGGCGAACGCTGGGTCGGCATACGCGGGCTCCTGCACCGCGTACGCAGGATCGGCGTACGCAGGATCGGCGTACGCGGGATCGGCGTACGCGGGATCGGCATTCGCGGGCTCCTGCGTCGCATACGCAGGATCGGAATACCCAGGCTCTTGCGTCGCGTACGCAGGATCGGAATACCCAGGCTCTTGCGTCGCGTACGCAGGTGCGTGCGTCGCGTTCGCGGGATCCGCAGAGGCCGGCTGCGAGTACGCAGCGTCGGCATCGGCGTCGGCGGTTTGTTCCTGCGCGTACGCTGCCTCGGCCGGATGCTCGTGCTGCGCATACGCCGGCGACGCATACGCGGGCGCGTTGTCCGAGCTCTCGCGCTCGCCGTTCGAGGTCAAGAGATCGGCGTCGCTCGCGTCGGCTTCGGCGAGCACGTCGAGATCCGAAATCTCTTCGTCGTCGAGCTGAGCCTGCGCTTCCGGAACGTCGGCGAGCTCCGCCTCGTAGGCCGCGGCGGCAGCGCGGATCGACGCCGCGAGCTCGTTGTCATCAAACTCTGCCTCCTCGAGCTGGCGGTCGACGGCCTCGGCGAGATGGATCTGCTGCGCGACCGGTGCACCACCGAGCCGCGGATCGAGATGACCCGCGACCTGGCCGATCTGCGTGTTCTCGCCCGGCAGCTCCTCGAGATCGTCGGGATCTAGCTCGTCGATGCTGTCCTCGTGCATCGGCGCGGCGTTGATCGCGACGTTGGTCTCGACCCGCGCCGCATCGAGCGCGCGTTCGAACGAGTCGAGCTCGAGATCTGCGAGCGGGACGTTCGTCACGCCGGTCTCGACGCGCGCGGCATCGAGCGCGCTCGCAAATGAATCCAGCTCGTCGAGAGCGTGCGGTTCGGAATTGGCTGGGTTGTCGGGGTCTTGCTCGTCGTCGACGATCAGTGCGGGCGGCGCCGTCTTCGCGCGTGCGCGCGGTGGCTCGACGACCGGCGCTGCCTCGGGCGCCTCGGGAACCTCGGGAACGTCCGGAGGTGCAGGCGCGATCGCGTCACCGATCACGGTGCTCGCCTGGATGAACGACGGGCGGCGCGTGGGCCCGCGCTCTACAACGATCGGCGCCGAATCGATCACGAGCTGGTCCGCGGCCACAACCGGTCCCGACTCGTGAGCCGCATCACCCGCGAGGGCAATCGCGTCGACAAGCGAGGGCTCTTCCGGTACGGGCGACGTGACCGTCGAGACCCCGGCTATCCCGATCGCCGGAACCTCCGCGACGATCCGGTTGCGCTTGCTGATCGCGGCACCACCGAGCGATCGCGCGAGCTCTGACGAGGCGGCCTCGATCGAGATCTCTACGACCACGCCGTGCGTGCCGGTGGCTCGCTCGCGCAGCGCGGCGAGCTCTTCATCGAGATCGTTCGAACCCGCGAGCGCGCGGGCCCGCAGCATCGCGGCTTCGACATCGACATCGACATGCTCGTCGAGCTCGACCACGGTCACCGCGACCACCGGGCCAGCGAGCTCTGCAGCTCGCGCGATGAGCTCGCTCAATCGCGGCCGCTTCGCGCGCACCGGCTCGGGCGCGAGCGCCACGGCGGCCGGACGCGTCGTCGCAGATCGCGCGACGGCCATCGGTCCCGACGGCGGCCGCGGCGCGGTCAGCACCTGCGTGCTCGTCGGTGGCGGTGTCGGTCGGATCGGCGGATCGGGCACGGCCGTATCGGGCACGGCCGTATCGGGCACGCCGATGCCCGGTTGGGTCTTCAGCGGCGCGGGCGTGACGCGCTTGATTCCCGACGCCGGGGTCGCAGTTGGTGGCTTTTTCTTCGGCGGTGGCGCAGCCAGGATCGGCGCACTATCCGGCACCGCCATGGCCGCACTCACGATCGCGCCAATGTCCACACGCGGTTGGGTCTCCACGTCGCCGCGCCTCGCGCTCTCGATATCCTCCGGCATCGGAATCGCGACGTCGGCGAGACCCATCGCGCGGCGCCGCTCGATCATCCGGATGATCACCTCGCGCGCCTCGCGCGTGACCCGCATCAGCTCGATCGCCATGCCGAACGCCGCACGTGGGTTCGCCGGATCCGGCGCCTTCGCCGCCTTCACCCGACCGAGGCCGACCAGCACCGGCTGATCGTTTGCCAGCCTCAGCTCGAACTTGACCTCGGTCCCGATCGGCTGCAGCGACTTGGTCGGGATGAACAAACCCGATTTGCCGACGTTCGGCGCGAACCGCTGCACCATCGCATCGACATCGTCGTAGCGCAGCTTGATCCGGAGCACGACCGGGGGTCGCGCACCGCTAGGTTCATCGGCAGGCATAGTGGGCTTATGGCCGGGCCCACCGCGAGTATCCCGCTCCTCGCGGGATCGCGTCAAACCTTGTCACATCTTCACGGCGCCTTCGGCCGCCTTCGTCGGAAAACCTCGGATATTGGCGGGTCTCGGCGGCGCTTTGACGCTCAGGAACGGCGTACCCGCGGCGCTGATCTGGAACGAGCACGAGATGCCGACCACTCGGACGGCATCCGTGCGTGGTGACGTACGGCCCTGGCGGCACGTTGCCATGCTGCGTCGTCGTCGTCGTCGGACCGACCGGGTCCTTTGCGGCGCTGCGATCACACGCCGCCGCCACCACCACCGTGATCCAGGTGAGCTTCATACCCGCTCTTCGACCCACGCGCGCGCAGCAGCGAGTGCGGAGGGAACCGCGGCAACGTCCTTGCCGCCGCCTTGGGCCATGTCGTTGCGACCGCCGGCCTTGCCACCGAGGAGCGCGGCGACTTCGCCGAGCAGCTTGCCGGCCGGGACGCGCTCGGCGAGATCCTTGGTCACCATCGCGACGAGCCGGATCTCCGCGCCACCCATGCCGGCGAGCACGACGACGCCCGAGCCAAGCTTGTCCTTCAACTGATCGCCGGTGTCGCGCAGCACCTTCGCGTCGTCGGTATCGACCGCCGCCGCGAGGACCTTCACGCCCTTCACGATCACGGTCTCCGCCATCAAGTCGCGCGCACCACCGCCCGAGGCAAGCTTGCCCTTGAGCTTTTCGATCTCGCGGTCAGCGGTCTTGCCGTCGGCGAGCACCTTCTCGACGCGCGCCGCGACCCCGAACAGCTGGGACTTCAGGCCGAGCTCCGAGGCAGTCTTCGCGAGCTCGTCCTCGAGCTTGCGGAGGTAGTCGAGTGCGCCGACGCCGGTCACCGCCTCGATCCGGCGCACGCCCTGGGCGACGCCTGCCTCCGAGAGGATCTTGAACAGGCCGATGTCACCCGCTCGCCGCACGTGGGTGCCGCCGCAGAACTCGAGCGATTCGTTGCCGATGCTGACGACGCGCACGGTGTCGCCGTACTTCTCGCCGAACATCGCGACCGCGCCGCGCTCTTTCGCCTTCTCGATCGGCAGGACGTCGATCTTACTCTCGGCATTCGAGCGGATGTCCGCGTTGACGAGGTCTTCGACGCGGCGCTTCTCGGCATCGGTGAGTGGCGAGAAGTGAGCGAAGTCGAATCGCAACCGATCGGGCGCGACGAGCGAACCCTTCTGAGCGACGTGATTGCCGAGCACGTGCTTGAGCGCATGGTTCAAGAGGTGGGTCGCCGAGTGGTTCGCGCGCACGCGCTCGCGACGCTCGTCATCGACCTCGAACTTCACCTTGTCGCCGACGCGGATCGAGCCGGTCGCGACTTCGCCGATCAACACGAACATGTCGCCGGCCGGCTTCTCGGTCTCGTCGATGCGGACCTTCGCGTTCGCGCTGATCACGAGCCCGGAGTCTCCGAGCTGACCGCCCGATTGCGCATAGAACGGGGTCTGATCGAACACGAGCGCGATGTCCGCGCCCGCATCCGCCTTCTCGACGCGCTTGCCACCGACGATGATCGCCGTGACGGCGCCCTCGCCGCTCGTGCCGCGGCCCTCGTAGCCGAGGAACTTCGTCGAGCCGAGCTCGCTCGCAAGCTGCTTGAAGATCGTCTCGACCGCGGTGTCGTCGATCTTGAACTTGCTCTTGGCCTTGGCCGCATCGAGCTCCGCCGCAAAGCCTTCGTCGTCGGTCGTGAGCCCATTTTCCTCGGCGATGATCTTCGTGAGATCGGCCGGGAAGCCGAACGTGTCGTACATCGAGAACACGGTCTTGCCCGCGATCTGGGTGCCGCCCGCCTTCTTGAGCTGTGCGATCTCGCCCTTCAGGCGTTCTTCACCGCGCTGCAGCGTCGCGCGGAACCGGGTCTCTTCTTCGACCGCGACCTTCTGGATCACCGTCGAGCGCTCGCGCAGCTCGGGATATGCCTCGGCCATCACGTCGATGACCTTCGCGCAGACCTCGGCCATGAACGGGCGGTCGAGCTTCAGGTGCTGCTCGCCGTGGCGCACCGCGCGACGGAAGATCCGGCGCAGCGTGTACTCGCGCTCGCCCTTGTCAGGGAACACGCCATCCGCGATCAGAAACGAGGTGCAGCGCGCATGATCCGCGATCACGCGCATCGCGGTATCGGACTCGTTGTTGCCCGCGCCGTACTCGATCTTGGCGATCTCGGCGACGCGCTGGATGATCGGCACGAACAGATCGGTGTCGTAGTTCGAGCGCACGCCCTGGACGACCGAGGTCACGCGCTCGAGGCCCGCGCCGGTATCGACTGACGGTGCAGGTAGCGTGTGCAGCTTGCCGCCGACCTCGCGGCGCTCGAACTGCATGAACACGAGGTTCCAGATCTCGAGCCACCCCTTCCAGCTCGCCGGTGCGGTGGTCGGCCAGTTCGAGCCCGTCGCATCGAAGTTGAAGTGGATCTCGGTGCACGGGCCCATCGGCCCGGTCTCGCCCATCTGCCAGAAGTTGTCCTGCTTGCCGAGGCCGATGATCCGGTCGTCGCCGAAGCCAGTCACCTTCTTCCAGATCGCGCGCGCTTCGTCGTCGGCCGCGATCCCCGGCAGCGCCGGATCGCCGCCGTACACGGTGACGACCAGGCGCGATGCATCGATCGCATAGACCTTGGTCAGCAGCTCCCATGCGAACGCGATCGCGTCTTCCTTGAAGTAATCGCCGAACGAGAAGTTGCCGAGCATCTCGAAGAACGTGTGATGGCGCGGGGTTTTACCGACCTCGTCGAGGTCGTTATGCTTGCCGCCGGCACGCACGCACTTTTGCGACGAGGTCGCGCGCTTGTACGAGCGCGTCTCGACGCCCGTGAACAGGTCCTTGAACTGGTTCATGCCGGCGTTGGTGAACAACAGCGTCGGATCGTTCTGCGGAACGAGTGAGCTCGAAGCCACCACCTGGTGGCCCTGCTTCTTGAAGAATTCGAGGAACGTACGGCGGACGTCTGCGGCCTGCATAGCGTGCGCAGGTGTACCACCCAAATCAGCTATTCACGAGCGCACCTGCGAGGTCGGGGTGCGCCATCAAGCGCGTCGTTGCCTCGTCGAGATTCGCGGCCGCGTGCTTCCTCAAGAAGGTCTCGGTCGCGCCGTAGTCCTTGCGCAGCTTCGCGTCTTCTCGCTCGTACTCTTGCGGGCTCGGACGGTCGGGCATGAAGCCCGGCTGCTGGATGCGATCGATCTCTTCGATCGTGAACCCGGAGGTCAGCATCCAGTCGAGCAAGGGACCCGTGGTCACGTCGAGCAGCCGGATGTTGACTTCGGTCTTGCCCGTCGTGTCGACGAGATCGACGTGGTTATCGAGCGAGATAATCGTCGCCGCCGCGCAGATGTGACCCGCATCATCGCGCCACACGTTGAGCGGGCCCGTGCGATAGGTGTTGTGCGGATAGACGCCGGTCGTGACGTACGTGTGGAGCGACGCGAGGTTGTGTGCGCGACGCTTCACGAGCGCGGCGCGGACGGTCTCGCGGGTCGGCATCCACAGGACATCGACACGATCGGGAGCCGTGTCGGGATCCACCGCAGGCACCGGCGGCTGGGCGAAGCCACCCGCCGAGGCGGACAGCGAGGTGGTGACAACGAGGGCTAAAGCGGCGAGACGGGTCAGCATTTCAATTCTCCTGGGAGTTGAAACGCCCGGCCTCGCTTGCGGGTCTGTAAGGCTCTCGTAAGAGGGCAATCCTTGGGGAGGCGAGCTCGTACGCCTAGAACGCGTAGCCGATCGAAGCCGTGGCGCCGTAGTACAGGTCCTTGGCGCCCTTCACGTCTTGCGTCGTCGCATCGCCGTCGCGCGTGTTCGATTCAGAATTCGGGTCGCCCTTGAACGTCAGGCTGATCGTCTCGTACCGAACGAGCGCGCGGATGAACAGGTTCTTGGTCAGCGTGTAGTCGAGGCCGAGGTTCGCCTCGTAACCCGTCACCGTCGCCGGACCGTAACCCGACGAGGTCGACGCCTGGATGCCACCGGTGTTCGTCACGAGCATGAAGCCAACCTCGGCGTCGAGCGCGAGCGGACCTGCGAGCTGGTAGCGCACGAACGCTTTGGGCTCGGCCATCTTGTAGCCCACGTTCGGAACATCGGTCGACTTGCCTCCGGCGAAGGTCGGCTCGAGGTTGAACTGCTGGAACGAGTAGAGCAGCCGACCGCCAATGAGGAGGCTCGGACTGACCGGATAGCGAAGCACGGCACCGACGCTGAACCGCGCCTCGGTCGTGTTGATGCTCGCCGACTTGAGCGTCATCGTCGCGTCGTCGGTGTAGCTCTTTCTCGAGTTGATGTAGATGACCTTGTCGTACATGAGCTCGATGCCGAGCCCGGTGAGGATGCCGTGGTTCTTGTGCGAGAACGCGTACGGATAGACGGTGACATCCATGATGCCGCCCGGGACCGGCACCGATTGGTTGTAGCCAGACGGCGCGTTGGTGAGCGCGTCGACCTTCGTGAACGTGAGCTTGCGTGCGATGAATGACATGCCGATCGTGAAATCGACGGCGCGGTTCTGCGGCAGCAGAGCTTCGTCGGAGGTCAGAGGCGCGAGCTCGACCGACGCGTTGACGTCACCACTACCTTCGCCACCGCCCTCGCCGCCACCCTCGCCGCCACTCTCCTTGGCGGCGACCCGCTTTTCGCACTTCTTGAGCTTCTTGCCCTTGAGGCCTTTGCAGTCGTCGGTGCGCCCCGCCTTGACCTCCGGTTCCGTCTTCACCTCGGGCTCGGGTTCCTTCTTCACCTCAGGATCTTTCCTCACCTCGGGCTCGGCCCCACCCCCTCCGCCGCCCCCAGCGTCGAGACCGTCGATCGCGGGGAACAGGCTGCCCTTGAGATCCTTCTTCGCCTTCTTGCTGAGCTTCGCGCTCTTCGTGGTCGTCACGATCTCTTCGCCGACGACCTCACCGTTCGAGCCCGCGCGGAGCTTCAACTTCAGCGTGTAGCCGTCGTCGGTCTTCTCGACCTTTCCCCACACGACGCCGTCGAGCTTGAGCTTCTTTGCGACCTTCTTGACGTTCTTCGTGTTCGGCGCTTTCGCGTCGAGCTCCTCGGCGGTGCCGTTGTACTTGTCGGTGTTGACGACCGTGCTGTCAGTCTCGAGGAGCTTCACGACATCGTCGTGAAACTTCTCGCCATCGGGTCCCTTGAAGTCGAGGACGACGATCTTCTTCTTGCCCCCCGCACTGGCGACCCCGGCTAGGGCCACCAGCACCATGGCGACTAGCGCCAGGAACTTACTTTTCGAAGTGTTCGATTTCGAAGTCGTCATTGCTGGTGGCTGCTCCCTTCTCGGACGGACTCCACGAGCGCTCGGCACTGCCCGAGACGCCGCGGAACAAAAGTGCGAAATCGGAAGGGCTCGTCGAATGCTTCACGGCCTCGTCGTAGGTGACGAGGCGCTGCTTCACGAGCGCTGCGAGACTCTGGTCGAACGAGATCATGCCGTATGGATGGAGCCCTTCGGCGATCGCGTCTTTGATCTCGCGCGTGCGCACCGGATCTTCGATCATTTCGCGAACCCGTTCGGTGTTCACCATGATCTCGAGCGCGGGGACCATGCCCTTGCCATCCGCACGCGGCAGCAACCGCTGCGAGACGACGCCCTTCAACACGCTCGCGAGCGTGAGCCGCGCTTGCTGCTGCTGGTGCGTGGGGAACATCGAGATGATGCGCGAGACGGTTTCGGTCGCATCGACGGTGTGGAGCGTCGAGAGCACGAGGTGACCGGTCTCGGCCGCCGTCATCGCGATCTGCGCGGTTTCGAAGTCGCGCATCTCGCCGACGAGGATGACGTCCGGATCTTGGCGAAGTGCGGCGCGAAGAGCACGCGCGAAGGACATCGTATCGAACCCGATCTCGCGCTGGTTCAGCACCGAGCGCTTGTCGCGGAACGTGTACTCGATCGGGTCCTCGATCGTGACGATGTGATAGGCCTCCTGGGTGTTGACGTAGTCGATCATCGCCGCGAGCGTGGTCGACTTACCGGAACCGGTCGCACCCGTGATCAGGATGACGCCACGGTTATGGCTCATCAGATCGAGCACGGCCTGCGGCAGGTTGAGGCTCTGGAATGGCGGCACCTCCGGCGGGATCAGCCGCATGACCATGCCGATCGAGCCGCGTTGCTGGAACATGTTCACGCGATACCGCACGCCGTCAGGGGTGCCGTACGCGAGGTCGATATCGAGGTTGGTCTCGAAGTCCTCGCGCTGGCGGTCATTCATCATATGGACCGCGAATTGCGCGATCGCTTCACGCGTTAACGCCGGCACATCGCGCACGGTTCGAAGGTCGCCCTTGATCCGAAAGATGGGCGGTAGCCCGGCCTTGAGATGGACGTCGGAGGCCCCGAGCTGACGAGCCGCCGTCAGCACCCGATCGAGGATCTGACTCATTCCCAGGCGCTAAGTTAACACACCAAGTCGTCTCGATCCCGCGTCGTCGATTCGTCGAATCGGTCGATCGTGAGTTACGCTCTCGAGCGGGATGCATTGCCCGAGCTGCGGCACCGAGAATGTGCCGGATTCCCGGTTCTGCGGCACATGTGGCGCGAAACTAACGCCCGCTGTCGTCGGCCGAGTCGCGCCTACAACGAAGATCTCCGACGACGCGCCGTTTCCGCCGGCGGTCGGTGACGGAGCCCGACCTTCATCGCTAGCGCCTCATAACAATTACCAGTCGGGTCCTCCGAGCATCCCACCACCACCGACGGGCTCGAACTATCCGCCGCAACCGGCGAGCATTCCGCCAAACACATATATAGCGCCGCAGTACGCCACCGGTCCAGCGAGCATCCCGTATCCGTCCCTGGCGCCGGGTTACGCGCGCGAACCATCGGCCTCGATGCCAGTGCCGGTATCACCGCGCTGGGGCTTGATCCTCTTCTTGCTGGTGCTCGACGTCGGGCTCGCCGGTGCCGGTGCGCTCCTGTTGCAGAAAGGGCTCTCTAAACCCGAGGCAACGACAGAAAAGATCGAGCCGAAGGCGGCGCCTGCAAAGGCGGCGCCTGCGAAGGCGGCGGGAAGCGCCTCGTCCGTGACCGCACCGCAACCCGGGCTCGCAGCCAGCGTCAACGCGATCGCGCAGACCGCGCAGACCGCACCGGCCGCGCCGTTGGCCGATGCGGCACCCGCACCCGCGCCGCCCGCACAGAAGAAGGCCGCACTATTCGGCAAGGCCAAGGGCGGTTCGCCCGAGGACCCGTACGATGCGAAGGCGTCGCTACCCGGCGAGATCGAGCTCGCGTCGGCGCGCTCGAAGGAGGATCTCGAAAAGTGTCAAACCAGCGAGCCTGGCACGCCGCACGGTCGGCTTGACATCGCGTTCACGATCGAGCGCGACGGCAGCGTCTCCCGCGTGAACGCGGCGAACGACACCACCGGCTCGGCCACGCTTGCACCCTGCCTCATCTCCGTGATCCGCCAATGGACGTTCGCGAGCCACCCCGCGAGCTCCGCCAATTTCGTCCGGCCGTTCCTCTATAACTGAGTGCTCTCATGACCGAAATCTCCGGCTTCCGCAGCGTCCACTCGGGCGCGCACATTCAACTCGTCGGAGTCGAAGTCCTCGTGCTCGACGCCGACAAGGGCGTGCACGATGGCATCGCCCAGCTGCTCTCCGAAGCGAGCTTGCACGTCACCTGCGTTCAGGACGCGGCGCGCGCGCTCGCGCTGGTGCAACGCCAGTTCTTCTCGGTCGCACTGATCGATATCGATACGACGACGCCGCGTGAAGGCATCGCGACGATCAGTGCGATCAAGCAGGCCTCGCCGACCACGATGGTGATCGCGATGACCCCGCGCCGCTCGTACGACGATGCGGTCGATGCGGTGCGCGCCGGTGCAATCGATCTGATCCTGAAAGCGCCGGAATCGGTCGCGTACTTGAAAGAGCGCGTGCTCGCGGCGGCCGGCATGTCGGTCGGTAAGCGCGAGGTCGACACCGTGCTCGAAGAGATTCGCGGCGTGCACGAAGAGTTCCTGCAGCGCTTCATGGAGACCGAGCGACGCGCGATCGATCTCGCGGATCAAGCCGCGGGGCGCAACGCACAGCACGTCCAGGATCTCGACGAGCTCCGCGTGTTGGTGGTCGATGAAGTGGATGACTTCGTCACCGCGATCGAAGAGGCCAAGCCGACCGGCTTCACGTTCACGCACGCGACCTCGGGAGGCGAGGGGCTGGATCGGATCAGCGGCGGCACGTTTCACTACGCGATGGTCGCGGAAGATGTCAGCGACCTCCCGGCGATGACGATCGCTCGGACGATCCGTAACCAGCATCCCGATACCGTCGTGCTCACGTTCCTGGGCCCGGCGGAGAATGGCCATGTCGATCTGATCGAGACCCACGGCAAGCGAACGATCGTCAGCCCGTTCAAAGAAGCGAGCTCGTTGATCGCGCGCCTGGGGGATCTAGCCGAAGCATGGCGGGCCAAGGCTCGGGAGCGGCGCTACACGACCGCGTTTCGGGAGCGCCACTACGACTTCTTGCGGCGTTACGTCGAATTGAAGACAAAGATCGACCGCGCGATCACCGACGGTCCCGGGTAGCAAGCCGAGAGTGGGTCCCGCCGCGCACACCGCCGAAGGGCGGTGCGTAGGTGGGCGTCAGACGGTAGGGGTAAGGTCTATCCGTGGCCCAGCCGCGCACGGTCGTTGTCGTCAACCCGAATTCCCAGGGCGGGAAGCTCGGGAAGCGCTGGGCTGTGCTCGCAGATACGTTGCAGCGCGCGTTCCCGTTCGACAATGTCCACACGGAGGGTCGGGGCCATGCGACCGAGCTAGTGCGCGATGCGTTGCGCAGCGGTGCCGAGCGGATCGTCGCGATCGGTGGCGATGGAACCGTCAATGAAGTGATCAATGGGTTCTTCGAGAATGGGGTCGCGATCTCGAACGCCAGCTTCGCGCTGATCCCGTTCGGCACGGGTGGCGATTTCCGGCGTTCGATCGAGATGCCGATCGAAGCGGCCGAAGCCGCCGCGGTGATCGCGGCCAATCACACGCGAATGATCGATCTCGGCAAGCTCGAGCTCACCCCGATGGATGGGGCGATGGATGGTGCGCGGGTCGTCCGGATGTTCGCGAACATCGCATCGTTCGGGGTCTCGGGCGTGGTCGATCGTCTGGTCAACGAGAGCGGAAAGAAGCTCGGGCGGATGTCGTTCATGCTCGCGACTGCGCGCGCCACGTGGTCGTACAAGAACCAGCGCGTCCAGCTGATCTTCGACGGCGACGTGAAGAACCGCGTCGAAGCCACGATCAACACGGTCGCAGTCGCGAACGGCAAGTACTTCGGCGGGGCGATGAAGATCGCGCCGAACGCCGAGCTCGACGACGGCCAGTTCGATGTCGTCGCGATGGGGGATCTGGGGTTCGCCGATCTGCTCAAGAGCGGGACCCGGATCTACAAAGGCACGCACCTCTCGATGGACAAGGTCAGCGAGCGGCGTGCGCGCGTCGTCGAGGCCGAGCCGGTCGAGCCGAGCGCCGTGGTCGAGCTCGATGTCGACGGCGAGCCGCTCGGCAAGCTGCCGGCGCGGTTCGAGATCGTGCCCGCCGCCCTGCGAATCGTTGTTCCGGGCGGTCCGTAATGCTCCGCGCGGTCCATGGTAATCGCGTCGAGGCATTACTCGAAGCGATGCTCGCGGCATTGCCGCCGGCGGATCCCTTCGCGCCGTCGACGATCGTCGTCGGTAGTCACCTCGCCGCGCGCTGGTTGAAGCGCGAGATCGCGCTCTCGAGGGGCATCGCGGCAGGGCTGGACCTCGTCACGTTCGATGCGTTCGTCGAGCGCACGTGGGCCGGCGAGGATCGCATTTCGGGCATCGATCGCACCCAGCTCGCGGCGGCGCTGGCCTCGGTGCTCGCGGATCGGCGCGTGGTCGGCGGGCTCGCGCCGGTCGCGGCGTATCTCGGCGCTGCACCCGCACCTGGTGATCGCGCCGGTCCCCGGCGCGTGCAGCTCGCAGAACATCTCGCGAACCTCGTGTGGCAGTACACCACCACCCGGCCGGATTGGATGGTGGCGTTCAGCGTCGGCAAGCCGCCGCAAGAGCTCGCCGAGGATTCGACCGCGCGGTGGCAAGCGGCGCTCGTCGGCGAAGCGTTCGTGAGATTGGCGCGCGCCCATGGCTCGCCGCGCGTGCCAATTCCGATGCTGCCGTGGGCGCGGCGGCGTGCCGGGTTACAGCCGCTGCAGCTCGCAGCGCCGATCAGCGTGTTCGGGATCTCGTATCTCGTGCGCTCGCAGCTCGAGGCCTTGACCGATCTGGGACAGCACTCGGATGTCACGGTGTACTTGCTCGATCCGTGCGAGCAGCTGTGGGACGACATCTCGAGTCGCGCGCGTGCGGTCGTCGGCGAGGATCCATTGCTGTTGTCGTCGTGGGGGCGTGCGGTCCGCGATTCGCTCGGCGCGCTGGTCGAGCGCACTGGCGGCGATATCGACGACGCGTTCGTGGCTCCGCCGGTCGTGACGGCGCTCGATCAGATGCTCGCGGACGTGCGCGCGCGGAAGCCGCCCGAGGTCAGCGACGCGGTGCTTCGCGCGGGCGTTGAAGTCATCGCGGCGCCGAGCAAACGCCGCGAGCTCGAGACGATCGCGGCGCGGTTTCGCGCGCACCTGGATGCTGATCCGAGCCTGCGCGCGCACGACCTCGCGGTGTGGATCGCGGGCGAGCCCGAGCGCTATCTCGCGCAAGCGAGCTCGGCCTTCGAAGCGGTCGGCGTGCCGTGCCACCTGATCGATGCCCCGCTCGATGATCGCGGACGGATCGGCGAAGCCGTGCTCGCGCTGCTCGAGCTGCCGACCTGCGAGATGACCCGAAGTGATCTCTTGCGCGTGATGACCCATCCGGCGGTGCTCGCTGGCCATCCGCACGTCGATCTCGTGGATTGGGTGCGGTGGACCGAGCGGCTCGGCATCGTGCACGGCGCCGATGCGCAGGCCCATGCCGGCACGTATCTCGAGCAGCACAAAGACAAGTTCCACTGGGATCAAGGCGTGCGTCGTCTCGCGCTCGGGGCGTACATGGTCGGTGCGAATCGCGGCCCGGCAAAGATCGGAGATCTCCTGGTCGCGCCCGAAGAAGTGCGGCCCGACCAGCTCGCGAGCGCGGCGACGTACGCGCTGCTCGTGCGATCGCTGTGCGCGGATGCGGCGTGGCTCGCGGCTCACGAGGCAACCCTGGCGCAATGGGCCGAGCTGTTCGTCGGGCTCGTCGATGCGTACATAGATCGTGGTGGCAGCGACAAGGCGGCCGCCGAGACCTCTCGCGATATCGAGCGCGTGCGATCGATGCTCGCGGGGATCGCGTTCGTCGATCTCGATGCGCGTCGCGTCGGGTTTCGCGAGGCGCGCGAGCACGCGGTGCGGCGCTTGGTCGGTGCCCGTGCGGATCGTGGCGAGCCGCTCGCGGCCGGCGTGATGATCGCGCCGCTGCGCCCTCATCGCGCGGTGCCATTCCGGATCGTCGCCGTGGTCGGGTTGGCCGAGGGCGAGTTCCCGGCGCAGAACCAGCCTAGCCCGCTCGATCTACGCCGCGACGTGCGCGCTGGAGATGTCGCGCCACGCGATCGCGATCGCCAGGCATTCTTCGAGGTCGTGCTGGGCGCGCGAGAAACGCTGTACCTGTCTTACGTCGCGGCCGAACCGAAGAGCGGCCAGCCGCTCGGGCCTTCCTCGGTCGTGATGGAGCTCGGCGATGCGCTCGCGCCGTATCTCGGACAGAGCTCGAGTCGCGCTGCGCTCGAAGCACTCACCGTGCGCGAGCCACTCCATCGCTGGGGCGGCACCGAGGGCTTTGCGCGCGAGCGCTGGGCGGTGCGCGTGCGCGATGCGATGCGTGCCCACCTGCGCGCGAACCAGCATCCGATTCCCGATGCAGATGGCATGCTGGCATTGCTCGGGCATCCCACGCTCGCTCCGCTGCGCGAAGAGCTCGGAATCGTCGACGTGCTACCGCACGCGCCCGCGGCACCGGCTCGGCGCCAGCTCTCGATCGCGAACCTGCGTGCGTTCCTCGAGTCGCCGGTCCAGGCGTGGGCGCAAGCGGTGCTCGATCTCGACGAGCTGCCCGACGACGCGGCGCTCGATCACAGCGACGAGCCGTTCCACGTCGAGAAACCGGCGCGCGCGGTGTTGCTGCGCGAGGTACTCGCGGCGCACCTGTGCGATCCGGGTGGCGAGCTCGGTGCACGCTACGACGTCGTGGTCGCGGACATGGAGCTGCGTGGGCAATTCCCGGTCGGCGTGTTCGGAGAGGCCGCACGCGCGGTCGATCTGCGCACGCTCGCGCGCTGGCGCACCGAGCTCGGCTTGATCGAGGTCGGCGCGGCGACGCGCATTGGTTTCGGGCGATCGATGTCAGAGACCGCCGAGCTGATGCCGGCCATCGAGCTCGAGCTCGAGCCCGGGCGCGTGATCAGGTTGGTTGGCTCGACCGAGATCTTGCTTCGCAGTGGCGATCGGGCCACCTCGGTCATCCCGATGATCGGCGAAGCGACGAAGACCTCGCGGCATCACCTTCGGGGCGCACTCGACCACGTGGTGCTCGCGGCAGCGGGCATCGCGGCAAACGGGCACGAGCACATCCTCTTGCATCCGGTCGGGACCGCGCGGCGCGTGGTGCACGAACCGTGGACGCAGGCTGACGCGCGCGCGTACTTGATCGAGCTCGTGCGCGACCTCCTGGATCGGTCGCACGGGTACATCCTGCCGTTCGACGTGTTGCGCCGCTCGCTCGGCGCGCGCGATCCCTGGGGTCACAGCTCGCAACGCGATCCGACTGGCGGCCTGGGCTACGGCCCGATCGCGAAGCCATACGGGTTGGAGCTCCCCGCCGAGCTCGCGGCGTTCGCGAAGTCGCGGCTCGGCCCGCTTGCCGAGCGGATGACCGGTGACGTGTCGTTCAAGGCGGAGGATGCGCCGTGAGCAAGGTCGCGCGCCCGGTGTCGCTGCCCGCCACCACCGATCGGTTCGTCGTCGTCGAGGCGTCGGCCGGTACCGGCAAGACATACTTCCTCGAGCATCGCGTGGTCGATCTCGTGCTGGCCGGTGCCGAGCTCGGTCAGATCTTGCTCGTCACGTTCACCGACAAGGCGGTCGCCGAGCTGCGCTTGCGGATTCGCGATCTGCTCGACCGGCTCTCGCGCACCCCAGAAGTGAGCGAGGCCAGCGAGGCCAGCGAGGCCAGCGAGGCCAGCGAGGCCAGCGAGGCCAGCGAGGCCAGCGAGGCCAGCGAGGCCAGCGAGGCCAGCG
>JAYVLQ010000030.1:0-33982 GCA_043759355.1 Kofleriaceae bacterium
GCCGTCGACGAACGTCGACGGAGACCACCGAGTTTCTCGGCACCGGCATCAGCATCGCCGCGCTTCAATGGAGCCGTCGACGAACGTCGACGGAGACTAGCCACTCGTTCCCGTCGAGTAGAAAATGCTTTTGAGGCTTCAATGGAGCCGTCGACGAACGTCGACGGAGACCGCCGATTTGGTCTCCTTCAGCAGGAGGATGTTGATGCTTCAATGGAGCCGTCGACGAACGTCGACGGAGACCTGGCCGAGGACAAAAAGCGGCTGCGGTCCGCACTGCTTCAATGGAGCCGTCGACGAACGTCGACGGAGACGCGTACCGCGCGACCCGTGACGAGATCCTGGGCGAGATGCTTCAATGGAGCCGTCGACGAACGTCGACGGAGACACGCAACTGTAAAATATGCCGCCGCGCCGCCGCCGAGGCTTCAATGGAGCCGTCGACGAACGTCGACGGAGACGGCGTGGATAATTTTCAACGTGTTTCCAAATGCTTGCGTAAGCGGATGCGAGCGGCCACCGCAACGGAGGACCGACAACGATTGGTGCAACGGGGTCATCGGCGAAAGGTACCTATCTTGTTCATCAGTTAGCTGCGTCGAGCAGCGACCGACTCTCGGTCCGCACTGAACCGCTCGAATCGCTGCTCGACGGGCTATTCGGTTGTCAGAGACCATGTACGACTTCAGATGACCACCACCGTCCGCTCGCCACCGATGTAGCGCCGACCGATGGCGTCTACACAACCTGCCGCGCGCCCGTCGACCGGTCCGAGGTCGAAGAGAAGGATCTGATCATACTGGTGATCGATCAACACGTGGAGCATTGCGTTCAACGAAACGCGCTCTCTATCGGAGAGATCACATCGGAATACCGAGTATTGGATGTGGTCTCCAAAGCCGCGCAGGGTCGTGAACACCTTGTTGCGCCGATCGTCGTCGCTGATGTCGTAGGTGACGATGTACCGATTGCGCACGGCTCACCTCGTCGTGAAGGGTGGATATTCGGAGATTTCTCCAGTCAGGTATCGCGCGAGCAAGCGGATCTGGACTTCGAGTGTTCGCCGATAGCTGATTCGGTAGCCGAAGATCGGGTGCGTGATTTCTTCGTCCATTCGCCGTTCGTAGGCGCGGAAAAATTTGGAGCGGCCGGTGGAGGTCAAAGTGACAGCCCCTCCGCGCCGAATGAAGTCGGAGAGCTTCACCGCACCCGTGTTCACCGCGGACAACACGACGGAATCGACGACCAGCGGACGGAACTCTTCCATGAGGTCGAGCGCGAGCGCCGGCCGTCCGTATCGCGGCTGGTGAAAGAAGCCGAGATAGGGATCGAACCCAACGGTTTGGAGCGCGATCGTCAGATCCTTCGCGAGTAGAGAGTATCCGAGCGAGAGGAGCGAGTTCACAGGATCTCGCGGCGGGCGCCGGTTACGGCCATCGAAGTCGAACGTCAGCGCGATGTCCCGTTCGTCAGTGGGCGGTTTGAGCATCTGACCAAAGGCTTCGAAGTAGATCCGAGCGGCCGTCCCTTCGATGCCGAGCAGAGATTCGAGACTGGTCACCTTCTCGACAGACGAAACGAGCTCCTTCAGCCGCTCCAGGGTCCGCGCCGGCAGCTCGTCGGCGTTCCGACGGAGCAACGTTCGACAGTTGCGGATCTTGATCGTGATCAGCCGCTTCGCGATCTGGAGCGACCGATCTTCGCTCTCGGCCGCGGCAAACTGGCGGCGGCGGAGGTCCACGTTCTTGTGATCCATGCCGCGCGTGATTCCGTAGAACCAGCCTCCAGACGAGAGGTACACGATCGGAATGCCGCGGTCGCACAGGTCCTGGACCGCTTGCGTCGAGATCTGCACGGCGCCGAACAGCGCAACGTGAGAGGTATCTCCGATCCTGACCTTGTGTCGCGCGCCATCTTGCGTCTGAACGGTAAGCTCCGCGCCGGACCGCCCGACCTTGGCGCCGGGAGACTGCACGTACAACGGTAGAGCATCGTCTCTGGCCGGGACGAGTCGTCGCACTTGGGCGGCGTCCTCGATGCCGCGCAGCAGATTTGTCTCGTCGGGCAGACAGATGCCTACCAGCGAGCACCTTGGACACTTGGGACTGTCGACCAGCGGTGGAGGTGGCTCCAATTCCTCGACGCTCGCGCGGAGCTCCGCGATAAATTCGAGCGTTCGCGCGCGTAGCGCCACGTCGATGACGACCTCGATCCGCTGCTTCGACGTCACGAAGTAGAGGATTCCGCGCTCGACTTGATAGCCGTTTTCTTCGAGGATCATCGCCTGGACACACAACTGCACTCGTTCGGGTTCCCACGCGTGTTCTGGCACGTCGGGCGCGCGACCGCGCTTGTAGTCGATCGGCGTTACGGTCTTTCCGTCGGCCTCGATCAGGTCCATGCGTGCGACCAAACCTGCGATCGGCGCCGACAGCAACACCGACCGCGCGTGCAGCCGCTCTGGCACCGGCTCGTCAGGATCCGGCAGGCTGCCGGTCTCGACATTTACGTTGCGGTGCTGGAACTGACCATCGAGGGTATCGGCGTTATCGGCAAAATCACCGTGAACCCACTCGAGGTACGCCAGCCGCGGGCAGTACGCATACTCGTTGAGCATGCGCGCAGGTACGAGATCAGGAGCGCGACGCGGACCGCTCACGGGCTCCTGCGTGCGCGCCCGGGCGATGACGACACGACCGGTTGTGTCCTCGGAGCGCGCGTTCGAAGTGTGCTCGCGTCGATCACTTGACCGGTGCTCGCCGCGCGTGCGTGCTGGCGTTGGACCTGCTCCGCGCAGGCGCGCCGGTTCGATCACGCGTGCATCCGGTCCGAAGTCGAGCAGCCAGCGTTCGAGCTCCTCCGGTCCCGAGATATCGAGATGAATTGTTCGCACGCCGCCGCCCCATGGGTCGATAGAGTGTCACGCATTGCTGCATTTCGACTCTACGATCCGACGTTGTCACCGAATGACAACCAGCGCACGGTGCCATCCGCGGTGTAGAGTAAACCGGCACGTATCGAAACCACGAGCGTGCGCTCGAGAACCGCGGCGTACCCTGTCACCTGATCTGCGTAGTTCTGCGGAACCGGCGTACTCGGTGGTGGCGGAACATCTGTCTTGAAGTCCAGAAGGATCGTCCTCGCCCCGACCACTGCGATCAAGTCCACATACCCCGAGACGAGCTGTCCACCTGGAGCGAGTCCCGTGACCGGATATTCGAGCTCGAGTGGGGTCGCGACACCGAGCTCCCTAAGGGTCGAGAGCGCGCGCGTGACATCCGCGGCCGCCTCTGGGAGGTTTTTGGTCAGTCCGGTTCGGAGACCTGCGACCCTCACCGCGTCCGCGACCGCTACCGATCGCAGCGCCAATCCAATCGCGACGTGGACGGTCTCTCCGAAGACTCTCCCGAACCGTCCTTTCTTTCCCCACCAAGTTCTCGGTCTCGAGACGTCGGTAAACGCGACCGGTCGCATCTGCTCGCGAACAGCCGCCACTGCGGCGGGATTCCACTCGGCACGAGTCTCGACATCTCGTGTCGTCGTGACGCGCGGCAAGCTCGTAGTCGCCGGCGGCACAGCATCGAACCAAGCCGCGTGTGCTGCCGAGGTATGTAGCGGCTGTTCGAGGACGTTCGCCGAACATGTCGTGCCCAGCAAGCGCCCGAAGATCCAGCAATCATCCGTGGCGCCGAGCTTTGGGACCACGAGAATGTCACGCGCGCGTGTGGCTGCGACATAGACGAGTCGCTTGCGCTCGATCGTCCTCATCTGGCGTTCGTGCTCAGCGATTCCTAGCCCGGGAGGATCCTCCCACCGCACCCGATCCATGCGCATCGCCCATCCGCGTCCATCGCGCTCGGCCGTCCAAGCGTCGTACCGCACACGATCATTCCAGGTCGCCCGCCCATCCCAGAGCACGACGACGGGGAACTCCAGTCCCTTGGCCTGATGCACCGTCATCGCTCGCACGGTGCTCCCATCGACGGGGTGTGGACGATCAAGTCCCTGCGGTCGATCGATCCATCCACGCAACTGTTCGACGATTGCGTCGAAGTCGAGGTGATCACTGATCGCGCGCACCTCGAGTTGGAAGCACAGCTCTCTCAACGCGCCCAGGCGTTGTGCGCCATTCGGGCCAAGCGCGATCGTGCGACCGAGGCCTGTTTGTTCCAGGAGTGCACGCGCGGTCTGTCCGGGGCTCTGTTCGAACCGTTGCCGGCGAAGCTCGCGGACGACCGCACGCGCTTGCACGGCACGATCGTCTGGATCGTCACGGCGGCTTCGCGCGAGGTCTGCAAGATCGACGGCGAAGAACGGTGGGCGCAAGAGCGCCGCTACGGCAACGCCATCGTCGCGATCGGCCAGCGCGACGAGTCCGAGCAAGAACTGCCGATGAACGGGATCCGACAAGAACAACGTGCCGCCGCGCGCCGCATACGGGATGCCATCACGATCGAACGCCTCGAACAGGATCGCGAGATTCGTCGTCGTGAACGCGAGCACGCCGACGTCGCCGTAACCGATCGCTCGGGGCTTGTCGGTCTTTGGATCGACGATCGAGACGCCACTCGCCTCTACGAGCCAGCGGATGTAGCGCGACGTCACCTCGGCCTCGAGTGCGCGATACTCGGCAACCGTGCCACCCGCCCCGAGCTCCATCGCGACCGCGTGAACCGCAGGCGCCGTGCCTGATACGCGCCCGTGCGTCAGAGGCTGGTGGAAGACATCGCCCGTGTTACGCCGGAACCGTTCGCCATGCTCCGACGATCCGAGAATCTCGTGAAAGCGACCGTTCAGCCAGTCGACGAGGCTCGGTGTACTCCGGTAGGACGCCGCGAGCGTGACCGAGAGATGCGGCGACCGCTCGATGATCTCGAGCACTCGCTGGTACGTCCCGATGTCAGCACGCCGAAACCGATAGATCGATTGCTTCGGATCGCCGACCACCGTTACCACGCCCGGCACGAGCTTCACGGCGTCCCACGTCGAGGCCTCGGCACCACGCTCGCAGAGGAACATCACGATCTCGGCCTGCAGCGGATCGGTGTCCTGAAACTCGTCGACGAAGATATGGTCGAACAAGCGCTGACACGATCGCCGGATCGCTCGATCGTCGCGAAGTAGATTTCTCAGACGTAAAAGGAGATCGACATGATCCACCGCCTGATGTCGCGCCTTGACGAGGTCGTAGAGATGGAGGACGACGGGGCGCAGACGAACGAGCCGGAGTGCCATCCATCGCCGCAGCGGAGCCAAGAGATCATCGCGAAGCGAGCTCTCGCGTACGGGCTCGCGCCGGTCGTCTCCCTCGAGCGCTTTCCACAAATCCCACGCGCGCGAATCGTCGGTGAAGTCCTGGGCCTTACGCGGCGAATCACTCATCCGCCCGCGCGGACCGCGCTCGAGCCGATCCACGAGCTCCCGAAACAGGACCGCCGGATCGGTCTCGGTCTCGAGCGCCCGCAGGATCTCCGCCGTGTCGAGCAACCAGCGCCCCCCGCTGGTCTCCGCCGAGAGGCCGTCGACGAGTCCAAGATATTCGTCTGCATATCGGCGAAACGCGATGGCCTCGAAGTCGCGTTCGTCCGGCTCGCGCGGATCGGTATCGCGGTGAAGAATGAAAGCCGCGATCAGGCCGTCGAGTCCGTGATAGGTCCAGTGTTCGGTCTCGAGCGATCGCAACCGAAGGCCAGCGCGTTGCACGTCGACGATCGTGGAAATCGTCTCGGCGCAACGATCCGCGATGGTCGAGCCGATGAGCAGATCCGCGAGCGTTCGGGTCTCGGCGGAATGGATCAAAAGTTGAAAGCACTCATCGACGAGCGCGCCATCGTCCTCGACGAGCTCGTAGTTTGGGTCGAGTCGAGCCTGTGCCGGCCACTTACGAAGAAGCCGATCCGCAAAACCATGGATCGTTCCGATGTGCGCCGTATCGATACCTCCGAGCGCACGTAGCAGCAGGGCCGACCGTGGCGCGTCCGGCGAGAGCTCCGCGAGGCTCTCCAGGAGATGCTGACGAACTCGTACGCGGAGCTCGCCGGCGGCCTTGCGGGTAAACGTGATCGCGGCGATCCGATCGATCGGGATCGCATCGCGTCCGTCGGTCGGCGCGACGAGCTCGATCAACCGATCGACGACGAGCTGCGTCTTGCCGGTTCCCGCAGACGCATCGACGATGACGTTGCGTCCGCGCTCGCGGACGGCCAGCTCGCGATCGCCGGGGGTCATGCCTTGAGATCCCGAAACGCGGCAAGCGTGCCCGTCGCATCGCGAAGGCGGTGGGCGGTATCGGCCGACTGGTCACCGCACACCGCCGAGAATGGACACCAGCGACAGTCATCACCGTCGGGTGTCTTGACATAGCTCTGGTCGCGAACAACGGACATCGCGACGTCGAACCACCGGCTACCCGCGGTCACCAGAGCCAGGCGGTCGTCGCGGAAGGCTCGCTCGCGCGATGGAGCTAGGTGATCGATGTACATGTAACCTGCGGCCACATCCGCAGGAGTGCCGAGCTCGGTTGCGAGGCCACTCGTGACCGCGGCATACACCGCAAGTTGCAGGTCCAGGTCGACATCTGGATCGCGGAGTTCGCCCTCGCGCGGGCGAGCGCGACCGGTCTTCAGATCACGCACTATCGTGAGACCACGTTCGATATCGATGCGATCGATACGGCCGCTCACGAACAGCGGACCGGCACTGGTCGCGATCGATACCGGAGTGGCCTTGCCAAACTCTCGTTCGACCGCGACGAAGGTCCGCGGCCGCCCTCCGTCCCAATCGTCCTCGATGAAGGTCCGGACGTCGCGGCGAAGGCGACGACGCTCGAGTTCGGCGACGCTCTCGCCGCCGAACGGATACGAAGGCGCGAACGCGTCGAAGGCTGTGCATGCGAACGCGTCGATGATCTCGATCCACCGTGCCAGATCGAGATCACGGGCGCCGAATGCACGGCCGTGTGCCACCAAGAATTGCTCGACGACTCGATGAACCAGGGCCCCATAGGCCGAAGGATCGACCCCGAAGCCCGCGGTCAATACATCCCGGCGAGGCCAAAATCCGAGCAGCCGTTCGAGCAAGAACCGTTGCGGACATGCGAGCAGCACCCGCAACGCAGACGCAGACAGCGGCAGCTCTGCCGACGTACCGACGGTGGCGACCATCAGTGGATCCGGACCGAGCACGCCATTCATGCCCGAGCTACGCGCGAGCACGGCAAGCGGCTCACCGACGATCGGCGTCGACCACGAGCTCGGAAGTTCGTCCCGCTGTATGGCGACTCGCTGCAGCCAGCACGTCTCGGTCAGCGGCGTCACGAGGCGTCGCACTGCAGTTGCGCGCCGCGCAACCGAGAACGCATCCCGCTCGAGATCCGAGATCGTCGGGACGATCCGCGCGGCCTCGCCCGTGATCGCGTTCGGACGCCGGAGCGCTGCCGCTGCTTCGATGAAGACGGCAGCGGGCTCTCGTTCGCTACCATCGAGATCGGTCCGTGGCGCCGACAGTGCCACGCTTCGGGTTGTTCCGCGTACGACTTGATCGAGCGCTTGCAACCGCGCGGCTACGTGATCCTCGTCGTTCGCCATCGCAAAGGCGGGCAGTCGGCGACGGAGCTCCACCGGGAGAACCGCGTCCTCGCGCTGGGTGCCCGGAAAGGAGCCTTCGGCCAAGCCGATCATACGAACGGCAGAGAACGACAATCCGGCGGCGCTTGCGATCGTCCCGACGTAGATCGCGGGATCGCCGAAGCGACTTGTATGCAACCGAAGCGCACGCAGCCGCGCGCCGATGAGCTCGACCGCCGCGATGCCGACGATCGGTCGCGTTACCGGGTCTGCGGCAAGGGCCACGATGTCGTGATCGAGCTGTTCGACGATTTCGGCGAGCTCGCTCGAGCCGATCAACTGCGTTGTCGAGAACGCTCGAAACGCCGTCCACACCTCGAGCAAGGAAGCTCGCGAAACGATCACTTGCATCGTCGCAACGAGGGCCGCGAGTGCCTGAACCAGGCCGTTCGCCAACGCGACCAGCGTCGCGAGGTCGGGGTCTGCCACGTTGGTTGCTGCGAACGCGCGCGCGCGATCGCACCACACGAACGCGCCTTCGGGTCTCACCGCGCTACCGCCGACCGTTCCGAAGCGGTTGACGAGCGCGCGCGCACGCCCCGGCGTGACGTGCCCATCTCCATCAGCCAGCCGAAGGCGTGGTAGGATCTCGACGACCGATTCGGCTGGAAGGAATGCTTGCAGAGCAACGACGACTGCAAGCAAGCGGCTTCCGGCCGACGTCGCAGTTGCCGGACGGCCGGCCGCGAGATAGATGGGCTCGGTCCCGGCGGGCCACGCCAGTGTGCGAAGCCGATCGGCGACCAGCGTCGCGAGCGGATCGGGCGTCGGGACGAGAATTGCGAGCTCCTGCAACGGCGTCCGTCGCTCGAAGACCTCGTCGGCAATCCAGCGAACTGCCGCGTCGAGCTCTTCGTCGACACCCGCGTGAAGCTCGAGTGAGACCGTGCCATCGGGACCCTGACTGTGACGGCGATCCACCATCGACAACCGATCCGGAGCCTCGAACAAGAACTCGGAGAGAATCCCGAGCTCGGTCGCATCGGCTTCGTCGACCTCGACGTCGAACATGGCTACCGCGGCTGCACGGCCGAGCAATGCATTGGTACGGTCCACCGCACGGCGACGCGCCGGACGGCCCGAACGCAACCCGAGCGTGATCCGTGGAATCGCGCGCAATAGGGCAGCATGGGCCGCATCATCGCCGATCGAGACCGCGGCCAGCACCGAGGCGTCGATCGGCCATGTGTTTGGCCGTGCCGTGATTATCGCGGCAGCCTCGGCCATCGCGCGCGGAATCGTCCAAGATGTTCCCGCGTCGGCATCGAGTGCTCGCCAGATCAGAGCGATGTCGTTGGTTCGCGGTTCTACAAGTTGTTCGAGATCGTCCGGACGCAACGCCGCAGCTTCGAGCTGCTCGATCGTCGAAGCGAACGCGTCTTCCCAACCCGGCGTGCACAGCTCCTCGACGCGATACGCCGCGAGCGTCGGTTGCTTCGCGAGCAAGGCCCGGATCCGCAGCGGACGCCGCACTTCCTCGCCGAGTTGATAGTCGAGCCCCGCCTCGTCGAGAACCGCTCGTGCAGCGGCAGCGGCCGTGAAGAACCGTGTCCCGGCGAGTGCGTGCGGCGCGCGAATCGCAAGCTCCCTCCGCAATGCGTGAGCATGGGCTTCCGACGGGACGAGCACCAAGCGGGTCGGAAAGCTCGGTTTGGTCTCGAGCGCGACAACCGCATCCGCCCAACGCTGAAGATTCGGGATCGAGACCACGCGCAGTCCTGGGTCGGGGATGACAGTCGGCGGCGCGGCTCGCGATGTCTCGGCGACGATACGAGCGGCGAGCCGAACCGTGCCCTCCAGATCGAGACGCTCGCGCGCATAACTCGCTCGCCACAACTCCGACGGGAGAAAGCCATCGAATTTCTCGCCATCGGTGATCCGAGCATACAAACGCTCCTCGGCGAACTGCGCCAACACTCGACCATCAGGAGTTTCGATGAAACGCCGCAACACGGGCAACCACACGTCTGTGGTCGCGAACATCTCGAGCGCCACATCGCCGGCGGGTTCGACACGCAGCCCGGCGCTCACCAGGACCAGCCAGAGCGTCCGGTGGATCCGCGTGCCGGCCCACAGCGAGAACACGGTGCGACCGGGCGCCAATTGCACCAATGTGTCGAGTTGCCCATCTCGGGCCGCCAGCCGCGCCAGCTGCAGGATCTCGCTAGCTCCACCGTCGAGATAGCTCGGGACGGTCGCCCCCGACAACAACAACCTCATCCGCGCGTGCACCGTCGCGTCGGTGTCCGGCTGTCCCGATGAGAAGCGAGGTGGCCGCCGTCCGCTCGATGGTGAGACGTAGACCTGTCGGCGCTCGGCATCGATCTCTTCGACGAGCCATCGACACCCCCCAAGGATCAGGTGCTCGCCGACCGCAGGAAGCATGTGCTCCGGTAAAGCCCCGATCATCCGATCGCGAAACAGGACCTGAAACTCCGCAGGCGCTTTGAACGCGGCGTAGAAACTGTAGTGCTCGACGATACGCTGCCCCTTGAGCCCGAGCACGAGCGTCGCATCCGGCAGCTGCTCGATCAGGTCGCGAGCACCGAGCTCGCGCAGTAACATCGCGAAGTTCGCGCGATTCAATGCGTAGAACGCGCCGGACTCCGCGAGCCGCGGAAACAGGTCGTGCGCGCGAATTCCGCCGGTCTCCGCGAGACAGGACAAGACTTGCTGGACGAGCGTCGACCAATGCGCACGATCGACCTCGGGTGCCTCGAGCCACCGTTCGATCATTAGCTCGATCGCTGCTACGCCACGGATGAAGTCGAGGTGAAGTCGGTCCCAAAGCGTCGCATCGGCACCTGGTACATCCTCGACGAAGTACCCGCGCAGCACGCGCGCGGCGCCCTCGCGGCGCCCACTGCGGCCGAGTCGCTGCACCAACGATGCGACCGACCACGGTGGGGAGACCTGAACGACCGAGTCGATCTCGCCGATGTCGATGCCGAGCTCGAGCGTGTTCGAGCAAACCGCCGTACACGGTCGACCCGACCGGAGCTGGGTCTCGGCATGTTCTCGTTCGTCTTTCGACAACGATCCATGGTGAACCACGATCTCGTCGACGATCCCCATCGCGCTCGCCTGCGTGCGCAGCTCGTCCGCGAGCGCCTCGATCAGTGTCTTGGCGTTCGCGAACACCAGGTTCGTCTTGCCGCGACAGGCGTGCAGGATCGCGCGTGCGACCTCCGCGATCGATGGATCGTCGTCGTCGTTGTCCGATGCTGGTCGCCAGGATCCGGTTAGCTTCAGGCGAATTGCCGCGCCATGATCAGACGCTTCGATGACGTGCACCGGCCGGCCCGCTCCGCGCAGCCAACGACACGCAGCAGCTCGATCGCCGAGCGTCGCTGACAGGCCGATCCGGATCGGATCTGCGCCGGTCCGGATCCGGATCCGATGTAACTGGCTGATCAACTGTGCGCCACGCGGGCTGCCGAGAAACGCGTGCATTTCGTCGATCACGACGTAGGCGAGCCGGCCGAAGAGTCCAGCGAGCTGCGAAGGGCGCAACACGAACATCGCTTCGAGCGACTCGGGCGTGATCAGCAAGATCCCTGCAGGTCGGGCCAGCAGTGCTTTGCGAGGCCCATCGTCGACATCGCCGTGCCAGCGGCACACCGGCATCTCCATGCGCTCGCAGAGCTGCTCGATCCTGCCGAACTGGTCGTTGATCAACGCCTTCAGCGGGCCGATGTACATCGCGCGTACGCCACCGGCCGGCTCGTCGGCGATCGCGGAGAGGACGGGCAAGAACGCCGCTTCGGTCTTGCCGCTCGCCGTCGGCGACGCGATGATGCAATCCGTCGGCGTTCCGCCGATCAGATGCTCGATGGCCTCGACCTGGATCGGTCGAAGCTCGGTCCACTTCATGTCCCACAGCTTTCGCTGCACCGCGGGATGAAGCAGTTGAAACGCCTGCGTCATCAGAGCTTGAATGTCACGAGGTCGTCGTCGGGCGGCGGTGGTCCGTGATTCGCCTCGGCGGAGGCGGTCGGTGCGACCTCGACGCCACCCACGTTGCCGAGCGCAACTCGCCAGTCACGCGTGCGATCCTGCTCGAGAAGATCGAGGAAGCCGACGAACCGCACGACCGTGTCGCGCGGCGTCCTGAAATAGTCGTCGCCGAGCGTGCGTCTCGAATACTCGATGAAGGCGGCGATCCCCGCATCGGGCAACAGGTAGTTGTTCGCATCGCCTGCCGCGAACACTTCACGGATACGCACGAGCAACACGTACAAATCTTCCGGGGTGAGACTGCGCAATCGAACCACCGGACCGGCAAGGTCGAGAGCGCCATCTTTGGCAAATGTGTTTGGCGCGAGTCGCGTCGCAAGCGCCTCGTAGCTGAAGAGACCGCGCCGACGATCCTCCAAGAATTCATCCGTGCCGGCGAAGATCACCTCGAGCCCCTCGACCGAACCCTGAAGGCAGTCGTTCAGGATCCGGAGGATGGCCTCGTAGTTCGCCGCGCGCGCACGCGTGCTCGCGAGCCGGTGAGACAGGACGACCATCTCGTCGATGCAGACAACGAGGCCCTTGTAGCCCATGATGCGCGCGAGCTTCGCGTACAGCTTGAGATAGTCGTAGATGTTGGCGTCCTCGATGATCGTACGAACGCCAAGCTCCTGGCGCGCTTCGGTGCGCGTTCCGAACTCCGCGCGTAACCATCGGATTGCGGCTTCTTGTTTCGCCGGGTCACCGGTTTGGTAGCCGCGAACGTACGTTCCGATCACCTTGGTGATGTCAAAGCCGCTGACGAGGTCCTGGAGCGGCTTCAACTTCGTCGCGAGGTGAGGATCGAGCGCATCGGCATCGGTCACGCCGGTCTCCTGCATGACTTCGGAGATCCACCGCTCGAGCACCGTCGTCAGGGCACCACCTTCGGGTCGCGCCTTCGATCCGAGATTTCGAATGAGCTCCGTGAACAGTGCACGCGCCTGTCCACCGGTGCCGTGGAGTCGGCGATCGGTCGTGATGTCGGCACGCGCGACAAGAAACCCCTTCTCGAGGGCGACCGTGTTCGCGAGATTGAGAAAAAAACTCTTTCCCGACCCGAACCGGCCGATCACGAACCGTACCCCGGCACCACCATCAGCCGCATCGTCGAGGTCGCGAAGGATCGCTTGGATCTCGGCTTTTCGGCCCACTTGGATGTGTTGCAAGCCGACGCGAGGCACGACGCCGGCGCGCAACGCCTTGAGAATCGCTTGACGGTCGCGGTCGCGGATCTTCGGTGCAGGAGGAGTCATGCGGTTCGCCCCTCGAGCAGCTGCGTGTTGATCCGCCAATCGCCCTCCTCCTCGATCACGTAGTCACCGAAACGGTCCTCGGCCCACGTGTTCAGCGTCTCCAGGATCGCGCCCGGCATCAGCTTCGACCGAAGCGCGAGCTCTCGCACATCCCCGACGGTCCACGTCGAACGTGTCAGCAACTCACGCAGGACACCGTGAAAGCGAAGATCCAACGTCGACCATTCTCCGTTCGTAGGCTGCTCGATTCGAAGCGCGCCAGGAATCGGTGTGGAGTCGCCGTCCTCCTCGTCGTCGAGCACCTCGGCGAGGAGCGCCGCGACATCGCGAGTCTCGGCGAGGATCGCCTCGATCGCCGCAGCATTCAGCGTGGGAACGCTGCTCGCCGGCGAAGGAATATTCTCCCCCGACGGTCCTCGTTGCGTCGCGCGGACCTCGACGGGCTCGTCGGTCTCGAAGCGAGCACCTGACGCGACGATCGCGGCCTCGAGCTCCGGTGTTCCGACTCCCATCACCTTGTAGAGATTCTTCAGCGCGCGGTGCTCGCCATCGGTGATCACGCCGTCGACCGCCGCCACCGTCACGAGCAGGCGACCGATCTTCGCGAGTTCGAGCGGCGTCCTGGACTCCTTCAACTTCCTGGCTACGGCGGTGATGCACGTAGGCTGGCGTACGAGGAGCAGCCGTAGAGCAGCGACGCGCGAGCGCATCGCATCGTCGAGTGGAAACAAGTTCGCGATCATCGCATGCACCGTGTGAGCCTCTTCGTCTGAAACCTCGCCGTCGGCGAGCGCGATCGAAAGTGTCAGCGACAGCATCGTGTGGACCGATCGCCACAGCGCGGCGTCGGGAGCGGTGGTGATCGGTGCCTCCCAAATGACGAGCTCGGCGGACGCCTGCATCGTTTGCGCGTGGACACGTGCATCTGGCTCGACGGCGTAGCCGAGCAACGACGCCACCTCCACCGCGCGACGCAGCCGTGATCCCGTCACGCGATCCTCGACTTCGATTCCCGCGAGTGCGGCCAACCGGCCTGCCGGAATGATGCGGAACGCTCCCAAGCGCGGCGCAGCTTGCACAGCCGTGTCCCAGGCGTCTTGCTCGGGGTGTTCGTGGTCCGCACGCAGCTCGGGTGGTAACGCCATCCAGGCTTCAGCAGTCAACGGTGCGGACGCATCCGTGCGGCGTGTGAAGCTGAGCTTCTTGAGGTCACTGACACAAGCGTTCCACACGCCGACGACCGGGGTGAACTGAGCACCGCGCCCGAGCACGTGTGGGATCGAGACGGCGAGCTTGCGCGACGCGTGGAGCAGGCTCGGACTTCCCGGGTGATACGAGACCAGTTCTGGACGCTTCGCCGCATCGAGTCGCATCCCATCGCCGAAGCGCTCGCGATACCTGATCGCGAACAACTCCTCGACCTCCACGCGAGCGCGTTTGACGACGGCACCGCGCTTGGCCCCGTCCATCGAAGCGGCAACTAGCATCGCGTACCGCGCCGGCAACGGGCGCTCGTGCACGTGAAACCATGCGAGCAGACCCGAGCGAGCGATCGGGTCGTGCTCGAACAAATCACCGAGTTTGCTACACACATCTTGCTCGGACAGTGCCGCGAGTTGAGGGAGCGCCATGAAGCTGGCAAGTGCGCTCGCGTAGCCGCGGAACGATTGTTTCACGCCACCGTAGATCGCGAGCAAGCGGTTCAGCTCTGCTCGCACGATCTCGTGGTCGGTTCGATCGACGAGCACGCGGCGCTCGAGCCCGTAGAAGAAGATGAAGACGTAGCCGATCGCGACGCGCGGATCCGAACGCCCACCGGCGAGCCAGTCGAGGTAACGCGCGCGCTGAGAGGGCGTTGCTTGCGAGTAGGTCGGCCAATACGGCAGGTCCTCCGCGGTGGCTGCGTTGCCGACGCGCAATGATGAGACGATCGCGCTCGCATCGACCTCGCTAGCCGTCGGGACGACATACGCGAGCGGGCCGCGCAGCGTGCGTCCAGCAACCGTGACGGTATCGTTCGGTCCGCAGAACCCAGACCCAGTGCGACTCGACGGGGCGGGTGATGGCGGCGACGGCGCCACGGAGCTCGCCGGCGGCGCGGAATTCCTTGACAACACGAGAGCCACGCCTCTCGGTGGTGCTGCTGCTACGAGGAGCAGTCTCGCGGCTTGATCGGCGCCGACGATCTTTTTCGCGTTCGCTGCGAGGAATGCGCGCGCGAACACCGGCGAGGCCACGTCGAACTGATGGACCGTTCCATGCCAACCGAGATACGCGAACGCCTGACGCGGCCGCGCGCAGCTGGCCATACACATCGCGAGGGCACGTTCGCGACGCTGGATGTAGAAGTAGAGATAGATGCCGAAGGTGAGGATCGTGAACACGAAGACTTCGAACGCGCTCGCACTCGGCCAGATGCGATCGTGCGCAGCACATGCGGAGCAGTAGGGAATGTTCCAGGACGAGGTCTTCGTCCGGATCACGCGCTTGCCCTCGACGCGCGTCACCGTGTTTTGCACGATCGTGTCGCCAGGAGCGCCACAGCACGCGCAAACTGCCGGCATCGAGAGTTGCTTGGCAGAGACGTCGATCCTCACCTGACCCCGCCCCACACTATCATCGCTCGCAGGTGTCCGTGCTCGATCTCGCACGGACTACCTCAGCGATACCTGAATCGGCGATACTGTTCGAGTCGTGGCGCTCGATCTGATCGCGGAGCTCGAAGCAGTTGTTGACGCGTTCGATCAGGCCGGGCTCGAGTACGCCCTGTGTGGTGGTCTCGCCCTTGGTCTGCACGGCTATCCTCGCGCGACGATGGATATCGATCTATTGGTCCGAGCCGAACGTCTCGTGGACGCGATCGCGGTCGTGCGCACCGTCGGATTCGACGTTCCCGCGAGGAAGATGACCTTCGGCATCCGGAGCGGAACACCGCGCGAGATCCAGCGCATCTCGAAACTAGAACCAGAGACGAACGCCTTGCTGTCGCTGGACCTCATCCTCGTCGGCGCTGCACTCGAGGAAGTATGGGCAGGACGCAGCGCGTTCGACGTACAAGGGCGACGAATGATCGTCGTCTCTCGAGACGGGCTTGCTACGATGAAGCGGATCGCTGGACGTCCGCAAGATCTGGTGGATCTAGCGAAGCTAGAAGGAACGAACGAGGATGACGGTGAATCCTGAACCCATCGATATGTCGCCGCCTGCCCTCGCCCTTCGTCTCGAGCAGATGCGAGCGTTGTACAAGTTGATGGTCCACCTCGGCGGAGCCAAGCCGATCGAGCCACTAGGTTCGAGTGACGACGCCGCTGAAGTAGCGCGGCGGTAGGTCGACCATGCTCGCCGTGATCTCCGACGGGCACGCCGGCCTACCGTGCGGCGCTGCTCGCGAATCCGAGTGCACGCCTACCGTAGCGCTGGTGTTGCGACGCCAGGCACGTTCGGGTTGTGCGGCTGCTTGACCGCTCGATTCTCGGTGTTGCGAGCTGCCGAGGGTTGTCATCGCAGGGCTCCGACGGGGCCGACAGATCGACTTGTCGTCGCGCTCCCGCCGATGACGTCCGAACTGCGACCGCGCACCGGCTCGTGATCGCATAGCCACCGCGACCAGCGCTGCCGCCGATGACGTAGCCGTCGCCAGCGCGAATCAGCCGACGTATTGCACCGAAAACCGCTGCGACGTGTACAGCAGTCGTGATCAAACCGGCGCGCACTCCGTTTACTTTTGACACGCGACGAATGAGACTTCGGTGGTGGTGATGTCGTGAGGGCGGGCGGCCTTGAAGTCATATTCGACTCGAAGTGTCAGACACGACATTTCGTGCTCTGGCGCGGCCTACATTGCCGCCCTGAATGGCGCGATAGCAGTCTTGCGCGTTCGGTCCGGATTGCCGACGGGAGAACTTCATGAGCGTAGAGCGGTGGTTGAACGGCATGTTGAAGTTACCCGATGGGGCCACGGCATTCCCGTGGCAATGGGCTTTGGTCGAGCGACTACGCCAGGGCGATGTGCCGCGTGCACTCGACATCCCCACCGGACTGGGCAAGACGGCGACGATCGCGGCATGGCTAGTCGCCCTCGCCTCTGGTGGAGCCGTGCCACGGCGACTGGTCTACGTTGTCGATCGCCGCGCCGTCGTCGATCAGGCAACGGAGTTCGCCGAGCACCTTCGCAGCTACGTTACGGCGAATCCTGATCTACAAACCGCGCTCGGCCTCGCTAGCGATCAGGCGCTTCCGATCTCGACGCTGCGCGGACAGTTCGCCGACAACCGCGATTGGCTCGCCGATCCGTCCGCGCCGGCGATCATCGTCGGTACCGTCGACATGGTCGGATCTCGCCTGCTGTTCAGCGGCTATGGCGTTTCACGCAAAATGCGTCCGTACCAAGCGGGGCTGCTGGGCGTTGACGCGCTCATCGTTCTCGACGAGTCGCACCTCGTGCCCCCCTTCGAGCAGCTCCTCGACGCGATCGCGGCAGACCGCACGCAATTCATCGCGCCAGATGAGCAGCGCCGTGGCGTAGTCCGTCAGTTGCGGCTGCTCGCGCTCTCGGCAACAGGTCACGGGGGTTCCCACGTGCCGACAGGGCTCACCGACGCAGATCTCGCGCATCCGGTCGTCAAACAGCGACTCGACGCGGTCAAGCGTCTCACGACAGTCGATCTCGGCGACGCCGAGTTGTCCGATGAGCTCGCGAAGCACGCGTGGGGGCTGACCGGAAACGGAATGAAGCCCTGTCGCATCATCGTTTTTTGCAATTCTCGCGACACGGCCGACGCGACACGGAACCTGATCGCCAAGCTCGCGGCGGGCAAAGCTGATACCGAGCTGTTCGTCGGCGAACGCCGGGTGCACGAGCGCGTCGCTGCCGCGACATGGCTCCGCGAGCGTGGCTTTATCGCGGGTTCAGCCGTGGTGCTCGAGAAGCCCGCGTTCGTGATCGCAACCTCCGCCGGCGAGGTCGGGGTCGATCTCGATGCCGACCACATGGTCAGCGATCTGGTCGCATGGGAGCGAATGGTCCAACGACTCGGTCGCGTGAACCGTCGGGGGAATGGAAACGCGAACGTCGTCGTCATCCTCGAACCCGATGCGCAGCCGGACAAGAAGACTGCCGCCGCACTGGATGTGAAGGAAGAGGACCGTCAAGACGAGGAACACGTGCTCGTTCGCAGGTACGAGCACACGGCAGGCCGTGGTCAGGCTCGGCGCTCCGCGCTCGCGCTGCTTGCTGATGGCGATGCGAGTCCCGGTGCGCTGCGCGTGCTGAAGCTGCGCGCGGCATCCGATCTGGCACTCCAGAAGATCCTATTGGATGCAACCACGCCCTCTCCGCTGCGTCCGGCCCTGAGTCGGCCCATCGTCGATTCCTGGTCGCTGACATCGCTGCGCGACGATCCTAGTCGCCCTGACGTCGCCCCGTGGCTGCGCGGCTTCGTCGACGACGAACCCCAGACTACGATCGTCTGGCGCGCGCTGATGCCAGACCGCGCCGATGCGAAGGAAGCCGAGCTCGCGGAGTTCTTCGAAGCGGCTCCGGCGGTGCTCGAAGAGACGCTCGACGCGCCGACCGACACGGTCGTGAAGTGGTTGCTGGCGCGTGCGAATGCGGTGCACGCGAGTGACGGCGACGATCCTGAGCTCGCCGCGGTCGTGCTGAAGGACGACGGGACGGTGGCCGAGTGGTACAGCACGCACGAGCTCGCGATGGTCGGCATCACCGACAAGAGGGTCGCCAAGGGCAAAGAGCAGAATCTCGAGCGCACGCTGCGTGGCGCCACGCTCGTTCTAGACCGTAGGTTCGGCGGTTTGCGGGGCGGCTTGCTCGCCGAGGAAGAGGACTCGTTCACCGCGACGTCCGATGTTTCGGTCGAGGCGTGGAGCAGCGTGACCTTTCATGTGAAGCGCTGCACCGAGCCCTGCGACGACGCGGATTGGCACGAGGTCTATCGCTTCGTGCTCAAGCACGGACCGAACGGCGAGGCGCTCGAGTGGCTTAGCGTTGATCACGCCGAAACCGAAGAGGAGCGATCGGTCGGCAATCCTCAGCTCCTCGACCAGCATCATTCGTGGACCCGCGACGAAGCGGCGAAGCTGGCCGCGCGCTTGCGTCTACCCGACCCGGTCGCACATGCGCTGTGTACGGCCGCTCGCCTCCACGACAAAGGTAAGGCTGCGCGTACGTGGCAGCGCGCATTCAGCGCGCCAGCCGACGGCGTTTACGCGAAGACGATCGGCCCAGTGCGCGTCAAGCTCCTCGATCACTACCGGCACGAACTCGGCTCGCTTCCGGATGCGGACCGCGATCCCGAGGTCCAATCAATGCCGGTCGACCTACGCGATCTCGTTCTGCACTTGATTGGAACCCACCACGGGTATGGTCGGCCGACCATCTCGGCGAGTGGTTGTGATGCGCCGCCGGCGGTGATGGAGTCGCGCGTGCGCGAGGTCGCGTTGCGTTTCCTACGCCTCCAGGAGCAATGGGGGCCGTGGGGACTCGCGTGGCTCGAGGCGGTGTTGCGATCGGCTGACCAACTCGCATCACGCAGAAACGACAATCGTGCCAAGGCCAAGGTGGCGTGATGGGTGAGAGCTCGATTCCCGTCGATGTGCTGAACCCTGGCCAGGTGTTCGCGTGCCTGGGGTTGGTCGAGGCGTCGATCGTGTTATGCGGTCGCACACGGGCTGGCTTTGACTGGCGCGACCCGACTGCCGTTCGCTTCAATCTCGAGGCAGCTGGCGAACGCCCACCCGTCGACGTGGTGCTCGCGTTCCTCGCCGCTGCCACCGTGCGCACACGTGCGCCCCGTGGATCCGCGCTCACCACGAACAAGTGGGACATCGACACCGAGCCCGACGTGGGCTCCAACGAATTTCCATTCGACGTGCAGTCGAGTCCGGCCACCTTGCCGGCTGTGCTAATCGGTCCCGCCGCTGCCGGTGTCGAAGCACGGATCGAGATCACGCACTGGGCAGACAAGACGCGTAGCGATAGCGTGAAGTTCTGGGGCGGATCCGGCGGCATGCCTGGCGCGCGTCTCGCGTACGACTCGTTGGAGGCAGTTAAGGATCGGATCACCGCCTCGGCCGCTGACCCGTTCTCGGTCGCCGCGCCGCAGAGCAACAGCTTTCGCCTCGACTGGCGACGCGACTACATCCCGATCGACGCCGGGTTCTCTTTGAACAAACACGGCGACTTTACGTCGGTCGGGTACCCTCTCGTGGAAGTGCTAGCGGCGATCGGGTTGACCTACGCTCGACCGCACAAAACTCCGCGAACGAAGCTCGAGTATCATTATGCGATCATCGGCACCGACTCGCGCATATGCGAGAGTTGGTTACTCGATCCGATCCTGCTGCGGGCGGCGCTTGGCGGTGCCGAGGTACCGTTCCCGCGCCGCAGGTTCTGCATGCATCTCGGCTGGCCCGGCAAAGAGGGCCAGTCTCGCGCGATCACGACTGTTACCGAGGAGAGTGTGTGATGAGTCTGAGCAAAGATACGATTCAAGGCTGGGCTGACGACGGCTCGGGCCCCGTGGCGTTGTGCTTGAAACAGCAGCTGATGCCGGTCGAGGGAATCGGGAGCGTGATCTTCCCGCCGACGTACGTCGACATTGGTTACAACATCGACGAGCTCGCCGACGGTACTCGCGTCGCCACGATCGACAGCGTGGGGTCGCAAGCTAACCGGCTCGAGCCGCTGTTCAAACAGGCCGCGACCGGGCGGGCGGCGAACGATCTTGCTTCGCTCGTGCCGCAGACCGCGATCGATGTCGGCGCGACGCAGGGCCCCGTGTCGCTGCTGGAAGCTGGCCACCGCCTCGGTGACGCGATCGTGCGATCGTCGACGCTACGCGAGGAGGCGAAACAGGCATTCGAGCACTTCCTGAAGACGGGAGACGCAACCGCGATCGCGAAGCTGTCGCCGACCTCACTCGTGTTCGGCGTGTGGGACTCGCGCGATACGTCCGCGAAGATCCCACGGGTGCTGCAGTCCGTGATCCGCGCCTGGGATGTCAGCAAGCTCACGCGATCGGCGCAGTACGGGCCGCCGGTCGACTATTCGACGCTCGGCGTTCTCGATGAGGACACCAAGCAAGCCGCCGACAACAACGCCAAGAGTCCGCTAGCGCAGCGTGGTTTCGTGCCGGTTCCCGCACCCGGCGCCCACGGCGGTATTGTCGCGCGCGGTCCGATCGTCCGTGATGTGACGATCAACCTGGTCTCGCTACGCCGGCTCGCCGGCGAAGGGCAGAGCGATGCACTGCGCCGGTACATTCTGGGGCTCGCGATCGTGGGTGGCACCGCACCATTCGACGGCAACCTGCGCCAGGGATGTTTACTCGTGCCCGATCCGGATCAGGCGAGCGAATGGGTTGCGGTCGGCCGCGACGGCAAGCGAACCGCTCTGAAGCTCACCCACGAGCTCGCGCTAGATTATGCGCGAGAGGCGGCGAAGACGTTCGGCGTCGGCGAGTCTAAAACCGCGCGCTTCGAAAAGGACCGGGCGATGGAGGACATCGCCGGTGCCGACAAAAAGAAGGCGGCGAAAAAGGCCGCAGCCAAGTCGAGCAAGTGATGGTGGAGTCTCTGTGTCTCGACCTGTGGATACGGATCCACGGTGGTCGGTTTCACGGCATGAATGGCGCGGCCGACGAGTGGCCGCCGTCACCGGGTCGCGTGTTCCAGGCATTGGTCGCGGCTGCGAGCCGTGGGCAGACGATCCGCGAGAAAGCACGCGACGCGCTACGCTGGCTCGAGACGCTCGTGCCGCCGACGGTTGCCGCACCGCACATGACGCGTGGCCAGGCGATCGATCTGTTTGTCCCGAACAATGACCTCGATGCGGTCGGTGGACGTGTCGAGCGCATCGGCGATATCCGTACACAAAAGCACGTTGCCCCGAAGATTTTCGATGAGGAACAACCGTTTCTCTACAGCTGGCGCTTCGACGGAGATCCACTACACGCAGAGACGGTCTGCGCGATCGCACGCGATCTGTACCAGCTCGGTCGCGGCGTCGATCAGGCGTGGGCGGATCCGCGGATCCACACGGTCGAAGGACGTGCGAGCCAACTCGCCCAGTACCGAGGCGAGATCTACGAGGCATCCGGCGCGGGCGACGGTATCCCGCTGAGCTGTCCGACAGTAGGCACGCTTGCGAGCCTAGAGGCACGCTTCGAGGGCGGCCTCCGCCGGATCACTCGTGTGGGCAAGGTGCAACAGTTCGTGCAGCCTCCGAAGCCGCGGCTGTTGCAGGTCTCGTACGGCAGCTCGGCCACACGCTATATGTTCGACATGCTTCGTGGCGACCAGTCGTTCGCGACCCAGCCGATTCACCGCGCCGCTCATCTGGTCGAGCTGGTCAGGAACCTTGCGGCGGAGCGGCTGGCGAGTGCTCTCCCAGATCAGCGCGAGCTCGTCGAGAGCTTCGTCATCGGACGCAGTGCAGGTGACGCGAATCGGCCCAACCCGGCATTGCGCATCCGGATCCTGGCGCTCCCGTCGATCGGGCACGCGTTCGCCGACCGTGGAATTCGCCGCATCGTCGTCGAGATCCCGACGCATTGTCCACTGCGCGCTGATGACGTGCGCTGGGCGTTCTCGGGGCTCGAGCTATATGACCCCGACACCGGCGTGGTCCACGGTGTCACGTTGACCCCCGCGGAAGACAGCGAGATGCTCTCGCACTTTGGCTTCGGCAAGCTCAACAGCCGTTGGCAGTCGGTTACTCCGCTCGTCCTTCCCGAGAACGCAAAGCGGCGACGCATCGAGCCGACGCGCATGCTCGAAGAGGCGAAGGCAGGCGCAGAACGTGTTGCCGAGGAGCAGCGGGCGGTGCGCGCCGGGCTGTCCGCGTTGCGCCAAGCCGGTATCCACGAACGCGTTGCCGTGTTGCGCGTGCAGCGCGAGCCATTCGCGCGCAAGGGTACGCGCGCCGAGGCGTTCGCCGGCGGCACGCGGTTCGCGAAGGAGCGGCTGTGGCACGTCGAGCTCGAGTTCGAAGAGCAGGTACCGGGCCCTCTTGTCATAGGTGATGGGCGCTTTCTCGGGCTTGGCTTGTTTGCACCAGAACCGCCGCCGGACGGCGCGGCCGAGCCGTCGCACGTATTCGCGCTCGCCATCGAGGACGGGCTCGTAGACGGCGCAGATGCGGAAGAGCTCGCGCGTGCATTGCGGCGTGCAATGCTTGCGCGAATGCAGCGCGTGATTGGTCGAGGTCGACTGTCTCCGTTCCTCACCGGCCACAACGCTTCAGGCGAGCCGACGACGAAGTTGCATCTCGGCTTCGCGTTCGATCCGAAGGGCCGCCGCCTCTTGGTGGTCGCTCCTAACGTGCGCGGTCGTGATCGCGACCACCTCAAGACTGTGGAGACAGCGCTACAGGGATTCGACGACCTCCGCGCCGGCTTCGCGGGGCGGTTGCGACTTCGCTCGACCACCATTGATATCTCCGTCGATCCCCTGATGGCGCCGTCGACGCAGTGGACGACAGTGACGCCGTACGACGTCACCCGTCACGGCCGCGCGGGTGCGATCCAGAGCGTCATCGACGACGTGCTAGGCGAGTGTCGCCGCGCGCAGCTTCCGGTGCCGGTCGTCGATGCTCGTGATGTGCGTGGTGTTCCGGGGCGCGGACTTCGTGGGGCTGTCCGCCTGACCTTTGCGACCGCGGTACGTGGGCCGATCACGCTGGGCCGTACGCGCTTTCTCGGCGGCGGCCTGTTCCTCGGCTCGGATACCGCCAAATAGCCCTCTCCACGCGAACACCGTGAAGAGCCGAGCGAAACCCGCCCCCGCCGCCGAGGAATCGACCTCGCTACTTCAGCATGCTGTTTGCATATGTCCAGGCGCGTGGTGAAGGTGTCGAACAGCTCGAACGCGGCAGACCCGGCAACGGTTTCGGACGTTTCGGAGTCCTGACGGTATGCGGATCTTGCCCACCGCACTCGCGGTCTCGGCCGTGATTCACGGCGGAGCGATCGCGTGGGCGCTGGCACACAAGATCGAGGTGCCGAAGGTAGTTAGCGAGCCCACCACGGTCGAGATCTTGGTGGCCGGGCCCGATCCGACACCGGTCGACGTCACGTTGCTCGATCGCCACACTGTGGTCCCGGATCCCGTCGCGGTTGCGACCCACGAATCGCCCGTGACGGTTCGGCACCCGGCCCGTGCCCAGCCCTCTCAGATCTCGACAGCCACCACGAAGCCACCCCCGGAGCTGCGACCGGCGGCCGCCGCGCCGCACTCCCCCTTCATGGGGATGCGCGACCACGACAAGAAGCCCGAGCCCACCGGGCTCTCCGGCAGCTTCGTGGATGACTTCTTGGCGCACTCCAAGCCGCTGCCACCCAAGTCGATCGCCAGCGAACAGATCCACGACGAGCTCGCGAGCGGCGAGGACCACCTCCACGACCCGCGCTGGATCGCGAATCACTCGGGTGAAGAGGTCGCGACCGAACGCCAGCGCACGTTGATCGCGCGGCAAGCGCAAGCCGGTCACGAGATCCAGCAGAAGGGCACCGGCTACGAAGCGAAGCATGCGGTGTTCAACGGACAGATCGAAGCGGACGGCACGGCGCACCTCGAGAAGAAGCGCCGCTACGACCCGACCGAGATCATCATGAACCGCCACAACATCGATCCGTACGCTTCGAACAAGCTGCGCATGCTCGATGACACGCGCGAGGAGCGCTACGAGATCGGCAAGGCGTACAAGAAGAAGCAGCTCGCAAACTCCGCGGTGATCGCGCAGAAGAACCTCGCGTATCTGTGGGCGCGGACAAACGATCCGAAGGCGCGCAAAGAAGCGCTGTTCGAGATGTGGGACGAGTGTGTGGAGACCGGCTCCGCGGAGCTCGTCGCCGGTGGCACCGCGGCGCGCACCATGATCGTCGGCTTCATCAAGGGGCGCATGACCGGACCACTGGCGTATTCGGCCGCGGAGCTCGCCGCGTTCAACGCGAAGAAGAAGTCCAGAGAGACGTTCGCGCCGTACGCTGATTGATCGTACCGTCGAGGGATGCCGACACGTCGCCGACGAGCTGGAGGGCGCACGACGTGGCCTCGAACGAGTTCTGACGTGCTAAGCATCGCTCATGGCGAGCGCTGACACCGGACCGCTGCTCGGCGGTCGGTTTCGCCTCGGTAAGCCCCTCGGCAAGGGCTCGCAAGGCGAGCTGTTCTTCGCCACCGATACGAAGGCCCAGGGCGCCGACGCGACCGAGGTCGTCGTCAAGCGGCTCACGCCGCGCGGGACCTGGAAATCATTCGAGCTGTTCGAGCGTGAAGCGAAGGTCCTCTCGCAACTCCGTCACGCTGGCGTGCCGCGCCACCACGCGACGATCGAGGAGCCGCCCGGCACGTTCAACCTCGTCATGCAGTTCGTGCCGGGCGAGAACCTGCGCGAGCTCGCGCAGCGTCGTCGGCTCTCCGAGGTCGAGCTCCGCGATATCCTGATCCGCTGCCTCGAGATCCTCGACTATCTCCACACGCGATCACCACCGGTGATCCATCGCGACATCAAGCCTTCGAACATCGTCCGCAGCTCGGATGGTCGGTGCTCGCTCGTCGATTTCGGTGGCGTGCTCGACAACACGCGCGACAAAGGCGGCTCGACGATCGTTGGCACATTCGGCTACATGGCGCCCGAGCAGCTCCACGGTCAGGTCACGCCCGCGGCTGATATCTACTCGCTCGGCGCGACGATGGTCGCGCTGGCCGGTGGCATCGAACCCGAGGATGTGCCGCGCAAGGGCCTGCGTATGGATCTCGCCAAGGCACTGCCGTCGCTCGAGCCAACTTTTCGTCACGTGCTCGAAGAGATGACCGAGACCGATCCGGACAAGCGCCCGCAGCGCGCGCGCGAGGTTGTCGCACTACTCGCGAAGGCGCAGCCGGCACGCACCGCACACGACGAGCGCACCGAACGGAGCGGCCGCGCGCTCACGCGCCAACCGACCCGGGTTCTCGGAGCTCGCAAACTTTTCGGCGATGTCCACGAGCCGCTCGGCACGCTGCTGCGGATCGGCGTGCTCGGGTTCGGCGCCAGTGGCTGGGCCGGCATGATGGGCATCCGGCTTTCGCTCGCGATCGTCATCGGCATCGCCTCGGTGTTCGCCTTCCCCGCACGCAAGCGGTTGCGTGGTGTCGGCAAGGAGCTCGATGCGATGCTCTCGGAGGGCCAGGGCGGGTTCGTGGATATGATGAAGAGCGCGATGGCGCGCCGATCCTGACGGTTCTGCAGAACTGTCACAGCGCGGCTCCGCGCACCACGCAGAACCGCAGACTTGGAAGCGCGCGATCTGGAAATTCCGGGCATGAAAGCTGCTGTGCTGTGGCTGCATGGGAGCGCTCACGTTCTTGATCTTCGCCGGCATCCTGTCGTTCCTGACGGGTTGTCCCCGGGACGGTGGCGGTGAGAGCACCGCGAATGCTTCACCCGCACCGCGGGTCACACCGGCGCAAGAGATACCCAACGACAGCGGCATCTTGAACGATGGCCACATCGCACTCGATGCTCTCATGGTGAAAGGACCCGCCAAGTGAAGAAGATCCACACGCAGCAGCGTCGCAAGCGCCGCCTGTCCACCATCACGCTGATTCCGAAAGCGGCACCAGCGGCCCCGAAGACTCTCTAGCTCGGTTCGCGGCGTCGCAGCGTGATCACCGCGACCTCTGCCGCGGTCCCCTCTCCAGCACGCCGACGTACACCCGAGAACCCGACGCCGGGAGTCACGTAGAGCGTGGTCCGCTCGCCGAGAGCAAACACACCGCGGCGATAGTTCATCCCGACCTTCTTCATGATCCGGTCGGTGATGCCCTTGATGTAGATCTGGCCGCCGTGGGTGTGGCCAGAGAGCACGAGGTCGGCGTCGCGTCTAGCGATCGCGGGCGCGCGGTCCGGTGCATGGCACAGAACGATTCGCGTCATCGCCTGGACGCCACGAAACGCTGCATCGAGGTCGTCGTGGCGCGTGATCGGATCGTCGACACCGATCACAGCGAGCGGCGCCCCGCGGATCGTGGCGACCGTGTGCTGGTTGCGGAGTACCTCGTATCCGTCGCGTTCGAGTGCCTGCGTCACACCTGCGCCCCAGGTGAAATAATCGTGGTTGCCCAGCACCGCGACCACGCGAGGCGCGGCCAGACCGGCCAGTTGATCGCCCGCGAGCTCGGCCTCGTGGCGGCGCCAGTTCACGTAGTCGCCGGTCAGTGCGATCAGGTCCGGCTGGGCGGCATTCGCGACGCCGATCGCGGCCCGCACGTGCTCCGCCGGGGTCATGTGACCGACGTGGATGTCGGATAGCTGGGCGATCCGCACACCATCGTGACGAGGGTCGAGATTCGCCACGTGCACCTCGATGTGGTTCACGCGGGGAGGCACGACCGGCATCGCGGCACTGTGGCCGCGCAAGCCCATGTTGTCACGTGGAATAGATCGGCACGTCGAGGGGGTTGGATCGGATTGCGAAGGAGTGCATCCAATGACAGCATCAGCGTCCATGGCAGGCACCTTTCGGCCTTCCGCTCTCGATGACGGGCGCGTTCCCTGTCCTCTGTGTGGCGGCCTCGTCCATCCGGTTGCAGGGCGCTGCAAGCACTGCAAGCAGGACCTCGCGCCACTTCGCACCGGCCGGCACGCCGCGCACACGCCGCTGCCCTCGCTCGATGGACGTGATGTCGATGGACGTGGTGTCGCGGGCCGCGAGATGCGCGAGACACCTGAGATCCTCGCGATCCACGAACCCATCGCGCCGATCCCTGTCCCGCGCCCGGCGCTTGGTTCGGGGCCAGTGTTGCCGCCGCGGGTCACGGGACGTTCGCAAGCGGTCGAGGCCGAGCGGTCAGCGTGGAAGAGCTGGCCGATGCTCGTCATCGTCCTCGCGTCTGCTGCGATCATCGTCGCCCTCGTGATGATGGTGTGGCCACCATCGAATGCTGATGCGGGTAAGCGCGGTGTCGTGCAGCCGCCCGCGCCCGAGCGCATGAACACCGATCCGCTACCACCCGCCGGCGCCGGCAATGCCAACGGAGCCGATCCGTGGGGCGGTCACAGCCAAGCCGATCCAGCGCCACAGCCGCGCGTGACCCCCGATCCGTTGCCGCCAGCACCGCTCCCGGACAATCAGTCGGCCCCGAAACAAGATCCCTTCGACGATCCGTTCGCGAGTGGCAACGGTCTAGGCATCGGTGCGAGGTCGACGGACGTGATGTTCGCGGCGATGGAGCATGCGTGTACGCGCGCGAAGAGCTGCCCGAACAGCGACGACACTCTGACCTCGATCTGCGATTCACTCGCATTGTTCCCGCACAACGCGGCGCCCAATTGCGATGCTGCGAAGCGTTGCTTCGATGCGATCGACAAGCTCGATTGCGATGCCGGTCTCAGCTCGAGTCCGATAGGTGTGGTGACGACGGTCTCGGACTGCACCAAAGCCCTCACCGCCTGTTAGGCTTCGGGAGTGACGCTCGCTCGCATTCCGTTCGAAATCATTCGCGACCCCGCTGCGATGCGCGCGCGGGTCGAAGACTTTCGACGCGATGGTCGCGTGATCGCTGTCGTGCCGACGATGGGCGCGCTTCACGAGGGTCACCTCGAGCTGCTGCGCAATGCTCGCAAGCGTGCCGACATCGTGATCCTCACGATCTTCGTCAACCCGACCCAGTTCGGTCCGAACGAAGACCTCGCAAAGTATCCGCGCGACGAGGACAGCGATCTCGAGAAGGCCCGCGCGTGCGGCCTCGATCTCGCGTTCTGCCCCGATGTGGGCGCGATGTATCCGGCGGGTTCGCAGACATTCGTCGAGGTGCGCGAGCTCCAGCAGCCGCTATGCGGTGCGAGCCGCCCCGGTCACTTCGCAGGCGTTGCCACGATCGTCGCGAAGCTGTTTCACATCACGAAGCCTCATATCGCGGTGTTCGGCGAGAAGGATTACCAGCAGCTCGCGGTGATTCGCCGGATGGTGCGCGACCTCGATTTCGGGATCGAGATCGTGGCACAGCCGATCGTCCGCGAAGCCGACGGGCTCGCGATGTCGTCGCGCAATGCATACCTCTCGAATGAGGCCCGGCAGACCGCGCTCGGGCTGTCGCGCGGACTCGCCGCGGCCGAAGCGCTCGTGAAGACTGGCGAGCGCGATGCAACAAGGCTCGTCGCAGCCGCGACCGCACAGCTCGCCGGCGCGCGGATCGATTACGTCGAGCTTCGCGATGCGACCGAGCTGTCGCCGGTGACCACACTCGCTGGACCCGCGGTCCTCGCGATCGCGGCGTTCGTCGGCGCGACCCGCTTGATCGATAACCGCGTTCTCGCGCCCATGATGACCGCGTGACGCTCGCGGCGGCGGCGATCGCGATCAAGCGCGCCGATTACGGTGCCGCGCGCGATGCCTTGGTCGCCGCGTGGAAGGTACGGCGTTCGCCCGCGATCGCTGCGCTCGTCGACCTCCTCGATCCGCATGCGCCCGATACGTTGACCGCTCAGCTCGCCTCGATCGTCGCGTCCCGCGTGACACCGAGCCTCGCGAACTTCGACCAGCTCGCGAAGCTCGATGATCCGCGGCTCGCGAGCTGGGTGCTCGCCGCGCTCGCCGATCCTCCCTTTTGCTCGCCGACCTCGGGGCCCTTTCTCGACGCGCTCGCCAAGGCGATCATCCGGCTCCGCGATCCGCGGCTCGATGCGCGGCTGCCCGCGATCAAGGCCATCCTTATCGCGCGCGTCAGCCGCAAGCCGATCTACACGAGCGTGATCGCGATCCTCGAGAAGGGCGCCAAGAAGCTAAAGCCGCTGCCGCCCCCGCCCGCGGTGGAGGCCGCACTCGAAGCCTCGCTTGCCACCGAGCTGGCGCCACTGCGGTCCTCGTTCGTGAATCGCGAATCGCTTCTCGCCGAGGTCTACGCGCGCCCGCACGACGACGCGCCGCGCATGGTGCTTGCCGATTTTCTACTCGAGCGCGGCGATCCGTACGGCGAGTTCATCACGCTCCAGCTCGCGCGCGGTCGGCACGGCGAGGCCTCGCCGCGCGAGCAAGCGCTCCTCAAGCGCCACGGCAAGGAGTGGCTCGGCAACCTCGCGACCGTGCTGCGCTTCAACAAGAGCTACTCCGACACCGAGTTCACGCGCGGCTTTCTCGCAGTCGCCGATTTCATCTTCAAGGTCGAAAAGAAGATCCTGATCGTGCTGCGCGACGAGATGTGGTCGACGGTCGAGAAGCTCGAGAACTGCTACGAGATCCGGCTGTTACTCGCCCACGCGCCGTTGCGAGCGCTACGCTCGATCGTGATCGATCCGATCCTCGTGACCGACCTCGCCGAACGCACGCTGCCCTTCCTGGGGGTGACGCACGTGAAGCTCACGGAGAACGTCCCGACCATCCCGTTCACGCTGCTCGAGCGGTTGTTCCCGGCGCGCGAAACGCTCGAGCTCGCGCAGCTGCCGGACCTCGCCACGCTCGATCGGATCGGCGTGAAGCAGATCGAGATCGATCAGTACTGCCTCGCTGCACTCCTCGCCGAGCGCGACGTCGCACACCAGGCCTTCATCACGAACCTCGCGTCCGCCCCGCCGCTCGTCGATCGGATCTCGATTCGCGCCCCGTGGTGCAACTATCCCGGGCCACCCCCGACTGTCTACGCGCGTGGCCCGCGCGGCTACGCGCGCGCATAGCTGCGCGCGAGGACACGCTTTTCGCGTGCTCAGGCGGCGCGCGCGCGCGACGGCAGCCTGGCAATCGCCGAGAGCTTCGCCGCGAGCCCGTCGCGATAAAACCGGCGGAGGTGGCCGAGCATCTCGGGGATCCGGCGTCGCGCCACGAACTGGGTCTCGAGAAACGCAGCGTAGCGATTCGCGTTGTCGTTCGCCGCGCGATAGCGATCGCGCTCGTCGGCATCGAGATCATCGTCGTAATGTGGCTCGGCGAACAAACGCTCGCGCCATTCGGCACTCTGGCGGTGCTCCGGGCCTGTCACCAGCAAGCACGTCACGTACTTGTCGACCTCGGCCTGGAGCTCGAGCTCGAGCTGGCTGACCGGGCGCTCTGCGCGCGCGCAGCACACCGCATAGATGAAGTGGCTCACACCTTCGATCACGAGCAAGAAGTCGCCGAGGTTGTGATCGCCGAGCTGATGGCTCGGATCGTTCTCTGCGAGGTTCGCGAGCGCGTGTGGATCGACGAACAAGGCGAGCGACATCTCGCCCCCTTCTTCGACGCACAGGAGTTGCTCGCGCGGCCGTCGTTGGTTCACGAGGCTATCGCGCGTCGACGTGTCGATCATGAAGTCGTCGACTGCGACATCGGTGGCGACGCGATAGAGATCCTCGAGACCGCGTTGGACGCGGCCCGTGCAACTCACTGAATGACCCGGCTACCGTCGACCAGCACGCCGAGCGTGCGGAGCTTCTTCTCGATCCACTCGTCGCGCGTGCGTAGCCAGATCTCGTAGAGCTTCGAGATATCGTTCGTGGCAAACTCGCTCTGCTTGCGGATGGCGCCGATCACATCGACGAACCGCGGGAAGTTCGCCGCGAGCTCCTCATAGACCTCGGTCAACGACGTCCCACGCCCACACGATCGGGCGAGCTGCGCATACGCGCTCTGGCCGATGCCCACGTAGTAATCGACATCGACCAGCGAGCGTGACAGCGACTCGGCAAAGAACCCAGCGACGTAGAGAGACGTGTCGCCGACCTGTTTCAGGGTCTTCACGCGCTCCGGGCCGCTCGCTGCAGCCTCCACCAGCTTGAGGCCGAGCGGTTCGTCCGTCAGCCGCGTTTGATGCATCTCGCCAAGCAGCCCCACGAGGTACCAGCTGACCGGCTCCGAGGCCTCGACCTCGGTCACCTGCAGCGCCTCGGTCACGACCTCCCGGAAGTAGTCATCGATGGAAGTGGCCAGCGTTACGTCCATGATCTGATCTTCGGCCCGGACGCTGAATAGGCAAGAACCCTACGGATTCTGTGCCGTTGGAACAGCTCCGGAAACCAGTGCCATGTGGCTTGTTCGTGTTTACTAAACACGATGTCGAAAGAATGCCGAGTCGTCTGCAAATTCGCCCCGATAGGGGCTTGCACACATCGTCCCGCCGCCTTACATCCGGTGCCGTTGGCAGTCGCCTGTCGCGAGTGCTAACAAAATTCGGATTTCAGAGGAGCAACAGATGAACGTCCGTCCCCTTGGTGATCGCATCCTGATCAAGCGCGTCGAAGAGGTCGAGAAGACCCGCGGTGGCCTCTTCATTCCTGACTCCGCGAAGGAGCGCCCTCTCGAGGGCAACGTGATCGCAGTCGGCTCGGGCAAGCGCCTCGAGGACGGCACGCTGATCAAGCTCGACGTCAAAGTCGGCGACGTGATCCTCTTCGGCAAGTACACCGGCACCGAGATCAAGGTGGACGGCATCGACCACGTCATCGTCCGCGAGGATGAAGTCCTCGGAATCATCGAGAAGTAAGGAACCACCATGGCCGCCAAAGACATTATTTTCGACGAGAAAGCTCGCGCACGCGTCATGACGGGCGTCGATACGCTCGCCAACGCCGTGAAGGTCACCCTGGGACCCCGCGGTCGCAACGTCGTGATCGAGAAGTCGTGGGGCGCTCCCACGGTCACCAAGGACGGCGTCACCGTCGCCAAGGAGATCGAGCTCTCCGATGCCCTGGAGAACATGGGCGCCCAGATGGTGAAGGAAGTCGCGACCAAGACGAGCGACCTCGCCGGAGACGGCACCACCACCGCAACGGTGTTGGCCGGTGCCATGGTCCGTGAGGGCCTCCGTAACGTCGCTGCCGGTGCAAACCCCATGGGCTTGCGTAAGGGCATCGAGCTCGCAGTCGAGAGCGCAGTGGCTGCCATCAAGGCCATTGCAAAGGAGACCGAGTCCAAGGAGCAGATCGCACAGGTCGCTTCCATTTCCGCCGCAGACACCGAGATCGGCGGGCTCATCGCCGACGCCATCGACAAGGTTGGCAAAGACGGTGTGATCACCGTCGAAGACAGCCAGACGTTCGGAATGCAGATGGACCTGGTCGAGGGCATGCGCTTCGACAAGGGTTACATCTCGCCGTACTTCGCAACCGACATGGAGCGTATGGAAGCCTCGTTGGAGGACCCGTACATCCTTCTCGTGTCGTCCAAGATCACCTCCATCCGTGACTTGGTGCCGGTCCTGGAAAAGGTCATGCAGGCCGGCCGCGCGCTGGTCATCATCGCCGAAGACGTCGAGGGCGAAGCACTTGCAACCCTCGTTGTCAACAAGATCCGTGGCACGTTCAAGTCGGTCGCCGTCAAGGCCCCAGGCTTCGGCGAGCGTCGCAAGGCAATGCTGCAGGACATGGCTGTCCTCACCGGCGGAACCGTCATCAGCGAAGAGGTCGGCCTCAAGCTTGAGAACACCACCCTCGACCTGCTCGGCAGGGCACGCAAGATCGTCATCACCAAGGACGAGACCACTGTTGTCGAAGGCGCTGGTTCCGCCGAGGACGTGAAGGGCCGTATCGCCCAGATCAAGATGGAGATCGAGAACACCGACTCCGACTATGACCGGGAGAAGTTGCAAGAGCGTTTGGCCAAGCTGTCCGGTGGCGTCGCTGTCCTCAAGGTCGGCGCTGCTACCGAGGTGGAGCAGAAGGAAAAGAAGCACCGCATCGAAGATGCTGTCTCCACCACCAAGGCTGCTATCGAAGAGGGTGTTGTGCCCGGCGGTGGCGTCGCACTGTTGCGTGCACAGGCTGCCATTCTGGCAACTGCGGCAACGCTCACAGGCGACGAAGCAACCGGAGCTCGCTTGGTAGCCAAGGCAGTCGAAGAGCCCCTGAAGCAGATCGCGATGAACGCCGGCATGGAAGGTGGCGTGGTGATCGAAAAGGTTCGCTCGCTGACCAATCCATCCGAAGGTCTCAATGCTGCAACCGGCGAATACGAAGACCTGGTCAAGGCCGGCGTCATCGACGCAGCCAAGGTCACCCGCTCTGCGCTGCAGAACGCTGCGTCCATCGCTGCGTTGTTCCTCACCACCGAGGCCGTCATCGTCGACAAGCCGGAGAAAGAAGCCTCCGCCCCGATGGGCGGAGGTATGGACGACTACTAGTAGGAGCCGGCCGGCCCC
>JAYVLQ010000031.1:0-5620 GCA_043759355.1 Kofleriaceae bacterium
CACCTCTCGCTCAAGCGCGAAGTGAAGCGCCTGCGGACCGAGAATCGCGACAGCGCGATCGACGGGATCGCCGGTTCGTCGCCAGCGATTCGCGAAACCATCGAGCTCGTGCGTCGCGTCTCGGACAGCGATGCGACCGTGCTCGTCACCGGCGAATCAGGTACAGGCAAGGAGCTTGTCGCTCGCGCGCTGCACAACCTCTCGCCACGTCGCGACCAGCCGTTCGTGGCGGTCAACTGTGCCGCGATGCCGGCGCCGCTCCTCGAGAGCGAGCTGTTCGGCCACGTCCGCGGCGCGTTCACGGATGCCAAGCGCTCGCGCGCGGGGCTCTTCGTGCAGGCCGGCGCGGGCACGATCTTCCTCGACGAAATCGGCGAGATGCCGATCGAGATGCAGGTCAAGCTGCTCCGCGTTCTGCAGGAACGCAAAGTCCGCCCGGTCGGTGGTGACGAAGAGGTGCCGTTCGAGGCGCGTGTCATCACGGCGACCAACCGCGATCTCGAGACCGAGGTCGAGGAGAAGCGATTCCGCGAGGACCTGTTCTATCGCATCAACGTCGTCGCGATTCCGGTGCCCCCGCTCCGCGCTCGCGCGGGCGATATCCTGCTGCTCGCGCAGTTCTTCCTCAAGCGCATCGCGGGTCGTACCTCGAAGCCGGTCCAAGGCATCTCGGGTCCCGCCGCGCGCTTGTTGATGGATTACGACTGGCCCGGCAACGTGCGCGAGCTCGAGAACTGTATGGAGCGCGCGGTCGCTCTGTGCCGTCTCGACGAGATTACCGTCGATGATCTCCCGGCAAAGATCCAGGAGCACCAGAGCTCGAAGATCGTCATCACCACGGAATCTCCGGGCGAGCTGATCACGCTGCACGAGATGGAGCGTCGCTACGTGCGTCAGGTGCTCACCGCCGTCGGTGGCAACAAGACCCACGCCGCGCGCATCCTCGGCATCGACCGCCGTTCGCTGTACCGCCGGCTCGAGGAGCCGAGGGCTGGCGATGCGCCGCGTGCCGAGAACAGCTCCATGCCGACGAATGGTCATTCGACGCCGTCGTCGCAGCCGCCCGCCAATCCGGCCGAGTTCGAGTAATCTCACGTCGGCCTGATGTCCGATCGTTTGCGGCTCGTCGTCGTCGATCACGACGCTCCTCACCGAGAGAGCGTCCGCGAGGCGCTGGAGCGCAGCCTCCTCGCGGAAGTCGTAGAAGTGGCGACGCCCGAAGAGGCCTTCAGAGCGCTCGCGGCCGCTCCGACCGATTGCGTGCTGGTCGATCAAGACCTCCCGCAAAAGGGCGCGCTCGTGGTCGTCACGCAGCTGCGCGGTGATCGCAATCCCGTGCCGATCTTGCTCGTCACCGGTCTCGCCGACGAAGATCTGTTGCAGCAAGCGATCGATTGTGGTGTCACGGACTTCTATCCGAAGACCGACATCTCGCCGCAGCGCCTCGCGTTCCGCGTGAAGTTCGCGATCCGGCTCCAAGCGACCGAAATCGACAATGTCAAAACGATCGAATCCGCGACCGCCGCTGCGCGCGCACGCGACGAGATCCTCGCGATCGTCTCTCACGATCTGCGCGGTCCTCTTCACGCGATCTCGCTCGCGAGCGAAGCGCTTCGCGACGACGCGGGCGAGGATGCGAAGCGTTACCTCGGCGCGATCGATCGTGCCGGTGCCCGTGCCGAACGATTGATCTCGGATCTCCTCGATGCGAGCGCGATCGAAAACGGCAAGTTCTCGCTCAACGCCGCACGTATCAATCTCTCGAGCGTCGCGAAACAGGCCGCGCAGGATTACGAGCTCGCGGTCAGAGAGACCAAGGCGACCATCCGCGCCATCCTCCCGCTCGACCCCATCTACGTCGACGCCGATCGTGACCGCTTGCTCCAGGCCGTCGCGAACCTCGTCGGCAATGCGCTCAAGCACGCGCGCGGCACGCCGATCGAGCTCACGGTCGACCTGCGCGACGGCCACGCGATCCTCGCGGTCGCCGATCGCGGTCCCGGCATCCAGCCGTCCGAGATGCCGCACGTCTTCGATCGGTACTCGACCGATCGCACGCGCAAAGGCGGCGCCGGCCTCGGACTCGCGATCGCAAAAGGCATCGCGCTCGCGCACGGCGGAACGATCCAGGCCTTCAGCCAGCCTGGCGAAGGTGCGCGGTTCGAGATCGCATTACCGCTGGCTCGCTGAAGGGGGACGTAACGCTTTTTTCACTTTTCGTCGTGTAGCTACCTGAAAATCATGTCCGAAGGAGGGGTCAGCGCAGCTTTGCCCACTGCTCTTGCAGTCGCGGCAGCGAGATCGAAACCGCGGTCTTGATCTCCGGCGCGAACGTCTGCACGCGCAACTCCTCGAGCAGCCAGCCGAACTCTTCGATCTCGGGGATCACGAAGTTCTTCGCGAGCAGCTCGTCGCGCTTCTTGCTAAAGCCCTGGACCAGCACCCCGATCGAGGCGGCCTTCGCTTGATCCTTGTTCGGATCGTGCGCGAGGCGCTGCAGCCGAACCGTGAGCGCTTTGAGATAGCGCGTGATGTGGAGCAGCCGACCTGCCGGGGTCTCGCGCACGAGATCGTGAGGAACCAACCGCGAGATCTGGAGCTGGATATCGTCGAGCGCAGCGCGCGTGGGGCCTGGCCGCGACGCGAGTGGCTTCATCAACGCGCGCACCTTCTCGAGCTCCGCGATCAACGGCGAGGCCAACCGCTCGAGCTGCTGCGTGATGCTCTGCAACACCAGGCGCCCCCCCGACACGCGCTCGGTGAACGCGATCTTCGTGCGCGGAATGTCCTCGGGGTTCGTGAGCTGAAATGCTTCGTCGAGTGCGCGCAACACGAGCTGGCGCTTGTAGTTACCGAGCGGCGACGACAACGTCGCGGGCAGCTTCGCATCGAGCTGCACGAGCGTAGCGCCGAGCGCGTACAGGATCAGCTTGCGCAGGCCCTCGCGTGTCGCGGCATTCGCGGCGGACGCCGATTCGAGGAGCTTCAGATCGACGCCGTGCTCGGCCGCGACGAGCGCCGGATACGCGAGCGTGGCGCGGTTGCCGATGTCGAGCGTGACCGTCGCGGGCAGCGCCTCGAAGTCCCACTGCCGCAGATCTTTGCGCTCGTGCGCGGCGCGCGGTGCCTTCTCCCACAGCTCGTTCGCGCGACGCGCGAGCGTGCGTTGCAGATCGAACAGCTCCTTGCCCTGCGCGATGACTTTCTCGTGATCGTCGATGACGCGGAACGTCGTCCGCGTGTACCCCGGCAGCGCGCGGAGGTCCCACGCATCGCGCGGGACGCGCTCCCCGGTACGCTCGAGCACCGCACGCTCGAGCGCGGGCAAGAACGCACCTTCGAACGGCTTCAAGTCCGCCACGATCTTCGTCGCGAGCGCTTCGAGGGGCAGCGTCGCGGCGAGCGCCTTGCGGAGGTTCTTGGTCAGCGCCTCGAACAGCGCGACCACCTTGGCCTGAAGGTAGCCACCGATCGTCCACTCGAGCACGTCCGGATCGAGCTGCGGCAATTGCGCGAGCGGGATCGTGGCCGTGATGCCATCGTCTTCTTCACCGGGCTCGAACTTGTACGCGAGCCGCAACCGCGCCTTGGTGATGTGATCGGGGTAGCGCTCGGGCGACAGCTCGGCCGCCTCGGCGAGCAAGAGGTCCGCGCGCGCGAGCTCGAGGATGTGCGAATCCTTCGCTTCGGCCGCGCGTCGCCAGTCCTCGAAGGTCTTGCCGCTCACGACCTCGTCGGGGAGCCGCGAATCGAAGAACTCCCACAGTGAGGTCTCGTCGGCGAGCATGTCGCTGCGCCGCGCCTTGTCGCGGAGCTGCTCGACCTCGAGGAACAAGCGCCGGTTGTGCTCGGCGAAGGCGCCCTTTGTCGCGTACTCGCCGCGCACGAGCGCGTGCGTGATGAACAGATCGCGACACAGCTTCGGATCGAACTGCGCATAGTTGACCCGGCGCTCCTTCACGATCGGCAAGCCGTACAGCGTGACCTGCTCCTTCGCGGAGACCTGCGCGGTCTTCGGATCCCAGTGCGGATCGCCGTAGCTGCGCTTGCACAGTGCTCCCGCCGCGCCTTCGATCCACAGCGGATCGATCTTCGCGACGCCGCGCGCGAACAGCTGCGAGGTCTCGACGAGCTCGGCCGCCATCACCCACTGCGGTGGCTTCTTCGCGAGCGCCGATGAAGGATGGATCATCCACTTGGTCTGGCGCGCGCCGATATAGATCCGGCTCTCGACATTCCACATGCCGATCTTCGAGAGCAACCCCGGCAGGAGCGCGCGATGGATCTGCTCGCCGGTCGCGGTCTTCTCGTTCGGGCGAAAATCCAGCTCCTTCATGGTCCGCACGATCTGCGCGTGGATGTCTTCCCACTCGCGCATGCGGTTGAAGTTGAGAAAGTTCTCGCGCGCGAACTTGTAGAGCTGGTTCTTCGTGCTGCGCGCCTTCGCGGCCTGCCAGGTCTCCCAGATCTTCAGGTATGCGATGAAGTCCGAGCCTTCATCCTTGAACTGGCGATGCGCCTCGTCGGCCTTCTGCTGGGCCGCGTGCGGGCGATCGCGAGGGTCTTGGAGGCCGAGCGCGGCCGCGATCACCACGACCTCGCGCAGCGCATTCTCGTCGCGCCCGCCGAGGATCATGCGCGACAGCCGCGGGTCGAGCGGCAACCGACCGATGTGATGACCGAGCTCGGTGAGCTCGCCATCGCCCGACATCGCGCCGATCTCCTCGAGCACGCGATAGCCCTCGTCGATCGCGCGCTTCTGCGGCGGATCGAGGAACGGGAAGCTCTCGATGTCGGTGAGCCGCAGCGATTTCATGCGGAGGATCACGCCCGCGAGGCCGACCCGCTGGATCTCCGGATCGGTGTGCGAGGGCCGCGTGACATAGTCCTGCTCCTCGTAGAGCCGGAAGCACACGCCGTGCTGCGTGCGACCACAGCGGCCTTTGCGCTGATCCGCACTCGCCCGAGACACCGGCTCGATCAACAGCTGGGTCACCCCGGTGCGCACGTTGTAGCGATTGACGCGCGCGACGCCGGCATCGACGACGTACACGATGCCGGGAATCGTCAGCGAGGTCTCGGCGACGTTCGTCGCGAGCACCACGCGGCGCTGCGGCAGGGTGTGGAACACGCGCTGCTGATCCTGCGGCGACAGCCGGGCGTAGAGCGGCAGCACCACGGTGTGGGGGAGGGCGCGCTGCTCGAGCTCTTGCACCGCCTCGCGGATCTCGCGCTCGCCGGGCAGAAACACGAGGATGTCGCCGCGCGGATCCATCTCGGTGATCTCGTTGACCGTGTTCGCGACGACCTCCGAAAGGTCGCGCTCTTCCTCGGCGGGCGGGCGATAGAACACGTCGACCGGATAGGTGCGGCCCGAGACCTCGATCACCGGCGCATCGCCGAAGAACTTCGAGAACCGCTCGAGCTCGAGGGTCGCCGAGCTCACGATCACGCGCAGCTCGGGGCGCCGTGGCAGCAGCTGCTTCAAGAACCCGAGCAAGAAATCGATATTGAGACTCCGCTCGTGCGCTTCGTCGACAATGATCGTGTCGTACGCGCGCAGCATCGGATCGCCCTGGATCTCGGCGAGCAAGATGCCATCGGTCATGAACTTGACGTA
>JAYVLQ010000032.1:0-71963 GCA_043759355.1 Kofleriaceae bacterium
CGCCTGAGTGTAACGCCGCTCCGCTCTCTCGTCTCTTAATCAAGAATTCGCACCCATGGCCGCCAAACAACTGCTCTTCGACGAGGCCGCTCGTCACAAAATCCTCCGCGGCATCGAACTGCTCGCCCGTGCCGTCAAGGTCACGCTCGGTCCCAAGGGCCGCAACGTGATCATCGACAAAAAATTCGGCTCGCCGACCGTCACGAAGGACGGCGTCACCGTCGCCAAGGAGATCGAGCTCGAGAACAGGTTCGAGAACATGGGCGCTCAGATGGTCAAGGAAGTCGCCTCGAAGACGAGCGACAACGCCGGCGACGGCACGACCACCGCCACCGTGCTCGCGCAGGCAATCTATCGCGAGGGTTCCAAGCTCGTGGCCGCGGGTCACAATCCGATGGACCTCAAGCGTGGCATCGACATCGCGGTCACCGCCTTGATCGAGCAGCTCAAGAAGCTCTCGACGCCCACCAAGGGCAAGGCTGACATCGCGCAGGTCGGCACGATCAGCGCGAACGGCGACACCGAGATCGGCAACATGATCGCCGAAGCGATGAACAAGGTCGGCAAAGAGGGCGTCATCACGGTCGAAGAGGCCAAGACGATGACCTCGGAGCTCGACGTCGTCGAGGGTATGCAGTTCGACCGTGGCTACCTGTCGGCGTACTTCGTCACCGACACCGAGCGCATGGAATGCGTCATGAACGACGCGTACATCCTCATCCACGAGAAGCGGATCTCGAACATGAAGGAGCTCCTCCCGGTGCTCGAGCAGGTTGCCAAGGCTGGCAAGCCGCTCGTGATCATCGCGGAAGACGTCGATGGCGATGCGCTCGCAACGCTCGTCGTCAACAAGCTCCGCGGCATGCTGCAGGTCGTCGCCGTCAAGGCGCCGGGCTTTGGCGATCGCCGCAAGGAAATGCTCGCTGACATCGCGGCCCTCACGGGTGGCGAGTCGGTGACCGAGGATCTCGGTCTCAAGCTCGAGAACCTCACGCTCGAGAAGCTCGGTCGCGCCAAGCGCGTCTCGATCGACAAGGACAACACCACGATCGTCGACGGCGCCGGCCTCAAGGCCACCATCGATGCACGCGTCAAGGCCATCCGCGCGCAGATCGAAGAAACCACCTCGGACTACGACAAGGAGAAGCTCCAAGAGCGCCTCGCGAAGCTCGTCGGCGGTGTCGCGATCGTTCGCGTCGGCGCGGCGACCGAAGTCGAGATGAAGGAGAAGAAGGCACGCGTTGAAGACGCGCTGCATGCGACCCGCGCGGCTGTCGAAGAGGGCGTTGTCCCCGGCGGCGGCGTCGCGCTCATCCGCGCGCAGTCGGCGCTCGACGGCATCAAGTTGCCCGAGGGCCAGCAGTTCGGCGTCTCGATCATCCGTCGCGCCATCGAAGAGCCGCTTCGCCAGATCTCGCAGAACGCGGGCGTCGATGGCTCGATCGTCGTGTCGAAGATCAAAGAGGGCTCGGGCTCCTTTGGCTTCAACGCGCAGACCCTCGAGTACGGCGATCTCGTGAAGCTCGGAGTGATCGACCCCACGAAGGTCGTTCGCACGGCACTCACGAATGCGGCCTCGGTCGCGTCGCTCCTCCTCACCACCGAAGCGATGATCGCGGAGCGTCCGAAGAAGGATGCCCCCGCTCCGTCGGACGGCGGCGGCGGCGGTGGCGGCGGCATGGGCGGTATGGGCATGGGCGGCATGGGCGGCATGGGCTTCTAAGTCACCTCGCGGCGCCCACTGGGCGCCGCTCACTCTCTCTGTACTGGAGCAGCCTGCGGTCATCGGATCGCGGGCTGTTTCGTTTTTTCGGACTCGGCGTGAAGGAGCAGCAACTCGCGCACACGGTGACCGCGCAATAGGCGCGGTTCGCCGCAGTAACCGACTTCGCCGCGATGCCGTGCTACAGCTAGCCCGAGGCAAAGATGTCACGCGCTCTGTTAGACGAGACCAACGTTCATCCGGCCATTCGCGAGAAGATCGCGAGCTTTCATCCCGAGATGATCGCGGAAGCAACGGCCGCGATCGCCGCGCACCGGGTCGTCGTGATCGGGATGAAGCAGAACCCGTATCCGAAACGCGCAAAGAAGGCGCTCGCGGCGCACGGGACCGCCTTTCACTATCTCGAGTACGGCAGCTATCTCGGCGACTACCGGAAGCGGCTTGCGCTGAAGATGTGGACCGGCTGGCCGACGTTCCCGATGATCTTCGTCAAGGGCACCCTGATCGGCGGCGCCGAGGATCTCGAGGCGCTGCTCGCCTCGGGCGATTTCGACAAGCTGCTCGCTTAGAGCGCTTGGTACTTCGGCCAATCGGGACCCATCCAGTGCGAAAGCTCTGACCACAGCACGGCCGCGGCGAGCGCGCCGGGCCAGATCCGTTGCCACGGCTAACCGTCGCTGGAGTCAGTGGAGGTCTTGAATGCAATCGAGCTGGGCTTGGGCGCTCGGCTGGGTAGCGTGTCCACTCGTGGGATCGCAGGTGAAGTTCTCGGCCACGCAAGCATAGGTCGCCTGGTTCTGCGCCGACTGCTGGGCGAAATCCTCGACCCGCACGATGTCCTTGAGGCAACTGTCGCGGTTCGCACCGGCGTGCTCGCAGCACTCCTGTTGAGCCGAGGACGCCCGCGCGTAGGTGTTGGAGTCCCTCGGTTTGGACCCGCCGCCGCATGCACCTACAAGGGCGACCAGTACAGCCAGATACAGTGTGGTGCGACCGGGAGTTACCAACCGTTCACGGTCGGCCGAGATTTCGACCGTCGAAAAGGTGCAGTGCGCGGAGTTAGAGGAAGCGAGGTGGGAAGTCATGGGGTCTCGGGAATTCGATATCGCAAGCGTCGCGCCACGACTTCGGCACGCTCGTGGCAAAGGGCAGCTCTCGTGATGCGACGCTTAGCTTCCTTGGTCCTTCTGGTTTCGGCTTGTGGTGGCGCGGCGCGGTTCGAGACCGAGCACGCCGGCAACGGCATCGCGGTGGTGACCCCGCGTGGTGGCGTGGCGCTGCCGGCGCAAACGGTGGCGATTGGCCAAGGTGCGTATGACCTGCACCTCCACTTCGAGGTGCCGCGCGCGCAGCTGGTTGAGTGGACGGTCGCGTGTCCCGGCGCGGCCTCGCAAGGTTCGCTCGGCGAGCCGTTCGAGGTCTATCGCACGCGCAGGCTCGCGCATCTCCAGGCGAAGCGCGAACAAGATCGGCATAACGCGAGCGCGGTGGCGAGCGCACTGGTCGGAGCATTCGTGCCGAACGCGACCGCGACGGCGCGATCTGGACCGGTGCGCGTTGACGCCGAGGTGTCGCCCGGGGCCGCGGCCGGTGCGGCGGTCGCCGGATCGGTCGACATGAATGTCCAGCTGCCTCCCGGCGATGTCGGTGGAGGTCCGATCGAGACCGTCGTTCATCTCGTCACGACGGCGCCCGGCGCGTGCGAGGTGACCGCAATCGCCGACGATCCGGATGTGCGGGGCAGCTTCGAGGTCATCCACATTCGCGATCTCGAGGAGGAGGCGAACGAACGCGAGGCAGCGATCGCAACCTCGGCCGATCGCGCACGCGCTACGATGAACGCGCAGCTCGTCTCGTTCGGCGCCGACGTCAACATTCGCGCGAAGCGTCAAGCCGCGGCCAGCGCGGCCAGCGCGATGCGAGCCGAGCGCGCTGCGAAGCACAACGCAGCCGTCGCGACCGAAGCCGCGAACGAGAGCGTCCGTGTCGGGGCCGAGGCAGATGCCGAGCTCGCGGCCCGCGCGCATGCCGAGGCCAGGGTGCGGACGCGTGAAGCACATCGCCTCCAGCTCGCGATGGGAGCGCGCGTGCGCTGGCGATTGCTGTTGATCTCGTGGGGTGCCGATGTCGAGCTCGAGGCGCGGCGCTATCGGATCGCGATGGAAGCGCGGCTGCGGTGGCGCCTGTTGTTGATTTCGTGGGGCGCGGATATCGAGTGGCGCATGCACCAGCAACTGCGGCACGACCGCGAGGAGCTCGCGGAACGCGCGCGGCTCGACGCCGAGCTCGATGCGCGCAACCGAGCCGAGGCGCTGGCCCTCGAGGCATCGGTCCGTGGACGCACGAGCGTGCGCTCGCATCTCGTGATGCTCGGTGCTCGCGAGCGGCCGCCGATGCCCGGCATGCGGATCGAAGACCGCGGCGCGGTGCCCTTCGATGGCGCGAGCTGGATCGCGGGCCGCTGGACCTGGTCCGGCGCGGAGTGGGCGTGGAACGCCGGCGGCTGGACCGATCAGAGCGTCGCATTCGGTGCCGCCGGTGGTGACGCGGCAGTCGAGCAGGCACCGGTCTACGTCGCGCCGTTCGCAGGCACCTCGGTGACGTTCATCACCGAGCCGGTTCTCGTGCCGAGTACGCAACCGACGATCGTCGCCGAACCCATCCGCGATCACCGTACGGTCAATGTTCCGATTCGAACGGTCCGCGACCATCGGACGCCGAGGCCCGCACCCGCACCGTCTTCAGATCCGAACGTCCGCGACCATCGCCACTGAATTAGTTCGTCCCGGCGCGAGGCGCGCATTTTTCGGACTGCTCCGCCGTCTTCGCCGAGATCATGCAATTGATCGTGTCGGTGTCGTTTGCCGAGACGCACTGGGTGACGAGGGTCTGAACACCCTTGTCCATGTGGGCCGAGAAATCGGCGAGGTGATCCTTGCGGAGCTTTTCGCGCTGCGCGGCCGGCGCCTTTTCGATGTCCTTGTCGGCATTGCGCCAGTAGATCAGCGTGGCGTAGTTGCGCACGGCTTGCTCGCACTTCTCGGGATCCCCCTGGCGACCACAAGCGACAAGCAAGATCAGCAACAAGATCACAGCGCGCATGCCCTGCCCTACCACGATCGCGCTCGGGATACGATGCGGTCGTGCGTCGCGCTGTGGTGCTGTTCGGGATGGCCGTGGCCAGCCGTGCCCATGCCACACCGTGGGGCGTCACCGCCGAGGTCGGCATCGAGGAGGATTCGAACGTCCAGCGCGCCGAGACCGGCACCGGTCTGACCAACGCGCCGGTCGCGACGCCGGTCATGCGGTTCGGCGTGCGCGCCGACAAGAAGGGCGAGCTCGCCGACGGCGCCTACTCGCTCCACCTCGCCGATCTGACCCGATTCGTCGGTGACCGCGACCTCTCGGTCGAAGACGTGACGTTGCTCGCCGCGGATCTGCGCTGGGTCCATCCGATCGGCGAGCGCCCGGTCGCAGCGGGCTTCGCGGTCTCTGCGATCGATGCATTCCCGCTCGATGACGATTACGGCGCGCGGACCTTTCGGAACCTCGCCGCCAACTTCGTGATCAATGCTCACTCGGGCGACGACTATCGCTTCAACCTCGGGTTCGGCGCTCGCCAGTTCCGATACAAGCCGGTCACCGCTCCGGTCCATCTCTATGACTGGTCAGGCCCCGCTGCCGACGCGCGGCTCGATCTGGTGCTCTGGCAACCCTCGGGTCACACGCGCAGCCTCGAGTTCGCGACCACCCTCGGCTTCGAAGCGCGCACGTACGAATCCAATGCGGTCGCGAACGCGTGCGCGCCGAGTGCGCCACCGGATCCGAACTGCACCGCGCCGACCACCTTCGCGCGCCGCGATCGCGCTGCGCGTGCCGGTGTCGAATTCACCTACGTCGGCGGCATCGTCGCGACGCTCGGCTACCAGCTCACGGTGATCGATTCGAACAGCTTCGGGCAATCGTTCGCACGTCATCGCGTGCTCGCCTCGAGCACGATGTCGATCGGCACGTACTACCTCTCGCTGCTCGCGATCCTCCAGATCGATCAGTACCTCGATGGGCTCCTGGTCGAGGCCGATCTCCAGCACCAGGAGTTCACGAACATCGAGGACGAGAACCGGAGCTCGGCGCAGTTTCACATCTCGCGTAAGCTCACCGAGGACTGGTCGGTCGAAGGTCGCGTCGCTTACTGGCGCAACATTCTCGGTAACACGATGGACCTGTCGTTCTCGCGCGCCGTGGTTTACGCCGGTTTCATCTACTCGAGGTAACGTCGGATAGAAACCCATCGGTGAATTCGGGTTAGAACAAGCCGGCGGGAACGGTCCAGTACGGGCTGATGTTGTCAGCCTGCGTGTCCTGACCCGGGACCCACACCGGCGGTGAGCTCGGATCGAGGTTGCCGGCCATCAAGGCCGCCTTGCTGATCGCACCGATCCAGATCTGCTTGCACTGCTTCACACCGCTCGCCACGCACTTTACCGCCGTGTTCGTGGCGGTGACCTCGTGGCCATAGTTCTGCTCGCTCGAGTAGACGATCCAGTAGTAATCGGTCGTCGAGCCCGGTGCCCAGTGCGGCCACGTGATGTCGTGGTCGCCGGTGCCTCCGTTGATGGACGTGAGATCCATCGGCGTACCGCCGCCCGCGGGAATCAACATCAAGCGCTGACCGGCGGTCTTCGCGTCGCTGAAGTTGCGCCACTGCGCGCGCGCCGCGTTGAACACGACATACGCATTGTCCGGAGAGAAGCTCGGGAAAAATAGATTCGTGTACGACTGGTTGTTGAACGGGATCGGGGCGGTGACGAGGTTCGGCTGCGCCGTGAACGTGTGCGTCGTGCCGTTCACGTACTCGTACGACATCATGCCGATCGAGCTGGTCGTGAGATCGACGTTGTTACCCGCATTGTTCGTGTTCGCGTACGCGATCTTAGTGCCATCAGGCGACCAGTCCGGCATCAGCGCCGAGTGGTTCGCGGCCGGCGCCGCCGTATTGACGTTCGACGGCACGACGAGGCCAGTGTCCGGATCGTAGAGGTTCAGTGTGCCGGTGATCGACGTGACGAGCGCGACTGACTGGGTGTCGTCCACGAAGGGATACCCGGTCGGCGCGAACGTGGTGTACGTGCCGTTGATCGCCTTGTTGTTCGCGTTGACCTGCTCGTTCCAGGTCTTGGCGACGCCGTCGTACTTCAGGAAGCCGACGTACTCGAGTCCGCAATTGCCATTGGGATGACTGGCATCAGCAACGCAGCGGCAGTAGCCGATGCGTGAACCGGCACGTGACAGCGAATGACATGCAGTGCATTCACCCTTCACGACCGTCGGGGCTGACGTCTGACCGAAGTCCTGCGTGATCAGGTTGCCCTGCGACGAGGCCCACCAGTAGATCGCCGAGGTATCGATCGTGTCGTGCGACAGGTTGAACGTCGCCGGCACGCTCGCGTACTTCATCGTCGGCACCGCCTGGGTCAGGCCTTCCACGGTGATCACGAGATGATCACTGACCGCGGTGTTCGCGAGCGCGATCCAGTCGGCGGGACTAAGCGTCTGCTGCGGATCCGTCGTGTACACGTCGATCGCGGCGTGCGCCGACGCGAGATTGATGTGGAACAGGTCGTTGTTCGCTTTGGTATACTGGACTTCGATCGGCGGAATGTTCAGCGGAGCGACGGCCTGATCGATCGGATATTCGATCGTCGGCTGGTGCGTCATGTCCATCGTGACGGTCGCGCCACCGAACAGCTGGTCCGAGTTCGCCGGCGCGTTGCCGAGGATCGCGGTGCCGGTGAGATTGATCGTGAGGCTGCCCGACCCGGTCGTGCCGTTGCACGTCGCGTTGACATTCGTGACGCCACCGTGCGGCACGGCGTTGAACGTGAAGTTGGTAAACGATCCGAACTCACCGTCGACATCGAGCGCGCACTTGCTCGTGATGTCGTGTTCGCCGGTGTTGTCCGTACCGAGGACCGTATAGGCCTGCGTCGCGGTACCACCGAGTGGCACGGTGAGCGTGACGGGATCCGGCGAGACCCGGACCGCCGCGTACATGCCGTTGCCACCGTCATCATCACCACCGCCGTGATGTGCACACGCGCCAGCAAGCGACAGCGTGACGGCAGCTCCCGCGACGAACAGTTTCCCCATGTTCAAATTTTAGGGTGCAATGCACGATCGCGAAAGGGGACAGGTGTCCCCAGCGAATTCTCCTGTTCGATCGCTGTCTCGATCGCTGTCTCGATCGCTGTCTCGACCGCTGTCTCGACCGCTGTGATCAGAAGACCTACAAATGCGAGCGGACATGATCGCCGCGCACATAGGCTCACCTCGAGCGGAGCTGCTTCGAGCGCGCTTCGATCTGCGCGCGCTTCTTCTTCAACTGGTCGAGCCGTTGCGCGACGGCATCACGAGCGAGGCGCGCAGCCTCGGCGCGCTTCGCCGGATCACCGGAGCGCTGGGCCCTGGTGAGGCCATCGATCGTGCTGCGATCGATCACTTCACCGAGCACGAACGTCGCCTCGGTCTCGAACGCCGTCGAGGACGTGCCCGAGCTGAAGCTGCCTCCAGTCGTCGAGCCGCCCCCGCCTGCCCCGCCGCTGTCGGTGGCAGGAGGTGAGGCCTCGGCGAGCGCATTTGATCTGCCGCCCGAGGACGACTGCACGTTGCGGTGCGGCTGATCGTCTTCCGACAGCATCAGGTCCTTCGCGCGATCGTTGTGCTTGCGCAGGTCGGCGACGTGCGCGAGCTCGGCGGCTTGCGCATCGAGGCCGGCGACTTCGTTCGCGAGTTGCCTCTCGGTCTCGGCGATCACCTGCGCTTGTTGATCGAGTTCTTCCGGATCGGCGAGCGGATCGACCTCGGTATCGGGCAGCACGATCTTCTTCGGCACCGGGCCGAAGGTGGCCGTGACCTTCGCGCGGAGCTGATCGAGCTGCGCCGTGCGCGCACCGGTCGCGGCTGGCTTCTCGCGATCGATCGCGGCCACGAGCTCCTTGCGCGCCGCGATCAGCGCGCGCGTCGCGGTCGCGAGCTGCTGGTTGAGCGTGGCGAGCTGGTTCGCGGTATCGGCCGAATCGGCGAGGTCGGTGCGGAGCTCGCGATCGCGGCGCCACGATGCCTTTTGTTTCTTGAGCCGGTCGATCGCGGCGAGCTGGTCCTGGTAACGCGGTGCAGTCTGGGCCCGCTTGGTCGCGGCCTGGCTGACCGCCGCTTCGTCCGCGGCGACCGTGGTCTGGGCGGTCTGGGTCTGCTGGAAGGACTGCGCCCAGGTCATGGCCGGAGCCATCACGAGCACGCACACCAGGCACAGAGTCCGCAGCACGGTAGGGGTAATAGCAGCCCACGTGCCACGTCCAAGTGCCCGGGAGGAGCCATTTGGGAAGTCCCCCACACCTAGATCATGGGCCAAACGCCACGGCGACCCTCAGTTTTCTGAGGAGGAGCCCGCAAGGGTGACGCCGCCCGCTAGGTAACGGAGGGCGGCCGTCGCATGGGTCGCGAGCACCGCTTTGGGCGGCTCGTTCGGAACCTCCCAGACGAGGTAGTCGCGGCCTTCCGCATCGACGATCGCGTGATAGCGGAACCGGCGGAGCCGACGCCCTTCGCCGAGGTCGAGGGCCTCACCGCCGTCGCGCTCGAGATCGATCTCCTCGTCCAGCGGCAAGCCGTATTTCTGCATGACACGTTCGAGCGCCACGAGCGACAGCGCACCTGCCGGACCGTGGTCGTCGTGCACGACGAACCGGCCATCGTCGAAGGTCGCGTGGGTCTTCGCGTGGAGACCGTCCGCGGTAATTCGCTCGTCGAGGAGGAGGCGGGTTGCCATCGCGAGCATCCTACAGGAAAGTCTCTGCATGTCTCGGTTGCTCGTTCTCCTGTGGGCTCTGTCGTTTGTCGGCTGTGGCGGCTCGCAGGTCGTGAACGAAAAACCGAAGGCCGATGTCACGAAGAGCTTGCCCGCGACCCTCGAAGCGACGCGTCCGAAGACCGGTGACCCGCGACCGGTGCACGTCCACGTCTACGCCGACACCGCGACGCGCGCGCTACCGAAGTGGAGAGAGGAGATCACCGACCAGCTCGACTATGCGGGCCAGCTGCTCGCGCCGATGCTCGGCGTGCGGCTCACGGTCGATGCGATCAAGGACTGGGATCACGACGGCAGCGATCCGCGCGAAGGTCTCAAAGCGCTCGCCGCGCTCGAACCGAAACCCGACGACGATACGATCTGGGTGATCGGGTACATCGCGCCCGCCGATACCGCACAGCAGGCGCTCGACGAGCTCGGTAGCTCGGAGCTCCTCGGGCGTTACGTGGTCGTGCGTGGCTGGGCCGTAAAGCCGGAGACCGCGGCCCTCGCCGTGGTGCTCCCCGATCTGAACGATGCAGAGCGCACCGAAGTTTTCACCACGCACAAGCGGCACAAGCAGACCGTCATCCTGCTCCATCAACTCGCGAAGTCGCTCGGCGCGATCGACGAAGCCGATCCATCGTGGGTCGGTCACCCGCTATACTCGTCGAAACAAAATACATTCAGCGAGCGCGGTCGCGACCTCGTCCAGCTCGCGATCGATGCGCGCCTCGGTGGCGGTGCCAATCCCGCGATCGCCCACGACCTCCTCGAGGCGATCTCGAAGAGCGAGTGGGGTGGTTGGATCCCGAATGACAAAGAGTCCGTGACCCAGTCGCTGCGCAACATCGTCGATGCGACGAAGGCAGGCAAGACCGTCGCCGACGTGCCGGCTGCCGCGTACGCGCAGTTCGATCGCGCGCGCGAGCTCGCGAAGCGCGGTGATTTCGGCCAGGCGCTGCGCGAGCTCGACAACGTGATGAGCGCGTATCCCGGCAATTCCACGATGCAGGAGGCCAAGTGCGAGATCCTGATCGCAAAGCCGCTGCATGCGGCGCCGCCTGCCAGGCTGCCACCGCCTGCCAGGCTGCCACCGCCGGCCCGACCGGCACCCGGAGGTCAGCTCCGCCCTGCCGCGCCGCCGCCGATCGCGCCACCCGACCATCTCGGCGTCACCGACCAAGCCGCGCGCCAGGCGTGTGCGCGCGTCACCGAGCTCGCACCTGGCGACCCGAGCCCGCACCTCGCGGTCGGGGAAGCGCTCGCGCAGCTACCGAAACCGGATCTCGCCGGGGCGCGCGCCGAGCTCGTGCTCGCGGCGACGAAGATCGCGAACCTCAAGACTGGCCAGCCCGAGGCGTGGCAGAAGCTCGTCACGACCTACGCGGCGATGGGCGCGCTGACCTGGACCGAAGAAGCACTCGCGGCGAGCAAGCTCGAGAACAATCCCGTCGCGAAGGAGACCACGCAGTTGCGTGTGCGCTACGGCATGGCCAAGAACACCAAGATCGTGAAGCCCGAAGGTGAAGGCGCGCTGCTCGCCGCGACCCGCGAAGCGAGCGCGATGATCGGCACCGGCAAGCTGGCCGAGAGCGAGCGGACACTCGCGGCGGCCGAACGGAAGTGGCCGAACGCACCGGGGCTCCTGGCGATGCGCTGCGACCTGCACTTCCGCCAGAGCCAGCTCGAGGCCGCGCGCGCCGCCTGCAATCGCGCGCTTGCGGTCGATCCGGACGAGTCGTGGGCGCTCTACCTCGGCGGCGTGCTCGCGCTCAAAGACACGAGTGCTTCCGGAACCAAGGCCGGCGTCGACAAGCTCAAGCACGCGATCACCGTCGATCCCGAGCTCGGCCAGGCCTGGCGCGCGCTCGCCAAGGCCTACGACCGGGCCAACGATCATCAAGCGCACGACGACCTCGCGACGCGCTACCTGGCGAAGTTCGGTCAGGCGCTGCCCTGATCGCGCGCGAGTTCGTATAATCCCCACGTGAGCTTCTTGCGCCGGGTGTTCTCTGCCGATTATCGCGCCGCTATTGCGGCCGAAGCGGCCGGGAATGTCGACCTCGCCGCGGAGCGCTACGCACTCGCCGGCGAAGCGGATGGGGCGGTGCGCATGCACATCGCGCGGGCGGCCCGAGCCGGCACCCGGCAGGCCGAGCTCGGGGCGCTGCGCGATGCGATGCGCTGGGCGGGCAACGACCCCGAGCTCCTGCGCCGCGCCTCGAAGGCGCTCGGGCGCGCGATCTGGGAGAACATCAAGGTCGAGGGTGTCGCGACCGAACGCGATCGCGCGAAGGTTCGCGAAGCCGCCGAGCTGCTCGTGATTGGCGACGACCAGCAGACCGCCGGTGAAGCGCTCGAGCTGATCGGCGACCTGCAAGGCGCCGCCTCGGCGTACTCGGCGGGTGGCTACGTCGAGAAGATGGAAGCAGTGCTCGCGAAAGACGACAGCGCCGTCGAAAAGGCGCGCGATGAAGCGGATGCGTTCGCGAACTACGAAGTTCACATGCAGGTCGGTCGCCGCGATGAAGCGCGCTCCGAGCTCGCGCGTGCGCTGGCGAGCTCGACCGCCGCGGGCGAGTATCGCCGCCTGGTCGACCAGCTCGATACCGCACTGTTGACCGGCGCGCGCGTCGAGCTCAAGCGCCGCGGCAAGCCGGCGATCGTCGCGTGTGCCGCGCCAAAGATCGTGCTCGGTCGCGATGCCTTGTGTGACCTCCCGCTGCGCGCGGGCGGCGTCTCGCGCCAGCACGCGGAGATCGATCGTGTGCATGGCAGTGCCTTCCAGCTACGCGATCTCGATTCTCGGAACGGCACCACGTTCGCGGGGATGCCCCTCGTCGGCAAGGTACCGCTCGTTGCCACGGGCCGGTTCGGGCTCGGTGAAGAGTGCGTGATCGATTTCGAGGTTGTCGCGGGCATCCTGATCCTGCGGATCGGCAATGGCCTCGATCGCGGTGTCGCGCTGATCGCGGGTGACGATGGCACGAAGCTAGGGCTCGGATCACTCGGCAGTGGCCTCGACGTGATCTTCCAGCACGGCCGGCCGATGCTCGGGCGTGGGACCGCGCGCGAGGTCACGTTCAATGGCGAGCCCCTCGGCGAGCTGCGCGTCCAGCTAATTCGCGGCGATCGGATCGTCGCGGATGGCGACGAGATCGATATCGGTTAGTTACAACACCAGCTCGAGCACGTTGCCGCGATCGGCGGTGTTCGTACCCGCGAGCAGCTTCCGGATCGCGACGTTGTCGGGCAGCACGTACGCGAACAGCGTGCGGTATGCGCGCGATTTCGCGAGCACGAACAAGACATCGCGCAGCAGCGATCCGATGCCCTTGCGCTGGAGGTCGTCGTCGATCAGGAATGCGATCTCCGCGGAGCGATGCTGGTCGAGTCGGATCATCCGCGCGATGCCTGCGACCGCGCCGTCGCGAACTGCGATCACCGCGACGTGATGGATGCCATCGATCCGCGTGAGGTAACGCCAGTGCGCGGGCGACAGCTCCGCGACATGGCCGTGGAAGCGCTGGTAACGCGACCGCGTCGAGAGCGTCGAGAACCATGCGCGCAACGCCGGCTCGTCGCTCGGGTGAAGCTCGCGAACGGTGAGATCGATCCCGTCGGGCAGCTCCACGCTCGCCGGCAGTTGACCATCCCAGTCCGCGAGGCCATTCCAGGCCGGGTTGCGAGACATCCTACCCATCATCGCCACATCGCGTTTCGATCGCGTTTCGTGAGGGGAAATACCGTCGACGAAGCAGCCTCGTTCCACGAGCGCAGCTCACGGCGTGAGCTAGACTACGCCCGTGGCCCAGCGCTCGTGGTTTCGCAGACTGTTCGGCGGCGGCGCCGCGGCCGTCGCGTTGCCGCAACCACCCCCGAACGCCACGAGCCAGCCTCAAACGCTCGGTAGCGAAGAGGAAATGTTCCTCGCGCAACTCGTCCAGGATCTCGGCGATGGCAAGCGACGCGACCAGGCCGGCAGCCACGACGTCGTCGCGAAGCTCGAAGGTCTCTGGAAGTCCGGGCACGAGCGGCTCGCGATCGAATGGGCCGAGAAGCTGCTCGGCGTGCCCGAGGTGCCCGAGGGCCAGACCGCCGCAGTGCGTGCGATTCTCGTCGAGCGCTACGAGCAGCGCGGCGAGCTCGAGACCGCGCTCCCCCACCTCGAGCTCTTGATCGCGATCGACGAGCACGCGCTGCGTGCGCACTATCTGCTCGCCGAGCACGCGCGCCGGCGTGAAGATCACGAGCGCGCGCTGCGCCACTACGAGGCGGTCCTTGGTCGCGACGTCGATTATCCCAACGTGCGCGTCCGCGTCGAGCGCCTGCGCCAGCTCACCGGCCGCGCCGCGCCGGTCGCGGGCGAGACCATCGCAGCCGGCGATGTGGTCGGCGTCCAGGCCGGCGCACGTTATCGCCTGGTGCGCGAGCTCGGCCGCGGTGCGACCGGCGTGGTGTATCTCGCTCGCGATGCCGAGCTCGATCGCGATGTCGCGATCAAACTGCTCCACCCACACCTCGCGGGCACCGATAAGCAAGGCGCGCTCGATCGGTTCTTCCACGAGGCGCGCGTGATGGCGTCGCTCCGCCATCCGAACGTCGTCGCGGTGCTCGATCTCGACGAAGCCTCGCGCCGGATCGTGATGGAGCTCGCCGCCGGGGGCACACTGCGCGACCTGTTGCGGGAGCGCGGTCCGCGCACGCTACGCCGTGCGGTCGAACGTCACACGCAAGTGTTGAGCGCGCTGTCGGCGGCGCATCGTCGCGGCATCGTCCACTGCGATCTCAAGCCCGGCAACCTGATGTTCCGTCGCGATGCCGACAAACCGGGCGTCGAAGTCATCCTCGGTGATTTCGGCGTCGCACACCTGCCCGACGAGACGGGTGCGGTCGCGGCAGTCGAGCGCCGCCCCGAAGCGGTCGGCACGCTCGCGTACATGTCCCCCGAGCAGCGCCGCGGCGAGGTCTCGCCCGCCTCCGACCTCTACGCGAGTGGGGTCGTGCTTTACGAGATGTTCACGGGCCACGTGCCGTGGTCACGCGATGCCGTGATGGCGGGCACGCGGCGCGCGAGCGATTTCCAGTTGCCGCGATCGATCTTCGAGGATGCACCCGCACTCGGCGAGAGCGTGCAAGCGCACATCGATCACCTCGCCGATCCAGATGCCTCGAAGCGCCCGACCACGCTGCAGGCGCTCGCCGAAGCGCAGCGCTTGAAAGAGCGAATCATTGCGGCCGGTGCTGCGTGACCTGCGTGACCTGCGTGACCTGCGTGCGAATTACTCGTCTTTGACCGGCGTCGCCTTGAGCGCTGCCTTGCCGTCTTTGACGTAGACGGTAAAGCGCACCTCGCGGCAACCGGTCTTCGCGATCAAGTCATCACGGTTCTTGACCAGCTTGTCGGCGAACTTGGCGTACGTGAGGCCCGCGGTGTTCTCGCCGCAGCTCTTCTTCACGGCGACGAACTGCTCGAACACCTGCTTGAAGTAGCCATCGCCCTCGGTCGCAGCCGCAGCCGGTGGCGCGATGACACCGAGGATATCGTCATCGAGGCTGAGCGGCTGAGTCGTGCCATGAAGGGCCGGTAATGGCGGCCCGGGAGGAGCGAACGTGCCGCGCGGTGGGGTCGCCGAGGGGACCGGAGGCGCTTGAGGGGCCGGCGACGGCGGGGTCAAATTACGCGGTGGCGCCGAGGGCCTGGTCTGCACGGGCGGTGGCGTCGGCGCACGCGGGGGCGCCATCAGCGACGAAGAGGTGTACGGCGCCGGTGCTGGCGCGGGGTCGTGGAACTTGAAGTCCGACGGCGGCGGTGTCGCCGCCGCGACCGCACCACCCGGGCGTACCGAGGGCAGCGCACCAGCGAGTAGATCGATCGTGCCGAGGCTACCTTCCGGCGCAGGGCCGAGCAGTTGATCGAGGTTCGTGCGCGCGGCCTTCGCATCGCGACCGACCTTATCGATGTGAATGTTCACGGAGCGTGCGATCGAGCCGTACTTGCCGCCGTGCGCGTCTTCGGCGAGCCGCTCGCTCTCGTTCTTCGCGAGCTTGACCGCATCATTCGTGAGCCGGCGCAGGGGGCGATCAGATTCGATAAACATGAAGCCGATGCCGAGCCCGAGCACGATCAAGAACGCGATCGCGACGACGATCAAGATCTTCACCGACAGGTCGCTCTTGCGTACCGCATCGAGCGTGCCGCCAAAGCCACGCGCTTGCACGGTCTTCGCGAACACCGCGTAGTACGCGTTCTTGAGCCGCGCCTCGCCGGGGAGCCGGCCGACCATCGCGCTGTACTTGTCGGTGCCCGCGAGTACCGGAATCTGATGATTCGCTTCGCAGTCCCGGCTGACATCGGGGCCCGTGAGCTGCGCGAGCGTGTCGAGCATCGGCTTGTGATCGATCGCGAGCGGCCGCGAAGCCGCGACGTCGTCGTTGCCGAGGTAGAACGCGACCTGCGTATCGATCGCGGAGAGCCGATGCGAAAGATCGGCGGCGAACTCGTTCGTGACCTTCTGGCCGAGTACGACCGCGCCGACGTAGTCGATCGGCGAGTTCGTCCGAATCACCGGTGCCGCCGAGACGAAGTACATCATATCGTTCGCGGTCCACAGGTCGTCGCGGAGATAACCGGCGAGCGCATCATCGACGAGCGGGCGACCGGCGACGACGTCACCGAACTCGTCTTGATCGATCTTGTAACGCGCGACGACGCGGCCCTTGCGGTCGATCAGGATGGCGAAATCCGGCACGTACGCGCCGTTCGCCTTCTTGATCAGACCTTCGATCGCCTGGCGTACTTGCTTCATGCGGTTCGCATCGAGGTCCTTCGCGGCCGTCGCTGCATCGAGCGCGCCGACCACTTCGGGGGCGCGAGCGAACGTCGCGCTGAACGCCACGCGGTCGCGCGCGGCATCGGCGAGCAAGATATCGATCACGCTGCACGCGGTGGTGAGCCGCGCGGTCTCTTCGGTCTCGAGTTGCCGCTGGGCAGGGCGCGGCATGACGAGCGCGATGGTGAGAGCGATCGCAGCGCCGAGCGCCACGAGGAAGAACCAGATCTTCGAGAGAAACACGGGTTCAGCTCACTTCTTGGACGAAGCGAATGCGTCGCTTGCGATCTTGAGGTTGATGTCGGTCTTGCCCTTGGCCGTCACTTCGACCGAATCATCGGTGCGTTTGATCCAACCTTCGTCGTACCAGATCTTCAGCTTGTAGCTGCCGGGCGGCATGTTCTCGATCTCGAAGTGACCCGATTCGTCGGGGTAAGCGATGTACTGCGTGTTGACCACGACGACGCGACCGATCAGGTGCGGCGCGTCCTTGTCCGTAATCGTGTAGACCTTGCCGCTCTCGGTCGGGCGAAAAGTCTTCGGCCCTGTCGGGTTGATCGGGCCTGCCTCGATCAACTTCGGATCCTCTTTCGCGACCAGCGTGCGCGCGGTCTTCGAGTTGTTGACGATCGTGACCTCGGCGCCCGCGGGTGCCGCGATCACCGGGTGATTGAACGACTCGCCCACGAGGTTCCACTGCACGCGCGGCGGGGCGGCCGGCTTCTCGTCGCCTTCGACGACGATGACCATGCGCGCGAGCACGGCCATCGGCCGCACCGGCGTCACCGGGTTCTCGAACCGTTCGACGAACCCGGGCTCGACCGGCTTCGGACGATTCGGTAGCGACGACGGCAGGTCGATCTTGCCGACCAACGTGCCCGCGACTGCGGGTCCGGAGACCAATGCCAACATAGCGCCAGCAACGGCGCCCACCAGGCCATGAGCCATGCGCATGCGCCACGAGCGTACGTGGACCGGGAGCTAGGCTGCAACCTACCTAGCCGGAATCGTTAGCCGGTTTGGCCGGAAACCCGCCGTGAGGGGGAGTTACGAAACCCTGACGTGGTCGGGTCGATACCACGGCCATGATCCTGCCTCACCGCCCGCTGGCGGTCGCCATCGCATTCACCGCGATACTCGCGATCCTCGAGGTCGTACGAGGGCAAAGCGACGCGCGACCGCCGACCGGCGTCGTCGCAGATGATCGTGGCACGGAGCGAATCGTCGGGGTGATCGATGGCTTGCCGATCACGACCGCGCTCGGTTTCGGCGCCGCGTTTAATCCCGAGACTGGCCCCGAAATCTGGTTGTGGAGCCCCGAGCGCGTCGAACCCGGCAAGAGGATCGCCGCGACCGGTCGCTTGCGCACACCGCGTCGCTTTCTCGATCCCGGTTCGCCACCCCTGGCGACCCGTGCGCCGTTCGAGATGTCCGCGCAAGCGATCGAACATCTCGGCGATGCGAGCACCTGGCGCACCCGCACCTTGCGCTGGGCGAGTGGGATGCAACAAGCGTGGGTCACCACGATCGACGAAGCGGCAGGTCCGAGCGACGGAGCTGCCGCATTGCGCGGCATCATCACGGGTGATCGCGGCACGGTGCCAGTCGCGCTCGATGACCGCTGGCGCGCGTGCGGCATCTTTCACGCGCTGAGCGTGAGCGGGTTGCACCTCGCGGTGGTTGCCGGCCTCGCGTTCGCGCTGCTCCGCCGGTTGATCGCGGGTTCGCCGTGGGGCGGTCGCGTGAGGCCCGCACGGTGGGCCGCGCCACCGGCGCTCGCGCTCGCGATCGCGTACACGCTCGTCACGGGGGCCCAGATCGCGACGCTACGCTCGCTCGTCGTGATCGCGATCATGTTGATCGCGCAGTTCCTCGATCGGCCGATGCGGCTCGTCGATGCGCTCGGCCTCGCGATGCTGGGCTTGCTCGCGTGGCATCCAAGCGACCTGAATGACCCGTCGTTTCAACTGAGCTTCGCGGCCGCATTGGCACTCGCGTTGCGACCACGCCGCGTCGAAGGGCTGACGCCGGGCAATCGCTCGCTGCGCTGGTTGCGCGAAGGCGTCGCGACCTCGGCATGGGTCTCGCTCGTCACGGCACCGATCACCGCACTCCATTTCCACCAGATCCAGCCGGGCGGCGTGATCGGAAACTTGATCCTCACCCCGCTGCTCGAGCTCGTCGCACTGCCGCTCGGCCTCGCGGGCTTGGTGCTCGGTGCGGTGTGGCCCGCCGCCGGCGCGCTCGCGATCCGGATCGCGGCAGCGACGGTTGGCTTTGTCGACGTGCTCGCCGGCTGGTTCGCACGGATCGCACCGGTCGGTCAGATCGCGGTCGGCTCGATCATCGCGATGATCGTCCTCGTCGGGCTCGCGCTGATCCTGCTCGCGCGCACCACGCGCACGAAGACCGACGCGCTCGTGTGGGCCGCGCTGTGCGCGACGTGGTTGTGCGCACGCATGCCACCCCCACCGGGTGCGTTGCGCGTGACCTTCCTCGATGTCGGTCAGGGCGATGGCGCGATCATCGAGCTGCCGAACGGTGCGGCATGGATCGTCGATGCGGGCGGACTCGCGAGCCGCCACGATCTCGCATCGGCGTCCGCGCCCGGCAAGGCGGTCACGCGCACGCTCGAGGCGTACGGTCATGCCGCGATCGAGCTCGCGATCATCTCCCACCCGCATCCCGATCACTATCTAGGCCTCGCCGCACTCACCGCACCGATCGAGGAGATGTGGAGCCCCGCGGGAGCCCCGGCGCCCCCGGACACCCCCAAGCGACAACCGACGTTGCCGAGCTTCGCGACCCTCGCGACCGCACCTTTGCACCACCCGGCGCTCGGGCTCGTGCGCGAAGAGGCCGGGGTCGAAGTGTGGGTCTGGGGGCCGCGGTTTCGCGAAAACGACCAGCTGCCCGAGCGCGAAGAGATCGATCCGGTTCGCACGGTGAACGATAACTCGCTCGTGATCGAGCTGCGGTTCGCAGGTCGTTCGATCTTGTTTGCGGGCGATGCCGAGGCCGAAGGCGAAGCCGCTGTCGTCGCAGCGGGCCTGGGCCACGTCGATGTCGTCAAGGTCGGCCACCACGGCAGCCCGACGTCGTCGTCGGAGGTGTTCGCCCTGGCGACCCATCCCGGGACCGCCGTGATCTCGTGTGGCGTCGCGAACACGTTCGGATTTCCGTCGCCCGCCGTGATGGCTCGCTGGCGCGCGGTCGGCGCCGAGGTCGAACGCACGGATACGAGCGGCGCGATCACCGTCACGATCGATCCGGACGGGCGGCTCGAGGTCGACCGATTCCGGCACGCCGCGCTGTGACAGCGTGCGCGCACTCGTGTGATCATGTGGTCGGTGGCGACTCCGGCAGCCGATAAAGAGGCGATCGAGCAGGCAGTTGTACGCGGTAGCGAGGCCCTCAAAGCGGGCAAGCTCGACGAAGCGTCGAAGGCCTTCCGCGCCGCGCTGCTTCTCGACGACAACAACCCGCGTGCCCTGGCCCTGCTCGGCCTGGTCCACTTTCGCGGCAACCAGTTCGAACAAGCGCGCGCGATCTACGAGGACCTCGTCGAGCGCGCGCCAACCGATGCATCGCACCGCCTGAACCTCGGCCTCGTCTATCTCAAGCTCGGCGACGGCACCAAGGCGATCAACTCGCTCGAGGCGAGCCGCGCGCTCGATCCGAGCCAGGGCCGCGCCGTGAGTTACCTCGGCCTCGCGTATGCGCGTGCAGGTCGCTACGCCGAGGCGTATCGCTCGTTCTTGCTCGCAGGTCAGAACGAGCTCGCGAGCGAGATCGAGACCAACCTCACGACCGCCGAGCGCGAGGGCATTCATTCGCAACTCGCGCGCACCGGGCTCGATCTCGGCTCGCGGATCTCGTCCCGCGACATCCCCGTGGTGGCGCGCACGTCGTCGAAAGAGCTCGGCCTCGCGCCGCCGTCCGAGGTCCCGCAAGCGGTGAAGCATCCTGGATCGGAGCCCGAGCTCGAGTTCAAGGCCGAGCCCACACCCGCGGCACCCGCTACGCCCGCTCTAGCGGTGCCGCACTTGCTGTCACCGCGCTCGTCGCTGCGCAACTCGGAATCGGCGCAGTTCGTGTTGCCGAAAAGCTTGCCGCCGCAGGTCGCCGATGGGCGCTCCATGCTCTCGGCCGCGCTCGAGACCGCCACCCCGGCGAGCTCGATTCCGGTCGCTCGCAAGGCATCCTCGTCGCATCCGGCGATTCCGCTCTCGCAGCTCGCGACCGAAGATCTGGTACGTCCCGACGACGGCGAGGAGCGCTTCGAGATTTCGGCGACGGGTGCGCTCGTGATCCGCGTCGATCAGCGCATCTTCACGCGCCTCGAAGGTGTGCACGCGACCGGTGGAGACCTCGCTTTCGAGCCGGCATTGCGTCGCTCGCGCGGCCATCAGAGTGACGAGCGGTTCGACTACGGCGGGCCACCACTCCACGTCGTCACCGGCCATGGCTACATGATCGCGGTTCCCGGTACGAAGCCGTTCACCGCGGTCACGCTCGACGACGATATCTTCTACCTCCGCGAGGATCTCGTGTATGCGTTCGAAGCAACGCTGCGCTGGGAGAACGGCCACGTGCCGGGGCTCCGCGGGCGCTTGCCGGTGGTCCAGTTCCGCGGTGATGGCTCGGTGGTCTTACGCAGCCAGCAGCCCCTGACGCGGGTGAAGCTGCCCCCGAACGGTATCGTGTACATCGATGCGTCGCGGCTCGCCGGCTGGATCGGCCGCGTGATTCCACGCGCGGTCGTGCCGCCGCAAGGCGCGCCTATGGGTGACGTGTGCGTCGAGTGCACGGGCGAAGGCGTCGTGTTGATCGACGCTCTCGCGGCTCCCGAGGTAGTGATCACGACCTCGGCAACGACGAAGAAGCCCAAGACGATGCCGCCGCCGATGACGCTACCCGCGCCGCCCGAGCCCGTCGAAGAAAACCCAGGCGAGCTCGACATCACGAAGACCGCGGACTGGTTGGGCGGCGAGTCTGGCCGCGACGAGATCTAGTGGATCCGATCGCCGCGGCCGCGCGGCTCGCGGGAAAGCGAGGTCGCGTGCTGCTTCACTCCGCACGCGACGACGACGGGCTCGGTCGGTGGTCGTTCGCGACCGCGATGCCGAGCGCCACCTTGATTGGTCGCGGTCGGTCACTGGTGCGACTCGACGCGAGCGGCCGCGCGGTGCACCGCTTCACCGCCGATCCGTTCATCACCGTCGAAGCGTTCCTCGCAGAGCACGATTGCATCGCCGAGGGAGCACTCGGCGCGACCGGTGCGCCACCCGCGCCCCGCGTGATCGGTTATTTCGGGTACGACCTCGCGCGCATCGTCGAGACGTTGCCGGGTGGGCCGACGCTCGGCGCTGACACGCCGGATCTCTGGCTCGCCGCCTACGACGGTGTCGCGCGGTGGACCACCGATGACTCGTACGAGCTGGTCGGTCCCGATTCGCGAGCACTCGCCGCGGCGATCGCTGCGGGTCCGCATCACCCCGCCCTCGCACCTAGCCTCGGCCCGCTCACCGCCGACGACGATGGCGGCCATCACATGGCGCGCGTCGACAAGATTCGCGACTACCTCAGCTCCGGCGATGTCTATCAGGTCAACCTCGCGCGTCGCCTCGTCGCGCGCGTCGCCGCACCTGGCGACCCGCTCGCGTTGTACGCGGCCCTCGCCGCCGCGTCTCCTGCTCCGTACGGTGCGTTGATCGAAGCCGACGAGCTCGCGTTGATCTCGAGCTCGCCCGAGCGCTTTCTCGCGAGCACCGGCGATCGGATCGAGACCCGCCCGATCAAGGGCACGCGTCCACCCGGCGCCAACAGTGCCGCCGAGCTCGCCGCCTCGCCGAAGGATGCGGCCGAGCACGTGATGATCGTCGATCTCGAGCGCAACGATCTCGGGCGGATCGCGGAGACCGGTTCGGTGCGGGTCGACGAGCTCGGCTATGTCATCGAGCTACCGACGCTGTTTCACAAGGTCTCGCGCGTGAGCGCCCGACCGCGTGCAGGTATCGGCTATGCCGAGTTGTTGCGCGCCACGTTCCCGGGCGGATCGATCACCGGCGCGCCGAAGGTGCGCGCGATGCAACTGATCGACGAGCTCGAGCCCGCGCGGCGCGGCCCGTACTGCGGCGCGTTCGGCTACTTCGCGCCGACCGGCTTCGAGCTCGCGCTCGCGATCCGGATCGGCGTCATCACGGGCCACGAGCTTCGCATTCATGTTGGCGGCGGCATCGTCGCGGATTCGGATCCGGCGGCCGAGCTCGCCGAGACCGAGCTCAAGGCGGCGGGTTGGATCGCCGCGCTGGCTACGGTAGCTCGACGTTGACCCAGGTCAGCGCGTTGTCGCGGATCGGGATCCCGCCGACCGCGGTCGAGGTGCCTCCGGTCGGCATCAGCGTCGTCGAGGCGCTGCCGGCCAGCAGGCCCGCGAGCCACACCATGCCGAACGAGCCCGTGCTCGTGACCTGCCACGACGTTGCCGTGGTGCCGTCGTATTGCGGTGCGAACAGTGGCGTGGGCGTCGCTGCGGCGACGACCGTCGCGACGTTCATCCCTGCCATGCCGACGTGGATGAACACGTCACCGTAACCGGGCGTGTAGATGACACCGCTCTCGTTCTGGAGATTGATGTAGTCGGCGGTCTTCATCACCGGAATCACACGTGCGGTCGAGAAGCCCATCAACGAGGTGATGATCACGGCGTCGTTGCCTGTCACGGTCCACGTCAAGTTCGAGCTCGTCGGCGTATCGATCACGAAGGTGCCGTCCGGTGAAGTCGTCGCGGTGTGGCCATCGAGCGTGACCGTGAACCCTGCGGCGCTGGCGGTCGAGCACACATCGGGCGAGCGGGGATCCGTGACGAGGCAGACCTTGGCGGCGATCACGTCGGTTGAACCGAGCGAGTCGCCAAGGTTCGCGTCTGCGGCACCGCCGCCACCACCGCCGCCACCCCCACCGCCGCTCAATGGAAACATCGCGCCGTCTCCCTGGCTGCACGCGGTGAACAGCAACAACGCGAATGCCGGAGTCCTCATGATCGGAGTTTACGCCGCCGGCGCCAGGAGAAGTGCCTCGCCGACGAGGAGTGGGTACTTGGCGCAGGACGCGAGCGCGTATGGGTCCAAGGTGCGCTGCAAACGCTACGCTTCGAGGTCCTTCACGAGCCCGGCCGCCTTTGCCTTTTGTTGCCGCGCCGCCTTCTTCGCCTTCTCACGTTTACCCTCGATCTGGATGTCGATGAACATCAAGATCACACCGATCACGAGCACGATGTCGGCGACGTTGAACGTCGGCCACACCATGAACTTGAGGTCCCACGACACGAAGTCAGTGACCATGCCGGTGTAGATGCGATCGATCAGGTTGCCGACCGCGCCCCCCGCGACCAGCGCGAGCGCCCAGTGCAGGATGCGCTGATCGTTGCGCGACTTCTTGAGCATGACGAACATGCCGATCACGGCCGCGACGCCGACGATCGACAACAGGATTCGACCGACCGCGAGGCTGCCGAACAGGCCGAACGCCGAGCCTGGGTTCATCGACAGGCGCCAGGTCCAGAACCCCTTGATCACGTCGACGACATCGCCATAGCAGTGCACGTGATGGGTGGCATCTGGCAACCAGTCGACCGGCAAGGGCGGCTTGCAATCGCCGGTGACCGCGTGACCGAGCGTGGGGAGCGATGCGCGCGCCCAGATCTTGGATCCTTGATCCGCGATCAGCGAGAGCACACCGACGATCGCGAACAGCCACCACTTCGCGGCTGCGCTACGCGTGGTTGCCGGTGCAGGTTCAACTGGGTCGGCCATCGCTCAGGACTTTCCACCGGAGAGGGCGGCCGCGCAACGTTCGCAAACGTCGTTCGGTGCCGACGCGAGATGATCGTAGTGCTTCCAGCACCGTTCACACTTCGGTCCCGGGTGGGCGACCACGTCGACAGAACCCACAGAACCCACAGAACCCAGAGTGCCTTCATCATCGGAGAGCGCGACGCCCGACGTGATGAAAAGATCTGCGAGCTCGGCCTCGTGCTTCGCGAGCACGGCGCGATCGGCTGCATTCGCGTGCAGTGTCACCGAAGCATCGCTCGACTTGTTCTTCTGCGCGCGGAAGGGCTCGAGCGCCTTCGTGACGCGCTCGCGCCACGCCTTGAGCGTCTCGAACTCCTTCGCGAGCGCATCGTCGACGCCGGCGGGTGCGCCTGCCTGCGGAAACGTCGCCATGTGCACGCTCGCCGGATCGCCGACGCGCTTTGGCATGTAGCGCCAGACATCCTCGGCGGTGAACGCGAGGATCGGCGCCGCGAGGGTCGCGATCGCGCGCAAGCACTCGTACTGGACGAGCTGCGCGGCGCGCCGACGCTGGCTCTCGACCGGATCGAGATAGAGCCGGTCCTTGGTAACGTCGCCGTAGAACGCCGAGAGCTCGACGGTCACGAAATCGACGAGCAAGCGGTGCACGACGTGGAGCTCGTAGTTGTCGTACGCAGCCTTGGCCTTCGCGACCAGCTCGTCGACACGCGCGAGCATGTAGCGATCGGTCGCGAGCTCGACGATCGAGCGATCGTGCGCGTCGGGCTCGAAGTCCTTGAGGTTGCCGAGCAAGAACCGCGTGGTGTTCCGGAGCTTGCGATACCACTCCGCGAGTCCGCCCTTGCCGTCCTTGCCGTAGAGGATCGTCTGCGAGTACGGCATGTCGCCGCGGAACTCGACCGACGCGACCCACAGCCGGAACATCTCGGCCCCCGACTTCGCGATGATGTCGTCGGGCGGGACGTAGCTGACCTTCTTGCCCTCGGCCTTCGCCTTTTCGATCGCGCTCTTGGAGTATTCCTTGCCGTGCTCGTCGAGTACGAAGCCGTGCGTGATTACCTGCTTGTAGGGTGCGCGGCCCATCACGCCGACACCCGCGAGCAGCGAGCTGTGAAACCAGCCTCGATGCTGATCCGAACCCTCGAGGTAAAGGTCGATCGCACGGTAATCCGCACCATCGCGCGCGCGACCTTCCATCGCGAGCCACGACACGCCGGACTCGAACCAGACATCGACGATGTCTTTCTCGCGCTCGAGCTTGTCGGCGCCCGCACCGCAATTCTTGCAGGTCGTGCCCGGCGGCACGAGGTCGACCACCGATCGGTTCCACCAGGCATCGGCGCCTTCGGTCTCGAAGATGTTCGCGATGTGATCCATCACGTCGCCATCGGCGAGCTCGCCTTTGCAAAGCGTGCAGTAAAACGCCGGGATCGGCGTGCCCCACAGCCGCTGCCGCGACAGCACCCAGTCGGGACGGTTCTGGATCATCGCGTAGATCCGGTTCTCGCCCCACTCCGGGACCCAGCGCGTGTTCTGGATCTGCTGGAGCGCGTGCGTGCGGAGCTCGTCGTGATCGATCTCGATGAACCACTGCGGCGTCGCGCGATAGACGATCGGATTCTTGCAGCGCCAGCAGTGCTGGTAGCTGTGGCGCAGCTTGTCGGTCACGGGGTTCAACAGGAACCCGGTCTTGGCCAGGTGCTCGACGATGATCGGGTTTGCCTCTTTGGTGGTCTTGCCGGTCAGCACGATCGGCTCGCCGTCACCCTCGAGCGCGATGCCCGAGATGTAGCGCGCGTAGTCGTCGATCGGTGCGTAGGCCGGCAGGCCATGGTTCTCGCCGGTCACGTAATCCTCGGCGCCGTGGCCCGGTGCGGTGTGAACCAGACCGGTGCCGGCTTCGTCGGTGACGTAGTCGGCGAACCACATCCGCCAGTCTTGATCCCGGACCTGCGTGGTCAGGAAGGGATGCGTGTAGCGCTTGCCCTCGAGCGTCGCCATCTGTGCGGGCGCGATCTCGGTCGCACCCTCGAGCGAGATGCCCGTCGCGGCCGCGAACTTCTCCGCGAGGTTCTTGCCCACGATCAGGCTCTCGGTCCCCGCGACAGCGGAGGAGAACGGGACAGCTAGATACGTGAAGCGCGGGTTCGCGACGATCGCGAGGTTTGCCGGCAGCGTCCACGGGGTGGTCGTCCAGATCACGAGGGATGCGGGCTTGCCGGCGTAGCCGTCGACGAGCGGGAATCGCACGTAGACCGAGGGCGACGTGTGATCGTGATACTCGATCTCGGCTTCGGCGAGCGCGGTGCGATCGACCGGGCACCACGAGACCGGCTTGTCCTTGCGATACAGGAAGCCGTCGCGGGTAAACTTCGCGAGCGCTCGCGCGATCGCCGCTTCGTACGACTTGTCGAGCGTGAGGTAGGGATGGTCCCAGTCTCCGAACACGCCGAGCCGCTTGAACTCGGCGCGCTGGATGTCGACGAACTTGAGCGCGTAGTTGCGGCACGCCTCGCGGATCTGCGCCGGCGTCATCGTCTCTTTTTTTCCCTTGAGCTCGCGCTCGACGGCTAGCTCGATGGGCAGGCCGTGGGTATCCCAGCCCGGCACGTACGGCGTCCGGAAGCCCGCCATCGTGCGCGACTTGATGACGATGTCCTTGAGGATCTTGTTGAGGATGTGACCGTAGTGGATGTGTCCGTTCGAATAGGGAGGGCCATCGTGAAGCACGAACAGCGGCGCGCTCGCACGCGCCTCCTGGATCTTGTCGTAGAGCTTGGTGTCATCCCACTCGCGGAGAATCTCGGGTTCGCGCGTCGCGAGATCTCCTCGCATCGGAAACGCTGTCTCCGGCAAGATCACGGTCTCTTTGTACTTGGACTCTACCTTCGGCTCGGGCACGGGACGCGGACCATACAACGTCGTAGACTGGCGCGCATGGGTGACGAGACGCCGACGAAGCGCGCATCGTGGGACGAGTACTTCATGAGCATCGCGCAGGTGGTCGCGACGCGATCGACCTGTCCACGCAAGTTCGTGGGGTCAGTGCTGGTCCGCAAGCGGACCATCCTGTCGACCGGCTACAACGGGTCGATCCGCGGCATGCCGCACTGCTCGGACGTGGGCCACATGATGGAAGAGGGCCACTGCGTGGCGACCATTCATGCCGAGGCCAATGCCATCATTCAGGCCGCCAAGAACGGCGTGATGATCGAGGGCTCGACCTGCTACGTCACGGCGAGCCCGTGCTGGTCCTGCTTCAAGCAGCTCGCGAATGCGGGCGTGAACCGGATCTGCTTTGGCGAGTTCTATCGCGACGAGCGGATCTTCGACGTCGCAAAGAAGATCGAGATCGAGCTCGTCCACACCGGCTTGCCGGGCATGGCCCTCGCAGCGCCGTTGCCGCAGGGTCGAGACTAGCCATTACACTTTGAGCTCCAAGTACTTGAGAGTACGTGCGGGTGGGCGAAGGTCCTTCAGTCGATTTCTCGACTCGATTCTTGTGATCGATCTCCTGATCGACCTAGCCTCGTGGTCCATGCGACGGATAAGTGTCCTCGTCGCGGCAGTGCTCTTGAGCACTGGCGTGGTCTCTGCTGGTCCTCAGAAGCTGTCGACTTCGACCACTTCCAAGGCGAAGGCTCCAACCAAGGTCAAGCACCGCGTTGCGGTGTTCAGTGGCCACAACGCGTCCAAGACGACCCTGCGGGCCGAGCCGCTCGAGAAGCCTTCGGGCCACATCTCGCTCAAAGCCGAGAACTTGGGCGAAGAAGTCGACGTCAACATTTACAAGAAGGACGGAACGTTCGACGAAGGCTCGCTCGCGAAGCTCGACGACATGTTCCGCTGCGCCCGCACCGGTGAAGTCCGCGCGGTCCGCCGCGAGCTCTACGAGCAGCTCTCGCGGATCAACGACCACTTCTCGGGCAAGCAGATCTACCTCGTCTCGGGGTTCCGCTTCGCGGAGCGCAGTTCGAGCCGGCACTACCACGCATCGGCGATGGACATCCGGATCCCCAGCGTGTCGATCAACGAGATGTACGCCTTCGCCGGCTCGCTCGATGCGGGCAACATGGGCCTCGGCATCTACCCGACCAGCCAGTTCATCCACGTCGATTTCCGCGCGCCTGGCGAGCCGAGCTACCGGTGGACCGATTACTCGGGTCATGGTGGTGGCGGCCATTCCAAGAAGGCCGTCAAGAAGCCGACCGGTCGCACGCAGCCTGCGCGTAAGCCCACGTCGTAATTCTTCGATGCCGTAGTTCGGGCATCGCGAACAGTGTGAACGCTGCATTGGCGTGGGTCATCGGCGACTGCCTGTCGGCTCGACAGATGCGTGCCGGCCTCCCGGCTGGAGCATATCGACCACGATCTGGGCGCCGCGCTTTCGAACCTCGCCGCCGGCGAGCTCCCCGAGGGTCTCCAGGGGCTGCTTGCCGAGTCAGGCACGAGCGCGCGACGATTTCCTGGACGCGACCGCGGCCGTCTCGGTGCGCGCCGCTTCGGCGAGCAGCTCGGCCGCGTGGGCTCGAGCCTTCGACGTGGCGTGACCGCCGAGCATGCGCGCGAGCTCGTCTTTGCGCGCCGTCCCCGAGAGCCGACGGACGTGGGTCTCGGTGCGCCCCCCGACCTCCGCCTTCTCGACATGGAAGTGGTGATCCGCGTAGGCCGCGATCTGCGGCAAGTGGGTCACGCACAACACCTGACGATGATCGGCAACGGCTCGTATTTGAACGCCGACGACCTGCGCCGTCGCGCCACCGATCCCGGCATCGACCTCATCGAACACGTACGTCGCGACTTCGTCGGCGCTGCGCAGCGCGAGCTTGAGCGCGAGCATGATGCGCGACAGCTCGCCGCCCGAGGCGATCTTCGCGAGCGGGCGCTGGTCTTCGCCTTTGTTCGACGCGAGCACCAGCTCGATTCGATCGGCGCCGGTGGGGCCGAGCGCGCGCGGCTCGACGACGACGAACAGCTTCGCGGCCGCCATCCCGAGCTCCGCGAGCGAGGCGCCCACTTCCTTCTCGAGCTTCTTGGCGGACTTGATACGGAGCTTGGTGAGCCCGGTCGCGACGGACACCGCGGCGGCTTCCGCGGCCGCTCGCGCGGCGTGGGCTTCGACGAGCGAGACATCGTGGCTCGTGAGCTGCGTGAGCTCGGTGCGCAGGTCGGTCGCCTTCGCGATCACTTCGGCGAGGCCGTTCGCGGCGCCGTGCTTGCGAACGAGGCGACGGATCAAGGCGATCCGCTCGTCGACCCACGAGAGCCGCTCTGGATCACCTTCGAGCTTGTCGGCGTATGCGCGCAGCTGATCACTCGCATCATCGAGGAGCGATTCGATCTCGGCGAGCTGACGCGCGATCGGTTCGAGGGTCGGATCGGTGCGCAGGCCACGCTCGATCTCGCGATGCGCCGATGCGACCAGGTCGCGAGCGGCCGAATCGCCGGAGTAAAGCTTCACCTCGGCGAGCCGCGCCGCCGACTGCAGGAGATCGACAGAGGCGAGCCGGATTCGCTCGAGCTCGAGCGACGCATCTTCGCCGGACGCGAGGTTCGCGCCGTCGAGCTCCTCGAGCTGGAACGTTAGGTAATCGATTCGCGCATCGCGCTCGCGCGCATCGCCGCTGAGCGCTCGTACGGCTTCATCTGTTTCGCGCAGCATGTCCCATGCGGCCTGCATCGCGGCGGCTTCGCCGACCGAGTTGCCGAACAGATCGAGGATCTCGAGGTGGCGCGCCGGATCGACGAGACCTTGATGTTGATGTTGACCCGATAGATCGACGAGCAACGCGCCGAGCTCGCCGAGCCGTGCCGCCGTGGTCAGCGCACCGTTGACGTAACAGCGCCCCCGCCCACCGCGCGCGATCACGCGGCGAATGAACACTTCACTGCCTTCGTTCGGTAGGCCTGCGCCCTCGAGCACGCTCGCGACGCGCACGCGCAGATCATCCGGAACTTCGACGGTCGCTTCGACGACGGCTTCGTCGGCACCGGTGCGCGGGATATCGGCAGACGCACGACCACCGCGCAACAGATTCACGGCCTCGACGATGAGCGACTTGCCCGCACCGGTCTCTCCGGTGAGCGCATTCATTCCTGGACCGAGCTCGATCTCGACGTCCGACAGGATCGCGAAGTTGGTCGCGCGCAGATGCTTCAACATGACGACGAACCTTTCAGCCTTTCAGATTGATCAGCGCGCGCCCTTATCGGTGCGCACGCCCCAATGGAGCTTGTCCCGCATGACATCGAAGAAGCTCTGCTGCGATGCAAACAGCAGGAGCGGCTGTTGCGACTCGGTCATCTCGACGACGTCGCCGGGAAGGAACGACGTGGCCCACTGACCGTCGACGGTGAGGATCACGCCGCGTGCATCGGCTGCAAGCTGCAAGCGCAGCGTCGAGCGCGCACCGATCACGAGTGGCCGGTTGGTCAGGGCGTGCGCGCAGATCGGCGTGATCGCCATCGCCGCTTGACCCGGCACGACGATCGGTCCGCCCGCGGCCATGTTGTACGCCGTCGATCCGGTCGGGGTTGCGATGATCAACCCGTCGGCGCGATACGCCGCGATCAACTGGCCATCGCAGTACGCCTCGACGTCGATCAAGCGCGCCATCGCGCCTTGATGGATCACCGCATCATTCAACGCGTGACGGGTGACAGGCTCCGCGCCCGCGCGCTTGTAGGTCACCGCGAGCCGCATCCGCGGCGAGCACTTCAGCTTGCCGGCGATCGCCCCGGCGAGTCCTTCGTGGGCCTCGGCTGGTGAAAATCCCGCCAGGAACCCGAGCTGACCGAGATTTATCCCGAGGACCGGCCGACCTAAATCTGCGACCAGCCGGGCCGCGCGCAAGATGGTGCCATCGCCTCCCAAGCAGACCACGAGGTCACATTCGGAGCCGAAATTCTCTTCCGGAACGATCTGCGCTCCGGCGGGCGAAACCTGATCTTCCGTCGTGACGACAGGTACATGGCCCTCTTTGAGGACCCAGGGGATGAGGTCCTCCAATAAGACACCGGCCTGGGTTTTATCCGGCTTGAGAATGAAGCCAACGCGCACTCAAAGGTGGTACCACAGGCTGGTGACACTGAACGCACAGTCAGGTCACTTGCGCGACCGTCTTGACAGCGCTTTCGCAACCTTCTAGAAGATCCGCTCTTTCGAAAGCCCCGATATGACGATGATGCAGAAGAGCTTCTGGCTCACCAAGGAAGCGGGCGAAGCCCAGCGCGAATGGTACGTGGTTGACGCCACGGGCCAGACCCTCGGCCGCCTCGCCTCGAAGATCGCAATGGTTCTTCGCGGCAAGCACAAACCGACCTACACGCCGAACGTCGACATGGGCGACTTCGTGATCGTGTTGAACTCGGGCGCAGTGAAGCTCACGGGCACCAAGCCCGACAAGAAGCTCTACCGCCATCACACGCTCTTCCCGGGCGGAATTCGTACTCGTGTTGCCAAGGAAGTTCTCGCGAACGATCCCGAGCACGCGATCTACGAGGCCGTGTGGGGAATGATGCCGAAGGGCCCGCTCGGCCGTCGCGTCATCAAGAAGATGAAGATGTACAAGGGTGGCGAGCACGAGCACGCCGCTCAACAGCCGCGCGTGCTGGAGATCAAGAACTAATGGCAACTGCAGCTCCGAAGACGTACGCCACTGGCCGCCGCAAGACCGCGATCGCTCGCGTCTGGCTGACCTCGGGTGAAGGCAAGTTCACGATCAACGATCGCAGCGACGAGGATTACTTCTCGCGCCCGACCGCTCGCATGGTGATTCGCCAGGCGCTCGAAGAAGTCACCCTGCTCGCGAACTACAACGTGATCGCGACGGTCGTCGGTGGTGGCATGTCCTCGCAGGCAGGCGCCATCCGTCACGGCATCACGCGCGCGCTGATGAAGATCGACTCGGACCTCCGTCCGAAGCTGAAGGCCGCTGGTTATGTGACCCGCGACCCGCGTAAGAAGGAGCGTAAGAAGTACGGCCAGAAGGCCGCTCGCGCTCGCTTCCAGTTCAGCAAGCGTTAGCCGCAGTAGCCGCGAGAGGACCACAAAGCGCTGTAGAAACGGGCGCATCGAAAACCCCAGTGTTAGGCTGGGGCGCCCGAATGCTACAGCTCGGCCGCTACGAGATCCTGCAGCGCCTCGCGCGGGGGAATGTCGCGGATGTGCTCCTAGCCCGCTCGAGTGGGCTCGAGGGGTTTCAGCGCCACGTCGTGATCAAGCAGATCCGACCCGAGCACGCGGTCGATGCGCGGTTCGTTGCCGCGTTTCTGGACGAAGCGCGCATCGGCGCCGCGCTTCACCATCACAACATCGTCCAGGTCTTCGACATCGACGAAGCGCAGGGCGGCTACTTCTTCGCGATGGAGTACGTCCACGGCGAGGACCTCCGCCGCGTGCTCGCGAAGGTCTGCGCGATCGATGCGCTGGTCCCGATCGAGCAGGTCGTGGCGGTCGGTGCAGCGGCAGCCGCGGGCCTGCACCACGCGCACGAGCATCACGGCCCCGATCGCAAGCCACTCGACCTCGTCCATCGCGATGTGTCGCCGAGCAACATCCTGATCGGATACGACGGCAGCGTGAAGCTCGTCGACTTCGGGCTCGCGAAGCCCGCCCTCACGAGCCAGAATACGCGCGCCGGAGCGCTCGGCAAAGCGCCGTACATGTCGCCCGAGCTGTGCCTGGGCAAGCGTCTTGACCGGCGCAGCGACATCTTCGCGCTCGGCACGGTGCTCTACGAGCTCGCGACCGCGCGCCGCTTGTTCAAGGGCGCGAACGATTATCAAACAATGGCGATGATCGTCGAAGCCCAGGTCCCGGCACCGTCGACGATTCGCGCTGATCTTCCGCGCGAGCTCGACGAGATCATCATGCGCTGCATCGCGAAGGCGCCCGAGGCTCGCTACCAGACCGCGTACGATCTGCGCAACGCGCTCGAGACACTCGCGATCGATCACGAGCTCCGCACGAGTGCGAAATCCGTCGCCGATTATCTCGCGAGGCTCTTCGGTGAACGCGTCGAACCGTGGCACCTCGAGCACGGCCGGCCCGAGGAACCGGTCGACGTCGATTTCGATTCGCGCCGCGGTGTGCTCGCGACGCCGGCGAAGGGGCGCGAGCAGATCGTTGCACTCACACCACAAGCTCCGATCGCACTCGCCCACGAGGTCGCGCTGCAACCCGAGCAGGCCCGGGCATTCGACGAGAACCCGACGCGGATCGATCTGCCGCCGGAGACCGAAGAACTGGCGACAGTGCGACCTGGCGAGCCGATCCTGCCACCGCGACCGGCGCGTGCTCTAGACAACGAAGACGACAACGAAGACGACGACGAAGACGACAACGAAGACGACAACGAAGACGACAACGACGCAGCGCAGACGCTCGACGGGTCGGCGCGCGCGAGCCTCGGCGACTCGACAACGACCGTCGCGCAACCGATCGTCGACGAGTTGCTCACGACCGGCGAGCAACCGAAGCTCCGCACCGCGGGCCACGTGCTCGCGACGGCACGATCGGTCACGGTCAACGACACGATCGATCAGTCGTTCAGATCGCGAACCGGCCTGACCACCGAAGCACGCACGGTGGAAGATGCGTTCCCCGCCGGCGAAGACGTCACCGTGAAGGATCCTCCGAAGCGGGTCGTTCCGACGGTGCATAGACCTCGCATGCCGATCGTGCCCGTGATCGCTCCGATGCCCTCTCGACTCGAGAGCCGGCCCGAGAGCCGGCCCGAGAGCCGGCCCGTAAGCCACGGCGACGGTGCCGACGAAGCGACCACCGTGCAGCCACCGCTGTTCACGACGCCCGCACCGGTGATCCATGTTGCGCCGCTCGATCATGTCTACCTACCGCAATCGCACGCCAGCGCGTCGTCGACCACGGGTGAGGTCCAGCTCTCGCCGCTCAAGCGCTGGGGCTTGGTCGGCGCGGTATTGTTGATCCCGCTCGTGATCGGCCTGCTCGCCCACGCGTGTCACGGTGATGTTCACGGCCAGCCGCCCATGTCATCTGGTCCGTCGGGACCGTAGTGCGGTTCCGTGCGCCCATCTTCGTCAAGCTGCTCGGCGCGCTTGTCTTACCGGTCGTCGTCCTGTTCGCGTTGTTTGCCGTCGTCGCGTACGAAGTCAGCCGCCATGATCTCGACGAGGAGCTCGGCCGGCGGCTGACCGCAATCGCGGCAAGCGCGGCCACTCAGGTCCACGGCAAGTACCTCGCCGAGGCATCTCCTGGCGACGAGACCGCGCGCGCATATCAGAACGTTCAGAAGAAGCTCGAGCTGGTGTCGCAAGCAACGGGCGCTCGCCTGTTCATACTCGACAAGCGCTTCGACGCGCGCGTCGACACTTCTCGGGATGCCGCGATCGGCATGCACTACTATCGCGCCGAGCTCGATCGCAGCGAGCTTGCACAGGTGTTCGGCGCTGGAGCCTCGCGCTCCTCGGTCACCTTCGAAGGCAACGACCACGCCACCTACAAGACTGGCTACGCGCCGGTGCGCGCCTCGGAGACCGAGCCCGAGATCGTGCTCGCGCTCGGCGCCCAAGCTCCCGCTTCGTACTTCTCGCGGTTATCGGATCTCCGCACGCGGCTGTTCGCGTGGGGCGCTGGCCTCGCCGCGGTCAGCGTACTCGCGGCCGTGCTCGCGACGTTCTTGATCACGCGCAACGTCCGCCGCCTCGCTGCGGCGGCGGAGCGCATCGGCGCCGGCGATCTACAGGCCCCGGTCTCGATCAAGACCCGTGACGAGCTCGGCCTGCTCGGCGACACGATGGAACGCATGCGCATCCAGCTCGCCGAGCGCGATGCGAAGATGCAGCAGATGCTCGCGGGCATCGCGCACGAGGTTCGCAACCCGCTCGCCGGCATGACGCTGTTCGCCGGTATCTTGCGCGACGAGCTCGAGACCGGTGACGAGCGCCGCGGCCACGTCGACAAGATCCAGCGCGAGCTCGACTACCTCGAGCGCGTCGTCAACGACTTCCTCGAGTACGCGCGTCGGCCCAAGCCCGAGCTCGCGACGGTCGAGATCGACGAGCTGTTCGCCGAAGTGATCCAGCTCGCGCCTTCGGAGCTCGGGGTCGCCACGCAGATCGCGATCCCGACCGTGCGCGCCGATCGAGGCCAGCTCCGCCGCGCCTTACTTAACCTCACACGCAACGCGATCCAGGCCGCGACCGCAGCGGACCACTCCGGCCCCGGCAACGTGCGGCTCGCCGCGAAGAGGGCCGGCGATACCGTCGAGCTCTCGGTGTGGAACCGCGGTCGCGAGATTCCTCCCGAGACCTCCTGCAAGTTGTTCGAACCGTTCTTCACGACCCGCGAGAAGGGCACGGGGCTCGGCCTCGCGTTCGTGCGCGACATCGCGGCCGATCACGGCGGCGGGGTCACGGTCACCAGCGCCGATGGCGAGACGACCTTCGTGATCAGCCTACCGGCGTGACTACATGACACCGCGCTCGAGTTCTGCGATGTCCGATTCGCGGTGTCACGTCCGGAGGTCACGAACCACGACGAAGTCATTGCAAAGTCCAGCTCTCCAGCGACGCGCGTCTCGACTCGACCGACTCGACCGACTCGAGCCGATGTTCGACCGACTCGAGCCGATGCTCGACGGACTCGAGCTTGAGGTTGGTCTGTTCGCGGATCTCCCACAGGACCAGCATGGGGATGTCGTTTGTCTCCACGGCTTTGGTCGATTGTAGAGCGGCGATTCGCGACGAGCTGCAGCCGAGACGAGGCCACTCGGAAGTCAGCGGGACCGTTTGGTTTGTCTCGCCGAGCTGCCCGGCGTCCGACCGAACATCGGACAGCGTGTCCGTGCTACGTCAGATCGTGGCCACGATCCTCATCATCGACGACAACGAGACAGTGCGCGAAGGCCTCGCGCACGTGGTCAAGAAGCTCGGCCACGAGGCGGTGATCACCGCGAGCGGGCAAGCCGGCATCGAGGCGTTCAAGAAAAAGCCCGCCGACTTCGTGATCACGGACCTCAAGATGGAAGGCACGACCGGCGTCGACGTGCTCAAGCAGATCAGCGCGATCGATCGCGACGTGCCGATCATGATCATCACGGGGTTCGGCACGGTCGAGACCGCGGTCGAAGCGATGAAGCTCGGCGCGTTCGACTTCGTCACCAAGCCGATCCAGACCGAGGTCGTGAAGCTCAAGGTCATGCGCGCGGTCGAGCTGGTCGCCGAGCGTCGCCGGCTGCGCAAGGCCGATGCGCAGGTCGAGTACCTGCGTGGCGAGACCGAAGGTAAGTTCGCCGAGATGGTCGGCGGCGGCGAGAAGATGGCGGTCGTGCGCCGCATCGTCGAGAAGGTCGCCGTCAGCGACACGGTGGTGTTCATCGCCGGCGAGAGCGGCACCGGCAAGGAGCTCGTCGCGCACGCGATCCACCGCCTTAGCAAGCGCGCGAAGGGGCCCTTTATCAAGGTCAACTGCGGTGCGCTGACCGAGACCCTGCTCGAGAGCGAATTGTTCGGCCACGAGAAGGGCGCGTTCACGGGCGCGATCAAACAGAAGCTCGGCCGGTTCGAGCTCGCCGATGGCGGCACGCTATTCCTCGACGAGGTCGGCGACGTGCCGCCTTCGATGCAGGTGAAGTTATTGCGCGCGCTGCAGGAGCAAGAGTTCGAGCGGGTCGGTGGCGAAGCGCCGATCAAGGTCGACGTCCGCGTGATCTCGGCAACGAACAAACCGCTCGAGGCCGAGATCGCGGCGGGCCGGTTCCGTGAGGACTTGTTCTATCGCCTGCACGTGTTGCCGGTGAAGCTGCCGCCACTGCGCGAGCGCCGCGAAGACATTCCGCAGCTGGTATCGCACTTCATCGCGAAGCTCGGCCCGAAAACCAACCCTCGCGTTCGCACGATCAGCGACGCCGCGCTCGGTCGGATCATGGCGTACCATTGGCCGGGCAACGTGCGCGAGCTCGAGAATGCGATCGAGCAGGCGCTCGTATTTGCCGAAGGTGAAGTGCTAACGCCGGTCGCCCTGCCGCAGTTTCTCCAGGGCGGCAACGAAGAGGATCGGCTCGACGTGCCGCGCGAGATGTCGCTGCCCGAGATCCTCGATGACCTCGAACGCCAGCTGATCTTGAAGGCGTACGCGAAGGCGGGACAGGTCAAGACCGAGACCGCACGCCTGCTCGGGATCAAGACCTCGGCGCTGTACTACAAGCTCGAGAAGTACGGCATCCAGTGAGGTGGCTCTGCGGACCGTGCTCCGCCGCCGCGATCTGAGCTCACCCGCGAAGATAACCGTGGCGTCGAAGCCCGTCGACGCTGCCGATCGCGCCGTAGCCCGTTGCTGCCGATGGCATCGCGTGGCGCGAGCGTCGATCGGACAGTTGCCGATCCGCGCAGCCGTGGCGTGCTTTCACTCCAGCAACACCCCCGAGTACGGCGGCGATGTGCGCGCTGATCCAGCGCGCGCGACCCGAGCTCTCCGTGAGAGATCTCGGCTTGCCCGGATCGCGTCACCTCGTAGCGGAGCCGGTGTCCGCGGTGCCATTGCGTTCGTGCCAGCACGTCTGGAGCTGTTGGCGCGCGTCCTCGTACCGCTTGATTTGATCTTCGGTCGGACGATCGTCCTTCGAGTTCTGATTTTTGAGTGCGACGTACTTGTCGTGCGCCGTGTCCGCACACGCCTTGTCCTTGCACGCGCAAACCTCGGCCTTGATCGCGGCGAGCGCGCCGATCCGGCTCTCGAGGTTGCTGCTGCCATTGCCGCAGGCCATTGTCAGGACCGCGATCATCCGCACGTGCCACATGGCGGAAAGATTACCCCAGCGGCTTACTTCCGCGCGAACGGTGGTTGCGCGGTCGGTGCCGGCTGGCCGAACCGCTCGCGTGCCCACTGAACTAGCTCTGCGGCCGGGCGCTCGAGTGCGGTCTTACAAATCTCGACGACGTGCGCCGGAAAATCTTTCTGCATCACCCACTGCAAGAACGATCGATCGGGACCTGCCGCGAGCTCGTGGAGCGCGGCGCCGGTGTGCTTGCCGAAACCCACGACGATCGCATCGCCTTCCCACCGTAGGTGACGCGACGGACCGACCCAGCTCGCGCGACCTGGAAGCGGATCACACACGCTCGCGATCTGCTGCCAATCCTTGTCCGCGAGCTTGAAGTGCTCGAGCATGCCTACGAGGACCCGGCCCGTCGCGGCGACATCGGCGCTCGCGGAGTGAGCCGATGCGAACTCGTCACCGACGAAGCGACGATGCGCGTGCATGAGGCTGCGCGGCTCGCACTGCTGCCACAGCCGGAACGCATCGACGAGCTTCTTGGTCGTGAGATCGAGCGGCGGCCGCTCGATGCGTGCGAGCTCGGCCTGGAGCATCTCGATATCGAACGAGATGTTGTAGCCAACGATCACGTCCGCATGCGTGAACACCGATATGATCTCGTCGACGTATTCGGCGAACAAGGGGCACCCGGCGAGGTCGTCCAGCTTGATGCCGTGGACGGCCTGCGCGGCGGGGTGGATCGCGACGCTCGGGCGGATCCGCCAGGTCCGGCTGGTCGCCGTGGGGCCAAGCCCGTGCTGAACGCACAGCTCGATGACCTGGTCCTTCGTGAAATCGATGCCCGTGGTCTCGCAGTCAAAGACCACGATCCGCTGCTCCGCAGGCGCGGCTGTGCTGTCCGCCGCTGGCGAGGGCCGCCAGTCAAACAGGGACAGTGTGCCTTCCACACCCCTAGATTATGCAGCCCCTCTGACAATAGAGTCAGCCTGCATGAGGCGCTGGCCGGTCCTGACCCTTCTCGCGGCCCTGGCGGCCTGCAAAGTCCGCGATCCGGCCCCGGTCACCGAGACCTGGACCGAGAATTTCGATCGGACAGGCCGTCCGGGCGGCGACTACTACGTCACCGGCTCGGGCTACACGCTCGTCGACGGCCACCTCTCGGCCCACGGCGCCCACAACCACCCGATGTGGCTGCGCAAGAAGCTCCCGCACGACGTCCGGATCGAGCTCGACTGCTGGTCGACCGAGAAGCGCGGCGACATCAAGATCGAGCTGTTTGGGGACGGCAAGTCCTTCGACCCCGACGGGGGCGCGTACATGGCGACCGGCTACGAGATCGTCTTCGGCGGCTGGTATAATCAGAAATCGATCATCGCCCGGCTCGACGAGCACGGCAAAGACATGGCCTCGCGCACCGATGTCAAGGTCGTGGCGAACCGGCACTACCACTGGAAGATCGAGCGCCGCGGCACGAAAATCTCGTGGTCGATCTCGAGCCCGGCAATGCCGGGCGAAGAAGCACCGCCGAATGGCAGTGCCGTGTCGATCGACGGAACGCCGTTCCTCGAGTACGACGACCCGAAGCCGCTCGAAAATGCGAATCACGAGTACCTCGGCTTCAACAACTGGGAGACCGATACGTGGTTCGACAACGTCGTCATCACGCCTCTCTGAGCTAAAATCATCGCCGCACGGTGGAGCAGTTCGGGAAATACCAGCTCATCCGGAAGATCGGCACCGGCGGGATGGCCGAGGTCTATCTCGCGCGCACGAGCGTGGCACAGGGCCTCAACAAGACCCTGGTCATCAAGAAGATCCACACCGCCTACGCGCGGAGCCGCCAGTTTGTCGCGATGTTCGTCGACGAGGCGAAGATCGCGCTCGGCCTCAATCATCCGAACATCATCCAGGTGTTCGACTTCGGCGCGGTCGGCGACACGTACTTCCTCGCCATGGAATACAACGAGGGCATCGACCTCTTGCGTCTGTTGCAAGAGGCCGCGAGGGCCCGCGTCCGGCTGCCCCACGGCATCTCGGCGTACATCGTCCAGCAGATCGCGAAGGGCCTCGACTACGCCCATCGCAAGACCGACGAGTTCGGCGAGCCCCTTGGCATCGTCCACCGCGATATCTCGCCGCAGAACGTCCTTTTGTCGTGGGACGGCAGCGTCAAGATCGTCGACTTCGGTATCGCGCGCGCGCGCGATGTTCACGAGGAAGCCGGCGTCATCAAGGGCAAGTTCGCGTACATGTCGCCCGAGCAAGCGCGCGGCGATGTCGTCGATTGCCGATCGGACGTGTTCGCCGCAGGCATCGTGCTCTACGAGCTGGTGTGTGCGCGGCCGCTGTTCCACGGCAAGGGCAAAGAAGCGCTCGAGATGGTCAAGTCCGGCCAGATTCCGCGGCCGCGCGATTTCGCGCCGGAGCTCTCGGAGTCGCTCGAGAAGACGATCCTCAAGGCGCTCGCGTTCGATCGCCGCGACCGGTTTCAGACCGCGCGCGATCTCCAGCACGAGCTCGGTCGGTTCCAGCTCGAGTGGGGCCAGAAGACCGGCGCGCTGATCGATTCGAGCCAGATCGCGCAACAGCTCGCGAGCCTCGTCGCCGCGGATCGCGTGGTCACGCCGCGACCGGCGGTCGAAGGCGATACGGCGCGCAGGCGCCCCGGCAGCGAAGATTCGGTTCCGGATGGCGTGCCGGAGGCACTCGTCGATGCGGGCAGCGCGCCGGTCGACCTCGTCGGGCTCGCGAGCGGCAGGGTCTCGCAGCCGGGCTCGGGGCTCGCGAAGTACGCGCGCCCACCCACGCCGGATCCAGTGCCGGCGCGCGATGTGCGCGAGCGCAAGTACGTCTACGTGCTCGAGGGCGTGCTGGTCGGGTTGAGCGCGCTCGAGCGGCGGCTCGGCACGAGTGGCGCGGCCACGCTCGTCAACGAGTTCTACAAGGTGGCGCGCGATGTCGCGTTCAAGCATCAAGCGCTGCTCGATTTCCCGCGGCTGCCCGAAGACGGATCGGATCTCGCGATCAGCGACGACGGCACGATGCTGCGAGTCGTCGTCGGTCTACCGATCTCGAGCGAGGACGATGCCGATCGCGCGATCAAGCTCGCGCTCGCGCTCGTCGACACGCTCGATGGCATCGGCTCGGATGTCGAACCGGAGCTCCGGCTCGCCCTTGCAGTGCAGCGCGGTGTCGCGCTCGTGCGGCCGCGTCCCGCGAACGACAAGACCAGGGGGCTCACGTTCGAGATCGAAGAGTCGACCGCTGCCTTCGCGCACAAGCTCGCGCGCCAGGCGCGCGGTGCCGAGATCCTGGTCGGTGGGCGCGTGTTTCGCGCCGCGCGGAACGAGTGGACGTTCGAATCGCTGCCCGCGATCGATCTGCCGGACGAATCCCCTGGTGGATCCACCGCCTCCAAGCCGCACGTGGTGGACGACGACACCGATCCGGGCGTGAAGCGCGCGCGCGTGTTTCGGTTGCGTGGGCCCAAGGATCGCGCGCAGCGGATCCGCGAGCGCCGCACGATGCAGCCGAACGCGCAGCTTCACGGCCGAGCGCTCGAGCTCAAGGCGCTACGCGATGCGTGGCGCGACGTGCTGGTCACCAAGCGCAAGCGCCAGATCGTGATCGTCGGCGATGCCGGGGTCGGCAAGCGCACGCTCGTCCGCTCGTTCCTCGACGGGCTCGCACCGGATGAAGCGGTCGTGATCCGCACGAGCGCACGCGTCGGTACCGCGATGACGCCGTACGGTGTGATCGCGGACCTCGCGCGCGACGTGCTCGGCCTCGCCGAAGATGCCGAGCCGCACGAGGTCGAGCGCCGGTTGTTGCTCTCGGCGCCGCTCATGTGGCCAGGCGAAGAGAACGGGCCCGAGGCGCGAGCCGCGCTCCAGATTTTCGGCATGCTGCTCGGCGCGCGGCACCTCGTCACCCAGAAGATGGATGCCGAGGCGCAGCGCCAGATGCTGATGAAGGTGCTGCTGCGGATCGAGAAGCAACTCGCGGGTGACAAGCCGATCGTGCTCGTCGGCGAAGACATCCATTGGGCTGATGAAGACAGCCAGGAGCTATTCGGCGCGCTGCTCAAGGTGCCGACCCCACGGCCGTTGTTCGGCATCATGACGAGCCGGCCCGAGCCGCGGATCCTCGCGAAGGCCAAGGAGCTCGGCACCGAGATCGTGATGCTCGAAGAGCTCACCGATCTCGCGCGGCGCGAGATGCTGACCGCGCGGTTCGTGCCCGGCCACGACATCGACGAGCTCGTCACCCAGGTCGCGGTCCGCGCCGGCGGCAACGCATTCTTCATCCAGGAGCTGCTCGACATGTTGATCGAGCGCGGCATCCTCGTCGCCGACCTCGACAGTGGCGAGTATCCGGGCCTGCTGCGCTGGGTGCGCCGCGATGCGCCGATCCAGGTGCCGTCGTCGGTCGAGGATCTCGTGCTCGCGCGCATCGATGGCCTGCCCACCGCCGAGCGCGAGGCGATCGTGCTCGCGTCCGTGCTCGGTCGTCACGTCTCGGCAGCCTCGCTATCGGCCTTGCTCGGCCGCCCGGTCCGGCTCGAGCTCGACGAGCTCGTGCGGCGCGGCCTGGTCTCGGCGCTCGACGGCGAGTACCGGTTCAAGAACGACATGACCATGACCGTCGCCTACGGGATGATTCCGCGCGAGGTCCGAGTTCAGATGCATCGCTCGGTCGCAGCGCGGATCGCGAACGCGGTCGGCTATCGCATCGGCCAGGACGATGCGTTGATCGCGCGCCACCTCGAGCTCGCGGGAGATGCCGGTCCCGCCGCCGATCGCTACCTCCGCGCGGCGGGACATGCGACCGAGCTCGGCGGCAATGCCGAGGCGTTCCGCCAGCTCACCCGCGCGTTGAAGCTCCTGGCCACCGACGATCACGAGCGCCGGTTCACCGCGCATCGCCTGCGCGAGGAGATCCTGCGTCGGCTCGCGAAGCGGCCGCAGCAGCTGCGCGAGCTCCACGCCCTGCGCAAGGAAGCCGATCTGATCGGCGAGCCCGGCAAGCTCGCGGTCTCGCACAACGCGCTCGCGCAGTTCTACATCGACGTCGGCAAGGCGCCGGCGGCGCTACGCGCTGTCGCACCCGCGCTCCAGTACGCGCGCGATGCCAAGGATCCGCTCGTCGAGTCCGAGGCACTGCGATTGCGCGCGGCGATCGCGCGGCTCGTCGGCAATGCCGAGGAATCGCTGCGCCTCGTCGAGCAAGCGCTCGAGATCGTCGATCACGCGATGGAGCACTCCAAGGTCACCGAGACCGGCCAGCGCGTGCCCACGCCGGTGCTGCTCGCGCGCGCCACGATCCTCAACCAGCGCGGCACCACGCTGTGGAACATCGGCAAGCTCGAGCAATCGATCGAGAGCTACGCCGAGGCGCTCGTGATCTATCGCGCGATCGGCATGCAGCGCCACGAGGCACGCGCGCTCAACAACATGGGCATCGTGTTCGCGGCGCTCGGCGAGTACGAAGAGGCGCTCGCGCACTACAAGAGCGCGCTCAAGATCGATCAAGCGCTCGGCGAGCGCTCCGGCCTCGCGCTCAAGCTCGGGAACATCGGCCAGTGCTACTCCGACCTCGGCGATCTCGATCGCGCCGAGAGCTATCTCGGCCGCGCGCTCAAGGTCGCCGAGCAAACCGGCGATCTGTCGGCGGCCGCCGATGTCGCGGTGTCATGGGGCCAGACCAAGATGCAGCGCAAGGACACCAAGGCAGCGCTCCAGCTGTTCGAGCGAGGACTCACGATCGCGACCGAGAACCGCGAGCGCTACCAGGAGATCCGCGCGCTCCAGTACGTCGCCCTCGCCCACCTCGCGAACGGCGATGCCCCCGAGGCCGCGCTCGAGATGGCGCGCTCGGCGACCGAGTGGGCCAAGAAGATGCCGATGCTGGTCGGCATCATCTACGGGCTGACGTTTCAGGCCCTCGCGCTCTCGAAGCTTGGCCGTCACGCCGAGGCGCTCGCCGCGAGCGATGAAGCGCTCGCGGTCGCCACGGCTGACAACACGCGAATCGATGGGCTCGAACACCTGCATCGCTGGCGCGCCGAGGTCCTCGAGGCTGCCGGCAAGCCCGAGGCGGCGAAGGCCGAGCTCGCGCTCGCCGAGACCGAGGTCGACGTCAAGGCGCAGAAGCTCCGGGATCCGGAGCTGCGCCGGCACTACCTGGCAGCGCACCGCCGAACTGTTTGAATCGCTGTCAGCGCTCGTGGTATCGCCACGCCATGGCGATCGAGATCCACGTCCACGACCGGAACCCCAGCGCGCTCGCGGACCTCATCCTCGCGACCACGCAGGGCGGTGTGATCCTCGATCGCGAGCCGAACGTCGCGCACCTCTCGGCGCTCGTCGATCGCGAGAACAAGGAGGGCGAGAAGCGCCGCGCTGCCTGGCACTGGCTCAACTCGCTCTCCGAGGGCATGATCGACCACGATAACGACTGGGCGGAGCTTTAAGCGGCGCATTGCCGCACGCCACCCTTCCCCGGTTCGCGCTAGGCTCCAACCGTGCAAGAGCCCCTCAGTCCGATCACGCCGATCGAGCCCGCGCGCCCGCGCAGCGGCAAGCGCGTGCTCCTGGTGATGCTCGCGATCGTCGTGCTCGGCGCGATCCCCGCGGTCGTCATCCCGATGATGTGGCAGCGCGGCAAGCCACCAAAGCTCGTCGACATGGGAGCGCTACCATCGTTCCGGCTGACCGACGAGCGCGGTCACGTCTTCACCGAGGATGCGTTTCGCCATCAACAAACGATCGTCGGCTTCGTGTTTACGCGCTGCGACACGATCTGCCCGGTCACGTCGATGAAGATGCAAAACGTCCAGGACCAGACCTTCGACGTCGGCAAGAAGGTCAAGCTCGTCTCGTTCTCCGTCGATCCCGAGTACGACACGCCCGAGCGTCTCACGGCCTACGCCCAGCGCTTCAAGGCCGACCCCGAGCGCTGGCGGTTCGTGACCGGCCCCAAGACCCAGGTCACGCAGCTCGTCGAGAGTGGCTTCATGGCCTCGATGCAGCGCGAAGGCGACCGGCCCAGTGGCGTCCCCGATATCGCGCACGCTGCTTACTTCCTGCTCGTCGATGGCGAGCTCCATATTCGCGGCCGCTACGACTCGAACGACGTCAACGAGATTGCTCAGATGATGCGGGCCGCTCGCTACCTCGCGCGGATCTCGAACTAGTTTACGATAGCCACATCACGCCGCTCCTCAACATCGGTGCGCTGGTGCTCGGCATCGCGATCCTCTACTGGGGCGCGGAGTGGCTGATCCGCGGCTCCGCCGGCATCGCGCGCGTGTTCGGCGTCAAGCCGCTCGTGGTCGGCCTCACCGTCGTGGCCTACGGCACCTCCGCGCCAGAGCTCGCCGTCGCCACCAAGGCCGTGCTCACCGGTCATCCGCCGATCGCGCTCGGCGTCGTGATCGGCTCGTGTGCCGCGAACATCTCGCTGATCCTCGGCATCACCGCGCTGATCTCGCCACCCACGATCGATGGTCGGATCATCCGCCGCGAGGTGCCCGTCCTGGTCGGCTCGGCGATCGCGGTGCCGATCTTATTTCGCAATGGCGTGCTGTCGCGGTTCGAGGGCTTCCTGCTCGTCGCGTGCGCGATCGTGTTCACGATCGCGACGCTCACCGTCGCGGCCCGCATCGATCCGAACGACGAGCTCGCGCCCGATCCGCCCGATCCACTCGATGACGACGAGCCCGAAGCAGGTGGCGCTTCGGCGTCCGCCATCGGCGCCATCACGCATCCCCACTCGTCCTCTTCTTCAGCCGAGCTCACGGGCTCGAGCCTCGGTGGTAAAGGCCGGCCGCGGATCTCGCGCACGCTCAGCTTGATGATGAGCGGCATCGGCATCGTCCTGCTCGTGATCGGCTCGAACTTCTTCGTCCGCGGTGGCCGTGGCATCGCCGCTGAAGTCGGGATGTCCGAGCGCATGCTCGGCCTCACCGTCATCTCGATGGGCTGTGCGCTGCCCGAGCTGATCGGCTCGATCGTCGCCGCGACCCGAGGCCACGCGGCGCTCGCGGTCGGGTCGGTGATCGGCTCGAACCTCCTGAACGTGTTCCTCGTCCTGGGCGTCACCGCCTGCCTCCACCCGATCCGGCTCGGCGAGCGCATGCACGTCGTCGATCTCGTCGGCCTGGTGGTGATCACCCTGCTCGGCGTGGTCGTCTTGCGCGGTTCGCGCAAGATCAGTCGATGGGAGGGAGCCATGCTCGTGGCTGCGTACGTCGCTTTTATTGTCTGTGCCGCGCTTTTGTAGGCAACCGGGAACTAGTTCGATCGATAACTCCAGGATGACGCGATACCTGGTGGTGGTTTTGGTGCTCTCGAGCGCTTGTACGAAGCGGGCGAACGAGTGCGGCGCGGACTCCGATTGTAAGGTTCCGTATCCGTTCTGCGACGTCGACGGCGCATATCCCGCATCCGGTGGTGTCACCAACGTCTGCACCATCGTTCCAAACAACTGCCGGGCAGAACGCTGTGGTTGCACGCCCAATGCGACGACCTGCGCAGATCAGACACTGTCGGTCTGTAACCCTGACGGTAGGTCGGCGACGACTACCGCGTGCGACCTCGGCTGTTCCGCAGACAACACGCGATGCGCGAGTTTCGCACCGTCGAACGGTCTGGCGGACGCGCTCGCTATGGCGAAGGACGAACCGGACATCGATTTCCCTCCGATGGTTGACGTGTTTGACAACGGCGATATCCTCGCGCTCCCCTCGAACGCTCACATCGTAGTTCGCTCACTGCTAGTGACGCAGGTCGGAGTTCCGTCGCTTCGGGTGTTCATTGCTCGCTCCTTCAAAATTCACGCGGGTTTCATCCAGGCCATTGCTCGCGACACGAGCAACCCGATCGCCTTCGTCGCATCGGGTTCGATTGCGATCGATGGCGCCTTCGATGCCGGCTTTCCAATGCGCCTCGTCTACTTTGGTCCTGGCAGCCAGTTGGCCTCGGCACCGTGCGCAGGCGTTGCCGAGTTGCATGGCGGTGGCGGAGGTGGCAACGCCACCCCGGGTGGCTACGGCGCTCCGAAGGCCCAGCTCCCGGCAGCGCCAGGCGCACCAGGTGGCGCAGCACAACCCGCGAATCTCTTCGAACCACTGGTTGGAGGATGCCCCGGTGGTGGGTTCAACGGTAATCCCGGTGGAAACGGTGGCGCAGGGTTGGAGTTCGTTTCGCGCTCGTCGATCAACATCAGCGGCATCCTGAACGCTGGCGGCTTAGGAGGAGGCGACAGTTCCGGTGGTGGCTCGGGCGGCAACATACTTCTCGAGGCTCCCAGTGTTTCGATCTCAGGGACGGTCGCGGCGAACGGCGGCTCCGGCGGCGCGTGCGGCATCGGGGGTAATCCCGGCAGCTCGGATGCGGCGCCAGCAGCCGGCGTTGGCGGCTGTGGCACGAACTCACCGACGCTTTCGGGTTCTGGCGGCACTGAAATGCAGGGACCTGGCATGGGCGTTGACACGATGATCGATACCGCTGCCGGTGGAGGAGGCGCGGTTGGCCGCCTCCAGATAAAGACCGCTGACGGAACGTATTCACACAGCGGCGCGGTCTTGAGCATCCACGTGTCGACCGGAATGCTCGTACCTCGGTGAGGCTTGGAACCCTCACGCGAACCGTCGTAGCTCAGCAGAATCCCGCTCTTGCCTGTAGCGTCCACAAGTGAGGTGGCGACGTCGCTGCGGCGGTTTGTGAGCAGCATTTGCTGCGCGCCTACATCACTTGCAGCGATTTGAAGCCAGCAGCACTCCCTACCTGATGCGAAGTGGTTTGTCCTACGGTCGCGGACATGAAACCCAACTGGGCGGTCGCGATCTCTGCGGGCATGCTGGCCTTTTCGGGGATGACAACGCTGGTGAGTGCCGAGCGGCGTGCCGGCTTCGTGTTCTCGGATCCGCGCGGGATAGGCGCCGAGTTCCAGCTACCGAACCCCGCGACGGTTTCCCATACGATCTTTATGGATCGTTGTGCTGGCGGCTGCACGCTGACGCCTGGCAGCGATGGCACCCAAAACCAGTCCGACATCATCGGTAACTCGACGAGGCACATCTCGCAGTTCGGTGGCACCGACGCGCAGTGGAACTCGATCGTCAGCTGCGTCAAGCAGACGTACGCGCCGTTCAACGTCACGATCGTCGATCAACGTCCCGCCTCCGGCGACTACCACACCGCGATCGTCGCGGGTCTTCCCAGTGAAGCCGGCCAGCCAAGCGGAGTTCTAGGCGTTTCGCCGTTCTCCTGCGGCTATTTGCCGAATGCGATCTCGTTCTCGTTCGCGAATAGCCCGCTGTCTAGCCCTGCTGGCCACGAGTATGCAGACCTCGCAGATGCGTGCTGGACCGTTTCGCAGGAGACCGCACACTCGTGGGGGCTCGACCACAAGCACGACCCCAAAGATCCGATGACGTACCTCCCGTCCCCGGATCCCACCACGCTAAAGGTGTTCCAGAACCAGGCCGGGTCGTGCGGAGAGGGTTCACCACGCGCGTGCAACTGCACGTACAACAACTCGACCGCGTCGATGAACTCGTTCGCGCTCATCCTCGCGACATTTGGTTCGGGCACGCCCGATTCGACCCCGCCAACCGTTTCGTTCCAGCTCCCCGCTGCGAGCGCGACGATCCTGCCGGGCTTCTCGGTCATCGCGAACGCGACCGATAATGTCGGCATCTCGAAGGTCGAGCTCCGCATCGACGGCAACCTGGCCGGCACCTCGACCGTGGCGCCGTTCCAGTTCACGACCTCGACCGCGATCACGCAGGGCTCGCATACGCTCGAGCTCACTGCCTACGACCTCTCGAACAACACGGGTAAGGCGACCGAGACGGTCCAGTACGGTCAGTCGTGTACGAACGGCGGTTGCACCGATGCGAGCCAGGTTTGCGTGAACGGCACCTGCGAGGCTGGCCCGAGCACGACCGGCGGTCTCGGGTCGACCTGTGCAAATAACTCGGACTGCGTGTCGGACAGCTGCGGCGACGACGGCACGGGCAACAAGTACTGCGTGACCTCGTGCGATCCCGCCACCGCGGGGGCGTGCCCGAGCGGCTTCGGATGCATCTCTGCCGGTACGTCCGGCGTCTGCTGGCCAGGTGCGGACAGCGGCGGCGGCGGCGGCTGCAGCACGGGGGGCAACGGCTCGAGCACCCTCATGCTGGTCGGCCTCGGTCTCGGTGCGGTGTTGCTCACGCGCAAGCGCAAGTAACGCGCCCACAACAGCGGCTGGCAGGGTTAAGCCCTTGATTGATTGGCTCCCGGGCCGATACCGTCAAGGTGATGCGCACCCTGGTCTCAATCATAAGTCTCCTAGGGGTCATGGGCGGCGCAGCGTGGGCCGAAGCGATCCGGACGGGCCCGGAAACGTCGGCTACCGACGGCATCTCGTTTCCGCACACCGCCGTCATGCCGGTGACGCTGGCAGTGCCTCCGCCCGTCGTGGTCAACAGCCACATCGTCTTCCTCAACAAATGCACGGGTGGTTGCAAGATCACCAAGGGCACTGGAGATGACTCGCGTACCGATACGTCGGGCATCGCGCCGAGCAACGGCACGCTGAAGCAGCTCAACGTGACGGTCGACTTTGCGGGGATCAAGACCTGCGTCCAGACCGCGCTCGCGCCGTTCAACATCACGGTCACCGACGTCGATCCAGGGACGGCCGAGCACTTCGAGATCATGATCGCGGGCTCGCCGACCGAGATCGGGTTTGACAGCCAGTTCGAAGGTGTCGCGGCGTACCTCTGTGGCGGCGCGCCGGGCTCGTGCACCGGGACGTACATCCCCAACTCGATCACGTTCGCGTTCGCCAACGCGTACGGCGGCATCACGCCCGCCGCGACCGCGCTGATGTGCGGCGTCGCGCTGCAGGAAGTCGCGCACGGCTGGACGCTCGATCACGCGACTGCCGCGAGCGATCCGATGACGTACAAGACGTATCAAACGCCGCTTTCGTTCCGCAATGGCGCGCCGTGCGGCAGCGATTGTTTCTACGGGGCTAACCAGAACCAGAATGCCTTTGGTGTGCCATGCGCGGGTACCGGCGAGAACGGTACTCACGTCTGCATGGAGAACAATCAGGCGACCCAGAACGAGGTCCAGATCATGACGAACCTGTTCGGCCCCGCGGGCGCGGTCGCCCCGACGGTGGCGATCACGTCGCCCGCGAACAACGCGGCGGAGCAGACCTCGCATACGTTCACGGTCAACGCGACGTGCACGTCCGCGGATGGCGTCAAAGAGATCGATCTCTACACCGACGACGTGTTCGCGAACACGGTGGCCGCGTCGCCCGCCGCATTCACCACCGCATTCAGCGCCGGCGCGCACAAGATCACGGTCGTGTGCGGCACGAACAAGCAGGCGAGCGCGAGCCAGTCGATCACCGTGATGGTCGGCAGCACCTGCACCCAGGACGCGGACTGTGGCGGCACCAAGATCTGCTACCAGTCGGCGTGCATCGACGGTCCCGGCGGCGCGGGCGGCCTCGGCGCGACCTGCGCCACGAACAGCGATTGCGGTTCCACGATGTGCGGCACGAACGGCTCGACCTCGGCGTGCGTGATCGCGTGCGATCCGGCGAACAGCACCTGCCCGTCCGGCTTCGATTGCCTCGACAACGGTCAAGGTGGTGGCGTGTGCTGGGTGGGCGGCGGTGGTGGCGGTGGCTGCGAAGCCGGCCGTGGCGGTTCGCCGATCTCGATCCTGTTCGGTCTGGGCTTCGCTGCGCTCTGGATCACGCGCAGAAACCGTAAGTAGGCGGTGAGCCGGGGAAATATAGAAATCTAGCAACCGCTCGAAGCTCGCTTCGATACACTGCGCATGATGATCGGGCGCATGTTGGTTGGTCTGATTTTGGTGGGTATGGGATGCACGAAGGAGGTCAACCGGTGCCAGCGGGACGCCGACTGTGCCAACCCCGCCTATCCGTTTTGCGACGCGAATGGCGAGTATCCGTCGTCGGCCGGTGTGGCCGGTGTCTGCACCGTCGTTCCAGCGAACTGTCCTGTCGAGCGGTGCGGTTGCGATCCGAATGCGGCGACCTGCACCGGCGACCAGCTGACCGTCTGCAATCAAGATGGGAGGTCGACCACGGAGACGCCTTGCGACCTCGGTTGCGCTGCGGATGCTCCGCGATGCGCGACGTTCACTCCGTCGAACAATCTCAAGGGCGCGCTAGAGATGGCGGCGTTTGCAGATGACGTGGAGCTTGGCTCGGTCGCGTTCGAAGACGACGGCACCGTGAGCGACCTCGACCATCAAAGTGCCCTCCTCGCGGTCACGACAATCCTCGTGCCGCAGAATACGGGTGCGCCGATTCGCGTCTTCATCGCGCATTCGTTCAAGATTCACTCGGCCGCGGCATATCCCGCGAGCGGTGGCTTCGGCGTCAGTCCGATCGCGCTCGTCGCCGTGGGGCCGATCGTCATAGACGGAGTCTTTGACGCGGGTGATCCAGCAGGGCGTCAGCTAAATACCGCCGGTCTCGGCAGTCAGAATTCGACAGCCGCATGCGCGGGACTTGGCGGAGGATACGGCGGCAGTGGCGGTGGCAACGCGACGAAGGGTGGTGATGGTGCTTCGTATGACCTGATCGGCACGCCCACCCCAGCCGTCGCTGGCGGTCCCGCACAAGCAGACGGATTCGAACCACTCGTTGGAGGTTGCCCCGGCGGGGACTACGACGGGCAATCGGGCGCCGCCCATGGGGGCTCGGCAATTCAATTCGTCTCGGCAACGTCAATTCAAATCACGGCCACAGGACGACTCAGTGTTGGCGGGCAAGGCGGCTCAGACAAAGGTGGTGGCGGCTCCGGCGGTACCTTGGTGTTCCAATCACCTCTAGTCGACATCGCGGGCTTGGTCGCGGCAAATGGCGGCTCCGGTGGTGCCTGCTCCATGTTCGGCAATAACGGACCTATCAGCAGCGAGGCAGCACCCGCGGTTGGCGGATGCGGATTGACTCACTCGGGCGCTGGCGGTACCGCCACTGCGCTTCCAGGTTCGGGTAGCTCACCCATTAACGGACCGGCGGGCGGTGGAGGTGCGGTCGGGCGCGTGCTGATCGAAAGTGCGGACGGCTCCCATGGAGCCGGCACGATCAGCGCGAAAGTCATTGCGCGACCGTTGGAGCGAAACTAGTGCGCGCGGTCTTGGTTCTGGTGTTGTCCGCGTGGGGATGCACGAAGGACGTAAACCGCTGCAACATGGACTCCGATTGCGGCGACATTGCCCACCCGTTCTGCGACGTGAATGGTGAGTATGCGTACTCGGGCGGCATTGCGGGAGTCTGTACCGCAGTGCCGGCTGACTGCCCTGCTGCGCGCTGTGGATGCACCCCAGACGCTTCCACGTGTACCGGCGACAAACTGAGCGTCTGCAACAACGACGGACGGTCGTCGACCGACACCCAATGCAGCCTAGGCTGCGCTGCGGACGCGCAGCGATGCGCGACGTTTACTCCCTCGAATGACCTCGGCGATGCACTAGCCATGGCGGCAATCGCTGACGACGTTGTCCTCGGTTCCGTAAACATCGACGACGCTGGAACCATCACGAAGGTCGGCGATGGAACAGTCGTTCCCGTCCATTCGATCTCCGTTCCGCAACTGTCGGCACCATCGATTCGTGTGTACATCGCGCACTCGTTCACCATCCACGACGCCACCATCACGCCGAAGGGCGCCGGGTTTGGCAGCAATCCCGTTGCATTCGTGGCCGCTGGCTCGATCACGATCGATGGGCTATTCGACGCTGGCGCGGCGACGAACCACAGCGAAATGTTCGGCGTTGGAAGCCAGGCGGATACCGCATCTTGCGCCGGCATTGCTGGCTTCTATGGTGGGGGCGGTGGGGGAAACGCGACGACTGGAGGTACGGGCTCGCCAATCAACGCTAGCGTTCCACTCCCCGGTGCCGCTGGGGGTGCAGCGCAAGCGAATCACTTCGAGCCGCTCATCGGTGGATGCCCCGGTGGCGCCGATCAAATGAACAGCAACAAGAGCGGTCGCGGTGGCGCAGGCATCCAGCTGGTCTCCGGAACGCTAATCTCCATACCGGTCACCGGTATTCTCAACGTTGGCGGTCAAGGAGGCGGACCGAACGCAGGCGGAGGCTCTGGTGGAACGCTGGTACTACAAGCACCGGCAGTCAACATCGTGGGTCTTGTTGCCGCAAATGGCGGGTCCGGTGGCGCATGTTCGAGCTACGGGAATGCAGGTGCTCTGGGTACGCAGCCTTCCGCAAGCGTCGGCGGCTGCGGCTCCAGCCATTCGGGAACGGGAGGCACGGCCACTGTCGCTCCAACACCCGCTTCGGGATTCGCCGAGGGTGCCGGTGGTGGCGGCGCAGTGGGACGGGTCTCGATCAAGACGGCAGACGGAACCTACGGCCCTGGCACGGTCAGTGCGAAGGTCACGGTCGGCCAACTCGACCGGAAATAAGAGCCTGCCCAAACGCATCGCAATCCCGTAGGTTGAGTCCTCCAAGTTTCACCACAGGGCAAAATGGACATGCGCATTGTTGTCAGCATCCTGGCTTTGATTGTAGCGGGGACCGGGATCGCGGCGGCCGAGCGGCCGCGACTCATCACGCTCGATGATCCGCACCAGCCACACATTACCGAAGCGGCAGCACCCTACAACACGATCTTCTTGAACCGCTGCGCGAACGGCTGCACGGTCAAAGCGGGTGACAACGATTCGCGTGTCGATACGTGGCCATTCGTCAGCGGCGTCCACATCCTGACGAAGTTCGGCTACGGCGACGACTCGTGGAACAAGGTCATGGCGTGTGTGCGAGACACCTTATCGCCATTCAATGTTGTCATTACCGATGTCGATCCGGGAACCCAGAATCACTTCGAGATCATGGTCGCCGGCGCACCGACCGATATCGGACAAAGCATGAATCTCGGCGGCGTCTCCGCCAACGGCTGTGGCAGCACGTACATCCCCAACGCACTCGTTTTCGCATTCGCTAACACCTACGGCGCCGGCACCATCTGTGACGCGAAGTGCGCCGATGAGATCTGCGCGACGGCCGCGCAGGAGATCGCGCATTCGTTCGGGATGGATCACTCCCACAACGCCGCGGACCCCTTGACGTACTTCACCTATGCCACTCGCAAATACTTTCAGACGACCGCGGACCAATGCGGGAGCGATTGTTTGAGCGGCAAGAGCCCGTCAAACTACAGCTGCTCGGGTTCGGACAATAACGTTCATACCTGTTGCCAAGGTTTCGGTACCGCTGCGGCAACGCAGAACTCCGCCGCGATCCTGACCTCGCTGTTCGGCGCCGGCACGGTGAAGATTCCGACCGTGCAGATCACGAAGCCACAGCAAGGTGCGAGCGTCCAGGCCGGCTTCGCGATCAACACGACGATCACGGCCGATGCCGCGATCACCAAGGCCGAGCTCCGCGTCGATGGGACGCTCGTCGATCCGGTCGTGATGTCCGCGCCGTACGCGTTCAACGCGCCGACCACGCTGCAGCCGGGCTCGCATACCGTCGAGGTCACCGGCTACGACGCGCACGGCACGCCGGGCAAGACCTCGATCACGGTCACGATCGGACCGCCGTGCACCGACGATTCGATGTGCAGCGCGGAGGCGAAGGAGGTCTGCATCGGCGGGCGCTGCGTGCCCGGCCCGAACGCGACCGGCGGCCTCGGCACCACGTGCACCGGTAACGAGATGTGCGGCGACAGTAACTGCGCGAGCGACGGCACCAACATGTACTGCACGACCAAGTGCACCGCGGGTCAGTGCCCGAGCGGCTTTGGCTGCTTGCCGATCGCGGATGGCTCGGACGCCGGCTACTGCTGGCCGGGCTACAGCGATGGCGGCGGCGGCGGTTGCAACACCGGCGCGGGCGGATCGATCGCGAGTGGCCTCGTGTTCGCGGCGCTTCTCTTCACGCGACGTCGCAAGCGCTGATGCGCAGCGCACTCGCAGTGGTGCTGGCGCTCGGCGCGACTGCGTACGCCGTCCCCGAGCGGACGGTGATCAAGATTCCGCCGCGCCAGGGGCCGGCCGCAGCGCTGTCGTCGAACATCATCTATCTCCATCGCTGCCAGGATGCGGGCTGCCCGATCCATGCGGGCTCCGCCGATGATTCGCGGACGACGCCCGACACGTCGCAGATCGCGCAAGGCGATCGCACGATCGGTGCGTTCAACCAGTCCGAGCAGGTCTGGCAGGCGATGGTCCAGTGCGTGAAGGACACGTACGCCGCGTTCGACATCACGGTCACGGATGTCGACCCGGGCAATGTGCCGCACTTCGAGGAGATCATCGGCGGCAAGCCGACGGATCTGCGCGACGACATCGCGAACGCCGGTGGTGTCGCCCCGTTCAACTGTAGCGAAGTGCCGAACGGCATCAGCTACACGTTCGATGTCTACGGCGCCGATCCGGACTCGCTGTGCTGGACGGTCTCTCAGGAGACCGCGCACACGTTCGGTCTCGAGCACGAGTTCTTGCAGAAGGACCCGATGACGTATGCGCAGGGCGACCTGCCCAAGCGGTTCCAGTGGCAAGAAGCGCCGTGCGGCACGAACACCGCGATGGCGTGTCAGTGCAGCACGACGGGCACGCAGAATTCCTACAAGAAGATCTACGACGCATTCGGGGTCGGTGCGCCGACGCCGCCCACGCTCGTGATCAGCTCGCCGACCGACCGCAAGAAGGTCACGCCGAAGTTCCCGATCCTCACCAAGCCCACCGACGACGCCGCGATCGATCATCTCGAGCTCTGGGTCGACGGCGCGATGATGAGCTCGGTCACGAAGGAGCCATGGCAGTTCATCGCACCCGAGCTCGCGAGCGGCAGCCACATGATCGAGGTCCACGCGATCGATACGACCCAGATGTCGACGACCGTCGCGATCACCGTCGATCAAGGTCCGCCGTGCACGGCTGCGGCGGGATGCAGCGGCACCGACGTGTGCGTGATGGGTGGTTGCCTCGCCGGCCCGGATGCGCCCGGCGGTCTTGGCGTGCAGTGCTCGAAAGATAGCGACTGCATCTCGCTGACCTGTGTCGATGGCGGCGAGACCTTCAAGCACTGCGGCGCGACCTGCGATCCGGGCACCGCGAACAGCTGTCCCGATAACTTCTCGTGCCTCGCGAGTGGCGCGAGCGGCGAATGTTATCCGGTCGCGGGCGGCGGCTGCTGTTCGGTCGGCGGCAATGGCAAGAGCGCGCTGCTGCTCGGCCTGCTCGTCGGAGCGCTCGTGTGGCGCCGCAAGCGGTCATGAACATCAGGGACTACGCGCTCGCGATCGTCACGGGTGATTCGCTCGCGGCCAAGCAGGTCGCCCCGCCCGCCGTGATCGACCTCGCGGATCGCGAACCCGCGGTGCGGATCTCCGCACCTGGTCGGCCGGCCGAGCTCCAGATCGTGCCGGGTCGCGCCGCGCGCGTGCCGCCGCTCGCGGGCATGAGTGACCCGTCGCAGCGTGCGCGGATCCTTCACGCGCTCGCGAACCACGAGCTCCAGGCGATCGAGCTGTTCGCGTGGGCCCTGCTCGCGTACCCCGATGCGCCGGTGCAATTTCGTCGCGGCCTCGTCGCGATCCTCGCCGACGAGCAGCGTCACTTGCAGCTCTACCTCGACCGGATGGCGACGCTCGGGACCAGGTTCGGCGATCATCCAGTCACCGGACACTTCTGGAACAAGCTCGATCATCTCGAGGGTCCGCTGGAGTTCGCCTGCGCGATGGGCCTCACGTTCGAGCACGCGAACCTCGATTTCTGCGGCGACTACGCGGCCGCCGCCCGCGCGTGTGGCGACCTCGCGACCGCCGACGCGCTCGACGTCGTCCACGCCGACGAGATCAAGCACGTGCACTTCGGCTGGATCTGGTTGCGCCGGTTCACCGGCGATGCCGATCCGTGGGACGCGTACAACGCGCACGTCAAGCCCCCGCTCGGTCCGCATCGCGCACGCGGCGCGCGGCTCGATCGCGACGCCCGCCGTCGCGCGGGGATCGACGAGGCGTTCATCGATCGGCTCGAGGCGATCTCGGCGACGCGGCCGAGCGGCCAGCCGCGTTAGCCGTGTTTCACATCGTCGCGAACCTCGATCAAGAAGAGCGCTGGCTCGGCACGCCGATGCCGCGCAAGCTCCAGCTGCCGATCGCGAAGATGTCCGGCCTGTTGTGCGCGCTCGCGCCCGCCGAAGCGCCGGTCACGATCTGGACCTGCGTCGATCCGCTGTGGGCAAAGGAGCTCCGCCCGCTCGAGCCCTCACTGCACTGGGATGTCCCTACCCTCGCGATCGGCACGCCGCCGTCGCCCGAGGTAGCAGACCTGGTGTGGGCGCAACCTGCGGCACGCGCGCACAACGATCGGCGGTTCGCACTCCGGCTCTCGCACGAGCTCGGGTGTGCGCTCCCCGGTGCACGCGAGGTAGCTTCGGTAGGCGAGGTCGAAAACCACCTCGCGGCCGGTGGCGCCGCGAGCGGCCGCGACGAGACCTGGGTCGTCAAGGCGCCGTGGAGCAGCGCCGGCCGTCACCGCGCGTTCACCAAGGGTAGAAAGTTTAACTCGGACACGCGGGTCTGGCTGGAGCGGATGTTCGCGAAGGGGCTGACGCTCTGCTTCGAGCCGTACATGCACCGGATCTGCGATGTCGCGGTCTGCGGCGTGATCGGCGACGAGGTTCGCGTCGATCCGCCGCACGCCATCGTGACGGATCTCCGCGGCGCGTTTCGCGGCATCGAGCTCGTACACGACCAGCTCACCGTCGGCGAGCACGACCAGATGATCATCACCGCCGAGCGCGTTGCCCATGCACTACAACAGGCTGGCTACCAGGGCCGGTTCGGCGTCGATGCGTTCGTCTACGACGATGCCGGCAACCGCAGGCTGCACCCGCTGTGCGAGATCAATGCGCGGTACACGTTCGGCCATGTCGCCAAAGCGCTCGGCCAACGCTTCGGGACGACGCGCTTCGGCTTGACTCGTGATGCACCCGCGGGGGCCAAGGTCCTGATGGCCCAGGAGCACGTCTTCACGGCCTGGGTCGCGTAAGCTGCACGGATGGAAGCCGTCGTCGCTGCGTGCCGGAGTGCTCTCGCGAAGCAGGGCACCGTGATCGTTCTGACCGGTGCCGGCGTCTCCGCCGAGAGCGACATCCCGACCTTTCGCGGCAAAGAAGGCTACTGGACGGTCGGCGCGCGCGAGTACCAACCGCAAGAGCTCGCGACCCACGCGGCGTTCACCGAGATGCCCTGGGACGTGTGGGCCTGGTATCTCTTTCGCCGCGGCATCTGTCGCGAAGCCTCGCCGAACGATGCGCACTACGCGATCGCGCGCTGGGACGATGCGTTCAAGAGCCAGAACGATCGGTTCGCGCTGGTCACGCAGAACGTCGACGGGTTACATCGCCGCGCCGGCAGCCCGCCGCAGCGGACCTACGCGATTCATGGCGACATCGATCTGATGCGTTGCTCGGCCGAGTGCGTGGCGAATCTGTGGCCCGTCCCACCGGGTGTTCCGGCGCTCGCGAAGGGCGATCCGGTCGGCGATGCAGCCCGTGCGCTACTGGTCTGTCCGCGCTGCGGCGAGATGGCGCGGCCGCACGTACTGTGGTTCGACGAAGCGTATGACGAGCCTCGCTATCGGCTCGATACCGTCCGCGATCTGGCCGCCGCGGCGTGCCTCGTCGTCGTCGCGGGATCGTCGGCGCAGACCAACCTACCGTGGCAAGTCGTGATGCTCGCCGCACGCAACGGCGCGACGATCGTCGACGTGAACATCGAGGACAACCCGTTCTCAGAAGTCGCCGCACACAGCGGCGGTGTGATCCGGGATTCCGCGGCGACCGCGCTTCCGCTGCTCGTGGATCAACTCTCGGCCTAACTCTCGGGCTAGCCGCCCTTGCCAGGTCCAATCGTAACGGGCAGGGTGAAATTCGATGTCGTCGGAGACGCCACCATCCGGTTCGGAGGTCGTGCCCGAGGTGCGTCACGATGGCGAGGGTCATCACGACGACGGGCACCACGCCGAGACCTCGGCGCTCAAGCCCGAACAGGCTCGCGAGGTCATGGAAGGCATCCGCTCGATCGCGGAGAGCCGCGGCGACGACTCGCAGGTCCACGACCTCATCGATGTCCCGCCGACCGGGCCCATTCCCGTCGCGACCGAAGGCAAGGACGCCCCCGACGACGATCAGCTCGGCGTCGACGAGCTCCGCGACGCGTGGCCACTGCTCGATCTCGACGAGCGCGGTGACGGGCTCCGCGTGCTCGCGCGCGAGGACGCCGAGGACTACTTCATCGCGCTGCCGCCCCGCGACCAGGCCGACCTGCTGCTCCACTTCCGGCCCGGCCAGCGCCGCCAGTGGATGCGCCTGCTCGAGCCGGATGATGTCGCCGACGTGATCCAGCAGGGCGGCGAAGGTAATCGCCAGACCCTGCTCGCGCTGCTCGACGATCCGACGCGCAAGGAAGTGCTCGCCCTGCTCGCGTACGCCGAGGACGAAGCCGGCGGCTTGATGTCGACGCGCTACGCCCGGCTGCGCCCCGAGATGTCGGCCGACGAGGCCCTGTTGTATCTGCGGCGTCAGGCGCGCGCGAAGCTCGAGACCATCTACGTCGCCTACGTCCTCGATCCGGCGCAGCGCCTGCTCGGCGTGGTGTCGTTCCGCGATCTGTTCGCCGCCGAGCCCAAGCTCCGCGTCTCGGACATCATGGAGACCAATATCATCCGCGTCACCGACGAGATGGATCAGGAATCGGTCTCGCGGATCTTCGCGGAGCACGATCTCAACGTCATCCCCGTCGTCGACTCCGACGGCAAGATGAAGGGCATCGTCACCGTCGACGACATCGTCGACGTCGTTCAGGAAGAAGCGACCGAAGACGCCCAGAAGTTCGGCGGTCTCGAAGCGCTCGACATGCCGTACTTGCAGTCGAACCGGCGCGACATGATCCGCAAGCGCGCCCGCTGGCTCGCGATCCTGATGATCGGCGAGATGTTCACGGCGACGGCGCTCGGCCACTTTCAGGATTCGCTCATCCCGATCCTGTCCATGTTCATTCCCCTCATCATCTCGAGCGGTGGCAATTCTGGCTCGCAGGCCTCGACGCTCGTGATCCGCGCGATGGCGCTCGGTGAAGTTCGGACTGCCGATGCGTGGCTCGTGTTCCGACGCGAGCTGCTGATCGGCTTGGTCCTCGGGGCGATCCTCGGCGGCATCGCGACGATCCGGGTCCTCCTGTGGGGACACTTCGGCGCGTACAACGATATCGCGGGTGGCGCGCACTACGCGCTGGTCGGCATCACCGTCGCGTGCGCGGTCGTTGGCTGTGTGATGTGGGGAACCCTGATGGGTGCGATGCTGCCATTCGCGCTGCGCAAGTTCGGTGCGGACCCGGCGAGTGCCTCGGCTCCGCTCGTCGCTACCCTCGTCGACGTGAGCGGGATTTTCATCTACTTCTCGATCGCGAAGCTCATCCTCGCGGGCACTCTGCTGTAGAGTCGTCGCGTGTTCGCCACGAAGGTCTATCACTACCGCGACCCGGCGGCGGTGATCCTCGGGCTCAAGGAGCTGCGCAAGCAAGGGCTGACTCCGCGCGGCCTGTTGTTCGTCGCGCTCGATCCGCGCGGCGAGACCTCGATCGTGGTGCCTCAGGATCTCGATGCGGTCGCAAACATTCGCGTCGGCGACAAGCTCTCGCTGATCTCGCCGCTCGAAGGTCGCTGGTTCCACTTCGATGCCGTGCATCGTCTGCCCGGCGATAGCGTGCTGTGGAATGGCGATCGCCGGCTTGGCGATACAGGTTCAGCACCCGAGGTCGCGGTCTCGATCAGCGAGTGGCTCAAGGGCTACTCCTCGAAGAACGTGTTCCTCGGCTGCACGCCGCACATCCCGGGCTCGTACTGGTGCGTTGATTATCTGTCGCCCGTGATCGACCTCCACGCGCTCGGCTTCCTCGACTGCACGATCTGCACGACCGGCATCCTCGCGCGCAAGATCGACGACACGCGGCTGTTCCACCTCGAGTGGAAGACCTTGCGCCAGGAAGGCACGCTCGCCGCTGGCTGGCAGGAGGTGTTCAAGTCCGAGATGGGAAACATCATCCTCGTCGAGCGCCGCGTGCTGCACTACCGCCTGGTGCTGACCTGCGAGCAAGGGCTCGTCGAGATCGATGTCAGCCACCTGCCCGACCTCGTGATCGAGACCGCACGCGTGCCGATGCAATCGGGGTTCGGCGTCGTCGGCCGGATCGATGGCGGCGCCTTCGCGGTGACCGCTGGCACGGTCGAGCCATGGGGCCTCACGAACATGAGTCCCGCGATGCTGGTGGGTTCGCCGACGGACAGCCTACTGGAGCTGCCCAAGACGCTCCGCGCCATGCCGCTCGACGGCGACTGAGCCGACGTCGCCCTCGGGCCCGTCCGGGTGTTTCTTGCGCGTGAAGCGATGGAGCGCGAGGTACGTGACCGGCGTCGTGAACAGCGTCAGCAGCTGCGACACGACGAGCCCGCCGACGATCGCGATGCCGAGCGGCTGGCGCAGCTGGGCGCCGGTGCCATGGCCAAGGGCGAGCGGCATCGCACCGAGCAGCGCCGCGAGCGTGGTCATGATGATCGGACGGAACCGCTTGAGCGCCGCCTGATAGATCGCATCTTCAGGTGATTTGCCGGCCTTCTCCTCCTCGATCGCAAAGTCGATCATGAGGATCGCATTCTTCTTCGCGATACCGATCAGGAGGATCACGCCGATCAGGAGCCGCGCGCCGATCGCGCTATCGGTGGTCGCCGCGCGCACGATCACTTGCTTCCATTGGTCCGCATCGAGCAGCTGATCTTCGACACCGATCGCGAAGCTTGTGCCGCACCTAACCCACCCTTCGGTTGGTTCGCGGTCGAGCTCGCGACCGCCGCACGAAGGTCCTCGATGCCCAGCCCCATCGCCGCGAGCGAGGTCGGATCGAAGCGGATCCGCACGGCGGGTTGGACGCCGCCACCGACGCCGACCTGGCCGACGCCCTCGACCTGCGAGATCTTTTGCACGAGTACTGTATTCGCCGCTTCGAACACCTACGGCAGCGGCAAGGACTTCGAGCGCAGCGCCAAGATCATGATCGGTGCGGCAGGTCGCCACCGGCGATCCGCGAGATCCGCCGCTCGAGCGGCATCGCGACCGAGGTCGCCATCGTCGTCGGGCTCACGCCCGGTAACGACGCGCTGACGTTGATCGTCGCGAGATCGACGCGCGGCATCGGGCCGACGGGCAGCTGCGTGAATGCCGCAGCGCCAGCCAAGAACAAAGCGATCGCGAGCAAGGTCGTCGCGATCGGCCGCCGGATGAATGGGGCCGAGAGATTCACTTCGACTCCGTCGCTGCCTCGTGCGGAATGTCGTCACTGGCTCCCGGGTCGCCGCCACTCACCTCGGGTGGCGGCTCGTGCTCGGGCTTGCCGCGGAACCGGCGTAAGGCGCGGGCGACGCGATCCATGCCGAGATAGATGACTGGTGTCGTGTATAGCGTCAGGACCTGCGAGAGCAGGAGGCCGACGACCTCCTCGTGGAGCTGGGTCATGCGCTGGAACGAGACATCCGGCGCCGCCTCGGTAACCGCATTGATCGTGCCGGTATCTTCGATCGGGAAGAAGCCCTTCGGCACGTGCATCGCGAGCAACACGGTGACGGCGAGCGTGTCGAGCGTGACGAGCAACGTGATCCGCCGGTGGCGCAGTACGACCTGGAGCGTGCGGTCGTAGAAGTTCGTGAGACCCGTGAAGCCCTGATCGAACTTCCGCACGATCCACACGGGTTTGGCCTCCTCGTGTGGCTTCGGGATCCACGCGGCCATCATCGCGGTCAGCGTGAGCGACAGCAACGCCGAGATGCCGATCGCGATCGACAGGGTGATCGCGAACTCGCGGAACAGCCGACCGACAAGGCCGTTCATGAACAACAGCGGAATCAACACCGCGACGAGCGAGCTCGTCAGCGACATGATGGTGAAGCCGATCTCGCGCGCGCCGACGAGCGCGGCGCGAAATGGCTTCACGCCTTCTTCAATGTGGCGCGAGATGTTCTCGATCATCACGATCGCATCGTCGACGACGAAGCCCGTCGAGATCGTGAGCGCCATCAGCGAAAGGTTATCGAGCGAGAAATCGAGCAGCTTCATCACACCGAATGTGCCGACCAGCGCGAGCGGCACGGCGACGCCGGGGATCAACGTGGCGCGCAGACTACCGAGAAAGAAGTAGATCACCGCGATGACCAGGCCGATCGTGAGGATCAACGTGGACTGGACGTCGTGGACCGAGGCGCGGACGGTCTCGATACGATCCGCGAGGATGCTGACGTTGATTCCCTGCGGCATCGCCGCTTCGAGCTGCGGCAGTAGCGCACGGATCTGATCGACGACCTCGATGATGTTCGCGCCGGGCTGGCGCTGGACGTTGATGATGATCGCGCGCTTGGTGCCGTCCCAGCCGGCGAGCTGCTCGTTTTCGACACCGTCGATCACTTCGGCAACTTCGCCGAGGCGTGGTGACGAGCCCGAGCGCGCGTGATTACGGGGCCTTAAGGGGCGCTGTTGAAGCCCGCCATCCAGAGCAGGCCAAGCGCGAGCAACACGACGCCGGTGAGCGGCCACATCCCCACCGCGACCGCGAGCATCGCATTCGCGTGGTCGCGTAGCGGGCTCGGCTCGTGGTGCGGTGGCGCGGGTGGCTGCGGGAGCTCGTGACCGCCTTTGCGAACCACGCGTGCTTGCGGAATCGTGTCGAAGGTCAGCATGGAAATACTTCCAGTATGGGTCGGAGATCAGACACGCGGTACCCCGATTGTTTGCGAGCCGGTGTAGGTTTTTATCCGCATGGCTTCGCTCGGTGATCTCGCTCTCGGTTTTCGCGACGGCTATCTCGATCACGACCAGCTGACGCGTCAGCTGCGCGTGTGGTGTGACGCGTATCCGCACCTCGCGCGGATGCAGTCGCTCGCGCAGACTCCGGAGGGCCGCGACGTGTGGTTGCTCACGGTCGGCACCGATCCGGACCGCGTGCGACCGGCGGCGTGGGCCGATGGCAACATGCACGCGGGCGAGCTCGCAGGCTCGAGTGTCGCGCTCGCGATCGCGGAAGATGCGCTGCGCGTGCATCTCGAGCCGGGCTCCGTCGATCTTCCGCCCACGATCGTCGAGCGTGCGCGCGAGATCCTGTTCTACATCGTGCCGCGGATCTCGCCCGATGGTGCCGAGGCGGTGTTGAAGACCGGCCGCACCATCCGTTCGGTGCCGCGCGACACGCGCGTGGCTCGCGGCACGCCGCGCTGGATCCCCGGCGATGTCGATGGCGACGGCCTCTCGCTCGCGATGCGCGTGATCGATCCGACCGGCGAGCTCGTCGATGCGCCGGGCTTTCCGGGCCTCCTCGTCGAGCGCACGCTCGAAGATCGAGGCCCCTTCTACAAGGTCTATCCCGAAGGCTCGATCGAGCACTTCGATGGCAAGCGCATCCCGAACCCCTACTTTCTCGGCGACAACCCGATCGATCTCAATCGCAACTTCCCGTGGTCGTGGGCACCGCATCACGAACAAGCAGGCGCCGGGGCGTACGCGGCGAGCGAGCCGGAAGCGCGCGGCATCGTCGAGTTCGCGACCGCGCATCCGGAGATCTTCGCGTGGTGCAACTACCACACGTTCGGCGGCGTGCTGATCCGACCGCCGGGACACACGCCCGATACAAAGATGAACCAGGAGGACCTCGCGCTGTACCGGCAGCTCGAGGCGTGGATGACCGAGCACACCGGCTATCCGACCGTGAACGGTCATGACGAATTTCTCTACGAGCCCGACAAGCCGCTGCGCGGTGATCTATCGGACTACGCCTACAACCAGCGGGGTGCGTTCGCGTACGTGATCGAGCTCTGGGATCTGTTCCAACGCCTCGGCATGCCCCGCCCCAAGAAGTTCGTCCAGTTCTACGAAGAGGTCTCGCGCGACGACATCGTGCGCCTCGCGTGGTGGGACAAGGACGAGAACAACGGCCGCTGCTTTCCGGCGTGGCGACCCTTCGATCATCCGCAGCTCGGCAAGGTCGAGATTGGCGGCATCGATCCGCGGGTCGGGATCTGGAACCCGCCTCTCCACGAGCTCGCGACCGTGATCGATCGCCAGGTCCAGGTGTTCTTCCGGGTCGCCGCACTCGCGCCGCGCCTCGCGATCGACAAGGTCGAGCGTCACGCGCTGCCCGGCGGCATCACGCGCGTCGAGCTCAAGGTGATCAATGCCGGTTATCTCGGCAGCTACGGCGTGCCTTCGGCAAAGCCGCTCGATTTCAACGAGCCGCTCTACGCGACCGCCCACGCAGGCGCTGGCACGCTCGAGCTCGTCGAGAGCGGACACGCCTATCAGCAGCTCGGCCATCTCGACGGCTGGGGCCACGGCTTGCACACCGGCGCGAACCTGCCCTCGTACCCCGGCACGCGCGGGAGCACCAGCACCGGGTGGGCGAGCTACCTCGTGCGCGGCACCGGCGTGCTCGAGGTGCGGATCGGCAATGCTCGCTGCGGCTTCGTCACGACCCGCGTCGAGGTATAAGGTTCGGGTGACGCGCTATGCGATCGGCGACATTCAGGGCTGCAAGGCGAGCCTCGATCATTTGCTCGCGGCGATCGCTTACTCGCCGTCGCGCGACACGCTGTGGCTGACCGGCGACCTCGTGAATCGTGGTCCGCGCTCGCTCGAGGTCTTGCGCTGGGCGATCGAGCAGGGTAGCGCCGTCCAGACGGTCCTCGGCAACCACGATCTGCACCTGCTCGCACGCGTGGCCGGTGCGGCCGGCGAGAAGAAGCGCGACACCCTCGACGACGTGTTGCACGCGCCCGATCGCGACGTGCTTATCGATTGGTTGCGCACGCGACCAGTTGTCTTCACCGCCGACAACTACATCATGACCCACGCGGGGCTCCATCCGAGCTGGACGATCGAGATGGCGCGCTCGCTCGCCGCGGAGCTCGAGCACGAGCTCTCCGGGTCCGACTGGAGAGCGTTCCTCGCGAAGACCTCGGGCGGCAAAGCGCCGGACTGGGATCCCGCCCTGACCGGCGAAGCGCGATGGCGGGCCGCGCTGTCGTATTTCGTGCGCGCGCGCATGCTGCACACCGCGACGGGTACGATCGTCAGCGACTACGATGGCGGACCGAAGGGCGCGCCGTCTGGCACCACGCCGTGGTTCGCGATGCCCGCGAAGTGGAACACGTCGGTCGCGGTGTTCGGCCACTGGGCCGCGCTCGGGCTCGATGTCGGACCGCAGCACATCGGGCTCGATTCGGGTTGCGTCTGGGGCAAGGCCCTGACCGCGATCCGGCTCGACAATCGTTCGATCGTTCAGGTCAAAGCGGTTGAGCCCGCGAGCTGATTACTTTTTCTACTTCTTCTTCGGGGTGAGCTCGATCGCGTCCATCGTGTCGATGTCCGCGGTGCTGAACTCGACATCGACCGACTCGCGCTTCGTGCGAACCGCAGGAATCGTCTTCGCGTTGCTGCCCATCGGGAGCGCGGCTTGAGTCGACGCGTTGCTCTCGCTCGGCCGCTCGCGCATGCGAGCTTCGCGCACTGCCGTGCCGAGAGCGCTGACCGGATCGACGTCAACGGCCTGCTTCATTATCTGCGAGAGCGCGTTCGCGAACTCGGCCGCGGTCGTGTATCGGTTCGCAGGGTCCGCCGCGAGCGCGAGATCGAGCACGGCCGAAAGCGCGGGCGGCACATCGGGGCGGAGATCGGCGATCGGCGGAATCTTGCACGCGCGGATCTTCTTGAAGATCTCGACATCAGTCTTACCGTCGAACAAGCGCTCGCCCGCGAGGCTCTCCCAGATCACGTTGCCGACCCCGAACAGATCCGATTGCGCGTTGTTCGAGCGGCCAAACGTGACCTCGGGCGCGAGGTAGCTGAGCTTGCCTTTGACCGTGCCAGGTGCGGTGAGGCTCGCGATCCGATCGCGCGCCTTCGCGAGGCCGAAATCGGAGAGCTTGACGACACCGTTGACGCCGAGCAGCACGTTGTGCGGCGAGACATCGCGATGGATGACCGGGGCCGGTGCGCCGTCGGGGCCGATGCGAGTGTGCGCGGCGCCGAGACCGCGCAGCGTGCCGATCCCCATCGCGACCGCGAACGGCCACGAGATCGGGGTGCCGGCTTCCTTGTTGATCCGGATGAACGCACCGAGATCGATGCCTTCGACCCACTCCATCACCAGGTAGTAGGACTGGTTCTGGCTGACGAAGTCGTGGACCTGGACGATGTTCGGATGAGCGAGCTCGGAGCCGACACGCGCCTCCTCGATGAACATGTCGATGTAGTTCTTGAGCGCGCGATACTCGGGCTTGATGTGCTTGATCGCGACAGTGCGCTGGAAACCCGCGGCTCCCTTTTGCACGGCCTTGTAGACGGTGGCCATGCCGCCCTCGCCCGCGATTTCTACGAGCTGGTACTTGCCGTCGATCAGCTGCGAGCTGGACTCCACTGCCCACCAGTATCGCAGATCTTCAGGCGAGTTGTGCGCGCGCCGCTTCGAGCTCCGCGGCCGCCGCTTCCCAGCGAGCGTTCAGCTCGTCGAGCCTGTCCTGGCCCGCCTGGAAGTCCGAGAGTAGTTTGTTACGGCGAGGTGCGTCGTCGTAGACCGTGGGATCGGCGAGCTCGTTGGAGCGCAGCTTCTGCTCGGCCTCCGAGGCAGCGATCCGTTCCTCGATCTGGGTGACCGATTTCTCGAGCGGCCCGACCGATTTGCCACGCTTCTGGCGCTCGTCAGCCTCGCGGCGCTTGCGCAGCTTGTCATCCTCGCGTGCCGCTGGTGCCGCTGGTGCCGGTGCCGTCGGCGTGTTTTTGGCCGCGTGCTTGGTCGGTGCGGCGACCTTGGTCTTCAACGCCGCTACCTCGTCGCCACCGGCGAGCATGCGGCGCTGGCTCATCGAGTACATGTACTCGTCGAGCGTGCCGGCATAGGTCTCGACCTTGCCGTCCTCGACATTCCAGATCCGGGTCGCGAGATTGCGAATCAGGGACCGGTTGTGGCTGACGAACACGAGCGTGCCCTCGTAGCTCTTGAGTGATTCGGTCAGCGCTTCGGACGAGGCTAAGTCCAGGTGGTTCGTCGGCTCGTCCATCAGCATCAACGTGCCGGGCGCGATGCAGAGCTTGGCCAGCGCGACTCGTGCGCGCTCACCACCCGAGAGTACGCGCGCCTTCTTATCGACATCATCGCCGGAGAACATGAAGGCGCCGCACATGCCGCGGATCTTGGCGGGCGAGGACTCGGGCGAGGCGCGCTGCACGATCTCGTAGATCGTCGAATTCATGTCGAGCGTCTCGGCGTGGTGCTGTGCGTAGTAGCCGACCTCGACGCCGCCGCCGATCTTGATATGGCCTTTGTCGTACGGGATTTCGCCCGCCATCATCCGCAACAGTGTGGTCTTGCCCGCGCCGTTGACTCCGATGATGCCGATCTTCTCGCCGCGGCGGACCGTGAGATCGACCGGCTTGGCAAACACGTTGTGCTCGCCGTATGCCTTCGTGAGGCCATCGACCTTGATCGGCTCGCCGCCGACCCGCGACACCGACGGGAATTCGAAGCGCAGCGTGCCGCGCTTGCCGTAGGTCTCGACGGTCTCCATCTTCTCGAGCATCTTCACGCGCGACTGCACGGCCTTGGCCTTGTTCGCCTGTGCGCGGAACCGATTGATGAAGCTGGTCAGGCGCTCGCGCTCGCGTTCGAGGTTCTTCGCGCGACCGACAAGGATCGTCTCTTCCTCGGCACGTTGCGTGAGGTAGCGCTCGTAGTTGCCTGGATAGCTGCGCATGCCCTCGAGCTCGATCGACATCACGCGGGTGATCTGATCGTTCAAGAAGTCACGATCGTGGCTGATGAGCACGAAGCAGCCGTTCCACTGCTTGAGGAAGTCGCCGAACCACGCGACCGAAGGCATGTCGAGATGGTTCGTCGGCTCGTCGAGGAGCAGCACGTCGGGCCGCTGGAACAACAGACCGGCGAGCACGGCGCGCATCTTCCAGCCGCCGGAGAACTCGCCGATATCGCGGAGCTCGTCGCCGACCGCGAAGCCGAGACCCGCGAGGATCGCGAGTGCTTCGTGCTCGCCGAAAAATCGATCGAAGTGATCGATGCGCTCGTGCAAGCCGCCGAGCTTCTCCGCGAGCTCGATCATCAAGTCGTCGCTGATGCCTTCGCTCGACAGCGCGGCCTCGGTCGCCGCGAGCTGGGCGTCGAGCTCTTTCTTGCCCGGCACGCTCGAGAGGATCATGTCGATCAGCGTGCGACCGCCCTTGATCGAGATGTCCTGCGGTAGCCAGCCGACACGCACGCCGTTCGCGCGCGTGACCTTGCCGTCATCGATCTCTTGCTCGCCCGCGATGACCTTGAGAAGTGTCGTCTTGCCGGAGCCGTTCGGCCCGATGAGGCCGATGCGGTCACCGTGGCCCAGCCGCATGCTGATCTGGTCGAGGATGACTCGGTCACCGAAGAACAGCGTGACGTCGTCGAGAACGACCAGACTCATAACGGCCGATGGATAGCACGACTCCGATCGGAGAGCGCGCCTCAGAGCGCTCTCACGTGCCTACGTGCCTGCGTGCCTGCGTGCCTGCGTGCCGAAGCTAGTGTTTGGTCGGCCGGCGCTTGCTGCGCGCGACCATCGTACTCGGCAGTTCGCCAGCCGCTTCGAGCTTGCGGATCTCGGCGCCGATCGGCTTGATGGTCGCGAGCGCAGCCGGGTCGTCGCGATAGCGATCGACGAGCTCGCCATACAGCTCGCGGACCGCATCGCCATCCGGCGGAGCAGCGATCGCGGAACGCAGCACGATCATTCGCCACTCGAGGGCGAGCTCGCCGCCCAGCGTCGAGGCGAGTAAGTCGCCCGACTTGCGCGCTGATGCGACCTCTCCGAGCTTGCCTCTGCACTTCGCGACGAGCGCAGCGAGACGAGCTTTGTCCTCGCGAGCAGTCACCCCCAGACATTAGCACCAAACGATGTCGGCCTCGGAAGATGTGCCGTTCAGAAGATGTGGCTTCAGAAGATATGATCGAAGTTGATGCGCGTGTCGTACGAGATGCCGAGCCGCAGATAGTCATCGCGCCCACGCCCGACGATGCCAGGTTTGGTAGTAGATGGTGTTACGGTGTCCCCATGTCTGTGCGGCCGCGTCGCTCGTTCCTGACCCCGTTCGTCGTCACGCTTGCCACAACGCCCGCGTGTTTTGTCCAATCGGCGACGCCGCCATCGCAGCCGGTCGTGCAATCCGATCCGGGCCAGCCGACCGAGACCGATCCGCGCCCGGTGCAACCACCGACCCAAGCGCCGACGATCATCGCGAACCCACCGCGCCCGCATTCGCAACCCGAGCCGCCACCGCCGAGCTCGCAGGATGCGCCTGTCGTGATCAACGCGAACCCGCCCGTGCCCGAGCTTCCGGGCACCGGTCGGGCGTGGATGGTGACGAAGAATTCGCAGGGCTGCCGCGCGATGGTGATGAACACCGGTGGGTGCCCGCCGAACGCGATGTGCAATCCGCCGCCGCCGCATGCGTATGCGTGTATCGACGGCGAGAAGTACCCCGTCAAGGTCGTGCAGTCGACCGCCGAGGTCTGTCAGGTCGAGGCGGATCCGCCACCGCCGTGCCCGCGCAATGCCAAGTGCAAGCCGGCGCCGCCGCCGCACGTCGTTCCCTGCCCGAAATGAAGGCACGCCGGCCTGATCCGGCAGCACTGGCGCGCGTTCGCCACGAGTGGCGCGCGCGGATCGCCGCCGAGTACACCTCCGCCGCGGTCACGCAGCAGATCACGCTCTGGCTGCTCCAGGCCGGCGCCCCGCCCGATCTGATCGAGGCCGGGCTCGCGATCGTCGTTGACGAGCTCGCTCATTCGAGGCTCTCGCACGAGGTCTACGTCGCCGCGGGTGGGACCGAACCTCCCGCAATCGATCGCGAACAGCTCGGTTTGGCGCGCGAGCACGACGTGCTCGAATTCGATCTGCTCTCCGCGATCGTCCGGGTGTTCTGCCTCGGCGAGACCATCGCGGTGCCGCTGTTCAAGCACCTGCGCGAGCCGTGCACCGAACCGATCGCACGCGATGCCCTCGATCGGATCCTGCGCGATGAAGTGCGCCATCGCGATTTCGGCTGGGACACGCTTGATTGGCTGTACACGTCCCCGATCGCCGATGCGATTGTCGGCTGGGTCACCGAGCAGTGGCCGGCGATGCGGCGCGAGCTTTTTGTGAGCTACGGCGAGCTCAACGCGGTGATCAGCGCGGATACCGGCGCGATCAGCGACGTCGAGCGCGCGTGGGGGCTCGCTTCGCCTCGCGACTACGCCGAGATCCTGGCGCGTACGATCGACCGGGACTATCGACCGCGGTTCGCGACACGCGGCATCGCGATCTGACTATAGTCCGCGCCGCATGAAGATCCTCATCACCGGCGCTGGTGGCCAGATCGGACACGATCTGATCGGCGCACTCGTCGCAGCAGGTCATCACGTCGTCTCGACCGACCTCGCACCGCGCCCGCCGAGCCATGCCCATGCAGGTGGCGATTGGCAGCGCCTCGATGTCACCGATGCAGCCGCGGTCCAACACATGTTTACCGACGAGCGCCCCGAGCTCGTCTATCACCTTGCCGCGATCCTCTCGGCGAGCGGCGAAGCGAATCCGCGCCTCGCGTACGACGTCAACCAGACCGGCACGTGGAACGTGCTCGAGGCTGCGCGCCGCGCGAAGGTGAAGCGCCTGATGTTCACGTCGAGCATCGCGGTGTTCGGTCCTCCCCCGAGCGGCCCGCTGCCCGACCCGTGCCCCGACGACGTCGCGCTCCATCCCGGCACGATGTACGGTGCGACGAAGGTCTCCGGCGAGCTGCTGTGCAGCTACTACCGCAAGCGCTACGACATCGATTGCCGCGGCGTGCG
>JAYVLQ010000033.1:0-100706 GCA_043759355.1 Kofleriaceae bacterium
TGGCCGACGCCCGCCGACGAGCAGCCTCGCGATCTCGTGACGCTCGTCAAATCGGCGCGCCAGTACCGCCCCGAGATCGTGCAGTACGACAAGCAGATCGCCGCCGCGGATGCGAGCTTGACCGCCGCCCACGCGGAGCGTCGCCCGATCCTGTCGGCGAACGCCTCCGCCCTGTGGGGCCCCGACCAGAATGACTGGTCGCCGCAGCCATCGTGGTCGGCGACGCTCGCCTTGACGTGGGCGCTCTTCGATGGTGGCCGCGCGCACGCCGATCAACGGGTCGCGAACGCAAACCTGATCTCGGCGATCGCCTCGCGCGATTCGTTGCTCGTGAGCCTGACCTCGACGCTCGAATCCTCGCGAGCGCAGATCGTCGCGAACCGCGCGAACGTCGATGCGTCGAACGAAGCCGTGACCGCTGCGCAGGCGCAGCTCAAGCTCGCGGAAGCGCGCTACACACAGGGTCTGGGCAGCCAGATCGAGCTCGCCGATGCGCAGACCGCGGTCACCACCGCGGCCGGTAACTTGATCTCCGCCGAGCTCAACCTGTCCGATGCGTGGGCGACGCTGCGTCGCGCGATCGGCCAGACGACCGCCCCGACGACCGCGACAAACTAAGCTCTCCGGCTTCGGCCGAGAATAGTCGCGCGGCTTCGCCGCGGTTGACTCGGGCGCGATTACCGATGGCCGGCTCGATCCGTATGCGCCGGACGCCGCTCGACCAGTCGAGAGACCTGGCAACAAGGTGCCACGCTTCTTCCACGATGAAGAGCAGGCAGCCGCGCGGAGCTGGCTGCTGCTCGCCAAAAACATCTGGGGATGGTTTCTGACTAAATTCCATCGTTCTCTCAGTCGCACACCGGCACTTCGGCGCAGACCATCGCGGCGTCGCAGTCGCCGCTCTTGCACGCGCTATCGACCGCGCACGCACCACCGTCGGCGAGCAGCGCCGTGCACTGCAGCGTCGCGGTGTTGCAATAGCTGCCATCGCTGCACAGGCCCGCGCAGGTCTGGCCGGTGATCGGCAACGCCGCGCACGTCAGGCTCTGCGGATCGCAGGTATAGTAGCGCGAACAATCTTTCGAGGTCGCGCAGGCGTCGCCGCGGAGGCCCAGCGGCGCGCAGATCTTGTTGTTGTTGCAATACGAGCCGAGCTCCGCGCACTGGCCATCGGGGCACGCCTCGCCGAGGTGCGGCATGGTTCCGCAGATGCCCGGATCGCCGAGGCAACCGAGGCCGTAATCGCAATCGGTGTAGAAGGTGCAAGGTGCGCCGGCGGTGAACAGCGCGACGCACTTCTTGGTGTTGTCGCAGGTCAGGCCGGCGCCGCACGCGCGCGTCGCGCACGGCGCGCCCGCCTTGCCCGGAGCCTCGGCCGCGCTGCACTTGCCCGCGCAACACGCATCGGTGCAGCTCGGCATCGCGCATGCTGCGGACTGGCACTCCTCGTTGGTGAAGCACGTCGCGCCGGTCGCGCCGGTGCCGGAGACGAAATCGAGGCAGGCAGATGGCGTCTCACGCGCCTCCTTCGTGGTGCCATCACACGAGGCGTTCTTGATCGCGTCGATGCACTGCTCGGCCTTGTCGCTGTCGTAGTTGACCTTGCCACCATCGATCTCGGCGAGCAGGACCGTGTCGCTGGCGATCGGGAGGAACCCATTGCAGTCGGCGGTCGAAGTGAGGATGCCGCAGCGCACGCGAAGGTCGCACTGGGCGTCGCGGAGATCGGTGCCGAAAGCCTGCGCCGTGATGCCGCCACCGCATCCCGCAATTAGCACGACGACGGCGAGGGGTCTCATACGTCGACGATAACGTAATCCGCTATGCTGCGCGTGTGGCTGGTGAGTCGGATACCACGATCGACGGCACCGTCGAACGTGTCGCATTTCACAATGCGGACACCACGTACACCGTGGCCAAGCTGACCACCAAAGAAGGCGAGGTCACGTTCGTCGGCAAGCTGATGGGGGTCGACGAGGGCATGCCGCTGCGGTTGCGCGGCACGTGGGAAGTCGACAAGAAGTGGGGCCGCCAGTTCAAGGTCACCGAGTACGAGCTCGTGACGCCGAAGACCTCCGCGGGCATCGAGAAGTTCCTCGGCAGCAAGGCCTTCACCGGCATCGGGCCTTCGCTCGCGAAGCGGATCGTCGAGAAGTTCGGCGCCGAGACGCTCGACGTGATCGAGAAGAATCCGAACCGGTTGACCGAGGTGATCGGCATCGGCGGTGCGCGCGCGACCACGATCGCGAAGGTGTTCGGCGATCAGCGCCACGTGCAGGACGTGATGGTGTTCTTGTACGGCGTCGGTGTTTCGGGGGCGTTCGCCGCGCGGATCGTGAAGCGCTACGGCAAGGATGCGATCCGGGTCGTGAAGCAGAACCCGTATCGGCTCGCGCACGAAGTGTGGGGCATCGGCTTTCGCACCGCCGATTCGATCGCGGAGAAGCTCGGTATCGCGCGCGATGCACCGGAGCGGCTCGAAGCCGGCCTGTTGCACGCGCTCGAGACCTCGGTCGAGGATGGGAACATGCATCTTCCCGACGACGAACTGCTGCGGAAGGCGGCGGAGCTGCTCGGCCTCGCGGTCGAGAGTCTGCCGCCCCGGCTCGCCGCGCTCGAGGCTTCGGGGCTGGTGGTGCGCGAGGTCCTCGGCGATCGCGGTGCGTGCACGGCGCTGCCCGAGTTTCACGATGCCGAGGTCGCAAGCGCGGAGAAGTTGGTCGAGCTGATCGAGAGCCACACCCGACCGATGGCGATCGATATCATCGCTGCGGTCCACGCGTTCGAGGCGGTGACCACGCTCGAGCTGGCCACGCAGCAGCGCGCCGCGGTGATCGCGGCGCTGCGCGATAGCTGCACGGTGATCACGGGCGGCCCCGGTGTCGGCAAGACCACGATCGTCAAAGCGATCGTGCACATCGCGAAGATCGGCTCGCGGAAGGTCTCGCTCGCCGCACCGACGGGCCGCGCGGCCAAGCGGCTCGGCGAAGCGACTGGCGTCGAGGCGATGACCATCCATCGCTTGCTCGAGTACCAGCCGTACGCAGGTGGTTTTCAGAAGACCGCGGAGAAGCCGCTCGAGGCCGACCTGCTCGTGATCGACGAGGCCTCGATGGTCGATGCGATGCTGTTTCGCGCGGTCATCGATGCGTTGCGCCCGGGAGCTCAGCTCGTGCTCGTCGGTGATGTCGACCAGCTGCCGTCGGTCGGAGCGGGCTCGATCCTTCACGACGTGATCGCCTCGGAGGCCGCGACGGTGATTCGCTTGACCGAGATCTTTCGCCAGGCCGCGGCGAGCAAGATCGTGGTCTCGGCGCACAAGATCAACCACGGCGAGATGCCCGAGCTCGAGGCGCCGCTCGCGGCAGGAACCAGCGATTTCTATTTCATCTCGCGCGAGGATGCCGATTCGGCGCGCAACACGATCGTCGAGCTCGTCGCGGAGCGCATCCCGGCGCGGTTCGGCCTCGATCCGATCACGCAGGTCCAGGTGCTCACGCCGATGCACCGCGGCGAGCTCGGTACCAACGCGGTGAACCGTGCGCTGCAAGAGAAGCTCAACCCGGCGGCGCAGGCGACGAGCGGTGAGATCGTGCGCGGTGACCGGATCTTTCGGCGCAACGACAAGGTGATGCAGACCCGCAACGATTACGACCGCAACGTCTTCAACGGCGATATCGGCGTGATCGAGGCGGTCGATCCACAGGGCGGCGTGATCCGTGTCGATTTTGATAGCCGGCTCGTCACGTACGAGCGCGCGGAGCTCGATCAGTTGATCCACGCGTACGCGGTCAGCATCCACAAGAGCCAGGGCTCGGAGTATCCCGCGGTCGTGATCCCGATCGTCACCCAGCACTTCATGATGCTGCAGCGCAGCCTGCTCTACACCGCGGTCACGCGCGGTAAGCGGCTCGTGGTGCTCGTCGGTTCGAAGCGCGCGGTCGAGATGGCGGTGAAGAACGCCGATGCGCGCAAGCGCTACACGTGGCTGTCGGAGCGCATCCGCACGCGTGTCGCTACTCGAGACTGACGGCGATCGGCGCATCGGCCAGCTCGTTCGTATCACCGGCCTTGCGCGGCAGGACCTCGGCGAATTCGGGCGCGAAGTTCGCGAGCGTGCGCCCGACCGCAGCCGGGCCTTGTGCGAGCGCGACCCGCAAGGTCTGCGCCATGTGATCGAGGCGGGTCTGGCCGAGCTTGTCGACGATGCCGGAATCGGCGATGACATCGATGATGCCGTCGCGTACGGCGATGAAGACGAGGAGGCCCGTGCGATCGCGGGTGGCGTGGATGCCCTTCTCGACGAACAGCGCGCGTGCCGCGGTCAGCACGTGGTCCTCGCGCAGCGATGCCGGAACGAGGAAGCGATAGAGCGGGGCGACGAGCTCGACGAGGAGCGCGGCGACCACGCCCGCGGCTACCGGAAACACCAGGGTGGCCCACGGTGCCCACTCGTTCAGCACCGCGAAGATCAGCACCGCGTAGGTCGCGACGAGCCCGACCGTGATGTGCTGGCCGAGGAACAACCGAGCGCGAGCGCGCACTGCAACCACACACTCCACGCTGGAGTTGTTCTCGATCGCCGCGACCGCATCGCGAAACGTCTTGTCACCTTCGGGTGCGCCCCAGCTCATGATGCGTCGTGCTCTTGCAACAAGCTCACCAGCTGCTGCACGCCGTGTTCGGGGAACGCGTTGTAGATGCTCGCGCGCATGCCGCCGACCGAGCGATGGCCGCGCAGGCCGGAGAGCCCCTTCGCTTCGGCCGCCGCGATCAGCGCGTCTTCGCGTTCCGGTGTCGCGCCGCGGAACGTGATGTTCATGTTCGAGCGGCTGCCCGGCTGGGCGTGGGCGCGCCAGCTGTTCGAGCCGTCGAGGAAGTCGTAGAGCAGCTTTGCCTTGCGCGCGTTGACCTCGGCCATGCCGACGAGCCCGCCGTGCGCCAGGATCCAGCGGCAGACTTCGCCGATCATCCACACGCCGAACGTGTTCGGCGTGTTGTGGAGCGAGCGCTCCTTGGCGTAGACGCGGTACTGCGCGAGCGGCGACAAGTTCGTCGCGCCGGTCTCGATGAACTTCTTGTCGGCGATCACGAGCGAGATCCCCGAGGGCCCGAGGTTCTTCTGCGCGCCGGCGTAGATCAGCGCGTGGTTCGCGAGCGGCAGTGGGCGCGAGAAGATGTCGCTCGACGCATCGCACACGAGCGGCGCGGGCGCTTGCGGCGGCGCGGCCCACTGGGTGCCGTAGATCGTCTCGTTGCTCGTGTAGTGAACGTAGCGCGGCGAGGCGCTCCACGCGAACGTGCTCGGCACCGAGGCGAACCCGTCGGCCTCGGAGCTACACGCGACGTGGACGGTACCGAAGCGCTTGGCCTCCTCGATCACCTTGCCCGACCACACGCCGGTGTGACACACGTCGACCGTTTGATCCACCGCGAGGAAGTTGCGCGGCACCATCTCGAAGTGTTGCGTCGCACCGCAGGTAACGAACAACACCGCAAACTGGTCACCGATGCCGCCGACCTCGCGGATCGCGGCTTCGGCGCCGTCGAGCACGCGCATGAATTCTTTGCCGCGATGGCTATGCTCGAGCAGCCCGATGCCGGAGCCGTCGAGATCCCAGATCGCCTCCTGCGCGCGGCGCAGCACGCTTTCGGGAAGAGTGGCCGGGCCCGACGAGAAGTTCAGCTTCCGCACGGTTACCTGGCCCAGCAGCGCTCAGCGGCGCTGAATTTCTTCGTGAAAGAAGACGGTGATCGCGATGCAGTGAAACGCTTCATCGGACGATTGCGTCACGACGAGATCGGTCACGTTCTTCTCGGCGTGCGAGTTGATCCACGTGGTGACCTTCTCGCCCAACTGATCTCGATCCGCGACCATCGTTGCCGAGAACACCTTCACCCCGTTGAACTTCACATCCTTGCGGAGAGTGAGTTGTCCCGACTGATTGGCTTGGTTCGCGGACATCGCGGCGCGAAGCTAGCACGGGCTATTCGTCGTCGTCGAGCGCACGATCCAAAGCATTCGCGAGGCGCTCGGCCTCTTGGGGCGACATGTTGGCGGGTGTGAACGCCTTTTCAGCGGTCTCTACCAACGCCACCATCCGCGCCTGCTCGACCGACATGCCCGACTGGTCGTTCGTGATCCACTCGTCGAGCTCTTCGGTGAGCCGCTTCTTCGGCGCGCGTAGCTCGGGACCCGTCGGCTGCAATCCTTGCGGCTTGCCGGTTCGGCGGTACGAGATCGAACCGTACGAGATCTCGAGGTCTCGCCTGAACTCGATCATCGTCTGGTAGCGCTTGCCCGGATCTTTTTGCATCGCCTTCAAGATCACGGACTCGGCTTGTTCGGTGATCTCGCGGTGCGGTGCGAACTCGCGCGGGGAGGGCGCCTGCGAATGGATGTGCATCGCGAGCACTTCGCTCGATTGCGGCGCCTCGAACGGTGGGCGACCACACAGCATGTCGAACAGGATGACGCCGAGCGAATAGACATCGGCGCGATGGTCGACATCCTCGCCGCGCGCAGCTTCCGGCGACATGTACTCGGGCGTTCCGAACACCGCACCTTGCACGGTCTCGGCGAGGAGCTCGTCGGGAACGAGGACCTTCGCGATGCCGAAATCGAGCACCTTGACGAAGTCGTACGATTCTTCGCGCTCGGTGATCCACGACGAGTTGTCGGGGTTCATGCGCACCAGATCGCGGCGACCAGGCCGCTTGATGAGCATGATGTTGTCGGGTTTGAGATCGCGATGGATGACGCCGACCGCATGTGCCGCATCGAGGGCGAGCGCGATCTGGTTCGCGATGTTCAGCGCGCGATGAAGCTCGACCGCGCCTTCTTTTTCGATCAAGTCCTCGAGCGACTTGCCCTCGAGCATCTCCATCACGAAGTAGACAGGACCCTCGGGCAGGATGCCAAAGTCGGTGACGTCGACGATGTTCGGATGATTGATCGCGGTCGCCGCGCGCGCCTCGCGCAAGAAGCGATGGATCGCTTCCTGGTAGCGCGCGAACTGCGGGTGCAGCACTTTCACCGCGACCGCTTTTTTGATGTAGACGTGCTCGCCTTGGTAGACGGTGCCCATGCCACCGCGACCGAGGATCTTGTCGAGCCGGTAGTTGCCGATGTTGTGACCGAGTCGCGCGATGTCGTCCTCTTCGACGAGGACCGCGGAGTCGTGCAGACAGAACCGCTCGCCATCCGGGAAGCGCGTGAAGCAGCGAGGACAGACTTTCACGCGTTAGTACCTGGCCTGAGCAAAGAACGACAAGTAACGGTTATCGATCGGGCTCTGACCATCGGGCGGCTTCACGTTGAGCAACGTGAACTCGAGACCGAAGTCGAGCTTCTGGGTCGGCGACGCTTCGACGCGCGCGGTGACCGGCACGATGAACTGGCCGGCCGAGGTGTCGAAATCGGGGATCCGCAGCTGGGCGAACAGCGTCACGGAGAGCTGCGGGATTGGATTCGTCGCGATGCCGATCGACGGATTGAAATCGGGCTTCGCGCTATTACCGGTCTTGCGAAAGACCGTTGCCGGTTGGCCCATGACCGGCGGATCTACAGGCACCACGGTCGCGTGATCGATATCGACTGCGTTGAAGTCGATGCTGACCAAGGTCTGCAACGCGATGATCGCAATTTCGGGTTTGATCGAGTAGCGGAACGGGAAGCCTAGATCGATTGAAAACTTAGTTCCACCGGCAAGGAAGTTGCCGTTCGGGAGGTTCTGGATCGCCGAGCTCGCGCTCTGGCACGTCTCGGCGCCCGGCGAGCCCGTCGCGATTTCACCCGGAATGCTCGGCGGGTTGCAGAAGTCCGAGTAGAGCGCGACCGCGTTGCGATGAAGGTTCGCGGCGACCCGGATATCGAGCAGATCATACGCGAGCGCGCCTTCAAACCCGAAGTACACGCCGTACTGCTTGAAGTTGTACGCATCGGTCAGGCCGCCGATGATGGTGAAGTTGTCGCTGTAGCCGTACTGTGCCTCGAGGTTGGCGCCGAAGCTCCCGAAGGCGCCCTTGGCGCTGAGATCGGTGCCGAGGCCGAGGCGGAGCTGGGTCACACCCTTCGTCATCGTCAGCGGGCGATCGTTCTCGCGTACTGGATAGGTATTGATGTTGTAGAGGCCGCCGGCGTAGACGGACGGCTGATCTGATCCGTCCCCATTGCCGTCGTCGTCGTCGTCCCCGCCGGCGTCACCCTTGTCAGCTTTATCAGCTTTGGTGCCGCCCTCGTCGTCGCCACCGTCGTCATCGCCACCACCATCGTCGTCGCCGCCCCCCTTCGCGTACGCGCTGTGGCCATGCCAGCCCACGTACGTAACACTGAGAGCCATCACGAACGCAGTCTTCACCGCGCGTGAAAGTCTAGGGATCCTCACCACGTCGGTGAAATGCTACAGCAAAAGGCCGAGGTAACGGGCTCGCTAGCACCCGAAACTCCGAAACGATAAAAGGCCTCCCCGCGGGAGACCTTTTCTTAGCAGCAGAACGACAAACGCAGAGCTACTTGCGCTTGGTCTTCTTGGCCGGCGCCTTCTTGGCAGGTGCCTTCTTGGCCGGCGCCTTCTTGGCCGGCGCCGCCTTCTTCGCCGGGGCGGCCTTCTTCGCCGGAGCCGCCTTCTTCGCGCTCGAGCCCTTCGTCGCCTTACGCTTCGAACCGCCAACTTGGCGACCCGTGCGCTCGACGGTGAGGTCACCGGCGTTGTCGGTGCTCACGTAGTACATGAACTTCGCGTAGTCGAGGTCGACACCGGTCGACGCAATCTTCTGCGCTTTGCCCTTCGGCATGTTGGGCTTCTTCAAGGGGGAGCCCCAAACGTCTCCACCCTTGATGTAGTAAATCAGGCCCTTGTCGCGCTTAACACCAGTCTTAGCGATCGTCTCACCCATAGCTGTTGAACCCTCCCGGGGTTAATCAGGTCTGCCGAAACGCTACACGAGTCAGATCCCGGATTCTCCGTCGAGGATCTTTTTTTTGACTTTTTTTGTCCTCGGAGATCTCTTCATTCGTCCTCGGAGCGCCTCGCCAAGAGGCCCGATTCCCTGTGGATAAAACGATCCAAATCCTCGTCGGAAAAGGGGAATTCCTCGACGAGGATCTTCAGGATCAGCACGTTTTCCGACGAGGAATCGGCGATCGCTCGCAGATCAAGATCTGGGACTCGGCGGTGCCGTCGAGCTCGCGCCACGCAAAATCCCCATACCGCTCGACCACGCGGAAGCCGGCATGAGCGACCAGCGCCTCGAGCTCGGCGGGAAAATACTTCCGCTGCGACAGCTTCACGACCTTCGAAGGGCCTCGGCCGTCGGCGGGATCATAAAAGATCCGGATGTTCGCGATCTGGCCGACCGGATCGTAGTCGTGGTTCGTCGAGTAGAACATCGGCCGTTTCGTCGTCGGATCCGTGAACCGGGTCTTCGCCCAGCGCTTGCGCGAGTCGCGGAGCAACCACGCGAGATCGGGCATCTGGACATCGAAGGCAAAGGCCCCGCCGGGCGCGAGGTGTGCCGCGACGCGCGCGAGGCACGCCGCGAGCTCGCCGCGCGTATAGAGGTGCTCGAGGACATTGAACGCGGCGATCGCGAGGTCGTATTTGCCCGGCACCGTGAACGTGCACAGGTCGCCCGGCGAGACGCGGATCCGATCCTGGACCGCGGCGGGCGCGTCAGCGATCCGCTTCTCCAGCGTTGCGAGCATGCTCGCGGACTGATCGATGCCGTGGAGGTGATGGCCGTCGCGCGCGAGCGGAATGGTCACGCGACCCGAGCCGCAACCCAGATCCAGGATCGCCTCTGCCCGGCGGCGCTTCGCGAGCTCTCTATAGAAGGTGACGTCGGCGCGCCGCCGCCGGTACTCGTAATCGTAGAGCGCGGCGTCGTTGTAGTGCTCGCGCGAGCCGGCGTCGACGAGGTCGTCGATCAGCTCGGGCGGCAACCGACCCGCACGTGCCACGCTAGAGCTCGGATTCGCCGTGCCGACGGCGACCACCGCGCCGGCGCCGGCGCCGCTTGCGGGGCCGATTTGGATCGTCGTCGTCCTCGGAGGCGGTCGCGCCGTTGCCACCCTTGGCGGCGACGGTCGTCGGCAGCACGGCTTCATTGCCGGCGGCGCGCTCGAGCAACGTGTACAGGAGGATCGCATCCTCGATCGAATCTCGCCCGCCGGCGAGCTCGGCCTGAACCTCGCGCTTCTTCGCCGAGGCGATCTTCTTCTGCGCGAGCAGCAGGAAGCGCAGTCGCTCGCTGTCGCGGCGCGTGACATGGGCCTGGACGATCAGCGGATTCGAGAGCTCGTGGACGGCTGCCATCAGCGCACCGCCCTTTGGCTCGGCATCGCCCTGGAAGTAGACGAACGGTGCGAGCAGGGTGCCGAACGCGACCGCATTCGAAGGATCGCGTCCTTCTTTGATCGCGACATCGAGCTGGGTCAGCGCATCCCACGCGAGCGTGCGGCGCTTCGCGAGCTCTGCGCCCGCGAGGAACGAGAGCTTCACGGTGCTCGCATGTGCAGGACGTGCTGGTGGGTCATCGGCCCACACGCGACGCCACGCTTGCTCCTCGACATCGAGGACCTCGAGGACCGGCGCGTTCGCTTCGTTCGCTTCGTTCGCTTCGTTCGCTTCGTTCGCTTCGTCTGCGGCGTCGCCGTCGACGTCGTCGTCGTCGTCGTCGTCGTCGTCGTCGTCGTCGGGATCGTCCGGATCGGTCGCGGCCGGATCCTCGTCCTCGTATTCGATCCGCGCGATCGTCGAGCGCGGCACCGAATCGGTGAGGGTGGGCGTCGCGAGCGGCGCGCCCGGACCCTCGAGGAGGCCAGCGAGATACGGCGACAGCACGGCGAGCACGCCGGTCTCGACCATCAGCTCGAACGAGCGCCGCGCGGCGCCACCACGCAGCAAGCGATGCATCTCCTCGAGCAGCCGCGGCGGGGCACACTTCGAGATCTCGCTCCGCCAGCGGAGCAGCGCCTTCCAGGTTGCGGGCTCGAACCCGAAGTCGAGGCGTGCAGCGAACTTGATCGCGCGCAGCATCCGGACCGGATCCTCCTGGAACCGAATATCTGGATCGCCGATCGTGCGAACGAGTTTCGCTTCGAGATCCGCAAGACCGCTGACGTGATCGATGACTTCTTCACGCTCGACGTCGTAAAATAGGCCGTTGATGGTGAAGTCGCGGCGTTTGGCATCTTCTGATTCGGTGCCGAACACGTTGTCGCGACGGATGAGCAAATCGTGCTCGTCCTCCTCACGCGGGTTCGCACGGAACGTCGCTGTCTCGATGATCTTCTGGTCGAAGAACACGTGCGCGAGCCGGAACCGGCGCCCGATGATCCGCGAGTTCCGGAACGTCGCTTTGATCTCGTTCGGCGTCGCGCTCGTCGCGACATCGAAGTCTTTCGGCGTTTTGCCGACGAGCAGGTCACGCACACAACCACCGACGAGGTACGCCTTGTACCCGGCACGGGTTAGCTTGCGGACCACTCGGTCGGCATCGGAGTCGATGGCAACGCGATCGAGGGTCGGCATAACTAATTCGAGCGGTAGCACGGTCCGCAAAGCTGTCGCAAGTGCGCGAAGCGCCTCGATTTAACGCTCGCTACCCCAGACCACACTGATCGCGTGCCGAGGCAACCCTCAGGAACATTGGAAGCTGACCGAACCGTAGACCCGTGACTTCCGAGGGCCTCATTGCATCAGTGTTCGACTTTGGTTCCCTTCCCGTGGGGGTGGTGGTGACCAAGGTCGATGGAATCGTGGTCGCAGCTAACCATGTCGCGACCGGTGCGGGTTGGCGCGTCGGGGGTCAGGTGTGGTCGCACTCGCTCCAGCTCGAGGCCGCGTGGCCGAGCCTCGCTGCCATCGGCGGCGAAGTCGACATCGAGGTGGCGAGCCCACGCGGTGACCGCATGGTGCGGCTCGTCGCCGAGCGTCGCCAGCACGAGGGCCAGTGGTACCTCGTCGCCTGCGTGATGGAGCTGACCGATCGCAGCGACATCACCGAGCCCATCACGCAACGCAGTGCCAACCAGATCCGGATCGCCTCGAACGAACGCCTCGCGAGCCTCGGCCTCGTCGCTGGTGGTGTCGCGCACGAGTTCAACAACCAGCTCGTCAGCGTGGTCTCGGAAGCGAGCATGCTGCGCGAAGACGACTCGCTCGGGCACGATCCACGCGAAGCCATCGGTCGGATCGAAGCGGCCGCGCGCCGCATGACCTTGCTCACCAAGCAACTCCTCGCGTTTGCAGGCCGCGGTCGATTCGTCACCGCACTCCTCGATCCGGACCTCTTGCTCGCGGACACCCGCCATCGCTTGACCCGCATGGTGCCGCCGACCGTAACGCTCACGCTCGAGGCGCGCGCCCCCGACATCGCGATCGAAGCCGACCGGAGCCTCTTGCGTCAGGTCATCCTCGACCTCGTCGAGAACTCCGTCGATGCCGTGCGCGGTGCCGGCACGATTCGCGTGACCAGCGTGATCCGCGACAACGCGTGGGAGCTCTCGATCGTCGACGACGGCATCGGCATGGATGCCGCGACCCTCAACCGGATGTTCGATCCCTTCTTCTCGACCAAGGCGGACCATCGCGGCCTCGGCCTCTCGGCGGTGCTGGGCATCGTGCGCCGGCTCGGTGGCGATATCACCGCGACTTCGGAGCCCGAGAGCGGCACCACGCTGCGGGTTCGCCTCCCGATCGTGCCCGGTGTCCAGGCGCCCCGCCGCCGCTCGACGAGCGAGCAGCCGCCGATGGAGAAGCTCACGGGCTTGAAGATCCTCGTCGCCGACGACGAGCCTTCGGTCCGCCAGACGATCCAACGCTTTCTGATCCGGCGTGGCGCGGTGCCGGTCGTCGCGTGCGACGGCGGCGAGGCCGAGCAACTCCTCCGCGCCCAGCACTTCGATGTCGTCCTCCTCGACGTGATGATGCCAAAGAAGACCGGGTACCAGCTCGTGCCCGTCGTGCGCGAGACCCAACCCGGCACCGCGGTCATCCTCATGTCGGGCTACTCCGAGCAACCCGATAGCGCCGAGCAGCCCGATGGCTTCATCGAGAAGCCGTTCAATGTCTCGGCGCTCGAAGGCACCATCCAGGCCGTGATGCGCGGCGACTCCCAGCGCATCGGTGTCGACGAAGAATAATTACGGTCCCTCGCTAACGCGAGTGCAGCCCGATCTTTCCCCACGGATCGAAGCTCGGTGGGGTGTTCGCATCGAGGTGCAGCTCGCTATCGCCGATCAGCGCTTCGTAGCCCTGCGCCATCACCATCACGGTGTACGTGCCCGGCGGCACGAGCTGTTTCATCCGGACCTCGCCGTTCGCATTCGTCCGCCCCCACGCGATCGCTTGATCGTCGAGGCGATTGAGATCGATCGAGCTCGAGCTCACGCCGGGTCGCAGCACCATCACGAGCGCATCGCGAATCGGTGACTCGGTCGCATCGTCGGTGATCGTGGTGTAGAGCCGGACGCCCTCGGCCGCGGCTTCGACCGAGGTCGGCGTGAGCGCGACATCCGTGCGATTTTCGAGGGGCGTCCAGCCTGCGGTGGCGTACGCTAGCAACTGGCTCGCTGTCTGGAGCGGGCGCACGAGGCCGACCTTGCCGTTCGAGCGATACGCCGAGGCGATGCCGACGAGCCGGCCGTGATCGTCGACGACCGGCCCGCCGCTGCTGCCCGAGCTGATCGAGGCGCGCGTGGTGATGTAGTCGCGACCCGAGGCGCCGTCGCTACCGGTCCAGCCTTCGACCGCACCTTCGGTGAGCGTGAGCCCTCCGCCACCGCGGTCCGGATAGCCGAGCACCCACAGGCGTTCGCCGATCGTGACGTTGCTATGGCTCGCTTCGGCGAGCGTGGCCCAGATTCCCGACGAGGCGGCATTCCACGCGCGGCCATCCAGATCGGTGTCGCACTTGATCAGCGCGAGATCGAGCGTGGGCTGGAGCTTGCTGCGGCTCGGCTTGCCAGCGCACTGCAACCGCGGCGCTTTATCGAGCGAGGCGTAGCGCGCGACGATGAACAGGTCGTGCAGCCTCGGTTCCTTCTCGGTGCTGTCCGAGATCACGTGGTAGTTCGTGAGGATCGAGCCATCGCGGCCGACGATCACGCCGGACCCGCCACCGCGCGCGCGTAGCTTGCCGTCGACGAGATCGGCGACGATCACCATCACCGTCGAATCGAACGCGAGCGAGACGCTATCCGGAAACTTTTGAATATCGAGCCGGCTGGTCTGCGGGACCATCGCCTGGCCGTTCTGGGTCCTGGTGCGCAGCGACGGAGCGACGACCTCTTCGATCCGAGCGAGCTCGCCCGAGGTGCCGAACAGCGTGACGACATAGATCTGGTCGTGATCGACCGTGGCGTACTCGATCGCGTGATCGACACGAGGCTCGTCGCCCTTGTCGGCGACGTGCGCGTAGCTGTACGCGGTGCGTAGCCAATCGTGCTCGGCAATGCCGCGCACCATGCTCGATTCGAGGTGATAGAGCTCGCCCCATCGCGTGCGCCGATCGAGCTCGAGCCACATGGTGTAGTTCGACCAGCGCGGCAGATCATCGATCAACACTTCGATCTTCGCCTGGGCGTCGATCGTCGACGTGAGCTCGACATGATAGAGACCGGTCTTGCCGGTGGTGATCGCGGGCGCCGGGCCGCCCTCGGCTTCGCGCAGCAAGCGGGGCGCGGGCACGGGCGTCGGATCGGGACCGAGCCACGCGGACGAGTGCTCGAACGTGAGGCCGTGTTCCTCGAACTGCATGACCGGCGGCGTGACCAGCGCGGCGTGGACCCGGCCCGCGATGATCATCATGACCAGCGCGAGCGACAGGACGACGCCGTCGTGACGCTGGTACTGCAGGCGCAGCTGGCCGAGGTCGGTCTTCGCACGCGACCGCAACCGGCCGATCGCGGCGGCGGCGATCGCCACGGGATCAAAATCCTCGTCGGCCTCGGTCAGCTCGTTTTCGGGCGTCATCGCAACCGGCATCGGCTCGCTCGCCCGCCGCGCGCGCGCAGGCCCGGCCTCCTCGGTCGCGAGCGCCTTGACGATGCGCTCGCGCGAGAGCTTCACGGTCGTGACCGGATCGCCCTTGTCGCCATCGGCGACCGGCATGTTCGGGCGCGACGTCGAAGGGTCGGCCTTCCTCGCGGCGGTGGCCGCTTCGATCGCGGCGCCGGCGGCGGCGGCCGCGGCGATCACGGCGCCGGACTCGCTATCGATATCGACCATCTCGCTGACGATGATCGCGGCATTCATCGCGGCCTCTTGCGGTGTCGGCAGCACCGGGGGCTGGGACACCGCTACGTCGACGGGCTTGTCGTCGTTGTTGTCGGTCATGCGCCGCCCTTTCGGAACGGCGATTTCTCGAGCAAGCGCTGCGAGAACCACCAGATGATCCCGAATACGATCGCCGCGCACAGCGCCGCGTAGAACACGCCGCGCCACGGATGGAGATGGAGACCGCTCCGCACGACGTAGTCCTCGACGAGCTGGAACTGGCCATTCAGCGCGGCGGCACCGACGAGCCCGAGGAACACGAGCACGCTGCGCACGAACGGGGTGCGCTTGGAGAACTTCGAGCGGCCCATCACGTAGCCCAAGAACCCCGCGAACGAGGCGTGGGCGAGCGTGGTGACCACGGCCTGGGCCGCCGCCGTCGACAGGATCACCGAGTGACCCTGGCCGGAAAGCCGGTGGTAGTTGACCCAGATCGCAAAGCCAGTGCCACAAGCCATCATGTAGACGATGCCGTCCATCGGTTCGTCGAATTCGCGCGACGTGTAGACAGTGTAGCGAACGACCGCGTACTTGCAGACCTCCTGGGCGAGGCCGACCACGAACACCGCATAGATCAGGCGATCGAGCGAGATCGCGGTGATCCCGTGGAGCTCGAGCGCGACCGGGGGGACGGCCTGGTACTGGACAAAGTCCGCGATCGGGGCGGCGACAAGTGCCCCGAGCACACACACGCCGATCACGAGCTGCTTGGGCTCGGGCTCGTGACGGTCCATCAGATAGAAGAACGCGAGCCACAGGACGGCGGGAATGGCCGCCATGAGGCCCGCAAACACCGGTCCCAGGTCGACCGGGCGGTGGAGGCCAATAATCAGTTCCGCAAGCCAGGCGACCACCACAAAGCCCACGAGCCCCGCAATCAGCAGGAACTTGGTGCCGAGCAGGATCCGGGCTCGCCGCAGCGACCAGCGCGACCGTTTCATAGAAAAATTCTACGGCACCCTTTCATGGCGCGCGCGTAAAGGGCCTTCTAAGATGCCCGACGGCGTTTAAATGGCGAAAAAGCAAGGCAATGACACCCCGCTGCTGACGATGCACGAGCTGGCGACGTATCTGCATCTCGACGAGCAGACCGTTACCAAGCTCGTCACGGCGGGGAAAATCCCGGCCCTGCAGGTCGAGCGTCAGTGGCGGTTCAGGCGCGAGCAGATCGATGCATGGATCGAGGAGCAGCTCGTCGGCGACGACGAGAACTTCGCCGACGTGCCCGATGGCATGAAGCTGCCGCTCGAGGACCTGCTCCCCGATCAAGCGATCATCACGAACATGCGAGCGACCGCTCCGATCTCGGTGATCGACGAGCTCGCGGCGCGCGCGTACACCAACGGCTGGCTCACGGACAAGCCGTGGTTCGTCGGGGCTGTCGTCGAGCGCGAGTCGCTGTCGTCGACGGCGATGGAGGGTGGCGTTGCCTTCCTTCACACCCGCGCGAAGGACAAGGGCAAGATCGGGCGGCCGTTCATCATCGTGGGTCGATCGTGGAGCGGCATCAACTTCGGCGCACCGGATGGCGCTCCGACGTACCTGTTCTTCTTGCTCGGCCTCAAATACGACCGGTTGCACTTGCCGATCCTTGGCCGGCTTGCACGCGCCCTGCGCAACCCGACCACGATCGCGAAGTTGCGCTCGCTGAGCTCGCCTGATCAGGTGCGGGCATTGCTCCTCAAAGAGGATGCATCCGTGCGCGATGGCACGATGCAGGACTTCCGGCCCGAGGACTTCAAGCCCACGCTCGACCGCACCTTGCGGCTGCGCGCGATCCGCCGGCTCCAGGCTGCCAAGGCGCCTGAACCGCCGCCGAAGGCGAAAAAGCGGTCCAAGCCGAAGAAAGCCATTCCAAACATCCCGGCGCCCAAGACGATCCTGTCGCCCGTCAAAAAGCCCTGACCTGGGCTTTACCGACCACGCTATGCTTGCCGCATCGTGGGTCGGACTGCGCTGTACCAAGACCCCATGCCGTTCAAATCGGCATGCGCGAAGGTCGAGCTCGAATCGGACGTGCTGCTCGTCGAGATGCCCGGTGGCTGGAGCCGGAGTCACGTGCTCGACGGCATGACCGCGACGATCGACGATGGCTTCGTGATGGCGCGTCGCGATGGCGGTCGGGTCGAGCGCAGGTTCGTGCGGATGCTCCAGCTCGAGCGCGGCGGCCGTCATGTCGCGGTGATCACGCCGCCGGAGCGCGGTGCGGTCGCGCCCAACGTGGTGCGCATTGCTGAAGCACCTCAGGATGCCGCGATCGTCGAGCCAGGCGTGTGGGAAGCCCTCGCCGATTGGCTGATCGGTGGCGGGCGCCTGGGTGCGCTCTCGGTCGCGGGTCTCGCACGGCTCGCGTGTATCGCGACGCCCCAGTTCGCGCTGTTGATCGGTGAGGTCGCGGCGCAACGCGCGCTCGAGCTCGTGTGGGTCGCAGCGGGGCCGTTGCGCGGCTCGTACGATCTCGATGCCGCGCTCCAGCCGCTCGTGGACGCGGCGCGCGAGTCGCCGCGTGCTGGTGAAGCGCTGATCTCGGCGCTCGCGCATGCAGCCGCCCGCCGACGCAGACGATAGTTTCTTGGCCCGGACGATCCTCGCGCGGTAGCTTCGGCGCGATGCGGTTCGCCCTTCTTCTGGTCGTGTTGGCTGCATGCCAGTCGGCGAACGTCTCGCGCGATGTCGGCGCGCGCTGTGATACGAACTCGGAGTGCAACGAAGAGTGCCTGACCGGCGGTGACTGGCCCGGTGGGTTCTGCACCATGTTGTGCGATACCGATTTGGATTGCCCGAGCGATACGCGCTGTATCGACGAAGCAAGCGGCGGCGTGTGTGTGTACAGCTGCGCAGGCGACCCGAGCTGCACGTTCCTCGGTGCGTACACGTGCCAGCAGCGCGATAGCCACGGCGCGGGTGCGAAGGTCATGGCATGTCGCGGGTAGCGCTGCTGTTGTTGTTCGGGTCGACCGCCGCGGAGGCGGCGCCGGCGATGCCGGCGATGAGCGATCAGGCGCTTGGTGCGGAGCTCGGCGTCGCGACCGGTGGCCGCGTGACCGCTGGCGGCCTGCGCGTGGCGGGTCACTATCTCTACCAGCTCTCCTCGAGCGATTGGTTCGACGGCACCGCGAGCTTCACGTTCGGCGGCGGCACCGCGGCGTGCTTTCGCGATCGCGCCGACAACTACATCTGCGATCATGGCCTGGCTCAAGGGGGCGCGGCCGAGCTCGAAGCCGGCGTGCGCCACTTCTTCATGCCGCAGGGCCAGTTCTGGCCGTTCTTGCGTGGTGGCGTCGGTCTGCGCTACGTGCGGTTCGGCAACGACAATGTGAGTGGCGCGGCAATTCCGTTGCACCTCGGCGGCGGCGTGCGCGTCGATCTACGACAAGGGGCGAGCAAGGGCATCGCGATCACGGTGCAAGGTGCACTCGAGCTCGGGGTTGGCGCGTTCAACCATTCGCTCGGCGCAGAGCCACAGCTCGGCATCGCGATCACGGGCGGCGTCGAATTCGGGTTGTGAAGGCGCTCGCGTGCGTGGCGGTGATCGCGACCGCATGCAGCACCGGGAAGTCTTCGGTGCTGACGATCGCGGTCACCGATCAGGGCCAGCCGATCGCGGCGCGGGTCGTGTTGTTGAAGAACGACGAAGTCGTGCACCTCGGCACGATCGATCTGTACGGCCAGCGCCAAGGCGCGACGGCGTGCGCGATCGCGCCGGGCGTGATCGGCACCTGGGATGGTATCGTGCTCGCGACAGGCACCGGCAAGCTTTCCATCGGCGCGAAGGCGTGCGCGATCGCGCCAGGCACGTACACGGTGTGGGCGTGGCACGGCTTCGACTACGAGCGCTGGCGAGGCACGGTCACGCTCGGTGCAGACACCACGCTCGCGATTCCGCTCGTGCGCGCGTGGGCGCCACCGCCGAACGTCGTCGCCGCCGACATGCACGTGCACGCCGAGGCCTCGCCGGATTCCGGCATGCCGAATATCCAGCGCGTCGCCGCGCAGCTCGCGGCTGGCATCGAGGTGATCGGGCTCGCGAACCACAACACCAGTGGCGATGTGAACGCGGAGATCGCACAGCTCGGTGTGGGCGCGAAGATTCACTCGGTGCCTTCGAACGAGATCACGTCCGAGATCATGCACGTCGGGATCTATCCCGCGCTTACGGCGCCGACCGCGACGCAGATCGTGAAGGCCGATCCGGCGACGCTGTTCGGCCTCCTGCGCGCGCTGCCGAATCATCCGATCATCCAGGTCAACCATCCCCGGTTTCGCTACCAGTCGCTGTTCGATACGACGCACTGGGATGGCACGAGCTGGCCGCCGCCGTTTCCGCTCGAGCTCGATGCGATGGAAGTGGTCGCGGGCTACTCCGCGAACAACACCGACGGTGATCGCCGGCTCGATGACGAATTGCGCGACTTCTACACGTTCTACGAACACGGCTTCGCGGTCGCGGCGATGGGCGGCAGCGATACCCACGACTTCAACTGGGTGCTCGACGGCACCGCGCGTACGTTCGTGACGCTGCCGGGTCCCTACGATCAGGCGGCGTTCATCCAGGCGATCCGCGATCGCCGAACGATGGCGACTTCCGGACCCTGGTTGGACGTCGCGGTGCGGCACGGTCGAGATGGCGAGAGTTTCGGTCCAGGTCAGATGATCGCGGCGAGCGGCTCGGTGTGGATCACCGTGAAGACCTCGCACGCGGCCTTCGTGAAGCCGACGCGGCTGCGGATCACGGTCGGCACCGCGGTGACCACGATCGTGCTCCCGCCCCAGCGCGATTTCGAGCTGACCCGGGAGCTCGAGGTCGGCACTCACGACACGTTCATCGGCGTCGCCGTCGATGGTGATGAAGCGCTGCCGCTCGAGCTGACCGGCACGTATCAGCGCGACAAGTGGAAGAAGCAGGGCGTCACGCCGTTTGCCGTGATCTCGCCGATCCTCGTCGATGCCGATGGCGACGGCGCCTGGAAACCTACTTCGTGACGCCCTTCGGGAGCAGCACCCAATAGCGGCCCGGGCCGCCCATCCGACCTCCGCGCTCCGCGGCATCGCGAGTGTCGCCCCAGTACACGTCGCCGCGTACCGCGCCCTGGATGCCAGCACCGGTGTCTTGCGCGATCACGAGGTGTTGCCACGCGGCGGTCGTGCCGAGCTGGCCGACGACCGGCGCCTTGGTATCGACAAAGATCGGCGTCGACATCGCGATGAATGCGCGGTCGACCGCGAGCGATCGCTCCGCGGTGAGGATCACCATCTGCGAGCCGACCGCGCCGGGGACCTTCGATTCCTTGAAGAACACGTACGAGGCATCGTTGTCGATCACCTCGTCGAACTTGGTCGGGTTCTCGACGAACCACTTGCGGATGCCCTGCATGGTGCCGCTGCCCGGCTTCGCGAGCGCGCCGCGCGCTTTCAACAACCCACCGACGCCCATGTACGAGCGGCCGTTCTTGCCCGCGAACTCGAGCCAGGCCTCCGAGCCGTCATCCATCTTCGCCTTCGCCGAGCCTTCGATCTGCGCGAACAGCACGTCGACCGGATCGTCGGCGTACATGATCTCGAGCTTCTGAGCGGCGAGGGCGCCCTTGCGAATCTCGGCGCGCGTGAAGTACGGCTCGATCTCGCCGGCCGCATTCATCCGGCCCCATACCCGGCGACCATGGGCATCCTTGATGAACTTGCCGAGGTCGACCATCGCGAGGTCACGTGGCCGCGCGAGGATCGGAATCTGGAACTTGCCCTGCTTCTTGCGCGAGGCGTGGACCTCCTGCACGTCGAAGCCGGTGAGCTTGCCCATCGCGCCCTTCTTGCCGGCGGCCACGAACGGGACGAACTCGGTCTCGAAGAACGTGCGGGCAGCGGCATCGTCGCCCGGCTTGAGCTTCGCGGCCGCCGCACAGGCCGCACGCCAGTTTTTCGCGATGCCACCGTGGCCATCGACGCCAACCGGATCCTCGTCCTTGAGCTCGGCGAGCCGCGCGCACGAATTCAGGAACGAAGGCACCGCCTCGGACAGCTTGTCGTCGGTCCAGCCGGGCAGCTCGCTGAACTTCGCCTTGGTCAGGGACATCGTGTCGTGGCCCGCCTTGGGGCCCTCGATCATCTTGGTGTCGGGGCCGTCGTCGTCGTCCGTGCACGGGTCTGCGGCTGCAAACAGGGAGGTCGACGCCAGGATTCCGAAAACGACAAAGGCCGCGCGCATCATCCAGAAGATGACAACGCGCGGCCTTCGGGGCGAATTTCTTACTTGCGGCCGATGACGATCGGGCGCGTGAACACTTCGACCCAGTTCTCGTCGGTCGGCTGGTCGATGACCCAGCTCGACATCACGAGCGAGGCCGGCGACAGCGTGTCGCTGGCGTAGAAGCCGTACGCGCCCGGCCACGGATTCGTGGCGCCGGCGATCGACTCGTGGGTCCACGCCATGTCGCCGCGGGTCGCGAGCAGGAGCTCCTGCGTGGTGGCGTCCTGGTAGAGCACCTGCGGGACGCCGTTCGAGAGTACGAGGCCGGCGTCATCGCCGACGAAGTGATACTCGGGCTTCGGCAAGCCATCGACGGTCGTGCCGACGATGCGGTAGCCGTCGTCGATGATCTCGGGCATGCCGCCTTCGACGATGTACTTGAGGTCGTCCGTGGTGGCGCTGACGTACGCGACCGCGACCTTGCCATCCGGCTGGACCTGCACCGATGGCGACCAGCCGACATCGGTGCCGTTCGAGCCATCGAGCGTGATCGCCGCGGCGAACTTGTTCATCGCGGTGTCCCACTTCGCGACCTTGAGGTCGCCCTTCGACCGGTCGTAGTACGTCACGACCGGGGTGCCGGTCGGCGTGCGCGACGAATCGATGAACAGGCCGAGACCTTCGGGCAGCGGATAGATGTTCGGGTTGTTCGGATCGTTGGCCGGGATGAGGCCGGTATCGACGAGCGCGATCGTCCAGTCGGCCGGGCCGGTCGGGACGACGAGGGTGGCCTGCGCGAAGTGAACTTCGGCGCGCAGCCCGTTCGCGTCGTTGAGGTGCGCGAGGTACGCGATGCCGGGACGACCCTGCGGGTCGAGCGTGAGCGAGCTCCACATGCCGACCGCATTGGTCGACGAGCCGGTATCTCCCGCGCCGGTCGCGAGCTCGACATCGGTCTTGGCCCACGTGCCATCGAGGCCACGCACGGCGAGCTTGAGCGCGCCGCGATCGACATCGAAGTACGAGACGTACACGGTGCTATCCGAGGCGACGGCGATGCTGGTGTACATGCCGACGTTGGCGCCGTCGTCCTCGACGCCGCCACGGATCGTCGAACCCGGAACCGTGATCGGGCCAACCGGAATGCCATCGACCCACTCCCAGTCTTTGTCGGGAATCCGGCCGCCCATCGCGTGCGCGACGACGAGGTCGCCGTGCGATTGCGCGTACGCCGAAACCCACATGTCGCCAGCGGCGTTGACGCCGATGTCGCTGTACGGGCCGACCTTGCCGGCCGGGATATCCGTCGAGCACACGCAGGTGTTGTCGATGCAGAACGGGATCTGACCTTCGGGGCACATCGTGCAATCCGCGGTCATTTCGCACGCGCTGGTCTTGTCGCTGCAGCTACAGCCCGGCTGCATCGAGGCGGCGACCGAGGCGCCCGCCCATAGCGCGAACGTCGAGACCATCTTGATCGTGCGCTTGCTCGGCTTGCGACGGCGGCGCAGGAGGCCGACACCGACGATGCCGAACAGCACCAGGCTGCCGCTGGTCGGTGCGCCGGTCGAGTTGCACGAGGTGCAACCCGCGCTGCCCGACGTCCCGTGGAACGGCGCGACGAGCGCGACCGCGACGTTGCCCGCTTCGTCACGCGCGAAGACCTGGATGTCCCCGGCGAACTGCAGCTTCTCGTACTGCTCGCGCGTGAACGCCGCGTCGCCCTGATACGTCCACTCGGTGCGCGGCTTGTCATCGCCCGGGCGACCGAACGCGACTTGCACGTCCTTGCCGCTGACGATGTCCCACACCGGCACGCTGAACGTGCCGTCGTTGTCGACGAGCTTGTCGTCGAAGATCTTGGGGCCGACCGAGTCGACGATCACCGGGATGCGAACTTCATCCGACTGCGTGTGGATGTCACCCTTCACCCGCGAGATCAGGCCGATGTCGAACTTGCCCTGCCACGCGAACGCGCGGTCGGCGATGACGAGCGGGCTCGCCGAGGACCACTGGCGATAGAGGCCGCCGTCGAGGTTCCAGCTCCATTCGAGCTCGCGACCGGCGGCGTCGAAGTGATCGACGTCGATCGTGACTTCCGGCAGCTTGGCGCCGGTCTGATTCGAGAGCGCGGCGCGCACGACTTCGGGAGCCGGCGTGACGACGCCCCTCAGATGCGCGGTGCCGGTGCTCGGCGCGATCGTCGGGCCGAGCTCCTGGTCCAGCGCCTGGACCGCGACCGCGGCGAGCGGCTCGGTCGTCGCGAGCCGGCGCGCCGAGAAGCCCGCACCGAGCGAGGCGGTGATCGCGAGGAAGTTGTCCTGGTTCGTGATGACGTGCGCGATCGTCGGGTTGTTGAGCGTGAAGCCCGCGAACGAAGGCAGCGCGATCGGCGGGAGGTTGCCGAGCAGCGGCGTGACGAGATCGAACACCGACGGCAGCACCATCTGGAGGTGGTCCGGGGTCTCCTTGACGAACTCGCTGTTGAGGACGGTGACGTGCACCGCGCTCGACGAGATGCCGACGAGCGAGGGCTTGACCATCGCGGGCATGCCAGCGACCTGCGAGAACTCGAGGTTGATGCCGATGTTCATCGTCAGATCCATCGTGAACACGCGGACGTAGCGCTCGTAGAGGAAGGCGTAGAAGTCGACTTCGAGGTGCGAGAGCGCCATCGTGATCGCGGGCGACGCGACCGTGTTGTCGCCGATCGTGAAGTCGATCGCGCGCTGCGGGCGCGTCACGAGCAGCAGCGGGTCGTTGCCCTGCGTGCTCTGGAGCTCGCCGATCGAAGGAACGAGCAGGCTGATCGTGCCGACATTGAGCTGCGCGATCGTGCTGGTCCCGACGCCGAGACACATCGCACCCGAGGTGACGAGGTGATGACCGAGCTGATCGAGCATCGTCTCCGAGAGGCCCATCTTGATATCGGGTACGTTCGAGCCGGTCTCGTTGGCACCGTTGAAGTCGTTCGCCGCGGTGAGCGAGAACGCCTTGGCGGGGTTCGTGAGCGCCGAGCGGTTCACGGTCGGCAGGTTATGCGGCGCGGCCGCGAAGTCCGGGGTCGGCAGCGGCGGCACGCAGGTATTCGGCTCGCTGACGTACGGGACGTTATCCGGGCGCGTCCCGGTGCGGGTCGACAGATCCGCATCCGAGTTGAGGCCGGTGATCACGCCGAGGCTCAGGCCGTTGCCGACGAGGTTCGCGTAGCCACCCGGGACGATCCGGGTCTCGAGCGTGGCTTTCGTGCCAGGCGAGACGCCACCGAGCAGCTTGCCGATGTCCGTGATGCTCGCGATGCCGAGCGGGCTCGGCAAGAAGCCCTGGATCAACGGATCGATGATCGGCGTGAGCAGATCCGCGATGAACGATCCGAGGATCGCATCCACCGCGTTGGTAAAGAAGTTCGCGACCGACGACACGAAACCACAGCCACTGAAGTTGAGGCTCAGGTGAAAGTCGTTGATGTGAGCGAGGTGGATGTTGAGCTCGCCGTTCGAAGGCGTGATGCCGAAAGCGACATCGAAGCTGCCGCCGAGGTCGTTCGACGTCGCGTCCAGATCACAACTCGCGACGTGGCCGCTCACCACGTAGGCATCGCCGTGAAACTTCGCGTTGATCGTCGTCGAGAGATTGAGCCGGAGGTCATTGCCGACGACCTGCGTCGTCAACCCACCAGGATTCACGCCCACATTGATCTTGCAGCCCGGGCTGCAGCCGTTCGCGGTGGCGTTGCAGTACTTGAGGCCGGTGAACGCACCGAACGTCGAGAACCCGGCTTGGCCTTGCGGCACGCACGTGCCGGCCGCGAACGCCTGGTTCACGATGCCGGGCAACACCGATGTGAGTTTGGCGAAGCCCTGCGGTGTGACGCGGATCTGCGCGCCGCCTTCCACCGTCTGACTGCCGGGTAGACCGCCGGTTGGAAGTGGTGCCGATGCTCCACATGCCGAACAGCTACCAAAGTTTCCGCAAGCCCCCATCGAAACGACAAAGAGCACGGACAAAATACGGTTGATGCGAGTCGAAAAAACGATCACGGGTCCCTCCATCCGCGGTCGAACGAATAGAGACCTCGTATACCTGAACGCGGTTTCGGTTAGAAGGAATAGTTATTACGCGGTCGTAACGCGTGGGTGCGCGATCCACTTGACACACCGGGTCGCGGGCCGCTATCTATTCCGCCGCCGAGTCGGGTCCGTAGCTCAGCTGGATAGAGCGCCGGGCTTCGAACCCGTAGGTCAGGGGTTCGAATCCCTTCGGACTCACTGAAAACTGCAGACGTCACGCACAACAGCCCGGGGGCATAGCTCAATGGTAGAGCATCGGACTCTTAATCCGCTGGTTGAAGGTTCGAGCCCTTCTGCCCCCACCACAACTCGCTAAATCGCAGACTCTTCGAAGGAGACGCGCCACTGGCACCGCGCGCTAGATCGCGGTTTATCGAGGACGTTAGCGTGCGCGGGTGGGCAAGCGGCCAGGGACGCGTCGCCGCATCGGAGAGCCTTCCTCGTGATCGGGGTGATCTCCGGTGTGTGGTGGTGGCGACATCGAGCGCCCGAAGGCTTCATCGTCGAGCTCTGTGCACTCGAAGATGGCAGCGCAGTGATCTCTCACTCAGGACGATCCCACAGCGGGTGACCATCGTCGAGCGCGTGCGTCGCCACTGCCTGATCGGTCGCCCCTTGATGCGCGTAGCGAACACTGACCCGGTCTCCGACCGGCATGTACCGAGCATCCTGAACAGACCGCGCCTTTCACATGCAATCGCGGTCGAACGGTTTTGGGAACGTGATCCAGTCCTTGCCGGTGGCATCTTGGTGCACCGAACGTGATGCGAGCCACGCGGGTCGCGTATCGCGTATCGCGATGAGCGCTTTTATGAGCTCGTCGTCATCGACTGTGATCACTCTCGCCTCACGCGCGCGCCGAGATCCGCAATGCTCGGCTCGCATGAAACGCGCACCAGGTCTCCTCACTCTCTCGCGACGTGAGTTCTGTGCAGCGGTCGGCCTCGCGGCAGGCGGATTGGCGATCGTGGGATGTTCGTCCAACGGCACCTCGCAACTAGGACCTGACGGCTCGGTGCCGCCACCCGATGCGAGTGGAAGCGGCAGCGCCACGTGCGGTACGGGCACCGACGTCGGCCCGCCGATGATGTTCACCCTCAACACGCCGGTGTACGTCGCGAGCGGCAAGTTCTTCGTCGTGCGCGACAGCGGTGGCCTGTTCGCAGTGAGTGCACGATGTACACACCAGGGCGTGACCATCGCGGTCTCCGGCAGTCAGTACCGCTGCCCAGCTCACGGTGCGATATTCGCGTTCAACGGCACGGTGACGGGTGGCCCGGCATCGGTCAGCCTCTCGCACTTCTCGATGTGCACGCTCGCCAACGGCCATGTCGGAGTGCTGGCCGGAACGACGGTCCCTGCGGCGACGCGCTTGATGGTCTGAATTGAAACCTGATCGGTAGCGCTCGCACGCGGCGACGCTCCTGATCGCAGTGGCAACGCTCTGGGCGCACGCGGGTGCGGAGTCCTGGTACCCGCCGATCACGCCGACCGCAAGTCCCGACCTCGAGCGCGAGCCCGCTCGACGCGCGTGGTCCGCGTAAAAGTGACCGATCGCGGTTCCACGCGCAGGGCCTGCGACAGGTCTTGAAACAGATCGAACGGCACGGCGACCTTCGTGTGCAGCAGCGTCGTGAACATGAGTGGGCTGCGATGCGTTGCACCGAACCGGTGGGGCGACTGTACCCAAACCATGAACGACCGATCGCGAACATAACCACCCACGGGATCGGACACGAGCTGCGCGGGTCTTTTTCGTTTCCCACCGCAACGCAACGCAACGCAACGCAACGCAACGCAACGCAACGCAACGCAACGCAGCGTGGCGTGGCGCGAACGCGAAAGTGTTTGGCGCACGATCTCGAACGCTCGCGTGTTAGTTACTACGCATGAAGCGCCAACGAATTTTTGGAATCGCAACGATGACATTCATGTTTGCTGCCGCCTGCATCCAGGCGGATCAGAAGACCGGCAGCAAGCAGAGCAACCTTCTCGAAGAAGGTGGCGACGACGGTGGTGGTGGTGGTGGTGGCGGCGGTGGTGGCGGCGGCGGCGGCGGCGAAGGTGGCGGCGGCGAAGGTGGCGGCGGTGACACTGGCGGTGGAGACCCGGGTGGCGGAGACCCGGGTGGCGGAGACACGGGTGGCGGAGACACGGGTGGCAGTGACGGAGGCAGTGGTGGAGATCAGAGCTGTGAGGCGGATGGCACTTGCGCCACGTGCAGCAACGGTGGAGATCCCAACGATGGCTGCGCGATCCAAGTCGCGAGCATCGGCGGTGTCGCTTGTCGCGCAGCGTGTTGGGGCGCAGCGAGCGCGGGATGCGCTGCGGTCGGCGTCGTGTGTGTCGCGGGTACTACGTTCACGTTCGGCGGCGCGGCCATCCCGTGCACCTGGGCTACGATCGCCGCGTGTACCGCTGCAGGTGCCGGCGCGTCCGTCTGCTCGGACGTGCTCTGCCCACCATGAAGCGACGGCTCTTGAGGCTGCGCATTGCTTGATTCCCCGGTCCGGTAGCCGCGTCGGTGACACCAGCGATGGATCGCGAACGCGATCGCGGCCGACACGATGCCGCTGGCGATCGCAGCGACAGGATGCGCGCCCGTACGCCACGCGACGGAGGCACTGGCGACCGCGACCGCGATCGCGAGATCGCGACGACTCGTGCGGAGCTGGATCACCAGCCCGTCATCCGACGCGCGCCGTTCCAGGCGCTCTGGGCCTGGTCGCCGACCCATTGAGCGCCTTGTACCGCACCGCGACCGGCCGCGCGGCCAACCGTACCGCCGAGGTCGTAGCCAGCCGCGCCGCCGATGCCCGCGCCGACGGTGACGCCGACTGGCACACCGGTAACGGTGGGCGTAGTGACGAGGCCGCCGAGCGCGCCGCCACCGACGGCTCCCGCACCCGCGCCTGCGTACTTGCCGACGAATTCGCCGACCTGGCCGCCGGTATCGACAGCGTCCCCGCCGATGATCGAGTCGAGCTGGGCGAGGTCGAGGGCTTCGAAAGCGGACTGCGTGTCGAGCGTGAGCGTCTGCATCGTGAGTATCTCCGTATGGTTGTTGTTGCGCTTCGTGTGGTCGCTGGTGCACTCGCGAGGCCAGCTGCATGGTCGCGGCCGGTTTCCGATCGAGCCCCGCGGTCGCCGACAGCGCCTCCTCGTGGTTCCAGCTCGCGGTGCGCCGACGCGGCCCACTCGGCGTCGGCTTTGTATCAGCGCGTTGCGCTCGTCGAAGCCACCCCGCATTCTCAGCCGCCTCGAATGCCACTTCATTCCGAAGTACGCGAGCTGGCTCAATATGGTCGCGATCGGCGTTTCGGCTCGACGTGAAGCGCGCCGCACCCGCCACGAAGATCGAAATCGTCATCGGTAACGGCTGCGCAACGGCGTGCCAGATGATCGTGTCACTTTACTGCGCGATGCCGTCGGGGACCGCGACGACGTTCGCGTGCGAGATCGCCACGAGCTGTCCCGCGGCAGACCGGATCGTGTGTGGTGCATCGTGTACGAGCTGCAATGACACGAGCAAGGTCCAGCTCCGCCTCACCGGGCAGCGGAAAGTGTCACCAAATCGGCGGCCGCGCCGCGGTCGCAGCGCAGCGTTTGTTCGAGCATCGCGGCGGTCACCGCACGGATGACCGGAGCCGTCGTGGTGAATGGCGCATCGTCGGAGCCGCAGCCGTCGTTCGCGAGCTGCACGACGAGCTCGGGTATCTCGACGCCATGCGCTTTCGCGATCGCGACCGAGCCACCTCGGTCGGCACCGACGCCGCACAGGTCCGTGAATGCGAGATGCCCGGCGCGATGCACCACGACGACTCGGCCGTGCGCGGGAGCCGCGGCACTGCCGCCGCCGATGTGATCGTGATCGCCGAGCATGGTCAGGGTGGCGGCGCTGCCCTCGTTCGGCGCTGCGCCAGCGAGTGCGATGCGCACCGCGACCGCCGCTTGATCTGGGACCGAATTCGCGAGCAAGGCGCCCAACGAATGGCCGACGATCGCGAGCCGGTCGCCGAGCCGTGCGCGCAAAAAGGCGAGCGGATCCTGCGCGGGCGCGTGCTCGATCAGCGCCACGATCTTGGACGGCAGCATCAACGGGAACTCCTGCGGCCCACCCATCACGGCTGCGAGACCGATGCCAGGCATCTCGGGCGCGAGCACCACGAACCCGCGGCTCGCCCAGTGCGTCGCGAGAAAGGCGCTCTGCGCGCGAAACGATGCGGCGCCGTGCAAGAACACGATCGCGGGATATCGACCGTGCGTGTCGTCGACCGGCAGGTCGCGCGTGCACGCGCACTCGAGCCACGCATTGTCTGGATCGGGAATCTTCGCTGCCTCGACGGGCGGCATCGCTGCGCGCAGATCGTAACGGGCGTGCGGATGACCAATGTCCGAGCCGGGCTTCGCCGGATACCAGACCTCGATCGTCGTGCCATCGAGCTCGATCGTCTTGACGCCGACCGGCCACGGGCCCGGTACGTTGCGAGCCTCTGTGACCGGCGGTTCGATGCCCGCGCACGCGCCGCTCGAGGGATCCGCGCCGTGACACGCACCGAGCACACACAGCAGGAGCACGAGCTTCACATCTCGAAGCTACACCGTCTGCTATCTCGCTACGAGCGTGACGAGCTCGAACGGCAAGCCCTTGCGGGTCCACAAGTTGAACAGGTCGGCCCGCTCGTTCGTCGCGAGGATCGAGATGGTGAAGTCGTCGGATGGCGAAGCAAGCGCGAGGATGCGCGTGCCGTAGATGTTGCCTTGGCGCTCGACGAGCGCGACCGGCGTCGTGTGACCGGGCACCGGGAGCTCGTAGCCCCACGAGCCGAGCGCTTCCATGCCGAGCTGTGGATCGCCGGTGGCCATGATCGTCATCGAGGCGGCGTCGAGCAGGCGGTGATCGAGCAGCGCCTGGCTGAACACCGAAAGATCGGTCGCGTCGCCATAGATCGCGCCCGCCGGTCCAAACGCCGCGAGCTCGACGTCGGGTGAGCGCGCTCCATCGGTGCGGTAGCTGCGAACCGTGATCGGGGGATGTTGCGCGGCGACACCCCAGCTCGTGAGCCCGAGCTTGGCGATCGCGACGACGCCATCGAAATCGCCACGCGCGTGATACTCGCCGAGCAGTCGATCCACGGCTGACGCGAAGGGTGCCGTGTGGACCGGCGCTCGTACCTGCGAGTGCGTGCAGGCCGCGCAGATCACGAGCATCTGGAGCAGTTCCACGCGAATTTGGATACCCGCGGAGCATGATGGTTACGGGCGGTTACGGGCCTGCGTTTATCTGCGACTGCGGGCGCTGCGCGGGCTCCACTCTGCATGAACTATCCGAGACTCGCGCTCACGGTCGGGTTGCCGGCGGCAGTGGGCGTCGTGGCTGCGCGCGCGCTGGGCAGCACTGGTTACGGGATCGCGATCGGCGTTGGTCTGATGGTCGTGATCGTCGCGATCGTCGCCAAGCTCCGACCGGCGCCTGCATCGTCAAAGCCAGGGACACGTGCGTGGGAAGCAAAGCTGACACTGGACGTGCTGGTCCGGACGATCGCGGAACGCGTCCTGGCGACCAGGACCGCACCAGCCGAGCAGCTGCCGAAGAAGATCCGCGAGATCACCTTTCTTACCGCGCAGGTCGACGAGCTCGCGAGCATCGTCGAGCACAACGATGCGTCGCCCGGTCGCGGCTACATCGGCTTCGATGCGTATCAGGGCGACTAGATCTTTTGGATGCAAGCTCACGGCGTCGACGACGAGCTCGTCGCGTGTCTGGCGTATCGCCAGGCTCGCCGCGCACGAAGTAGTTGAACGCCAGATCAGTTAGCCGCGATCGAGAGCGGCTTGATGTAGCGCTCGTCGCGCGGATCCCACGCGTAGACGTTCGTGGTGCTCGTGCGATCGAGCTCGGCCAAGCCTGCCTTGATCACGCGATAGCCATCGGTCATCGGTAGCTGCGCGACGACGTGCACGCGACGCGGGCGCGCGAACTCGGGGAGCTCCTTGACCGCGGTGCCGAGCGCGGCGAGATCGATCGTGGCACCCGGACGAAGCTGCAAGGCCGCGATCGGAATTTCGAAACCGAGATCGATCGGCCTCGCCGCGACGATGCACAGCGCCACCGCGGCATAGCCATACAGCGCATCTTCGATCCGGGTCGATGCGATGAAGCCGCCCTTGCTGCGCACCATCTGACCATGGCGATCGACGAACCAGTAGTCGCCCTCGGCATCGACGCGCATGAAGTCGCCCGTGATGAACCACGAGTCGCCGGCCTCGAACGCATCGGCAAGGGTGCGCTTCGGATCGATATGAGCGACATCGGAGCCGGCGCCCGACAACTTAGCGATGAGCATGCCGGGCTCGTCGAGCCGCGCGTGTACGAGGAAGCCGCGCGCATCGCGTACCAGCTCGTTCGCGCGTTCGTCCCACGCCGCGACCGCGACGTGGGCGCTACCGGGGAGCGGGCGCCCGACCGAGCCGACCTTCTTGCCGGCGGTGTTCGCGAGCACGGCGCTCGCTTCGGTCGAGGCGTAGAGCTCGAGTACGCCGACCGGTCCGAACCGATCGACCAGCCGGCGCCAGACATCGGGGCGCATGCCGGAGCCCGCGAACAACCGCACCGGATTGTTCTGCTCTCCGACGACCGGCGCAGCATCGACGAGACGACGACACATCTCACCGGCGTAGAACGTGACGCTGACGCCGTAGCGCCGCACTTCATCCCAGAATGTCGCGGGCTCGAACTGCGACGCGAGCGCGAGGCGCGCGCCACTCGCGAGTGCGCTGCCGGTCGCGACGAGCGTGCCGGTCGGATGATGCAGCGGCAGGCAGCAGTAGACGGTGTCGCGCGTGGTCAGCGTCGCCGCCGCGGCCGCGCCGAGCGCCGAGATCGCCCAGCGGCGATTTGTCACGCGATGCGCACGTGCCGGTTCGTGCGCACCCGAGGTGACGAAGATCATCGCGAGGTCACGCGCACGACCCTGATCGGCCTTGTACCAGGCGGGCAGGGTGATCGCGCTAGGATCGATCGTCTCGAGGTCGATCACGCCGGCGGGAATCACGCGCGGCGCGCGCACTTCACCGGGCAGCGCATCGCCCTGCTCTCCGACGCCACCGAGCACGAGGATCTTGATCCCGGTGAGCGCGCGTATGCGTGCTGCATTTTCTGGATCGACGATCACGACCTCGGTCTCGCCGAGTTCGAAGGCCTTCGGCACGATCTCGTCGCGGGTCTCCGGCGAGATCAACACCGCGACCGCGCCGAGCCGGTTGATCGCGGCGACGACAGAGAGATGCGATGGCCGCGACTTCATCATCACGCCGACGCGCATCCCCGGCTTGCAGCCGCACGCGATCAAGCCGCGCACGATCGCATCGACTCGGCGATTCGCATCCGCGAACGTGAACGCGCGACCGCGCCACAGAAAGAACGTGCGTTCGCCGATCTTGGAAGCCTGATCGCCGAGCGTGCGGCCGAGACTGACGAACGAATCATCCTGGAGGTTGCGCAGCTTGTTGAGCCGCGGCAGCTGGAACCGCGCGGTGTCGAGATAGTGACCGAGGTCTTCAGCCAATCCCTCGAGCCGGCTCAGAGCCGTGCGCGCCGCGCTCTCGACGACATCCTTCGCGAGGTCGAACGTGCTGCCGTCGTGATGATCGTCGGGGTCGTCGGGGTCGTCGGGGTCGTTGGGGTCGTTGGGGTCGTCGAGATGGAGATCCGGGACATCGCCGGCGAGCACGTCGACCGCAGTCGCGGGGATCTGGCCACGCATCCACTCGACGACGCTCGGCCACGTCACGGTCAAGGCCGTCGTGCCGACGACCAAGCCGAAGTGTCCCGCCTTGAGCGGGATCTCGTACATCTTCGGCACGTGCGGTGCCGCGCGCCGGATGCCACGCACGGCGCCCGGCCGGCCCATCTCGTCACGGCTACCGACAAAATACAGGATGGGGCAGGTCAGATCCGCGAGCGTGACGGTGTGACCATCGACGACGAAGCCACCGCTCGCGAGCCGATTGTCGACGACGACTTCATCGACGAACTTGCGAAGCGCCGGACCCGGCCACGCGACGAAGCCTTGGCCACCCAGGAACAGCCGCTTCGCTTCGCGTTTCTCGAGCGCGGATCGATCGTGCAGGTTGCGCACGAAATCGAGCAACGCTGTCACTTCCTTTCGCGCGGAGAACAGCTTGAACGCGGGCGCCGTGAACGAGCTCGGCAGCCCTTCGATCCGCGCGAGCGGCCACTGCATCACCGATCGCAACCCGGCGGTCAGCCGCTCGGTCAGGTCCTCGTCGATCGCGAGCTGGCGATGCAGATCGACCGGCGAGCCCATCGCGATGATCGAAGCGACGCCATCGGATTTGCGAAACGCCGCCGCCTGGTAGCAAAACATGCCACCTTGCGAGTAGCCGGCGATGTGCACGTTGCGGCCCGTCGCCGCGCGCACGCGATCGATAGCGTCGCTGACCGCACGGATGTGATCGTCGAGCGTGCGATCCATGCCGCCCTGCTCGCGCTCCGGGGCACCGAAATCGGCGAGCCACACGTCGACGCCCTGGCCCGTGAGATACGCAACGGCCGAGACGTCGGGCGAGATGTCGTAGACCTCGGACGCAACCATCAGCGGCGGAATCAGTAGCAAGGGCTCGGCGACAAGCTTCGCGGCATTCGCGTAGCGACGCAGCCGATACACTTTCTCCTCGTGCATGATCTCGAAGGCCGCACCGTACGGAGCGGTCAGCCGACCGGAACGGGCGATCTCGAGCGCGTTCTCCCACGCCAGACCGAGCCGGCGAATCCGGCGGCCCAACCAGACCTGGCGACGACGACGAGGTGAGCCTGCCATTACGAAACGACTACCCGGGCTCGCCGGCGAGCCGGTAACCGACACCGCGCTTGCTCTCGATCAAATCATCCGCCGCGACCGAACCGAGCTTGCGACGTACGCGATGCACGAGCTCGCGCACGTTCTCGCTATCGGCCTGGACGGATTTGAACGCTAGCGCATCGGCGATCTCGTGCCACGCGACATATGCGAGCTCCGCATCGGCCACGATCCGCCGCCGCTCGACGAGCAGCTGCAAGAGACCAAACTCCATCGCGGCGAGCTCGATCGAGCTGTCCGCAACGCGCAGCACGCCGCCATCTACGCGCTGGCGCAGATCGAGCGCGGTGCCCTTCGGCGTGGTGACCTTCGCACTGAACACGAGGTCGTCGCGCCGCGTGGGCGCGGTCCGACCCGAGCCACGCGGCGGCTCCATCTTCGGCAGCGACTCCGGCCAGAAGTAGAACCGCACATCGCCGAGCCGAATCGTGGCGCCACTCGGCAGCACCGCATCAGGCGACCGCTGGTCGTTGACCTCGGTCCCGTTACGGCTCGCGCTATCGACGAGGTGCCACGTGGTGCCTTCGAGCTTTGCGGTCGCGTGCTCGCTCGACACCGATGCGTGCAAGACCGCGAGCTCAGCGCGCGGGTCACGACCGATCTTGGTGCCATTGGCCAGCGCGTGCGCGCAACCCCACGCATCGACCAGCGATGCCATACCATCAGTTATCCGCGAGAAGACCTGTTCGCTCGTGATGCCGGGCGACGCGATCGCGACGCCATGGGCCGTACAGAGCAAGCCGATCGAGCGAGGCGACGCGCACAAGAGGCAGTTCGCCATGCACCCGAAACATCTCGCGTTCTAGCGAGGCGCGCAAGCCACCCCTCACGGTGTAATTATTTTCAGCGCGACCGACCGCGTCAGATCGCGACGACGAGCCGGCCGCGCACCTTGCCCGCGAGCAGATCACTTGCGGCCGCGACAGCGTCGTCGAGCGCGACGGTCCGGGTCATGAGGTCGAGCTTCGCGAGATCGAGCTCGGTGGCGAGCCGCTTCCACGCGGTCTCGCGATCCGCGGCGGATCGATACACCGAGTGAATTCCGACCAGCACCACGCCGCGCAGGATGAATGGAATCACCGTCGAGGAAAAGTCCGCGCCCTGAGCCAGCCCACATGCTGTCACCACACCATCATCGAGCATCTGCGCGCACACATTTGCGAGCGTGTGGCTGCCTACACTATCCACCGCTGCCGCGTAGCGCGCCTTCTGCAGCGGGCGCGGATTCGGCTCCGAGAGCGTCTTGCGATCGATGACCTCCGAGGCACCGAGCTGCTTCAAGTAGTCGGCTTCTTCGAGCCGACCGGTCGATGCGACGACCTTGTAGCCGAGCTTCGCGAGCAGCTGGATCGCGATGCCGCCGACGCCACCATTCGCGCCAGTCACGATCGCTTCGCCACGCGAGGGCGTCATGCCGAGGCGCTCGAGGCCCATCACGCACAGCATCGCGGTGTAACCCGCCGTGCCGATCGCTGCGGCACGAGCAGGGCTGAGGCCGGTGGGCAGTGCGGTCAGCCAATCGCCATCGACACGCGCTTTCTCCGCCAACCCGCCCCAATGCAGCTCGCCGAGGCCGAAACCGTTCACGAGTACCGCATCGCCAGCGTTCCAGCGCGGATCGCTGCTGGTCTCGACGGTGCCGACCAGGTCGATACCGGCAACCATCGGGAAGTTGCGAACCACGGGGCCCTTGCCGGTAATGGCGAGGCCGTCCTTGTAGTTCAACGTGGAGTGGCTCACACGCACCGTGACCGCACGGTCGGGGAGCTTCGACTCGTCGACGGTGGTGACGGTGCCGGGGGTGCCTTTTTCGATCAGCAGCGCGCGCATGTCCGCGAACCATAGACCGAGAACCTGCTTCGATGGGTGCGCGCTTGTGACACACGTCGTGCACGTTTGTTCGCGACCCGCAGATGACCGTGAGGATGTAGATCGCGCGGCTAGCTGACCGATATAGTGAGGATATGAGGGACTGGCTTGCAGCTCTGACAGCGACACTCTGCGCCGGCGGCTGCTCGTTTATTTACAACCCGAACAACATCGACAAGACCAACGACAGCGGCACGCACGTCATCGACGCTGAAAAAATTGTCGATGTGAATCCATCGGCGCTCGCGTTGGCTTCGGTCTATCCGACCGTGGTCTACGAAGGCGTCGGCCAAGGGAGCTCGCGCCCGGCATTGGTCGTGGTTCGAGGCTCGGACATTTCCAAGAATGCAATCGTGACGGTGACCCCGGCAACCGGTGCGGCGACGCAGATCACGGTCATCGATACCAAGATCGCACTCGACCATACCTTCATCGCGATCAGCCTGGCCGTGCCGATCGACATGGTCCAAGACCAGGCCGCAGGGACTCTCGCGCTGAACATCACCGTCGATAACGGTGGAGGGGTGACCAGGACGCTCGAGGGCGCGTCCGCCGGCGGGCTGAAGGTGCAGTTCCTCGATCAGCTGAAGACCGCAATCACGGCGCCACCCGCCGAGGGCAAGCGGTATTCGAGCATCAACATCTCAGCGCCGAATCCATTTCCGGCGAGCACGACCGCAACGCTCATTCACCTGCGCTCAGAATCGGCGATCATCTTCGGCGCGGACATCACCGCGAACGCATCCGCGACGATGCCAGGGCCCGGCGGTTGTTCGGGGGCAGCGTCTGGTTCCGCGCTGACGACGAACGCAGCGGGCTATCCCTGCGGTGGCGGATTCGGTAACACCAACAGTGGCGGCGGCGGCGGCGGTCATGCGATGGCAGGTGCAAACGGAACCGTCGCGGGACTGGGCATGACGGCGGCTGCGGGAGGTGGAGCTCAGGGCTCGCCAGCCATTCTCGAGCTCGACATGGAAGCGAGTGGTGGCGGTGGTGCCGGCGCTACTACGATTGGTTCCACTGGTCCTGGTGGCGGCGGCGGCGGCACGATCTATCTCGATGCTGCAGGCGATCTGACGGTCAACTCCGTCGCTGCCAATGGCGTTGCCGGTAGCTCCGGGGGCGCCAATGGTGGCGGTGGTTCTGGTGGAACGGTGCTCTTGAAGTCCGGTGGAACACTCTCGGTGACGACAGCCACCGCAACGCCTGGCGCCGCAACGGGGACCGGCGGGGGTGCTGGCGGCGCGGGTGGCACCGGTCGGGTGCGGTACGACGCTCCAATGGGAGCGCCAACCTCATCGACGCCAACTGCGTATCAAGGCGCTACCTTCAAGCAGGTCGACTTCGTCACCTATGCCCAGATCGTCACCGGCAGCGTGATCCAGGTGATAGGCCCGATTGGCGTCACCGAATTCGTCGGGCAGGTCTACCAACCGATGGATGTTGCCGGTGAAGCATTCACCTTGAGCTTCGGTGGCAGTGGACTTGCGCAACCAAAGGTGACCCTCACCGCGGGCTACAACAAAATCTGCGTCGCTGTTCCCGGCGGGAACATCCTCGTTCATCCGGAATCTGGCAACTGCGCAGAGATCGCGTTTCTTCCCGGCGGCGTGCCGGAGTAGTGGACTACTTCTTGAGCCCGGCGATCTTTGCGTGAATCCTGTCGAGCGTCGTTCGCGCCGCTTCGCGATTCACCTGCGATGACGCCGAGCTAATGAAGTTGATCGCGCTGTACTGGGCCTGCAGATCGGTCACGTTGCTCGAGCCGTTCGCCTGCGAGAACGACCGTAGCTCGGTACCGACGTTCGCCCACTGCGTACGGAACGCGTTCGAGTCGTACGCGGCTGGAAGTTCCTTCTTCACATCAGCCCGTGGCTGCACGTGCGTCTCGACCTTCGTGGGCGTCGGCGGCACGACGGCGGAGACCGCCGGCGGCGTCGTTTTGACCTGCTGCTTGGGCTGCGCCTTCGTCGGTGTCTTCGCCACGATTTTCGTCGGTGCCGGTATCGGTTCCGGTATTGGTGCCGGTATCGGTGCCGGTATCGGCGTCGGCTCGACCTTCGGTTCGACCACGGGCGGGGTCTCGGTCTTGACCTCGGTCTTGACCTCGGTGACCGGCGGCGGCACATCGGGCTTTGGCGCGGGCTTGATCTCGCTCATCGTGACCACGCTGCCGACCTCGCCGGGACGCTTCGCACCGGGCGGGAGCTCGTCGTCGGTCTTGCGGCTCGCGACGAATGAGATGCCGCCGAGCGCGAGCACGGCGGCGAGCCCGCCCGCGATCAAGCGCGTGCGGTTCTTCGGGACCGGAATCGCGACGTCGCTCTGGTACGCAGCCGGCTCGCTCCCGAGCATGTGCGAATTATCGATTCCGCGCGCCGGCGTCTGCGCGCGCACCGCGACCGCGGCTCCCATCGTCGGCGCTTGCAGCGGCGTCTCGGCTTCGCGGAAGGACGGCGGAAATGTGTCGCCGCTGCTGTCATCGACGTGGCGTGCTTGGACCGGCTCGGTGGCTTTGGGCGCGCGCACCGCGGCGAGCGGAACGTTGAGCATCGCGGCCGCTGCCTGACGATCCTTGACGATGAGATCGAGGATCTCTCGCGCCGCCTTTGCCGTCGCGGGCCGATCGTCTGGATTCTTCTGCATCATCTTGCGCGACAGCGCTTCGAGCAGCGGATCGACCTCGAGATACGGCACGCGATCCGCGATCAGCGGCGGATCGAGCATGAGGTTCGCGCGTGCGACCTCGGCGCCATGGCCGTCGAACGGGAGCTTTCCGCACAGCATCTCGTAGATCATGATGCCGAGCGCGAACAGATCGATCCGGTGATCGATCGGATCGTTGACCGCTTGTTCGGGCGCCATGTAGTGCGGCGTGCCGAGCACGAGACCATTGGTGGTGAGCCGACCCGCGCCGCCGGTGAACTCGCCACCTTCGCGCAGGATCGCAATGCCGAAATCGACGATGCGCGGCACTTCTTCGTCGTGCGAATCGCGCTCGATGATCACGTTCTCGGGTTTGAAGTCGCGATGGATCAGGCCTTCTTCGTGCGCGTGATACAGCCCTTCGAGCATCTGGCGCGTGAGGTGGATGACGCGCTCGGGAGCCATCGGTGCTTCCGAGATCAGCCATGCGAGGTCATGACCCTCGGCGAAGTCCATCACCATGTAGCGCAGGCCATCGGAGGTCTCGCCGACATCGACGACCCCGATCACGTTCGGATGGTGCAGCCGACCGGCGAGCTCGGCTTCGCGCTCGAACCGCTGCAGCTGCTTTTGGTCCTCGAGCAGGCGAGGATGGAGGACCTTGACCGCGAACGGACGACCGACCTTGACGTGCCGGGCCTTGTAGACCGACCCCATTGCACCTTCACCGAGCCGCGCTTCGATCTGATATCGGCTCGCGAGTACTTCGCCGATCAGCTTGTCGACGCGAACCGAGTCGGCCCGCGCTTGCTCGGCGCGATTGGAGTCAGTCGGAGGCATCAAAATCTCCCGACGTACGAAACCGATGCGCCACTCTCCATGGGCGCTGCAATGACGTGTGATTCCTCACCCGAGCTCGCGAACAAAAGGCCCGTGGCGATCGCTCCGCCCAGTGCCGCGAGATAGCCGATGTCGGCGATCAGGTCGACGTGATTGATCGAGTCCCGCTGCGACTGGCTGCAGGTCACGGCCGCGTTGCAGGTGTTGTACTTGCTGCGGGCCGAGAGGCCAAAGCCGATGCCGACGCCGAGGCCGACGATCGTGACCCCACCGGTGACGAGCGACGGCGTCGTGAAGTGGCGCGGCTTCGCATCGCTGACCGAGAGCGAGGAGCCACCGCCGAGCTTGAGCTTCGGCCGGACCTTCGCATCGGGCAAGAACTTGGTCGCGTTCTCCTGGAACCGCACCTTCGCGTCGGCATCGGTCATCGACGAGAGCGAGACGCTCGGGCGATTGCCGGTCTTGCCGGTGCTCGGTTCGACCCATGTCGAATCGACTTGCAGCGAGCCCGTGCCACTCGCATCGACCATCACGACGAACAGGATCTGCGTCGCGCCCATGGCCTTCGCGACCTCCGCGGCGCAGCTCGGCAGCGTCGCGCAATCGGCCGGGAGATCCGCGCGCAAGTTGCGCCGCACATCGAGACCGCCGACGGCTTCGACCTCGAGCTCGGCGTTCAAGCCTTCCGCGAGATCCTGCGCGAGCGCATCGACCCGTTGCGTATCGATGTTGACCGCAGCGACCGGCACGACCGCGATTCGCGCGAGTTTTGCGGCCGGCTGTGCGGACGCCACGCCAGTCAGCGCGGCGAGTACAAAAAAGGTCCTCATCGTGGTCACTTGGTTCAATCTTACCGCGCAGTTGGGGAGACTCCGGTAGCCCTCCCTCACAACTCACGCGGGCTAGTCGCGGGCGCCGCTTTTCAGCTGTTTGACAGGGTCCTTATCGAACAAACGCTGACGCGAGCCGTGCCGGTTGTACTGCAATGCGTACACGACACCTGCAATACCTGACAGCGGCAGCGCGACGAGCAGGACCGGCATCAGCAGGAACATCGGCAAAAACTTCGAGACGATCGTCCCGGCGATGACCCAACCGGCCGATGCGGGAATCGCTTCGCGCCACGACCCCGCGTAGAGCCAACCGAGTGGACCGAGCAGCATCGAGGCGAGGCCCGATTTGATCCACGATTTCTCGCCGCCCTTCTGGAGCTCTTGCTTGACCTGGTTCGCGCGATTCGCGAGCTCGAGTGCACCGCCTAGCCCGCCGGTGTGATCCACAAAGTCGTCATCGTCATCAGGATCGCGCCGGGTCTTCGCGGGGAGCAGCTTTTGCTTCTTCGGCGCGACCAGCTCGGCCTGGCGGCGGCGGAGCTCGACTTGCTCGGCCTGCTGCGCGCGGATCTTTTGCATCGCGACGTCCTTGCGGGCGCGCTGCGCGTCCGCGTCGGCCTTGACCTCGGCGTCGAGCGCTGCCAGCCGCTCTCTCACCGCGCGATCGTCGTCGGCCACGCCTGGACTATGGCATGATCTCGGGCATGTCGCTGCGGCTCGTGTGTCTCGTCCTAGCGCTGCAGCTCGCAGCCGCCTGCGGTGGCTCTGCGAACGAGGCCGACGAACCGCAGACGGCGAAAGAGAAGCAGTACGCGGAGGCAAAAAAGCAGGGCGAGCTCGACGAGCCGAAGCACAAATCCGCTTCGACCTGGCGCTACTCCGGCGACCGCAAAGACTGCCGCTACGTGATCGGTCGCAAGTGCTTCAAAGACCAAAAAACCGCCTGTGGGGCGGCGGCCTGTGGTGCGGCGAAGTGTGAGGTCGTCGGCGCGGGGCCGGCGTCTGTGTCCTGTAAGAAGGGCTAGGCCACAGCCGCTTTGGCAGCGGTGACCTTCGGGATCCGCACGCGCGGACCGATGTGATACGTGAGCTTGGTGACGTTACGGTAGTACTCGCCGTCGATGATCGGCTCGAGCAGCTCGCCGCTGTTCGCTTCGATCGTCATCTCGCGGCACGGCCGATCGATGATGTTGCGACCCTTCATCTCTTCACCACGCGCCATGCGCGGGATGTTACGGATGATGCTCCACGGCGACGGCGAGCCGACGATCGCGTTCATCAGGCCCGGCTGATCCGCCTTGCCGAAGAAGCGCAGTACGTTGCCGAGGTTGATCGACATCGACGCGATGTGCACGCCGGTGAACGCGTCGCCCGGCAGCACCATGCCGTCGAGCGTGACCTTGCACGGCGTGGGCGCGAAGATCTCTTTCGCGAACGTGTTGAGGTTGCCGATCTTGGGGCCACGCGCGAGCGGTGTGAGCGAGATCGGCGCCGACGCGACGGTGTTGGCGACGATCTGAACGATCGTGCGCGGGTTCGGATCGCGGTGCGCGTAGTACTTCGAGTAGAACCGCTGACCGATGCCACCGGCTGCCGAAGCAAAGCCGTAGGTCCGGAACGGAGTCTCGACACCGTCGACGATCTGGATGCCGTCGATCACCATCGAGTCAACTTCGGTCTCTTGCACGAGCTTGCCGTCCTCGACGTTCGCGCGGAGCATCGCGAGGATGCCCTCGGCATCGCCGGTGATACCGACGTTGTTCGCGACAAAATCGATCGTGCCGCCCTTGGTCGGAAGCGTCATCGGCAGCGAGATATGCTGGTCGACGAACTCGTCCTCCTGGAGGACCTCCATGCCCATGCGCAGCATCCAGTGCAGCGCGCCGTCGCCGCCATCGGCGACCCAGTAGCGGGCTTGCTTGCGAAGAAAATCGCGAAGCACTGGCTTGATCGACTCGACCGAACTCGTCTCGTGAACCTCACCCATGGTCCCGACGATGCGTTGCAGCCTCTCCGCCCGGTCAGGACGGTTACGGTTCTTGCGGCTGTTCGGGTTGGTGATGACGCCGATTTCCATCTTGTCCGAGGACGTCTGCAATCGCGGGCCCACTTGATGCAGTGCGTAACGCATCGAAATGACGAGTGCGAAATTTGCCGAAGGTGCGTAACGCGTAAGCAGTTACGCGGCCGGTGGATAAGCGTGGCGGCAGGGTGACGGCTATTATTTCGGGCAGGTGAGGACGACGGCGGTTTGGTTGCTCGCGAGCTGTAGCGGTGGTGCTCCTGCTCCTGCTCCGACGGCACCACCGACCGCCAAGCCGGTCGGGAGCTCGCATCCGAAATCGAATTCGGACGCGCTCGATCCGATGGACGTGCTCACCGCGGCCTCATATCCACACTCGTTCGTCGTGCCGGGGCTCGCGTCGCTGGAGCTCGGCGGCGCGACCGTGCAAGCACCTCCCGCGCAACCCGAAGTCGCGGGCACGATCATCGACGAGCAGACCACGATGGTGCGCATCGTGGTCAAGCTCGACAAGCTCGCGTTCGCACTATGGACCGAGCGACCGCGGCTCTTGAAGATCGTCATGCGCGACGAGATGGTCAGCAAGTACGCGGGCGGCGGCTTCCACAGTTACTCCGACGACGCGCCGTTCGCGGAGCTCCACGCCGGTGCGCACGTGCGCGTGATCGGGCATCGCGATACGTGGACGAAGATTCGCTATCTCGGCTCGCTCGAGTTCGATGGCTGGGTTCCGGATACCGTGCTCGCCGATCGCACGACCTCGGACGCGGCAGGGCACGGACGCATTCCAACCGGCTTGCCAACCTTGATGGTCACGCCGGGCACGGTCGTGCGCGGCGAACCGAAGTGCGTCGGCGACGAGCTCGCGATCATGGCGAACGGCTACTTCCTCGATACGATCAAGGAGGTCGACGACGAGTGGGCACTGATCGGCTACGAGGATGGCGAGATTCGTGTGCGCGGGTTTGCATCGCGACGCTCGCCACCGGGACGCGTGCACAAACCGCACGAGGCCGAAGCGACAGCAACGACGATCGCCGCGAACGCGACGGTCGCGCATGGCACGTGCTTGTACGGAAGACCGCATGGCGAGCCGATCGGGTTCGTGATCGCGGATGTCGCCGTTGAAGTTTCTTCGGGCCGCCGGCCGGGTTGGTTCACGCTCTCGTTCGATACACCGTGGGGACCGCTGATGTTCGCGGCGAGCGGTACGAGCGCGACGGATCTGGACACGTGCAGGCCGCCCGCTACGCCGTAGTGCTCGTATTCGCGTGTGGGCCGCCGCCACCGCGCGCGCCGCTCGCGGGCATGGATGTCGTCGTGTCGAACGTCGAGTGGCGCGTGCAAGCCAGCGATGCCGACCACGTCGATGTGGTGCTCGTCGTCGATGGTGGCGTCAACAAGCTCGGCTCGGTCGAGGCGACGCCGGAATTCTGCGCGATCCGCGCCGCCGCGGCGAAGGTCACCGCGCTGATGTGCGGCGCGGAAGAGTTTGTCGCGGAGCTCCAACCGGGCGAGCTCGTGGTCACCGAGCTCGTCGGCAAGAGTCAACGCGAGCTAAAGCGAATTCCGATCGGTCCCTCGATCGCGATCATCGTCGCGCCGTATCGAATTCCCGAGCGCGCTAGCCCTTGAACGCGCGCGCGGTTCGGACCACGCTCTCGCCGTGCCGCCAATCGTTCGCAAGGGACTCAAGTCGAAGCAGTCGCGTGGATTCCTCGGTGAAGCGCGCACCGCCTTCTCGGATGGCAACTCCGATGCCGCGACCGAGCTCGCGACGCGCGTGTTCCTCGTCGAGGGTAGTGACGCTTTCGGCCCGAGCGACAAGGCGCTGTTCGATGCGATGCTCGCGCGGCTCGAGCCTCCCGCGGGCTTTCGCTCGTGGGATGCCTTCTTCAAATCGGGCGCGACCACGCCCGAGGACACGCGTACGGATGACGAAGTTGTCGACGAGCTGGAGCACAAGAAGGGCAAGAGCCCGGTGCACGATGCGGCGGGCGCTGGCGACCTCGCTCAGGTCGAAGCACTGCTCAAAGGTGGCGCGGACGTCAACGCTATCTACAAGCGGCGCGACCTTCGCACCACGCCGCTGTTCGATGCCGTGTTCGAGAACCAGCTCGCAGTCGCCAAGTGCCTGCTCGAAGCGGGCGCGAAGGTCGACGGCAAAGACATCGAGCCCGTGATCATGGGCGTGAAATCGGTGCCGATGGCCGAGCTCCTGATCGAGAAGGGCGCGAAGCTCGACGTTGTCGATAGTTCCGGCCGCACGGTGTTAGCGCGCATCGTCGATACGATGGGCCGAGTGCCGCTCGCCGAGCTCGTCGCGAAGAAGTCGCCCGTGATGAAAGACGAGAAGCAGCGCAAGGTGCTCGAACGCGCGATGAGCCAGAGCTCGCCGGAGCTGCGAGCGATCGCCGAGACGTTCCTCGCGCGCAAGCGCTAGCTCTTCACGGTGCGTTGACCGTCGGACGGTTGCCGAGTGCCCCGGGCGACGCTACCGTGAAGCTGTGGCGGCTCGGCCGCGAGTATTCCGTTGCCGCCCGAGTACAAAGGCGCCGAGCTCGAGGTCAGCGCACGGTCGCTGCGATGAAACTAATGGCCCTTGAACACTGGCTCGCGCTTGCCGAGCAACGCGGCGATACCTTCCGCCGCATCCTCGGTCACGACCGACTGCGCTTGCAGCACCGCTTCTTCACGCGCCGCGGCGCGGATCTCGAGACCGAGACCTCGACGGATCAGCGCCTTGGTCGCGCGCACCGCGAACGGCGCGTTCGCCGCGATCGCATTCGCGAGCTCGGTCGCGACGCTGGCGACATCGGCCCGCGGCACCGCGCGATTCAGTAAGCCGATCGCCGCCGCTTCGCTGCCGCGCAGCAGCGTGCCGGTGAGCAGCATCTCGTTCGCGCGCGCGAGGCCGACCAGCCGCGGCAACATGTAACTGATCGCCATGCCGGGTGCGAGGCCGAGCTTCGCGAAGTTCGCGCCGTACTTCGCATCGGTATCTCCGACGCGGAGGTCGCACATCATCGCGAGGCCGAAACCACCGCCGACCGCGTGACCGTTGAGCGCGCCGACGATCGGGACCTCGATGTCGAGCAGCGACAAGAATGGCGCGTACATCGCGTACGAGCGCTCGTGCGGTTCATCCGCACTGTCGCGCTGGATGTTCGATTTGAAATCCGCGCCGGACGAGAAGCAGCTGCCCGTACCGGTGACGATCACGCAGCGGATGGTGGCGTCGGCGCGCGCAGCCGCACTCGCACCCGCGAAGGCGTCGAGCAGCTCGGGCGTCATGCTGTTGCGGTTGTCGGGCCGGTTCAGCGTGATGATGCCCAGGTGGCCCCCCGGACCAGAGGCTGCGTACGTGACGGCGTCGGACATGAGGAGAAGGTAGGCGGAAACCGCGGCCGGCTGCGGGAGTCGCATCCAGAAGACGCGTGTTCAGCTGTGATTCCAAAGGCTCAGGTCGTGGCGCCGGCTCTGCAACTAGTTCGGTCCGTAGAGAGAAACCGTCATCAATATCAAAGCCATCGTCGCAGCCAAGGTCCGCAACGTCACGGGCATCACCGTGTCCGGTGGCGCGAACATGCAGAGCTCGGTCGAAATCCTTGGTGCGTGACCAAGTAACGCCGCCCACTCGGGCGGCGTTTTTGCGTTCACGAGGAGCTAACTCAGCCGCCGAGCTCGTCGAGGAACTGCTGCGCATCGGCGAACTGCGGATCCTCGCGCAGCGCCTTCTTCGCCCACAGTTCGGCCTTGGCGCGGTTGCCACGCGCATGCTCGATCTTCGCTTCCCAGAGCAATGCCATCGGTCGGGTGACCGGCAACGGGTTGTCCATCAACGTGATCGCGCGGAGCGGCTTCAACGCGAGCTCGTAGTCACCGATCTCGGTCGCGAGTTGCGCGAGCTCGGCCGCCACTTCCGAGTTCTTGCGATCGACGTCGAACGCCTTCTTGAGCCAGTTCAGCTGGCCGTCCTTGTCGTTCATCATCGCGCACACGCGACCCATGCGCTGTTGCGCGACCGCGAGCTCCGGCGTGCGCTTCTTCTGCGCGCTGATCGCCGCCTCGAGCGTGCGACCTGCATCCTCGAGTTGACCGCTCGTGATCAGCACGTCGACGTTGAGCATCAACGCGGCGTGATCATCGGGCTGGAGCTCGAGCGCCTTTTGCGCCGGGACCTGGGCGCCGGCGGCATCCTCGAGCTGATAGAGCAACAGCTCCGCGGCGCGCTTGTAGTTCGTGTAGCGCGTCGTGGGATCGCTGCCGTGATCGGCATCGGCGATCAGGATGCCGGCGAGCTGCTTGTACTCGCCCGCGGCTTCGTACATGTCGCGCAGCTTGTCGCGGATGATCTCGATGCCGGGCTGCTGCTGGTGGACCAGCTCGAGCACCGGTACCGAATCGCCGGGACGGCCCGACTTCTGCGAAGCCTCGCCGACGCGCATCGCGGCCTTGACCTGCTCGTCACCCTCGGTGACATACGCGAGCCGGGTTGCCGCCGCGGCGACGCCATCCCAGTGCTCGATGCCTTCGTCGAGATCGCACAGCATGTACAGCGGCTCGGCATCGCGCGCGTCGCGCTCGATCCACGCCACGAGGAACGAGCGACCGCGCTCGATCTCGCCGTGCGCGACGAGGAGCTTCGCGAGCTCCAGGGTCGCGCGTCGCTCGGTCGGCATGTCGCCATCGCGCTCGGCGCGCGAGCGCAACCGCTCGAGGCCATTGACGAGGGACTCGCCGGCCCGCTCCTTATCGATCGCGTACGCTTCGGTCAGGTCGGTGACCGCCGAGGCATCGTCGCCGAGTTGCTGACGGAAGCTTGCGCGCAGCATCAGGAGCGCGGTCCGACCCGTACCCTCGACGGTGGACAGCGCTTCACCGATCGCGCGTTGCGCCGCATCGAGCTCACCGGCTGCCGCCAGCGCCGCGGCATGGTCCGTCACGAGCTCGACGACGAGCGGCGCCTTCAAGCGCGCCTTGCGCAGCACTTCGGCTGCCTTGAGCGGTTGGCCGAGGAAGCCGGAGTACACGCCGGCCGCTTCACGCAGGCGTTGAACGGCCGCTTCATCGGGCATGTGCTCGGCATCGGCGGTCATCAGCTCCGCGAGCTCCGACCATTGCTCGTGATCGCGATACCACTGTTCGAGGCGAGCGTGGATGTGGCGATCATCGGGCGCCGATTTGTGTGCGAGCTCGAGCGTGCGTTGCACGCCCTTGCCATCACCCGCGGCCTCCCACATCGTCGCGAGCTTGCCGGCGAGCTCGGGGGCGCGCTCGGGGCTCTCGACCGCGAGCAGGCGCTCCATGAGGAGGGCGCCTTCACGCGGGTTGTCGTTCGTGTCGAGCTTGTTGACGACGCGGCGGAGGATCTCGCGATCATCCGGCGCGACGACGAGCGCGGCGCGATACACGCGAATCGCATCGGGCGATTCCTGCTTCTCGAGCAGATCACCGAGCCGGGTCGCGACGTCGATCGTCGAATCGCGATGACCGCGACGCTGCGCATCTTCGAACCGCGACCACAGGAACTCGGCGATGCCGTCTTGATCGTCGAGGAGACGCAGCGTGTCTTCGTAGAGCTGCGCGGCCTCGAGGTTGTCCGCATCGTCCGAGAGCGAGTCCTTGAGCACGTCGAGCGCGTCGTGATGGCGCTTGAGGTTCTCGATCAAGAACTTCGCGTGCTCCAGCCGCAGCGCGTTGCGCTCGGCCGGCGTGACGAGCGCGGGCAGGGTCGAGGAGACGACGCTGCCGAGCCGATCGCCGTCACCGAGCTCGCGATAGATCGTGAGCAGCGGCTGCCACACGGCGCGATCCGCCGGGCTGCGCTCGCGCAGGAACTCGTAGACCTCGGCGGCCAGGTCGAGCTTGCGGTGAGCGAGTGCTCGTGTCGCGATCCGCATCGCGAGGCCATCGATCTGGGCAACCGATTCCTCGTCGCTGGCGATCGGGGCGATCTCGTAGATCAGGTCGCGTGCCTGTGCGAGATCGTTCGCGGCGAGCCGGCGCTCCGCGAGCGAGAGCACGGCCCAGGGCGCCGAGCCGAGTCCATCGACGGTCTCACGCGAGGCGGCCACGGCACGTACGAGCAGCGCTTCCGCACGTTCGTCGTGACCGAGCTCGACCGCGAGATCGACCGCCTCTTTGATCTGCTGCGGGGTCGCGCTCGGATGACCGGCGCGGCGCTCGAGGAAATCGAGCAGCAGCTCTTGATCGCCGCCGTTACGAGCAACGCGCTCGTACATCGAGAGGATCTTCTCGTCATCCGGCGAGGCATTCGCGGCGGCCTTCAACAGGCGACCGGCTTGTGCCCAGCGCGGCTCCGCGGCGAAGGCGCGCTCGAGCAGCTCGATGCCCTGCTTGCGACGCGTGTCGCTGCCGATGAAGATTTCGGCGAGGCGATACAGCGCATCGACCTGCTGCGGGGTCGGCTCGGTATCGGTGCCGGCAAGCTCGAACATCTTGTCGAGAGTACGAGCTTGTTCGGCGGTGTCGCCGAGTGCGGCGGCAACGCGGGCCTGCGCGTAGAATGCTTCGGCGAGTCTCTCGCCGAGGATCTCGACCCGGCGATACAGGTTCGCCGCGCCGCGCAAGTCGTTCGCGTCGGTCTCGAGCGCTTCACCGGCGCGCATCAAGATGTTCGCGATCAGCGGCGGATCGTCCTTGCGGCGGAGCCTATCGACCGTCGCTTCGATCGATTCGACGTACTTCTTGGTCGTGCCATTCCGCTTCGCGAGCGAGCGCGCGCGATCGTGAAGATCGAGCCGCGACGGCGCGGCATTGATCGCCTTGATCAGGGCTTCGAGGGCATCGGCCGGACGGTTGAGCTGCTGGTCGAGGGCTTCGGCCATGTCGCCGAGCATGCGAGCCTGCGACGCGGCCTCGGGATTGGTGGCGAGCCGCTTCTCGAGCACCTCGAGCAGGCGCTGACCTTCGTTGTGTGCGAGCAGGCTCTTCCGCAACCGGCGCACGCCGGCATCGGATTGGATCGCCGATTCCATCGCGGACTCGAGCAGCTCCTTGGCCTGGTCATCTTCGCCGCGCGATTTCGAGAGCTGGTGGAGCTCGTAGAGTACCTCGGCCGCGCCGACCGCATTCTCGTCTTCTCCGGGCGGATTGCGACGCACGACGAGGAGCAGGGCGCGGTAGGTGCGCTCGGCCTTCTCGAGCTGACCCGCGGTGCGCGCCATCTCGGCGAGCTCCTTCTGGATGATCGCGTTCGTCGCGTCCATCTTCGATGCGGACTCCATCTCCGTCATCGCTTCGTCGATCTTGCCTTCAGCTTGCGCGACGCGCGCGAGCTCGACGTGCAGGGCCGCGCGCTCCGGCGAGCGGCGACGACCAAAGCTCTCGATCAGCTCGTTGAGCAGCGTGCGCGCTTCCGGCAACTTGCCAGCGACTCGCTGACCCATCGCGAGCGCCGTGCGCAGATCCTTGTCGGTCGGATCGAGGGCGAGCGCGGTCTCGAGGGCCGGAATCGCGAGCGCGGGCGAGCCGAGCTTCGTGAGATAGATCGAGACCGCTTCGCGTGCGAGCTCGCGCGCGAGCGCCGCATCATCTTTGACGAGTGGGAGCGAGCGCGTGAGGTGGCGGGCGAGCGGCTCCCACAGCTCGGCCTTGCGATAGAGATCCGCGAGCATCGTGCGGAGCTCGACGGCGGGCGCCTTGTCGTCGAGGTTGACCTCGATCGCGGCGATCGCGCGGTCCGGCTGGTTGGCCGCGAGGTGAGCCTTCGCGAGTTGCTGGACCACGATCATCCGCTCGCCCGCGGTGACCGTGCCGAGCAACGACTCGAGCCACGGCACGGCTTGCGCCGATTGACCGCGCTCGAGGTTCAAGCGCGCGAGGGCACGGAGCGAATCGCTCGTCGGCGCGAGTGCGACGACGCGACGATGGCCGCTGATCGCGCGCTCGATCTCCTTGGTATCGACCTCGGCGACCTGCGCGTAGCGCGCCCACAGCTTCGAGGCGCGCGGGATATCGCCGCCTGTCTCGAGCCGATTCGCCTGGTTCTCGAGCAGGTCGGCAAGTTGCTTGTGCTGGCCCTTCGAGGATAACAGCGCGGCGACCGCCTCGATCGAGGCTTCGTGGCCCGGGCGATCTTCGAGGTTCGCGCGCAGCGCATCGAGCCGACCGCCGCGCTCTTCGACGATGCCGACCAGCTTCGCGAGCTCGAGACGCAGCTCGAGCTTGCGATCTGCATTGGACTCGAGGCCGAGCTGGATCTGGCGGAGCGTGAGCAATTCCGGCACGCGATCCTCGACGCCGAGGAGGTGGGCGAGCCGTTCGATCACTTCGAGATCGTTCGGCTGGCTGACGAGCACGCCGCGATACATGTCGATCGCCGCGGCGTTGTCGCCGAGCTCGACCGTGGCGAGCTGTGCGGCCCGCAACCGCATGTCGCGGCGCGTGGCCTGATCGAACGGCAAGCGCGCCGCTTCGACCAACGTATCGACGGCCGCGCGTGCGCGACCACCGGTGCGATAGAGCTCGACGAGGCCATCGATCGCCCACTTCGCGACGGCATCGACCGAGCGAGCCGAGCGAATCGCCGCGGTGCCGCGCCAGGCGGCGGTCGCGCGACCGAGCACGGCCGACAGGATCTGGAGCGCTTGTTCGCGCTCGCCTAGCTTCGAGGCCACGTCGGCCGAGCCGACGAGCGCATCGAGATCCTTGCCATCGGCATCGGCGAGCCGACGCAAACTATCGAGCAGCGGCATCGAGCCGGACGCGCCGGCCTGATCGCGCTCGAGCGCGACGAGCTCGGAGAGCCACACGAGGCGGTCGCCACCGAGCTCGAGGGCGAGCCGCATCGAGGTGATCGCAGCGGTCTTGTCCTTGCGCTGATCGCGATGGAGCACCGCCAAGCGATGGTGGAACAGCGCGGCGACCGCGCTCGGTAGCTTGTATTTCTCGAGCGCCGAGGCGAGGGCGCTGGCGAGGTCATCATTCGCAGCTTGCTGGCTCGCGGACGCTTCGAGGATCCCGAGCAGCTCGTCGTCGAACGCTTCGCGCACACCGGCGTAGCGCACTGCCGCATTCGTAACTTCGGCCCACTGACCGAGGCGCGAGCCGAGCGCGACAAACGCCTGGACCGGGCGGCGATTACCGGGCTCGATCTCGGCGACCTGGCGATACGCATCCGCGGCCTGTGGGGGATCGTTCAGGCGATCCGCCGCGAGGTCGGCATAGGACAGGCGTAGTCGTGCCGCTTCGCGCGGATCATCGCCGAGCGCGGCGATCGCTTCGAGGTAAGCGATGCCGAGCGTGGTGTAGTCATTGACCGAGCGCGCGAGCGAGGTCAACTGGTTCTCGATCAGCTGGTCGCGCGGTGCCATCGGGAACGCGCGTGCGAGGTCGGCGAGGGCGCCGGCCGCATCGTGCTTGTGCTCGAGGCGGAGCTGCGCGGCTTCGCGCAAGAGCGCGAGCTTGGTCTTGTCGTCTTTTGCCTCGGCGAGGCGCGCCGGCAAGAGCTCGAGCACGCCGGTGACATCGTTCGTCGTGCGCATCGCTTGCGCGAGGGCATCGGCGGCGGCGGCGCGAGTGATCGCCTCCTCGAGCAGGGCGGTGAGTCCCGAACGCGCTTCCTTCGACGCGGGATCGATCGCGATCGCGTTGCGGTACGCGGCGAGCGCGCGCGCGGGTTCGTTCAAGTGCGCGCGCAGTGCATCGCCGAGTCGCACGAGGCGACCGGTGGTGCGTTGCGTGGCGCGACCCGAGGCGCCCTCGATGAGGTCCGCCATCTCTTTCCAGCGACCGGTCTCGGCGAGGAGGTCGGCGAGCGCCGAGATGCCTTCTTCGTCATCCTTGTGATCGGCGACGACGCGCTTCCATGCATCGATCGATTTATCGAGATCGTTGCGCTGCTGCTGGTGGACGAGGGCGACGCGCACGAGGTCGGCGCGACGCTGCGTGATCGAAGCGACCTTCGCGGCGCGGCTCTCGAGGGCGATGACGAGATCATCCCAGCGCTGCTGGTTCTCGAGGATGCCGATCCGCGCATCGAGCGCGGAGAGGTCCGACGGATCGCTATCGACGCGACGCTCCCACAGGGACAGCGCGCGGTCGGTATCGCCGAGCGATTCGGCGAGCTTCGCGGCTTCGCTCAGGATCGAGGCGCGCGCGACATCGTTCGCTTCGAGGTGCGCTTGGCGTTCGAGGACGCCGAGGCGCTCCTTCGGACGATTGGTCTGCGCGTAGAGCGCGGCCAACCGGCGAGCGACCGTGAGCTGTTCGGTCTCGGCAGCGCCGCTGACCGAGCTCGCTTCGACGAGCAGATCGATCGCGCCGTCGGTATCCATCATCCGCTCGAGCCGTGTGCGTGCGGCCTCGGCGAGGAGCTCGACCTTGCGCGTGGGCTCGACCGAGTTGCTCGCGCGCGCGGCGTTGGCGAGGCCTTCGCCGTAGCGATCGTGATGACCACCACGCTCGGCGAGCGTGCGGAGCTTCTCCTCGGTGACGCTCGATTCGGGCGCGATCGCGAGCAGGGCCGCGTAGTGATCCATCGCGGCCGGAATATCGTCGAGCTCCGCGAGCCGCTGCCCAGCTTCTTCGCGCAGGTCGCGCGAGTGGGTCGGGTCGAGGTGGATGATCTTCTCGAGGATCCGGATCACCTCGCGGGGGCGTGACGTCGAATCGAAGTGCGAGCGCAACAGATCGAGCGACGCATCGCGCACGCCCTTGGACGCCTTCGGCGCCTCGATGATTCGCTCGAGCAGCGCCGTCGGCTCTTTATCTTCCTCGGCTTCGTTGAGCAGCGGCTTGACCGCGGCGAGCGCGCTCTGCGGATCCTTGAGGTTGTCGAGCCACACCGTGGTGATGCGAGCTCGGCTCTTCTCGCGCTCCTTCTTGGGCTGGCCCTCGAGGCGACCTTCCCACAAGGCGATCAGATCGGCCCAGCGCTCGTGGCGCTCGAGCAAGCGCTCGAGGCTCTGGCTGACGCGATTGTCTTCGGGAACCAGTGGCAGCAACTGCTGGTAGTACTCGATCGCCTTCTCGGGCTGATTCGCGACATCCTTCGCGAGCTGCGAGGCTTCGCGCAAGAGGCGAATCTTCGCTGCCTTGTTATTCTGCGCCTTGATCGCGCGATCGTAGAGCGCGAGCACGTCGGCCCAGCGCTCGGCGACCGTGAGGATCACCGAGAGGCGTTGCAGCGCGCTCTCGGAGGTCGGCGCGAGCACGAGCACGCGTGACAGGATCTTCTCGAGGATCTTCGGATCGTCGCCGAACCATTCATCGCAGAACCCGCCGGCGCGCTCGCCGATCATCTCGGCGACCTCCGGTTCGAGATCCGCGCTGAGCGTTTCGTTGAACAGCATGACGATGTCGTCAGGCTTATCGAGATCCACGGCAAGCCCTTCGGCTTCTTCCCACGCACTCACCGCATGCGGCGAGTGTTTGACGGCAGCAGTGGCTTCGGCGAACTGAGACAGATCGGCCATAGGTCCTCTGTAAAACCGCGTCGCCATCCCAATGGCATCGCAGCGAAAAAATCATATCACCCGCGCTTCTAAAAGGATCGATGCAGGCCGAGAACTGCGGAGAACGGCGCCTGGAACGCAGTGCCGGTCTGGAACGCCGGCCGGCGCTGGGCCACGTTGCCTTCGCCCGTGCGGAGGAACACGAGATCCTCTGGCTTGCCGCCATCGATAGCCATCAAGGACCCGCTCGAATAGACCGAGTCGACGTTGGTCGCATCGCGTCGATCGAACAGGTTGAACAGGTCGAGGGTGATATCGAAGTGACGATAGCTCGCGGCGACGCGCAGGTTGACCTGAGTCTGGAGCGGGCTCCGGCCGTACGAGCCGCGGTCGATCAGATAAATAAGTCCGGCATCGCCATCACCGAGCGCGTCCCGTGGCCGTCCCGTTGCAACGGTGAACCGGCTCGCCACCGACATGTCGACCTGCCCGATCCGCTGGTGGCGTTGAGCCTCGAAGTACAGCCGCTGGCCGATATCGGTCGGTAACAGGCCGTTCTGATTGGTCGAGAGGACGTCGAAATCGGTCGTGTTGTAAAGCGCGGCGCCACTGCGTGGATCGAACGCGCCGGTCCACGACCCGGTGGTGTGGCCCCACAAATAGCCGACGCGCAGCGCGAATGCCGCGGTCAGGTTGCTCTCGAGCTCGACTGCGAGAAGCTCGGTGTCGCGCAGCGCTGGATCGACGCTCGCCGTCCGGCCGGGGTTATCAAAGCCATCCGGGGTCGATTCGAGCCCGCGCTCGAGCCAGCGGCCTTGGCCCCAGATCCGCGCGCGCAACTGGCGCAGCAGCGCGACCTCGGCCCCGGCCGTGATCTCGTCTTGGGTGATCGGCTGGACATCACCGGGAACGACGAGCGGTGCGCCTGTATTGACCGCGCGGCTCGTGTTGCCCTGGAACGTCAGATCGTCGGCGGTGCGGTCGCGCACGAGGATCGTCGATCCGACCCCGGCGGTCATCAACGCATAGCTCCGGCCCATGCTCACCCACACCCGCGAGCGGCCCTTGCCGAGCGGATCCCAAGAAGCGCCGAGCCGCGGCGCGAGCTGATTCGAGAAGTGGAGCACCGGCCCGACCCACATCAGCTCCCAGCGCAGTCCACCATCGACCGTGATGTCGGGCGCGGCTGCCCAGGTGTCCTCGACGTACGCCGCGGTGTAGCGGGTGCGATACGCGAGCTCGGAGACACTCACGTACGTGCACGCCTCGCTGGTATCCGGCGTGCAAGCCTGATCCTGCGCGACGAAGTGCCTGACGCTGTTCTCGCCTGGAAACAGGGAGCGGTCCTGCTCGTTGCCGGTGAACCGCGATTCGGTGACAAGCCGCGAATCTTCGCCAGTACCGCCGACACGAACGACGTTGTTGCCGATCCGATGCGCGACATCGGCCGTGATCGACGGGCGATCGGCGGTCTGGTTAACCAGGAGGCCCGCACCCCCGGTGTAGAACCAGCCGAGCGGCACCGGGCAGTTGATGACTTTCGGAAAGTCATCCGTCGCGACATTGTCGGCGCAGGCCTGCGCGAGCCTCGAATCCTCGGCGATCGTTGCCGGGACGTAGCCGCTCAGCTGCTGCGGCAGGTACGCGGCGGCGGCGAAGTGCGCGGACTCGGTGTGCTGGCTGCGATGCCACGCGACCTGGAGGCGAAGCTTGGTGTCCTGCCACTCACCTTTATAGGTCGCGATGCCATCGCCGATGAGGTTCGTCGCATCGACGCCACCCGCTTGTAGCGTGGAGTTGTTGTTGAAGCGAACCGCGCTCGCGACACTGCCGATCAGCGAGAGCTCGATGTGATGATGGCCGCGATCGAGACCGAGCCGCGCCATCATGGGCACGTTGTAGTTCGTCATATCGACGCGATCATTCTCGATCGGCGTGGTGGTCACGAGGCCAGGCAGACCGTCGGGCACGCCATCCTGATTCGCATCGGTGAGCCGTGACGCCTTGAACTTGAACGTCGAGCGTGCGAGCTCCGGCGCGATGCCGGCGGCGTACCAGGTCGTGCCGCCGAAATGCTCGCCGAGGGGACCGGTCGCGACGAACGAGCTCGCGACATCGGCGCCGGCGTCGAGCGTGCCGCTGCGAACGACATAGCTGCTCGGGAGGTACGGCGTGTGCCGCGAGAGCGCCGAGAGCCCGCCCCAGACATGCGCCTCGACCTCGTGATCGGTGGTGCCGCGCCGGAGCTGCGCATCGATCGTGCCGCCGGTCGAGGTCCGGTCGCGCGCGGCAAAGCCGCCGGCGGTGACCATGATGCCGTCGAGGAAGGTCAGCGGCACCTTCGTATCGGCGCCACCCGTGCGGATGTTGTCGGCAGGCGCACCTTCGATCGTCCAGCGGTTCTCGAGCCCGTTCGCGCCCGCGAAATTCACGCCGGCCTCGTCGCGGCTCGCCCCGAGCGCATAGCCGGCGACTTGCTCGTGGGTGGAATCCGCGACCGGTAAGGTCCGCAGGTATTTTGCCGACAGATACGTCGATAGCGCGTAGGGCACGGCATCCGCCATCGCATCGGTCGCGCGCGCGCAGCCAAAATCGGTGCCATCCGCGCAGTCGAGTGGCTTCTCGCTGGTCGCCGCCTGCTTGAAGCCGAATGCATCGCGAGGATCAGCGTTCGCCGATCCTGCCGAGGCAGCTAGCAGCGCGCACGTGGCGGCGACCTTCACCGCCTAAACGGTAACACGCTAGTGCTCGTGGTCGTCGCCGGGGCCATGCGAATGGCCGGGGCCGTGCGAATGGTCGTGACCCGCGTGGTCATGACCATGGTCGTGGTTGCAGTTCGGGCCGTGCTGATGGCTCGCCTCGTGCGCCGCTATCTCTTCCTTGACCTTCGCCATGTCGAGCTTCTTCGCCTGACTGACGAGCTCCTCGAGCGCGGTGGGCGGCAGGGCGCCGGCTTCACGGAATAGAAGGACGCCATCGCGAAACAGCATCAGGGTCGGGATCGCCTGGATGCCGGCGGAGCTGGCGAGCTCCTGCTGCGCCTCGGTGTTGACCTTGCCAAAAGTGACATCCGTATGAGTGCCCGAGGCCTTCTCGAACACCGGCGCGAAGGCCTTACACGGGCCACACCATTCCGCCCAAAAATCGAGGAGCACGATGCCCGGCTTCTCGATCGTGTCCTTGAAGTTGTCCCCGGTGATCTCAACAGTTGCCATCCCCGAACTTGGCAACGGAACCGGCGGTCGGCAAGGACTCTGTCCGATATTGGGACAGGGCGGAGCTCTCGATCACCACGCAGGCAGCGGCAGGCGCTACCGACGACGCGGTGCTAGCCTAGGCTGGTGAAGCTCCGCATCACGTACAACGCCCCGGTGGTGCTCACGTTCGCTATCGCCGCGGTCGCGGTGTTCATCGTCACGCAGGCGGTGCCGATGACGGGTGAATGGTTCGTCTCCTATCCGCACCTCAACGGTGCGCAGTCCTACGTGGGCCTGTTCAGCCACATCCTCGGGCACGGGAGCTGGGAGCACCTGATCAGCAACTTCATGCTGATCCTGCTCATCGGTCCGATCCTCGAAGAGCGGCACGGCTCGCGCGGCCTCTTGCTCATGATCCTCGGCACCGCGCTGGTCACCGGCCTCGCCAACCTGGCACTCGGTAGCAACATGGTGCTCGGTGCGAGTGGCGTCGCATTCATGATGATCCTGCTCGCGTCGATGGCGAACGTGCGCAGCGGCGAGATTCCGCTGTCGTTCATCGCAGTCGCGCTGATCTACATGGGCGGCGAGGTCATGCGCTCGTTCAACGACGACAAGGTCTCGCACATGGCCCACCTCGTCGGTGGCGCGGTTGGTGCGGCGTTCGGCTTCCTGGGTGCGCGCCGGAGGAAGCCGGCTGCCGCGAAGCAGGCCATGAAAGCGGTCGACATGAAGAAGCTGCCGATCTGAATGATCGTCGTCGCGATCGTGACCGGCTTGATCGTGATCGTCTCGATCGCGCTCACGATCGCAGAATTTAAAAACCGCTAGACGAAGAAATCGGGCAGAAAGCTCGTCGACCCCGGCGTGGACGAATACTCGCTGAGGTCGGTCTTGCCTTCCGAGGCGAGCAGTGTGTCGTCGACGAAGAAGTTACCGGTGCACTCTTTCGAGGACCTGTTGAAGATGATGTACGCGGCATCCGCGAGGATCTCGGGCTTACGCGAGGCCTTCATCGAGGCATCTCCACCGAGGAGGTTCTGGACCGCGGCGGTCGCGATCACGGTGCGCGGCCACAGCGCGTTGAACGCGATGCCAGCCGATTTGTATTCGCCCGCCATGCCGAGGACGCACATGCTCATGCCGAACTTCGCCATCGTGTAGGCGACGTGCGGCGAGAACCAGCGGGTCTCCATGTTGAGCGGCGGCGACATGTTGAGGACGTGCGGGTTCGCCGCCTTCTTGAGGTGCGGGATGCAGGTCTTCGAGACCAGGAACGTGCCGCGCGTGTTGATGCTGTGCATCAGATCGTAGCGCTTCATGTCGGTCGACTCGGTGCCGGTGAGGCTGATCGCGCTCGCGTTGTTGACGAGGATGTCGATGCCACCGAACGTCTCGACGGCCTTGGCGACCGCGGCCTGGACCTGATCTTCGAAGCGGATATCGCACTGGACCGCGAGCGCCTTGCCGCCGGCTTCTTCGATCTCCTTGGCCGCGGTGAAGATCGTGCCCGGGAGCTTCGGATTCGGATCTGCGGTCTTCGCGGCGATGACGACGTTGGCGCCGTCGCGCGCGGCACGCTTGCCGATGGCGAGACCGATTCCGCGGCTCGCGCCGGTGATGAACAAAGTTTTTCCGCGCAAAGACATGCGCGGACGGTACGTCAGAAATTGTCGGGATTCATCGCGTCGTCCATCAGATCTGGATCGGCGGGCAGGTTCACTTTCGCGAGCATGATCGCGCCCGCGATCCCGACAACAGCTCCTGCGCCGAACATCCAGAAGGCGATGCCAACTCCCGCAAGACCGGGCACGCCGGGCTTGGTCGCGACGAACACGCACCCGCTGATCATCGCGAGCATGATCCCGATCAGCGCGATCGAGCTGGGCGAGACCGGGAGCCCAGGCTTGGTCTTCAGGAAGCCGACGGCCGCGCCGGCGAGCAGGCCGAGTGCGCCGAGCAGGCTCGTGATCAGCGTGACCAGGCCGAGTGGCGCCCACACCGCGGAGTAGTAACGACCTTCGCTGACGTTCCATTCCTTCGCGTAGTCGCTCGCGCTCCTGGTGCGGCACTCGTCGGGCGCGGGACCGAGCAGCATGCCGACCGAGCCGCACTCGGTGGTCGAGCGCAGCCCCATCTCGATCGAACCATCAGTGCCGTAGTTCGTGAGCCACCGCGTCGAGAAGCACGCGAAGATCAGGCCGAGACCGGCGACGATCGCGAGGGCTATCGCGAGCATGGGATGTTGTTTGGCTTCACTCATTCAAGGCGCTCCGTCGGGCTCCGGCATGACCTTACCCATCTCGACATATTCGTGATGTGCGCCGACCCACAGATCGTCACCTATCATGGCGCGTCCTGCGCGCGCGGCAACGACGGCCGCACGGACCACAGCATTCTTGATGTAACCGCCCGTCATGTCGTAGCGCTCGGCGAGGCCGCGGAAGTCGACCTCGGTCAAGCCAGTTAACGGTGGTAGCAGCTGGCGCCACAGCCTCTCGCGCTCGCCGACCTCGGGCTCGGGGAACCGGATCCGGAAGTTCAGCCGACGCTGGAGCGCGGGATCGATCGCGGCTTCGGCATTCGTGGTGAGGACCGAGACGCCATCGAACGTCTCCATGCGCTGGAGGATGTAGTTGACCTCGAGGTTCGCGAACCGATCCTGGGCGCTCTTGAGCTCGGTGCGCTTGCCGAACAGCGAGTCGGCCTCGTCGAACAACAGCATCGCGTGCGCATCCTGCGCTTCGTCGAAGATCCGGCCGAGATTCTTCTCGGTCTCGCCGACATACTTCGATACGACCGCGCTGAGATCGATGCGAACCAATTCGAGCCCGAGCTCGGAGGCCACGACCGAGGCTGCCATCGTCTTGCCGGTCCCAGGCTCACCCGAGTAAAGGCCGGCGACCCCGCGCGAGATACCGAGGTGACGCTGATAACCCCAGCGCTCGAGGATCTGCGCGCGCTCTTTGACCATCGCGATCATGTCGCGCAGCGTGTCGACGACGTCGTCAGGCAACACGAGCTCGGTCATCAGCGCCTTGCGCGACACCACCGCACCGAACGTGCCGAGCCGCAGCGAGAGCCGGCGGCCGACGGCACCTTCGATCACGGCGAGATCGAACGGCGTGCGTGCGGCGGCCGCGTGCTTCGCGGCTTCCCCGACGACGTCCGCGATCGCTCCGGGCCCGATCACGTAACGCGCGCCGAGCTCCATCGCGTGCTCGCTCGGGCCCTTGGCGGCGACGAGCGAGTTCGCCCACGCGTTCTGGCGATCCTCGAGCTCGGTCCGCGGCATCGCAACGATCAGCGTGGGCCGGCGGAGATCGAGATGACCACCGCGGCCCGTCGAGGCGACGCAGACCACGCCGGGCACGTCGCCAATCGCATCGGCGTGCTCGGCCGCCATCGTGCCGGACTCGTCATACAGCGCATCGGCATCGCCGAGGTATGGCACCGCGTGATGAAGCTGCGCGGCGGCGAGCGCGGTCGCGAGCAGTGGTTTGCCAGCGCGTTTCTCGGCGGTCAGCAGCGCCGGAACCGGGATGACCATCAGCGGCCGTGCGAGCGCCTTCGCGAGCCGCTGCGCCGCGGCGCGCCGGCCACTGCCGCGGGGACCCCGCAGCACGACCGCGATCGCCGCACGGGCGCGCGGCACGACGGCATCGACCGCCTTGATCACGGCCGGCGGCAACACGACGCTCGACGTCGCGGTCACCGGCACGAGCTCGCACGTCCCCGCGATCGGAGGCTGTAGCGCCTCGTCGCCGAGCAACCACGCGAGCACCGCGGGCGCGAGCTCGATCGCGGCATCGAGGCCCGTGCCGTCGATCGTGATCACGCGTGCGCGGCGCAGCGCACCACTCGGCGCGATCGCGGCGAGCAGCTCGATCGGCGAGAGGCCGAGGACGTCCGAGCAGGTCGCGAGGTCCAGCGCCGGCGGCTTGCGTGGCGCCAGGAAGTGCACGAGCTCGCGCGTATCGAGATCGAGCGCGTACGCGAGAGCTGCCGCGACGACGCCGCTCGCCGCGGCATCGATGCTCAGCCGGTCGGTCATCACCGCGAGCCGCGATCTTGATGCGACGAGCTTCGCAGACTTCGCGCTCGCGGCTTCGATCGCTGCCTCGATCTCGGCGTTTGCCTTGCGATGTGCGCCTAGCGGCCGGAGCGTTCCATTCATCACGCGCGCGCGCGCCGCCGGATCGCGCAGATAGATCTGCGATGGCGATCCGACATCGAGCCTTCGCAACAGCGCGGCCTCGGCATGCAACCGGATCTCCTCGATCACTGCGATCAGCCACGGCTCGGTCATCGGTTACGGCCAAGTCGCCAGGCCGCGATCGGTCGCCATGGTCGCCATGGTCGCCATGGCATTCTGGGCGTTCTCGGTGCCTTGACGGTAGCGCTGCTTCCTCTCACGTCCCGCTCTTCCAGAACGGTTTGGTCAGCTTCTGTGGCTCGGGAATCGTGGCCTCTGCCAGATCTTGTTTCGAGCCGAGCGAGCTCTCTCTCGGCTTTTCTTGCGGCAACGCCGGTCCGTCGAGCTGCGATTTCGGCTTCTCGATCGACCGCTCGGGACCGGTCAACGACAGATCGTCGTCTCCTGGTTTGGCTTTTGGCGGCGTTGGCTTGTCCGCCGTATCACCATCAGATTTTACCACGCCGACCTCGGGGTTCGCTTCGAGCAGGTTGTCCTGCGCGTCCTCGAGCTCCTTGAGATCGTGGCGTAACGAGCCGACGCGCGCGACCAGCTCGAGATACGGCGCGGATCGTTCGTCGAGCGCCCTGGGCTGCAACACCGCGAGCGCTTGCTCGAGCAGGTCGCGGCGATCAGAGGCGAATACGAACTGCGAGAGCTCGCCGCTCTTGCCGCTGACCGCAGCCTGCAGGGCCGCGAGCGCGCGGAGCTCTTTTTGGGGCAAGCCCAGATCGTTGACGATGACGTGACGACGCTCGAGGATCGCGCGCATCGCATCGAGAGCGACGTTCTCGTGCGTCGCGATCTCTTCGGGCCGAAGCTCGGGGATTGCTTCGACCTGGTCTTCTTTGACAACGCCTTCGCGCTCTTGCTCTCGAGCGTGCTCGAGGTCGATCCCATCGACCTCTTTGTCCTCGTACCTCACGCGCTACTCTTCGATCTTCTCCCACCACTGACACCACCACTCGGCACCGACGAGGATGCGTAGTTTCGGGTGCCAGCAATACGCTAGCTTGTCGTCGGGATTGAGATAGTAGAGACAATTGTCGCACTTCTCGTCACCGTACGGCACGCCTTTGAGAACAGAGTCCTCGGCGAGATGCTTGAGCTGCAAGGCAAGCTTCTCGTCGATCGCTTTGGGCTCGGGCTTGGGGAGCTGATCGTCAGGCATCGCGCTGCGACGATAGCACTTCTTACGAGCTCTTTTTCTCGCGCAGCCGCGATGCAAACCACGCGACCGTTTCGGCCATGCCCTCATTGACCTGGTGGGTCGGGGCATAGCCGAGCACAGTCTGGATCTTCTCGATCGAGGCCTGCGAGTGCGCGATATCGCCGGAACGCGGCCCTTCGAATACGGGCTGGTCGGTCGCGAGCTCGGGCTGATCCTTTGCAAGATTGTCGCGGATCATCGCGAACAGCTCCTTGAGATCGGTTCGCCCGTTACAGCCGCAATTATAGACGGTGCCGGTCGCGTCCGCGTTCGCCGTGCCTGCGAGCAAGTTCGCCTGCACGATGTTGTCGATGTAGCAGAAGTCGCGACTGTTCGAACCATCGCCGAAGATCACACACGGTTTGCCGGCGATCATCGCGGCGATCCAGCGCGGGATCACCGCGGCGTACACTCCCTCGGGATCTTGGCGGCGACCGAACACGTTGAAGTAACGCAGCCCGATCGTGCCGAGCCCGTACGCCTCGTGGAACGTCTGAGCGTAGATCTCGTCGGTGCGCTTCGTCGCCGCGTAGGGCGACAGCAGGCGGCCCGTCCGATCCTCGAGCTTCGGCAGCGCCGGATGATCGCCGTAGACCGACGAGCTCGACGCGAACACGACGCGACCGACGCCGTTCTCCTTCGCCGCTGTGAGCACGTTCAAAAACGCGTTGACGTTGTGCTCGTGCGACGCCACCGGGTCTTTGATCGATCGCGGCACCGAGCCGAGCGCGGCTTGATGGAGCACGATGTCGACGTCCTTGGTCGCCTTCTTCGCAACTTCAGGATCGCGCAGATCGCCCTCGATGAACTTGAACTGCAGCCGCTCGTCCGCGCCGATGGCGAGCACGTCGTCGAGGTTGTGCTTGTGACCGGTGAGGAAGTTATCGACACCGACCACACTCTGGCCAAGATCGAGCAACCGCTCGAGCAGGGCCGAGCCGATGAACCCGGCCACGCCGGTCACCAGCCATCGCCGCGGTGAGTTCACAAGATCGGCGCAGATATCTTCGTACTTGCTCACAGGCTCCACTGGCGAATGCCACGCGGCGGGGTCGCGAGCGGGAGCACGCTCTTCACGTCGATCACGGCGCCACCGTCACGGACACGCGCGTAGATGCCCGGGATGTCCTGCAAGTATTCCTTGTGTGACACCGCGAGGATCAACGCATCGAGCTGGTTGAACTTGTCGAGCGGCGTGATGTGAACCTTGTACTCCTCGTGCGCTTCCTCGGGATCGCCGAGCGGGTCGTGGACCATCGCGTCGATCCCGAACTCCGCGAGCTCCTTGATGATGTCGGGGATCTTGGAGTTGCGCAGATCCGGCACGTTCTCTTTGAACGTGAGCCCGAGGATCCCGACCTTGGCCTTCTTGAGCGGCACGTCCATCGATGTGAGGTACTTGACGGTCTTCTGCGCGAGAAACGCGGCGACGTTGTTGTTGACGCGACGGCCCGCGAGGATGACCTCGGGCAAGTAGCCGAGCTCTTCGGCCTTCATCGTGAGGTAGTACGGATCGACGCCGATGCAGTGCCCGCCGACGAGGCCCGGCGTGAACTTCAAGAAGTTCCACTTGGTGCCGGCGGCTTCGAGGACGTCCATCGTGCGGATGCCCATGCGATCGAAGATCAACGCGAGCTCGTTCATGAGCGCGATGTTCAGATCGCGCTGCGTGTTCTCGATCACTTTCGCCGCTTCGGCGACCTTGATCGAAGGCGCGCGATGCACGCCCGCGGTAACGACCGAGCCGTACACGACGGCGACCCGCTCGAGGGCCTCCGGGGTCTGGCCCGAGACGACCTTGACGATGCGCTCGAACGTGTGCTCCTTGTCGCCCGGGTTGATGCGCTCGGGCGAGTAGCCGAGAAAGTAGTCGGTGCCGTTCTTGAGGCCGGATTTCTCGTCGAGGATCGGGCCGCAGATGTCTTCGGTGACGCCCGGGTAGACCGTCGATTCGAACACGACGATGTCGCCCTTCTTGAGGTGCGGACCGATCGTGCGCGACGCCGAGATCATGGGGCCGAGGTCGGGACGGTTGTTGCTGTCGATGGGGGTCGGCACCGCGACGATGTAGAACGTGCAATCGGCGAGGCGCGCCGGATCCGCCGTCATCTCGAGCTTTGTCGCCGAGCAGAGTTGCTCCTTGGTGACTTCCATCGTCTCGTCGTGACCGCTCTTGAGCTCTTCGACTCGGCGAGGCCGAATATCGAAGCCGACCGTCGCGAGCTTGCGCCCGAACGACAGCGCGACCGGAAGTCCAACGTAGCCGAGACCGATTACCGCGATCTTTTCCTGCTCGAGAGCCATTGCAGCGGAGCAGAACACGGTTGTTAACCGACGAGCAAGACGCCGAGGAGGCGACCGTGCGGCATCAAGTTCGCTAGCTCGACAAGTTCGCGCTCCCGTGTACGGTGAGCACGCCCCACCAAGGCGACCGCGTCCATGCAAGCAGCCGCACTCGCGTGCTCGCCCAGCAGCTCGAAGCCCGTGAGATCGACGAGCACGTGTGCGAATAAATCGGCGCCTTCGACGAGCACGCGCGCGAGTTGCGGCACGACTTCGCCAGCTTGCTCGACCCGAGGCGGCGTCAGGAGCGCGAGTGAATCGCGCAACCAGCGGGTCACGAACACCGAATCATCGTGGTCGGTCCGCGCGCCGCGTGAGATGCCAGCGAGGGCAGGGTAGCGAACGTTGGCATCGACCAGGGCCACGGTCGCGCCGGTCAGCTGGCAGAGCGCCAGCCCCAGGTGAATGATCACCGGCGGAACTGCGACCTTATCGTCGCTCGGAACGAACCCGACCACGCGCAGGCGCTCGCTGTGGATCCGCCGCGCGATCCGAGCGCACGCCGCCTCGAGGAAGCCGTTGGTGTCGGGATCGAGGTGAATCCCGATCGACGCCAGGACGTCATCATCAAGGCGCTGATCCACGGCCCCCAGCTTGCCACTCGCGCCACAGCCGCGGTAGCCCTTGGCGCGTGGTGCTTTCCATTGTTCACGTGCTGTCGTCGTACGGCGTTGGTGGACAGGAGCGGGTCGCGTTAGACCTGGCGATCGGTCAGCGAGCTCGCGGGCATCGCGTGGCCGTGATCTCGATCGCGCCACCGCCCGATGGGGCGATGGCCGAGGAGTTCCGTGCCGCGGGCATCGCGGTCGATCGCGTGGCCAAGCGCGAGGGGCTCGATCCCAGCCTCGTGCCGCGGCTCGCGCTCGCGTTCCGCCGGTTCGGGGCGCACGTGGTCCACACCCACAATCCGCAGCCGCTGATCTACGGTGCGCCGGGGGCCCGGCTCGCCGGTGCGCGCGCGATCCACACGAAGCATGGCAAAAATCCCGGCACGCGCGGTCAGCGCTGGTTGCGCCAGGCGGCGGCGCGGCTGACGAAAGCCTTCGTCGCGGTCTCGGAGGCGACAGCCGAACAAGCGCGGCTGTTCCACGATGTCGCGCCCAAAAAACTGCACGTGATTCCGAACGGCATTCGGCTCGAGCGTTACGCGCCGGATCTCGTGGCCCGCGCGGCGGCGCGTACAGAGCTCGGCCTCGGCGACGCGTGGGTGATCGGTACGGTCGGCCGGATCGATGACAACAAGAACCACGTGATGTTGATCCGCGCGTTCGCGACGCTGCCGGCCAATACGCGCCTCGTGATCATCGGCGATGGCCCCGCGCGCGCGACCGTCGAGGCCGAAATTTTGAAGCTCGCCGATCCGAGCCGCGTGATCCTCACCGGTCGCCGGATGGACGTGCCGCGGCTCGTCCACGCGTTCGATACCTTTGCGCTGTCCTCGATCCTCGAGGGCCTGCCGCTCGTGGTGCCCGAGGCGATGGCCGCGGGCTTGCCGATCGTGACGACCTCGGTTGGCGGCTTGCCCGACGTGATCGAGGAAGGCCAGACCGGCCTGCTCGTCCCCGTCGACGAGCACGCGATGGCCAAGGCGTTGCGCTCGCTAGCCGACGACCGCGCTACCGCGAAGCAACTCGGTACAAACGCGCGCGATGTGGCGTTGGCGCGCTACAGCTCCGAGCGCATGGTCGACGCGTATCTCGAGCTGTATTGATCAGAAGTTCAGACGCATCCAGATGTCGTTCTCTTCGACGGACTCGAGCTCCTGGGTCGCGCGATGAGTCTCGAACACGTACTCGCGCAAGTTTCGCAAATCTCGCTGCGCCGCGATCACGATACGATAGCCGGTGCGGCGGAGCAGGCCGAACGGTCCTGCACTCGGCGACTTGGACGGCACGAGCGTATCGAACATGACGTCGCCCTTGGCCCACATGACCTCGTCGAGGCCGGGCACCTCGAGCTGGAGCGGCACCTCGCGCTGCAGCCGGGTGCCGGTGTAGGGCCGTTCGACCCGAGCGCCTTCGGTCGAGAGATCGACGACGAGCGCGCTGTTCTCGCGCTCGTCGACCATCTCCCAGCACAACGCTTCCATTCCGATCCGTGGACTGACGCGTCGTATTTCGTGCATCCGATAATGTTCGGATGCGCGAGGTGCGTGGATCAACTTCTCGGCGGTGCCTGTATATAAGCGAGCTCGGGCAGCACGATCTGAGTGAAGAACATCGCATCGCTCATCTCGCGCTCGGTCGAGACCCGGCGCATGTCGAACGGGTCGATCTTCAAGACCTTGCCCATCGCGCCGGGCCAGATCCGGGTGGCGCCGCTCATGTTCGTGAACCCCAGCTTGTAGCCCGCGGCTGCGACCGCGTGGCGCACGGCGGGGAGGTGCGAGATCTTGCGACCGACCGGATAGGCGATCGCTCGCACCGGCTTGCCGATCTGTGCTTCGACCTCTCGCTTGGACTCGAGCAGGTCTTCGGCGAGCGAGGCCGGATCGAGGGTCTGGAGCACGCGATGCTGGCGGGAGTGCGACTCGATGTTCATGCCCGCTTTCGCGAGCGCGCGGACATCGTCCCAGCTCATCACGAGATGGTTCGAGTGCATGCGCTCGAGCTCGGGATCCCACTCGACGCCGAAGCCCCTCGCGAGCTCGCTCAAGAACCGCTCGAGATCGAGGCCGTGGGTATCTTTGACGATCGACGTGAGCGTGCGCAGCGCGCGCGGATGGGCCGCGTCGAGCTCGAGCGTAATCGGATACGTGAACGACGCCGACGCATTCGTCGCGGAGCTGAGGATCAGCGCGATCCGCTCCCACCAGTACAGCGTGCGGTCGTTGACGAACCCGGTCGCGATGAAGAACACCGCCGGGATGCCGAGCGACTCCAGGATCGGCAGCGCGGTCTCGCGACACGATTTGTAACCATCGTCGAAGGTGATCACGATCGGGTTCTTCGGCAGCGGGGCACCCTCGAGCGCGCGCACGACCTCGTCGATGCCGATCGGCGTGCAGTACTTCGCGACCAGCTCCATCTGGCGACGGAACTGTGCCGGCGTCGCATCGGCGACTCCCGGATCGTACTTGTAGCCAGGCGTCTCCTCGGCGATGTGGTGGTACGTGACCACGCTGAGCGTGCCGGGCACGGGCAGGTGCTTCCGTACGTTCATCACCGCGCCGAGCGCACCGGTACCGTAGAGGGCCGACGCAAAGCGCTCGCGGTAGCCCATCGAGTACCGAGCATACCAAATGCTATGGTGGCGGCGCGTGTTCGCGCTGCCCACCATCACGTTGCTCGTATTCTTTGTCCTGGCTCGGCCCCAGGAGTTCGCGCCGATGCTGCAGCGACTGCCGTTCTTGCACTTGTTCACGGCACTCTCCGTGCTCGGCTACATCATCGACGTTCGTCTCCGCCGCCTCCAGCCGGTCGCGACAAACACGCTGCCGTGGGTGATCGCGTTCTTTCTATGGGCGATTTTGTGCACCGCGATCGTCGCCGGAGATCAGCTCATTCCGTTGATCTTGTTCCTGATTCCGACCCTCGCGGTCTATGGCATCGTCGCGCACGGGGTCCAGCGGTTCCGCGCGTTCCAGATCGTCGCGGGCCTCCTCGCGCTGACCGTCGTGTTCATCGCCGCGATCTGCGCACACCAGGGATTTTCGCCCAAGCAGTGCGTGAGTGGCGTCGAGCAGGACGGCGCGATCGACGGCGTCCCCGACGGCCGCGAGTGCGAGAGCAACGAGAGCTGCCGCGGCCCGAACGCCGAGCCGGGCGCGGAGTATCGCTGCGAGCACGTCGGCCTGGTCGGCACGTATAGCGCCGATGGGCGCGTGCGCTATCGCGGCGAGCTCAACGATCCGAACGAAGTCGCGCTCGTGATCTGCAGTGGCGGCCTGGCGATCCTGCTCGGTCTGGCGCAGCGGCGGCGAGGCCAGCCGCTGCGCCAGTTCGGCTACTGGCTGCTCATCACCTTGTGCGTGGTCACGATCTTCCTCACGAAGTCACGCGGCGGGCTCGTCGCGATGATGCTCGTGCCCGGGGTCTACGCGATCCGAAAATGGGGATGGTCCGTCATCTTTCCGGCGGTGATGCTCGCGGTCCCGGTGCTGATCCTCGGCGGCCGTAGCGATGCGAACGCCGAAGCCTCGACCCAGCAGCGCTACGAAGCATGGGCGACCGGCCTCGACATGTGGCACCACAGCCCCGTGTTCGGCGTCGGTGCCCGCCAGTTCTCGGAGCACCACTACCTGACCGCGCACAACTCGTTCGTGCTGGTGCTCGCCGAGCTCGGCATCGTCGGCCTGTTCCTGTTCATCGCCGTGATCTATCTGGCGATCAAGACCCTGGTGGTCGGGCTCGAGGCGATCGAGAACGAGCCCGGAACGCGCGCCGCCAAGATCTGGGGCATGGCCTTGCTCGCAGCGATGTGCGGCATCGTGTTTCAGATCAACACGCTGTCGTTCAGCTATCACATCATGTTGTGGCTGTTCATCGGCCTGTGTGGCGCCTGGTACTCCACGGTGCGGCACCACAAGCCCGAGCTCGAGATCAAGCTGACGTACATCGACATCCTCGTGATCGCGCTCGCCGCCATCGCATACTCGACGGTCGTGTTGCCGATCTTTCTCAAGGCGAAGGGCGAGTACTGACCCCGGCGTCCGCAGCGTCTTGGTCTGCACCGTCTTGGTCCGCGCCGTCTTGATCCCCTGCTTACTTTTTGGTTCGCTGCCTACTTCTTTTTCTTCGCGGGCGCAGCCGGCTTCTTCGTAGCCGTCGGCTTGGCGGCAGGCTTGGCGGCAGGCTTGGCGGCAGCGGGCTTGGCCGCAGCAGCGGGCTTGGCCAGATCTGCCGGCTTCGCCGCTGGCTTGGCAGGGTCTGCCGGCTTCGCCGCAACCGGCTTGGCGACGGGTGCCGCGACGGGCTTGGCCGCGGCCACAGGCGCCGTCACGAGAGGCTTCGCAGCGACGCGAATCGGCTCGGGCTTACCCGTCGGCAGCGGCTTGGCCGGACGCGGCGGAATCGGTCCACGCCGCGGCAGATCCTCGCGATCGATCTTCTCGACCTCGTCGTCGTCGTCGTCGCTGCTCGACGAATCGTCGTCATCGTCGTCGTCGCGGAGGATCGCGCGTGGCGCTACGCGCGCGACCGGCTTCACGACGGGGCGCGAGTCTTCCTCGTCGTCGTCATCGTCGTCGTCGTCGTCGTCGTCGTCATCGTCGTCGTCGTCCTCCTCCTCGTCGTCGTCGTCCTCTTCTTCTTCCTCGTCCTTGGCGACGGGCTCGTCTTCGACCCACGGCGGTTTATCGCCCGCGCGCCAGCCGCCGGCGTCCTTGTCGTCGTCGTCGTCGTCGTCCTCGTCTTCGGCCTTCTCTTTCGGTTCGGCCTCCTCGTCGGACCACTCGTCGTCGGCTGCAGGTACGACCGTGGCGACGCTGTCGAGGTCTTCGTCGTCTACGACTTCTTCCTCGTCATCGTCGTCATCGTCATCGTCGTCATCACCGCCGCCGCCATCACCGTCTGGCGGGGCGTCATCATCATCAGTTTCACTGGCCGGCTTCTTCTTGGGAGCGGCGGCGAAGCGTGGGTCGAAGGGTTCGACGTCGGTGCGCATGCAGGTTGAATTCTAAACAGCTCGGGGACCAAGTGTGTCAACCGGCGCATGATACAAACCAAAGAGTGAGCCGATTAGGTGCGCCGATCACGATCGCGAGCCTGATTCTGGGCGGATCTGCTCATGCCGATCACGCGAGCGTTCACGCCACGGCCAGCGGCAACGTCGCGGTCACCGACAATCTGTTCTCGGTCTCGAGCAATGGCAACCGCGAGTCCGACGTTTATACGCAGATCCGACCGGGCGTCCTGGGTACCTGGGCGACCCCGCGAATGGTCCAGACCCTCGCTGCCGAGGCAGAGGTGCTCGAGTATGCGAACCACAGCCCTGGCAATCCGTCGCTGACCCTGCGCGGGCGCTGGGAGGCTCTGTTTCTACCCACGCCGCGGACCGATCTGGGGATGGGCGCGGGAGCGTCGACCGGCAAGGTCAACTCGCTGACCTCGCGGTCCTCGGCCGATCAGTCCACGATCGCCATCACGCCCACCGGTTCATCGGAGCTTCGCCAGGCCGACGCGCAACACCGGCTCTCGTGGCAAGCGACCAAGGCGACGCGCACGAGCGAGCAAGCGTTCGTGCGCTGGGCCGCGACGAACGATGACCTCCCGATGCCAACGACCACGAACTCCGTCGAGGTCGGAGCCGCGGTCGGCGTCGATCGCCAGTACGAGAAGAATGGCATCGGCTTCGAGGTTGGCGGCTCGCTGCTCCGGCTCGAACGCATCTCGCCGTCAGTCCAGGGCGGGCAGCCGAGCCGGCTTGACCGCCAGCTCAACCCGCATGCGACGGCGTCGTGGCGTCACGATTATTCCAAAGCATGGAGCTCGCAGGTCACGGCGGGCATCGTCTACGTCAATCCCTACGGCATCGATCCGTACAACCCGACGGCGACCGATCGCACCGCGCAGCCATATCCGGTGTTCAGCGCCACCGGCGCCTACACGGAGGTGCGGGGTGGTGCCACGCTGACCGTAGGTCGCTCGGTCGCGCCGAACCTGTTCATCGCGCAGAACACGGTGAACGAAGAAGCGGTCGCGCGATTGCAGCTGCCCCTCCACGCGCTCGATTCGAGTCCGCGCGCGCGCGATCCGCAGTGGTCGCTGCTCGGGACGATCGGCTTCGATCGCTCGCAGTTGATCGACAGTACGACCGCCCAGGTCCAGGGCTCGTTCGACGTCGCGCGCGCCGATATCGCATTGCAGTGGCATCCGGCGCCGAGCCAGACGTACGCGCTGCGCTACGAGTTTTTGTACCAGCACGGTGACACCATCGGGACGCTCGTCTCGCCGACGTTCTATCGCAACACCGTGTTTTTCGTGTTTTCTTTCCGGTATCCCGGAGTGCTCGCGACTCAGGTGCCGCGTCGGACCGGGAGTGTTCGTGCCGATGGAGGTGACCTGTCGCCGGTCGGTGCCGAACCGGTCGTTCCGGATGCTGCCGCGCCCGCGCCCTCGGAGTAAGCTTTCCGTCATGGCGGGGCATCCGAATGTGCGGAGTCGAGTGCCTCGGTCGGCGGATCTGACGATCCGGGTGTTGGCGTTGGCGGCGGGCGCGGCGCTCACGTGGATCGAAGAAGAGTTCGCGAACGAGGCGATCACGTTGCAAGTCGCGAGAAGTGTCGACCATGCGGTGTCGGCGCTGGTCGAAGATCCTCCACCGCGCGCGACGATCCTGGTGTGCGACTTCGACACGCTCGAACCCGCGCAGATCATGGAGCTCCATCAGGTCCGCGAGCGCGGCTGGTTCGGTGTGATCATCGGCCTCGGCAACGTGCCCCCGCCGCTGCGCACTTCGCTCGCGATCACGCACGTGATCGCATCGCCGTACGTGAAGAACCTGCTGCGCAATGCGATCGCACGGGCGGGGATCGGCGTGTCGACCACGCGAATGCCTCGGCTCGACGACTAGAATGCATCTCGGAAATCGCCAGTCCGATGCTGTGGCCCGGCCGAAGGGCTTGCCTGATCGAGCGCATCACGGTCACCACGAGCCGCTTACGCTTGCGCTCACGAGCCTACCTGGCGGATTAGTAACCCGTGCTCGAGCTCGAGAGTTGTTCGCGCGCGACGTTGCTGTACGACCTGGCGACGATCGATGCGACGATGACGGCGGTCGCGACGGCGGCCCACGCGCACGATATCCGCGTGTTATTCGCGGCGAAGTCTTTTCCACATCCGAGCGTGCTCGCGCTCGCGGCGGAGCGGCTCGATGGCTTCGATGTCGCCTCGCACGCGGAGCTCGCCGCTGCGACCAAGCTGATCTCGATCGCGGATCCGACCGGGCGGACCGGGGATGCGGCGCCGGCAGGCGCGATCGTCAGCGTCGAGACGCCGGCGCAGCTCGCGCGTGTGCCGGCGCACGCCGCGATCGCGATCCGGATCTCAGCCTCGATCACCGGGCGTGACCCCGCGATCGGCGTGATCTTGGCCGGCAGCGGCCATCGTCGCTCGCGGTTCGGGCTGTCCGAGCGCAGCGCGATCGCCGAGCTCGCGAACCTCGCGCGTGGTCGCCGGCTCGGTGTGCATCTCCATCACGGGCCGGTCACCGCGACCAGCGCCGAGCGCTTCATCGCATCAGCGAGCGCGGCGCTCGCGCTGTGCGATTTCGTGCCGGCGTTCCTCGATCTTGGCGGCGCGTGGCATGGGATTGCCGATCTCCCGACGACATTCGCAGCGATCCGAAGCGCGGTGCCGCGCGAGATCGAGCTGATGATCGAGCCGGGCAGGTTGTTCGCGCAGCGTGCCGGTTTCGCGTGTGGGCTCGTCACCGCGGCGCGCTCGCTCGGCGATCGCGAGCTGCGTGTGGTCGATCTCTCGCGCACGTGTCACCTGCGCTGGTCGCCCGTCGAGCTCGTCGCGCCTCCACCGCACACCGGGCGTGGCGTGAAGGTCTCGATCGTCGGGCCGACCTGCTACGAGGAGGATACGATCGGCGAGTGGATCATCGATCCGATCGTCGTCGCAGAGCGCGTGATCCTGCGCGATGTGCCGGGCTACGCACTGGCGTGGAATACCGGCTTCGCCGGCATTCCGCCGGCCGATGTCATCGTGCGCTGAGCCAAATTAGTCGCCAGGTGGCAGCGGCACGAGCACCGCGGAACCCGCCGGATTCGCATCGACGGTCGTCTCCGTGGGTCTCGGAGAAAGCGTAAGCGATTTCGGACGCTGGATCGGCGGCGGCGGCGGCGCCGCTGTCGCGATCGCCTCCTTGTCCTTCTGATTGTTCGGCCCACCGGCCAACGCCACGTACAGCACCGGCACCGCAAACCCGATCGAGATCAAGATCGTTCCGCGCCACTTCAACCCGAGCCGTCCCTTGATCATGAAGATGCCGCTAAACGCCAAGTACAGGAGCACCACCGCGAACGTATCGCTGAGGTACTTCCACGCCTTCTTGTGCCGCGCCGTGTGCAGCCAGTTCGCGATGCCGATGAATGCGCGCCGCGTGCGGGTCTGCACCGTCACCGTCATCCCGATCGCTGTGACCTTCACACCGTTGCCGTACTCCAACCGGATCTCGTCGCCGGCCCGCGTACTCGACTGCGGTGCACCGAGGCTCGCCGCATCCGCCACGGTCTCCACCGCGATGGCGTCGGGGACGCTGTCCGCGATCGCCGGGATCGAGAACGTTCGCTCCGTCGCCTTGTAGCTGACGTCGCCCCAATCCTCGATGTGATTTTGCGCGATCCCCGAGACCGCGTAGATGACCGTGAAGCCGATCGCCAGGTACCCGAAGTCGCGATGCACCGCGCGTAGCCACGCGCGCCACCGCTTCTTCACCTCAACCATAGCGCTCTTCTTTCCACGGATCGGCGTGGTTGTGATAACCGCGCGTCTCCCAGAATCCAGGCTGATCGTCTTTCACGAACTTCACGCCGGTGATCCACTTCGAGCTCTTCCAGAAGTACAGGTCGGGGATCAAGCCGCGCACCGGCGCGCCGTGATCGAGCGCGAATGGTTTGCCGTTCAAGCGGTACGTGATCAGCGCGTTATCGGCGAATGCCTCCTTGAGCGGGATGTTCGCGGTGAAACCATTCGCGGCCTCGAGGATCACGAACCTCGCTTCGGGCTTCATCTCGGCGAGCTCGGCAAGCTTCTTGATCTGCACGCCCTTCCACGTGCCATCGAGCATCGACCAGCCGGTCACGCAGTGGACGTCAGCGACCTTCTCGACGTGCGGCAGCTTCAGCAAGTTGTCGTAGTCGACTTCGAACGGCTGCTTCGTGAGCCCGTGAACCTTGAGCTTGAAGGTCTCGGTCTTGCCGTCGCCTTCGTCGCCACCCATCGGGCGCAGGAGCTCGAGCACGCGCTGACCCGGCGGCAGCTTCGACCGACCATCGGGTCGCGTCGCGGCGCGCGCGGCCTTCGTCAGGTCATCGGCGGCGAGCCGAACGAACGCGCCACCGAGCGCCATCAGCGCGGTGCCGGCCGCGGCCGACTTGATGAAGTTGCGTCGGCTCCAGCGCTCGGCGAGCTCCGGGTAGCGATCTAGATCGGGGGTTTCGGCCACGTGGCTTCAGTGTGGCATACGGTCGAGCTGCGGGAGAGTTACGCGTCAGCGCGCGAGCCAGATGAAGTGGTGCGAGCCGTGGGCCTTGATGGTGTGCATCTCGGCCTCGAAGCCAACCTCGCGTAACCAGCGCGTAAACGTCGGAGATTCGAATGCGGACCACACACACAACCCACCACCTGGGGCAAGCGCGTGCTTCGCGGCGGCGAGGCCATTGCGCTTGTAAAGCTTCGCGTTCATCTCGAACAGCGCGTCCGGCCCGTTGTCGACATCGAGCACGATCGCATCGTACGTTCCGGGCGAGCGAGCGATCACCGCTGCGACATCTTCTTCGAACACCGTCACGCGCGGATCTTCGAGCGGTTTGCCGGCAAGGGCCCCGGTGTGCTCGCGGGCCCAGCGCACGACGGTCGGAAACAGCTCCGCGATATCGATCACCACGCTGGTCGGGCTCGCGTCCAGCATCGAGCGCAGCGTGTAGCCGAGGCCGAGGCCACCGATCAGCACGCGCGCGCTCGGCTTATCCGCGACCATGCGGCCCGCGAACCTGCCGAGCTCGTCTTCCGAGACGTGGTTGCGGCTGTTCATCAGCTCGACCCCACGCACGCGGATCTGGAACTCTTTCCCGCGCCGCGACAGCACCATCTCGCCCTCGTCATTCGGGAGCGCGAACCGATCGAGAACTTCGTTGGGCTTCACGCGCGGCCGTAGACGGGAACGAGCGTACCGGTCGTGAGGGCGTTACGTTCCGAAGCCAGAAACGCAATGGTGTTGGCGATCTGGGACGGCGTGGGCCACGTGGAGAAATCGGCGGTCGGCATGTTCTTGCGGTTCATCGGCGTATCGATCGTCGAGGGTAGTACCGCATTGACGAGGATCTTGTCTGCGAGCACCTCGGCCGCGAGGCTCTGGGTGAGCGAAGCGACCGCTGCCTTGCTCGTCGCGTACGCGATCATGCCGGCTACTGGTTGCACGGCAGGGCGAGCCGCCACGTTGACGATGCGTCCGCCCGCGCCGGATCTACGGATCGCCTTGACCGCTTCGCGACACCCCAGGAACGCGGTGACGGTATTCATCCGCCACTGCTTCTCGAACTCGGCGAGCGAGGTCTCGGCGACCGGTGCCATCGCGAAGCCGCCCACGAGATGGATCGATGCCCACAGCGACGGCAGCGCGCCGTAGAACTTGGAGACGGCCGCTTCGTCGTCGAGCGAGACCTTCTCGACGTGGACCCGCTTGTCCGTGCGCCACGCGAGGTGCGCGGGAAGCTCGGTTTCGAGCACCGGCAGGTAGACCTCCGCGCCTTGCGCGAGAATGGCCTCGACGACACTAGCGCCGAGACCTCCCGTACCGCCGGAAATTACTACGTTCATGCTTCGATCATAGCGCCCCGAACCGTTCGGGAAGGGATCGCTCGCCCGCTTCATGCTAGCAGCGGGAGCCATGAGCGTTCGATCAAGCGCGGCGTGGGGCTGCTCGATGAAGGCCAGGCCTACGAGAGCGTGACCTATGAAGGGTTTGCGCCGCATCGAGTGCCGGTCGTGGTCGATGCCGGAGCAAAAGCGCTCGATACGCGGGGCAGGACGGTCGCTGGTCAATCTCGATGAGGCGGCGGTCCGAGGTCGAACAGTTCCTTGCGGACACTATGTCGGTCTAGAATAGTGGGGGTGTCGGTCGAGGTAGATCCGGATCAGACGGTCGCGGAGCCGACCAGAGGCGTGTTCACGGCGTCGCATCGCACGCCGCATCCGATCACCATCGAGACGCTCGAAAAAGGTGATCTGGCGCGCAGCCAGATGTTCCATCTGTTCGGCGTGTTCGCGCCGCTGCTCGCGGCGGGATCGGCGTTCCTGATCGGCGGCGAGCCATACACCCGCACTGCGTTTCAGCTCGGCGCCATCCTCATGGCGTGTTGCAACGGCGGCTTGTTCTACCTGACGAGCAAGGCTGAGCATTACAACGAGAAGTGGGAGACCCTGCTCTGGGTGATCTCGACGATCGCGATCCAGCCGGCGATCGCGTACTTCGGGCCATTCAGTGCGGTCGTGATGATCGACATCCTCGGCATCATGTTCATCGCGCTCGGTCGTAGCCGTACCACCGCATTCGCGACGGCGGTGGTCTGCATCGTCGGGCACCTCGCGATCGCGGTGCCTATGGTGTTGCACATCTGGCCCGATGTCGGCGTGCTTTCGAGCAGGGGCGCCGCGCGATCGCAGCTCTACACCGCCGAGATCACGATCCTCATCTTCATGGTGTCGTCGTATGCACTCGCGCGCTGGGCGCGGACCGCGAACGCGCGGGCGCTCGCCGACCTTCAGAGCGCGTTGCGGGTGATCGGCGATCGCGAGCAAGCGCTCGCCGAAGTGAACGATGCCGAGGCGCGGCAGAAGCGCGCCGCCGAAGGCCGCTGGACGAACCAACAGCTCGGTAACTTCAAGCTCGGCGTCGTGCTCGGGCGCGGTGCGATGGGCGAGGTCTACGAAGCGATCGATTCGCAAAATCAGTCCGCCGCGGTCAAACTGCTCGACGCGCGCGCGACCGCATCACCGGGCCTGGTCGATCGCTTCCGTCGCGAGATGGACATCGCGAAGCGGCTCGAGTCGCCGTACATCGTGAAGGTCTTCGCGGTATCGCCGCCGGAGGCTCCGGTGCCGTACATCGCGATGGAGAGGCTCACCGGCACCGACCTCGCGACGCGGTTGCGCAACGAGGTCCGGCTGCCTGCGGACGAGCTGATGCTGTTGGTCGATCAGATCGCGCACGGCCTCGAGGTCGCGCGCAAGGCCGGCGTGGTCCATCGCGATCTCAAGCCGCACAATATCTTCCATCACCAGCAATCGACGTGGAAGATCCTCGATTTCGGGGTCTCCAAGTTCATGGACAGCGAAGGCACGTTGACCGGCGAGGGCATCGTGGGGACGCCTCAGTACATGGCACCCGAGCAGGCCTCGGGCGGTCACGTGACGCATCTCGCCGACGTCTACGCGCTCGGCGCGATCGCGTATCGCTGTCTGACCGGTCGTTCGCCGTTCAAGGGGAAAGATCTCGCGCAGCTGGTTTACCAAGTCGTGCATTCGCCGCCGGAACGGCCGAGCAACTTCAGTCGGATCTCGGTCTCCGTAGAGCAAGTGCTCGCGGTTGCGATGGCGAAGGATCCGCGTCGTCGGTTCCCGTCGGCGCTGTCGTTCGCGCAGGCATTGATCGCCGCACGTCGGAACAAACCAATGGAGCTCGAAGCGCCCGAGAACGCGTGGCGGGGATAGCAGACACCGAAAAAAGAAAAACGCCGCCTCCGAAGTGGAGAGCGGCGTTTTTTAAACTGGACGCGGGTTAAAGAAAACCCGCGAGCAATTACTTGGTCGCGGGCGCCTTGACGTCCTTCTTCGCGTCCTTCTTGGCATCGGCCTTGTCCGTCGCCTTCACGTCGGTCTTCGGGGCTTCCGTCACCTTGGGGGCATCGGCCTTCGGCGCGGTCTCGGTCTTGGCCGGGGCCTTGTCCATCTTCGACGGGGCCTTGTCCGTCTTCGGGGCATCGGCGAGGGCAACGGTCGAGAGCGAGGCGAGGAGGAGGGCAGAAATGATGGTCTTCATGCCAGCCCCTTCTGCACCCTGCGTGCCTTTTCGCTCGCGTGATTCAAGACACTTGGCGGAGGGAACAAGGGGGCCTAAAGCCTCCGTCGGGCATTTTGCCTGCTCCGGACTGAGATTCATGCGCTAGCGGGCCGTTCGCGCGCGATGATAGAGAAGCGCGTGACCCGATTTTCGATGCCGCCCGAATGGGCTTCGCACGACGCGGTTTGGACCGCGTGGCCGCACGACACGGAGCAATGGGCCGAGGGCCTCGAGGCTCCGCGCAAGGCGCTGATGGCGATGTGTGCCGCGATCATCGATGGCGGTCGCGGCGAACGCGTCGAGCTGTTCGTGCGCCATGCCGAAGATGAAGATGCGGCGCGCGCTCTCCTGGGCCCGGCCGCGAACAAGGTGACGTTCCACTACACGACCTACGGTGATGTGTGGCTGCGCGATACTGGACCGATCTTCGTCACGCGCGCTGGAGAAGTGGCGGCGGCGCGGTTTCGGTTCGACGGCTGGGGCGGCAAGTATCTGATGGACGGAGACGCGGCGCTCTCGGCGCACGTGATGGCGCTCGCGAAGATCACCGGCGCGGCCTTCGACTTCGTGCTCGAAGGTGGTGCGGTCGAGGTCGATGGAGCGGGCGCGCTGCTGACCACGAAGCAGTGCTTGCTCGGCGGCCAGCGTAATCCCGGCCTCGATCAGCGCGCGCTCGAAGCGCGGTTGCGCTGGTCGCTCGGCGTCGACGACGTGATCTGGCTCGATCAGGGCCTCCAGAACGATCACACCGACGGCCACATCGATACGATCGCGCGGTTCGTCGCTCCCGGTGTCGCGGTGTGCATGGAACCCGAGAACGACGATCCGAATCGCGACGCGATGCTCGGCATCCTTCGTGACCTGCGCGCGGCGCGGACCTCGTCGGGCAGGCAGCTCGACGTGCTGACCGTGCCGTCGCCGGGCGCCGTGCTCGATGCCGCAGGCAACGTGATGCCGGCGAGCTACATGAACTTCTACATCGCGAACTCGGTCGTCGTGGTGCCGACCTATCAGGTCGCCGCCGACGATGCGGCGGTGAAGGCGATCACGGCGATGTTCCCGAACCACCGCACGGTCGCGGTCGATTGCAAACCGGTCGTGGTCGGCGGTGGCGGTTTCCACTGCTGCACGCAACAGCAACCGGCTATACCTTCGGCGTCATGAAGGTTGCCGCGCTGCAGTCCGCGTTCACCGACGACGTCGCCACGAATGTTCGTCGCGTCACCGAGCTCGTTCGCGAAGCGGCGAGCCAGGGTGCGCAGGTGATCTTGCCGAGCGAGCTCTTCGAGGGCGCCTACTTCTGTCAGACCCAGAAGGAAGAAGACTTCGCGCGCGCCCATCCCGCGACCGATCACCCGACGCTCCGGCACTTCCAGGCGCTCGCGAAAGAGCTCGGCGTGGTGATTCCGGTCTCGTTCTTCGAGCAGGCCGGACCCGAATACTACAACTCGATCACGGTGTTCGATGCCGACGGTCGCGACCTAGGCCTCTATCGCAAGTCGCACATCCCCGACGGTCCGGGCTATCAGGAGAAGTTCTTCTTCAAGCCGGGTAACACGGGCTTCAAGACCTTCGCGACGAAGTTCGGCACGATCGGCGTCGCGATCTGCTGGGACCAATGGTTTCCAGAAGCGGCCCGCGCGATGACGCTCGCTGGCGCCGATGTCCTGTTTTATCCCACCGCGATCGGCAGCGAGCCCGAGGAGCCCGACTTCGATAGCCGCGATTCGTGGCAGCGCGTGATGGTCGGCCACGCGGTGGCGAACAGCGTTGGTGTCGTCGCGTCGAACCGGATCGGCAACGAGGCCGGCATGGAGTTCTACGGCAGCTCCTTCATCTGCGACGCCCGCGGCGACAAGCTCGCCGAGCTGTCGCGCCACGAGCCGGGCATCGCGATCGCGGAGCTCGATCTCTCCGCGCTGCGCCGGGTGCGCGCCTCGATGGGTTTCTTTCGCGACCGCCGCCCACATCTGTACGGCGCGCTGACCGAATAAGTGAAACCGGCGCCACGGCCGTGGTGTCGCTAGCAGGTGATTCGCCGCCACGTGCTCGCCGCGCTCGCGACGGGAGTCGAGGCGGGCGACGATGATGCGGCGCGCGAGGCCCTGCTGCACACCGAGTGGGTCGTCCGCCGGTCGGCGCGTCGCCAACTCGAGCGCGCCTTGATCGACGCGGCGCTGGTCTCGAACGCGATGGTCACGAGTGTCGATCCGGATGCGATGCGGCACGTCCTGCGCGTCGCGGCGCTGTCGCTCGCGGGCAACTACGACGTCGATGCGACGAAGCGCGACGACGTCACCGATGCGTACGCGCAGCTGCACGTCGATCGTGCGCCCGCGCCGATCGCGACGATCCTCGCGGCGTGTGGCATCGCGATGTTCACCGCGCTGCTCGTCTGGACGTTCTTCGCACTGCGCGCGCCGCATCATCGCGGTCGCGGTGAACATCCGATGCCGTGGGGCGCGTTCGCGATCGGTGGCGTGCCGACCTACGAGCCCGCGATCGAGCAGTTGCTCGTCGAGGATCTGCCTCAACTCGTGATCGATACCGATGCGGATCGGCACAGCGCGAACACCACGCGCGCGGCCCACGTGGCGGCACTCCGCGACTCGAGCGTGATCCGCGCGCAGGGCGGCGGGCTCAGGTTCGCGTGGCACGAGCTGATCGATGCGATGGATGCGTTTGCCGATGCGCCCGCGCACTGGCACGGCTACAAAGACGCCGAGCAGAACCTGCGCGCCTCGGCGCAACACGTGTCCGACGCGTTCGCGTCGATCGGGCTCGGGTATCACCTCGAGGCGAGCGTGTTGACCGACCTCGGCGCCGCGCACGGTGCCGTGCTCGCCTTTCGCGTCGAAGATGTCGTCTACGTTCACGCCGGTGGCGAGCCCCGCCGCGTGCTCTCGCTGCGCCGGCTCGACAAGCTCAACGTCACGCACGCGCTACTCGGCATGCAGACCGAAGAGCTCGGCGATCCGGTCGTGTTGCTCGATCAAGTCGAGTGGTTCGTCGATCACAAGCTGTCGCCGAGCGTGCTCCACGGCGAGTTCTACATCGGCGACGACAACTTCATGCGAAGCGGTGTCGGGCGCTTGCTCGCGCGCGCGGCAGGGCAGGCGATCCAGCGCGAGCTCGTGCCCTACAATGGCAACCGCGCCGCGATCGAGCAGGTCGTGACCGCGACCGTACGCCGCCACGAAGCGCGTCACGGTTACGACAATGATCGCGAGACACCGCTGCGGTTTCCCGCCGCACTGCACGCGTATATCGGCGACAACAAGGGCTCGCACGTCGCGTTCGTGTGGCGCAGTCGCGCCGAGCTCGCCGCCTATGTGAGCCAGATCGCGAGTGACACCGCGACCCCGCAGCTCGCGCTGTGGAACCTGCTCAACCTCGGGTTCAACGAGCAACACGGAGGCTCGCCCGAGGCCTGGGCCGGGGTCGTGATCGTCGAAGGGCTCGGCCGCCAGCTCGGCATCGAGTCCGTCGGCCCGGTGACCCAGAACGGTCACCTCGACCGGGACCGGCTGGCCGCCCTCGCGCTGCCGCTAGCGTCCCAGACGGATGACGACCTCCGGCAGGCCGCCCGGCGCCTTTGGGCGGAGATGTACGCAGAGCCGATGCTCGCGATCGTGGACCCGGCCCCGATCATTGCTAAACTAGCGCCATGAAGATCCTTGTCAGGGCAATCGTGACCGGCTTCGGTCTCAGCGTCGGTTCGTACGTTTTCCGCAAGATCTCGAGCAAGTACAACCTCGAGCCGAAGAACGAACCGGCTCCCGCGTCCACGCCCCCGGTCTCGTCCGGTGGTGACCTCGCTCGCCAGCCTTCCTGATTCGCGCAAAGCTATCCCTGTGGAGTCCGCCAACTTGGCGCCCGGCCTCTTGTTGGCGATGCCGCAACTCGCGGATCCCAACTTCTCTCGTGCTGTGGTCTTGATGATCGAGCACGGCGAGCAAGGCTCGTTTGGCCTCGTCATCAATCACCCCTCGCCGATCAGAGCGAGCGAGCTCCTCCAGTCGCTCGAGATGCACTGGCGTGGCGACGACGCCGCGCTCGTGTGGGCCGGCGGTCCCGTCTCGCCGTCGACCGGGTGGGTGCTGCACGAGCCGATCGGCATCGCCGTCGCGAACACCGGCGGCACGATCGAGATCACCTCGACGATCTCGCTCTCGACCTCACCCGATCGCTTGCGATCGATCGCGAACCAACCGCCGCGCAACGTTCGCTTGCTGCTCGGCTACTCGGGCTGGGGACCGGGTCAGCTCGCCCGCGAAATGGCGGGCGGGGCGTGGCTCCACACCGCCGCCGATCCGAAGCTGGTGTTCGAGACGCCGCCCGGCGAGATGTGGGACGCGGCGATGCGGTCGCTCGGTGTGAACCCCGTCGACCTGTTCGTCGGTCGCGGCGTGAACTAGACTCCGTGGCGCCCCCCTGCGGGCCGCGGCGCGATGACGAGCTTGTTCGGTGCTATTCGAAGAGCATTCCGAATTCTACGTCGGGAAACAAGTCGTGGCCATCAGAGGTCTTGCGTACGGCTGCAAGTACGTCGGCAATCCGCTGCATCGGCACGGCGTTCGGAGCGATCACGAGGATCGACCCGGTTCCGCCAGGTCGCGGCGTTTCTGTCGGCCAGTGGCGACGGACGACCTCGCCAACTGCGGTGGCGATCGTCGCGGCTTTCGTCGCAGCCCCGATCGGTTTTTGCTGCGTGCCTTCGACGCCGCTGCTCGACCATAGAACGAATTCGTCGGGCGTCACCGTGACGATCATGTGGAGATCTTCTGCGTGGGCGACGCCGAGCTGCTTCCAATCGGGGAGATCAATCGGGACGAGCATCGGCTTGCCCGCGACCATCATCACGACTCCACATTGGTGCCAGCCTGATTTCTTCGCCGACGAGATCAGTTTCATGACGATGCCGTACGAGAGCTCTGGATCGATCGCGAGGTCGAGGCGTGGCAGCAACGGCGCCTCGAGCGCGCGACGCGATTCGAAGCCGATTGAAGCAAGCCGGAACGAAACCGGCCCCGGTTACGGGGCCGTCGATTCACCAGCAGCTGCGATGGTTAATCGTAGTACTCGGCGCCGAGGTGGGTGATCAGCTCGTCCCCCTTCACGTGGCGCAGCGTGTTCTTCAGCTTCATGAGCTGGATGAACAGGTCGTGCTCCGGGTACAGGCCGTCCGGGGTCATCGGCGACTTCCAGTAGAACGACAGCCACTCCTGCACGCCACTCATGCCGGCGCGCGAGGCGAAGTCCATGAACAGCGCGAGATCGAGGACGATCGGCGCGGCGAGGATCGAGTCGCGGCAGAGGAAGTTCACCTTGATCTGCATCGGGTAGTTCAGCCATCCGCGGATGTCGATGGCGTCCCAGCCCTCCTTCGCATCGCCGCGCGGCGGGTAGTAGTTGATGCGAACGACGTGGCTGATGTTGCCGTAGAGGTCGGGGTACTTGTCCGGCTGCAGGATCGAATCGATCACGCCGAGCTTCGAGACTTCTTTGCTCTTGAACGACTCGGGATCGTCGAGCACTTCGCCATCGCGGTTACCGAGGATGTTTGTCGAATACCAACCTTCAAGGCCGAGCATGCGGGCCTTGAAGCCGGGGGCGAGGATGGTCTTCATGAGGGTCTGACCCGTCTTGAAGTCCTTGCCCGTGACCGGCATCGAGTGCTTGCGCGCGAGCTCGAGGAGCGCGGGCGTATCGAGCGAGAGGTTCGGCGCGCCGTTCGCGTAGGGGACGCCCATCCTGAGACACGCGTACGCGTAGATCTGCGACGGCGCGATGTCGTCGTGCGAAGCCTTGAGGCCAGCTTCGAACTTCTCGAGCGACATGTGGACGTCGGTCGGCTTGCGATAGACCTCGGTCGAACCGCACCAGACCGCGACGAGACGATCGCAGCCGTTCTTCTCTTTGAAGTTCTTGATGTCAGCCATGAGCTGATCAGCAAGGTCCATCTTCGAGGTGCCCTTCTTGACGTTCGGGCCGGTGATCTTCTTGACGTACGCCTGCTCGAACACGGCGGTCATCGGCTTCACGGCCGAGAGCTCTTCCTTGATCGGCTCGAGATCCTTCGACTCGAGCACGCCGGCGCGGACGGCCGCTTCGTACGCGTTGTCGTTGAAGATGTCCCAACCACCGAACACGATATCGTCGAGCTTCGCGAGCGAGACGTAGTCCTTGATCGCCGGCGAGTTGTCATCCGTGCGCTTGCCGAGGCGAATGTGGCCGAGCTGGGTGAGCGAGCCGATCGGCTTACCGAGCCCGCGGCGGATCGACATCACGCCCGCCATGAACGTGGTCGCGACCGCGCCCATACCGGGTAGCAGGATGCCGAGCTTGCCTTGCGCCGGCTTGACGTCGACGCCTTTTTTGAGAGCCATGCGAGAACTCCATGTCCGTGGTGAAAGATTGGAAACTGCACCTTCCACCCGTCGCTGGCAAGTGGAAGCGAACGGCACGGTGCTGCCAACCGCATGTTGGTTTTCCAACACTTGGCCGGTTTCCCGGCTAGCACCGCGAAACATGGCCAAAACGCCTGATGTTGCCGGTCAGGATGCGAGTGACGGTCGTCGCGATGTTTGTGGGGGCAGCGTGTGGATCGAGCTCTCCGCCCGCGAATCAGCCTGGGCCAGCCGGGACGTGGAGGTGCAAGCAGCTCGTCGAGTCCTGCGACAGCATGTGATCACCGACGACGCGAGCGAGCTCCAGAGCTACCTAAAAGCGCTAACGGAACAAACCAACGAGCTTCGCCGGATCGTTTGTCATGATCCCGTCGGCGCCGAGCGCGAGCAGGCGCGCGGCTTCGGCCGCATCGTCGATCACCCAGTAATCGACGCGCAGCCCCAGGCTGTGACACTTCGCGATGAACGACGCGCGATCGAAGTGAAGCAGGCCTTGATGCGTCGGCACCTGCGCCGCGGTACCGGTCCATGGTAACTGCCGCCACGCGATCGCGGGGAGCGCGAATAGCGCGGCGACTTCGCGTGCGGCGAGGCTGGTCTCGCCCGTGTACTTCTTGCGTCGCACGTCGACCAGCGTGCGGGTCGCGAAGCTCGCGATCGTGACGCGCTGTTCGGCGCGAAACTCGCGGACCAGCGCGAGCACGAGCTCGACGGCGCGCTCGCCTTTGATGTCGACGTTGATGTAGATATCGCGAAACGTCTCGAGGATCTCGCGAAACGTCGGCGCGTAGATCTGCTTGCCCGCGAACGGCCGCGTGCCGTCGGGAGCGACAAAGCCCCAGCCCGCGTCGAGGCGCTGCGCGGTCGCGAGATCCATCGCGGTCCACGCCATGGCCGCGCCGGTCGTGCGGGTCGCGAGATCGTCGTGCGCGACGAGGAGGTGGCCATCGCGCGTGACGTGGACATCCATCTCGAGCGCGGAACACCCGAGCTCGAGTGCGCGTTCAAAGGCGGGCAACGTGTTCTCGGGGCACTCGGCAGACGCACCTCGATGGGCGTACAGCCGACGAGCGTGCATTCAGATCTCTTCTTCGAGATCGAGCGCCGCGGTCGGCATCGGCGGCGGGCGAGGGTCGGTGACCTGCACGACCTCGACGGAGTACTTGAGGTCCTTTTCGGCGAGCGGATGGACGAGGCGAACTTCGACGTCATCGCCCGAGACCTTCGCGATCTGGAGGATCACGTTCATGTGCGACTTGTCGCTCGCGGCCGCGACGAGCTTCTCGCCGACCGCTAGCTTCGCGTCGGCGGGAAAGTCTGACTTCTTCATCTGCTTGATCGGGTGCATCGCGGGGTTGCCGAAAGCGTCCTTCGCTTTGAGCACGCCTTCGCGCTTCGCGCCCTTCTCGAGGCCCGCAAGGATGTTCTCGAGGCCCAGCAGCATCGAGCCACCGCCCTGGATGTACTCGACCGTGCTCTTCTCGAGCTGCTGCCCTCCATCCACGGCGAGGTCAACCTTGAGCGTGACTCGGCATCCCTTCTCGATCTTCACGGTTCGAGAATAGACGAAACCGTCACGAGCCGGGCGCGGCAGGCACGACAACCGTTGCCTCGGTACCGTGAACGTTTCTTGTCAGCTCGCTGAAACTTGTTCGAGGTCTCGCACACTTGCGTTTTCTTGCCTGCTGGCACGGAACCCGCACAATAGGCAAGTCGGAATCGTCATGCGGTACTCGCTCGGACTCCTCATCTTCACGGCCCTGGGCTGTCACCCACAGCAACCGACGGAGCTGCGCGTGCTCGGCCTCGATCGCAGTGACACCCGCCACGATGTGGTGTTCGTTCAGGTCACGAATCCCGCGTCGCACGCGATGCGCCTGACCAAGCTCGAGTACACGTTCGCGTCGTCAGGTATGACCGTGTCGGCAGGTGAGGTGCCGCTCGAGCGGGAGCTGGCGGCGGGCGCTGCGGTGGTCGTGGAAGTGCCGCTCGATCAAGCCGATGCTTCCAAGCCAATGACCTTGCAGGGCAAGCTCACAGGCGTCGTCGATCAGATCGTGCAGACATTTCCCGTCGAAGCGCAGATCGCCCCACACTGAACCTTGACCAGCCAGCCGCATGGGTTCTTGCTAGTGCTCATGCGAAGAACCTCGGTTCTGGTCGTGCTCGCGCTCGCGGCATCGTCCGTGGCGCTGGCTTCTGACGAACATCATCACTTCGGTAAGCAAGTTCGGTTTGTCGGGATCCATCCGATCCCGAAGAACGAGGGCGGCGGCATCTGCAACATCGAAGGCCCGCACGTCCACATCTACATCGCGAACAAGCTCGAGTACCGCGACCACAGTGGCGACGCGTACTTCGTTGGCGATCCGGTCGCCTACAAATACGATGGCCCGAAGTACGCCTACAAAGGTCCGCATCCGATCCATGTCGAAGCGGTCGTCGGCGGCGATCCGGATGTCGAGTACTGCTACCTCGAAGGTCCGCACTTCCACTACTTCAAGCCAGCCCCGACGGAGATCGATGCGGACTTCAAGGTCGTCGGTGACGCGTACTTCTACGTCGGCGAACCACCGCACGTGTTCATCGATGCGCGCCCCGCGTATGTCGGCATCAACGCGCAGTACCGACCGCTCGCGTACGCCCGCCCGGTCGTCGAGGTCGAAGCACCCTCCGGCTGGATCGGCGCTCGCGCCGAATTCCTCACCCCGGGTGTGATCGTCGAGACGCCTGGCGTTTACGTCGAGGAACGAGGTCACGGGCGCGGGCGTGGCCACGGTGCAGTGGTCGTCGGTGGTGATACGGTTTTCGGGGGCGGCATCGATGTCCACATCGCCGCGCCGCCGCCACCTTCGATCCACATCGGCGTGGGCATCGGAGTCAGCGGGGGCGTCGGTGGCGAGGTCCACGGTGGCGGCCGTGGCCACGGGAGGCACTGATGAAGCGCGTCCTCTTGATCTGCGCGCTCGCCGCGTGCGGTAAAGGCGGTAAGGCCGGCGATAAGGGCGACGGTAGCGCTGCCGGCGGGCCACGCGAGGACCTGCTCGCCGCGTGGAAGAGCGCAGGCCTCGCGCCTGCGGGCTTCGCGGCTGCGAAGGACTCGCCCGTCGGCAAGGATTGTCAGCTCGGCACGGTCAACAGCGTCGAGGTGCTGGTGTGCTCGTTCACTTCGGCGGACGAGGCGAAGGCCGCGCAGGATACCGGTCTCAAATGGGTTGGCGATACGACCGGTATATCGACCCCAAAGGGCACGCTGCTGATCGTCGCTGCGGATCGCAAGAAGGCCGATCCCACGGGCTCGACGATCAACAAGCTGATGAAGTAGTCACCAGAATCGGCACGCGACGCCGGCGCCGAATTGCACACAGCTGATGCTGACGCTGTCGCGGTAACCGTGGGTCCTGATGCTCGCTTACAGCCCTTTACGACGACGCTGATGTGCTCGTGCGTACGCGAGCGCTGGACCACTGATACGGTGGTCGCGGTCACTCAGGTTTTCGGGTAGGGTCCGCGCTATGTGGAGCTCACTCGCGGACAAGGCGCTCGCAGGCACGTTGATCTCGCGCGACGCGGCGCGCTCCGTGCTGCATGCGCCCGCAACCGAGATGCTCGCGCTTCTCGATGCCGCCTTCCGAGTGCGCCGAGCCCACTGGGGGATGCGGGTGTCGCTGCACGTGCTCGAGAACGCGAAGATCGGTGCATGCCCGGAAGACTGCGGCTTCTGCTCGCAGTCGTCCAAGCACAACTCGCCGTCCGGCGAAGCGCCGATGAAGTCGGTCGACGAGCTCGTCGATGCGGCGCGCCGCGCACATGCGGCGAAGGCGAAGCGCTACTGCATGGTCACCGCGACCCGCGGCCCCTCCCAACGCGACCTCGATACGATCTGCGACGCCGCGACCAAGATCAAAGCCGAGATGGACATCGAGCTGTGTGCCTCGCTCGGGATCTTGACCGAAGCCAAGGCGAAGCGGCTCGCGGAGTCGGGCATCGACCGCTTCAATCACAACCTCGAGACCAGCGAGAAGCACTTCGATAAGATCGTGTCGACGCACACGTGGCGCGATCGCGTCGAGACCGTGCGGCTCGCGAAGGCGGCCGGCATGGATACGTGTGTCGGCGGCATCGTCGGGCTGGGTGAATCCGAGGAGGATTTGCTCGATCTCGCCTTCTCGTTGCGCGATCTCGATGTCGATTCGGTGCCGGTGAACTTCCTCGATGCGCGCCCGGGCACGCCGCTGGCGGGCTATCCGCTCGTCGAGCCGGGCTTCGCGCTGCGTTCGCTGTGCATGATGCGGTTCGTCCATCCGCGCACCGATCTGCGCGTCGCGGGTGGTCGCGAGCTCACGCTGCGCCAGCTCCAAATCCAGGCGCTGTATCCTGCGAACTCGATCTTCACGCAGGGTTACCTCACGACGGGCGGCGCGACGCTCGAGAGCGATCACCAGATGATCAAGGATGCCGGCTTCGAGCTCGAGCTTGCATCGGGCGAGTCGGTGCCGGCCGATCCGGTTGCGATGAAGGGCATGCGGCGTCCCTCGCTACTGCCGGTGGCGCGCTCGTGAGGATCGACAAGGTCTACACGAAGGGCGGCGACCAGGGCGAGACCTCGCTGATCGGTGGCGAGCGGGTCTCGAAGGCGTCGATCCGGATCGAGTGTTACGGCACCGTCGACGAATTGAATGCGGTGGTGGGCTTGATGGTCGAAGCGCTGCACGGTTCGGCCGCGAGTGCCTTCTTGATCCCGATCCTGCGCCGCGTGCAAAACGAGCTCTTCAACCTCGGCGCCGAGCTCGCGTGCGGCGATGCCGAGACTCGCTCGAAGTTGCCGCGGATCGAGCAGCGCCACGTCGACGGGCTCGAGCGCGATATCGACGCGGTCAACGACGAGCTCCCGCCGCTAAAGTCGTTCGTCCTTCCCGGTGGCGGTTGGCCCTCAGCGTACGCACACCTCGCGCGCACCGTGGCGCGGCGGGCCGAGCGGCTGGTGGTTGGCCTGGCTGCATCCGACGCGACCCGACTGGCAGGGGAGCCAAGATTCGACATCCAGTACCTGAATCGCCTGAGCGATGCGTTGTTCGTATGGGGTCGCTGGTGCGTGCTCAAGGACGGCCTGGCAGAACCGCTGTGGGATCCGAAGTCGACCTGAGCCGGCGCATCTCGTCGCGTCCCATCCAGTAAGCAACCAGCACCAATGGCGTGCACAGCACGTCGGTCCAGTCCGGGTAGAAGCCCGCCCGAGGCCCAAAGACGCTGATCGCGTGGGCGACAACGGTGCCTATCGAAGGCACGAGCTTCACGAGCGCGAATCCGACCGCGGTTGCGGCGCAGCACAGGACCAGGCGGCGCTGGGTGAGAGTGGGGTCGCGGCGCGCGAGCCTCAGCACCAGCCCGATCGCCGCCGAGAGCGCGACCGGGGCGAAGACCATCCCGGCGATATCGGAGAGCTTGCCGGTCACGAAGCTGCCGCGGAAGCGTGGCTTGAGGACCCAATCGTTGACGAGTAGGACCAGCACCGCGAGGAGCGCGATGGGGTGGAGCGCTTCACCGATCGGCAGCGCCTCACGATCCTCGCCGCGCAGCGCTCGCCGGAGCCGTTCCACTCGTATATGGTGCCGCCCGTGTCGGAATCCGACAAGTCATCCGAGAAGCCGCAGTCCGAAAGCTCGAAGCAACTTGCCGAGGCGGAAGCCCAGGCGAAGGAGCGCTTCGAAAAAGCGATGACCGAGCTCCGTGAGGGAGCGTATCGGTTTAGCTCGAAGGCTCGCACCCAGAACGACATCATCGTCGAGGAGCTGATCGACCCCGATGGCGATACGGTTCCTCACCTCGCCGAAGTAGAGGGAGATGTCGGCGCGCAAGCGCTCGCTCAATCGCTCGAGCTGATCACGTTCGATACGTGGTTGTTCGGTCAGATCGGCGACAAGGACGCACTCGATCTCAAGTCCGAGGACCACTGGGAAGTATGGTTCTCGTTCGGCGCCTGGATCGGCGAGACCATCCGCCGTCGCCACGGCGGCCACTGGTTATTGATGGGCGATGATCCGCACACGTGGCGGATCGGCTTCTCCAAGGTCTTCCTCGAGATCGCCCCGTTCATGTTCGCGGAGCAGCTGCTGGTCACCGGCTCGGGCGCGACCAAGAAGATGGTCACCGAGATCGAGCGAATCCGGCAGCAGCACGTCGAGCAGGAAGAGCGCGATCAGGGCAAGTCGCTCGATCGATTCGTCGCGCAGCACTACATCCGGTTGCACACCGTGCCGCTGGGGCAGTGGATGTCGATGGACTTCGCGAAGCTCGCGAAGCTGTGGAACGAAGCGCCGGTCAGCCAGCTCGTGGCCGAGCTCAAGGAGAGCGCCACACGCCTCGGGCCGCAAAATGTCCAGGTCATCGAGCAGGTCGTGCAGGCGCTCGCCCGCGCGAATCAGGATGCGCCGATCGCGAAGCAAACGAACGACCGCGGGCTGTTCGAAGCGATCGCGCAGATCATCGGCCTGCGTCGCGCTACCGGTCCCGTCGCGATCGATATCCTCGAACGCGTCGTGATGCCAGCGCTCCACGTCGGCATGCCGGAGAACTTCCCGCCTCTCGACGAAGATGACCTCGCGAACCTGCGCAAGGGCATCGAGATGTTCGCGTTCTTTGTCGAGGTCGTGCCGCACAAGTTCCAGGCCGACGACGAAGGCTTCCTCGGCACGATCCCGCACGAGCAGCTCACCACGCCGTACGCCGATCGCAACGTGCTCGAGATCGGCAAGGGTGATTGGGTAATCGTCAACCCGGTCCACTTCCTGCCGATGCTGCAGGAGTTCGACGCGCAAAAGCTCCTCGACAAATACGACGAGTTCGTGAAGTACGTCGGTACGATTCCGGATGCACCACGCCGTCGCGACGACGGTCGGATGCTCGCCGAAACCGCGGTGCGTGCGCTCGCCGATCTCAAGGCAACGGTCGCGGTCGCCGCGCAGAACCAAGATGCACTGCTGTTCCGGCTGCTGCCTCCGCCGGGTTAGGCCGGAGTCAGCAAGTAGCAGATGCCCGAGAAGCACGTCATCGCGCGCTTCCCGGCGACAAACAGCACGAGCGGTGGCGTCCGCGTGCTCGACGTACACGCCAGCCGATACTCGGTGACGGTCGCGGTCATGCCGAAATTCTTCGCGGTGGTGCGGCGATCGCCGGCGAGATCGACTTCCGCGGCGACATCCTCGAACGAGCGCGTACGCTGATCGGTGGTCGAGCTATCGCAGCCGCCTTGAAATGGCGAGCGATACGAACCCGTCGTGATGTCGATCTTGCGACCGTGCATCAAGATCGCATCGCCCTCGGTCATGTTGGAATTGCCCGCGATGATGTGATTCTCGATTACCCACGGATGGACGACGGTCACCACGTCCGGTGAGACAGGCGGCGGCGTCACGGGCGACACGGCCTTCGGCGTACAAGCAACTAGGAGGACCGCGACCAGCGACGTGCGCACGGAGTAATCCTAGCGCGGGCGACTGGCGCCGCGAGCGCTCCGAACGCTGAACTTGAGCTGCCGGTCAAGGCGGGTGGCCGAGACGTCGGCGAGTTCGACACGAAGCCGTTGTTGGAGCTGTAGACATCGTCGAGCGCGAATACCGTCGTGTCGGTCCACACCGCTCGTAGTTATCGCCGCATGTTGCGACGAAGAGGACGAGCGCCAGGCCGAGTTTGGTCACCCGTCGATCAACCAAGAACGATCGGTTGCCGATCGTCAGGCGCACGGATCGATCCGACAGCTGCAGCGGGAAGTCCCGCGGCGCGCAGCTCGTCGACACATGCCGCGGCGCGCGCGGCCGGCACACAGAGCAACAAGCCGCCGCTCGTCTGGGCATCACACGCGAGCGAGGCGAGCAGCTCGAGCTCACCCTCACCTTGGTCGGCGGTCAGCGGCGAACCGTTCGCCCAGCCGGTTTCGGCCGAGGCAAATGCGCGGTTCGCTTTGCTACCAGCGGGGCACAGGTTCGCGCGCAGGTGCGAGAGCGCGTCGGGGAGCTGGGGAAGCGTGGCGAGCTCGATCGTGGCGGCGACCTTCGAGCCGCGCACGATGTTGCGAAGGTGGTTGAGCAGGCCGAAGCCGGTGATATCTGTCGCGGCGGTGACGCCGTGTGCGTGCCCGATCCGACACGCGCTCTGATTGAGCGTGGTCATGGAGCGCACGGCCGCGGCGGTCGCATCGCTTGTCGCGACCCCCTTCTTGATCGCCTGGCCGAGGATGCCGGTGCCGAGCGCTTTGGTGAGCACGAGCGTCTGCCCGGGGCGCGCGGTGCGGTTCGACCACAGCTTGCCGGGCTCGACCTCACCCGTGACCGACAGGCCGAACTTCACTTCCGGATCGCGCACCGAATGACCGCCGACCACCGCGACGCCCGCTCGCGCGCACGCGGCCGCACCACCGGCGAGGATGAGATCGAGGATCTCCATCGGCAGGCTCTCGTCGGAGAAGAACACGAGGTTGAGTGCAAACCGCGGCTCGCCACCCATCGCCCAGACATCCGACATCGCGTTCGTCGCGGCGATCGCTCCGAAGTCTTCTGGATCGTCGACGAGGGGCGCGATCACGTCGGCGGTGAGCACGAGGTCGCGCCCCGCTGCGTGATGTACGACCGCCGCGTCGTCGGAGAATTCGTGATCGACGACGATGTCGCGCGTCTCGGCGCCCGCGTTGCGCTTGATGAGCGTGTCGAGCACTTGCGAGAGCTGACCGAGCCGAAGCTTCGCGGCGCAGCCACCGCCGCGTGCATATTCGGTGAGTTTGATCGTCATGGCAGCGTCACTCCGTTCTCGAGCAAGCGATGGATCTCGGCCTGGCTCGCCGCGACAGGGGCGGTGAGCACGTAGCCGATGCGATAGCGCGACGTGATGTACAGCGTCGCGTACTGCACGAACGGGATGCCGTTGACCGCGCCGGTGAACAGGATCAAGGGATGGCCGTGATTGTCGCCGATGCTGACGAAGGAGAGCGCTAGCCCGGCGGCGTTGTTGCGCTGGATCCAGTCGTTCGCGAGCTCCATCGGATCGTTCGTGCCAGCGATCAGCGGACCGAGCGTCATGTTGATACCTGACGCGTGCTGATACTGCTGAGCCTGCGCGTTGTCGGCGAGCTTGGCGAAGTCGGCCGGCGGGTTGAGGTGCGCACCGCGCGGCATCGACGTCGCCTTGGTGTCGACCGAGACCGGCGCGGGTAGGTTCGGTGCGGGCCCGTTCTCGGACTCCCACGGATCCTTGCGGGGCGGCGCCGGCTTCTGACCTTCTTTGTCTTCTTTGTCTTCTTTGTCTTCGTTATCTGTCGCTTTGTCGTCCGCGATTTCTTTGTCGTCAGGCCGGTCGAACGTCGCTCGATGATCATCGGGCTCGCGCGCCGATGAATTGCGCGCAGCTGCCCAGATGCCGATGCCACCCCCTGCGAGCAGCACACCGCCGATCACGAGGTAGAGCGCGAGCCGGCTCTTGGCGGTAGGAGCGACATACGCGTGCGGCAGCGGTTGCTGCGGGTAGGGCGTGACGTGCGGGGCTGGCAACGCCGTGGCAGGCGTGACCGCAACCGCGATCGGCATCGCCGCGCTTCGGAGAGACGACGTCGGCGCAGGTTGCGAGGGCGCCGTATCGGCCGGCAGCTGCGCGAGCACGCCGGCGAGCATCTCGGCGTAAACCTCCATGCTCGGAGGCCGCGCGTTCGGATCTTTCTGCAGCGCGGTCATCACGACGTGATCGATCGCGGGCGATAGACCGAGATCCGCGCGACGCTGCGAGGGCAGGAATGGCATCTCGAGTAGATGTTTCGACAGCATCGCCATGAGCGTCGTCGCCTCGAACGGCAATCGCGCGGTCACCATCTCGTACAGCATGCAGCCTAGCGCGTAGACATCGGTGCGCCCGTCGATCGCCTCGCCCTTGATCTGTTCGGGAGCCATGTACTGCGGCGTACCGAGCATGTCGCCAGCCTGGGTCATCGCGTTCTGGGTCTGGCGCGAGTCATCGCGCAGCTTCGCGATGCCGAAATCGAGGACGCGCACGATGTCGTGCTGGCGGCCTTTGTCTACGAGCATCACGTTGTCGGGCTTGAGATCGCGATGGACGATCGAGGCCGCGTGCGCATCGACGAGCGACGCGGCGATCTGCAGCGCGATCCGCAGCGCGCGGGTCGGAGGCAACGGTCCGCTCTCGGTAAGCACGCTGCGCAGCGGTTTGCCCTCGATCAGCTCCATCGCGATGAACAGCGAGCCGTCGGTGTCCTGGCCGAAGTCATAGACCTTGACCGTGTTCGGATGATCGAGCTTCGCGACGGCTTCGGCCTCGGCGGAGAACCGGCGCAGCAGCTGCTGGTTCGCCGAGAGTTCGGGGCGCAGCACCTTGATCGCGACCGCGCGCTTGAGCGAGATCTGCTCGCCGCGATACACCGCGCCCATGCCGCCTTCGCCGAGCTTCGCGAGGATCCGGAACCGGCCGACGATCTCGCGCCCGATCATGTCGACCTGCGCGCGGATCGGACCCGAGGCGTTCGGCTCGGGCGTGGTGTTCTGTACCGCCTTGCCGCATGCAGGACAGAACCGAGCATCCACCGCGAGTGGCGTCTGGCAATGCGGACAGTTCACGCACCGCGAAGCTTAACGCGGGCTCAGGTCTGGGCCAACGCGAAGATGGCGTATAGCGGCTGAGAGCCACCGCGGAGCACGCGAATCTCGACGCGATTCTGGTCGTAGAGCGCGACGACGACGAGGGCTTCGCCGCCACCATCCGGGAGGCTAGCGAACGCGAGGTACACGCGCTGGGGCGAACCATTGAACGTGATGCCCGAGAGCACGTCGGCCTCGGCGCCTTGCACCGACGAGATCGCCGCACTCCCGACGAGGCCGCTGACCGAGAGCTTGCCGCGCATGCCGTGGGTGTCGATGCCGTCGATCGAGAGTGTCGCGGTCGCATCCTGCGCGATGCCGACGCGCAAGACGGGCGTGTCACCGACGCGTTTTCCGTTCCACATGCCCTCGTAGCCGCGCACGTCGTTACATGCGGCAAAGCACAGCAGGAGGAGGAGCGTGGCGCAACGCACGGTCCGACGGTAGCACCCACCATGTTCGGTGCGCTACGTTCGAGGCGTGCGGGGCTTGTTCGTGGTGTGCCTGTGCCAGCTCGTGCTGGCGGCACATGCGCGCGCGCAGCCGGCGCCTGCCGAACCGACGCGGGCACCCGCCGAGCCGACCGCGCCGGACATGACACCCGAAGCATCGCCGCCGCCAGCCGTCGAAGAAGCGCCGCACGAGCAGTTCCACGAGGACAACGAGTTCGGCCCGGTGATCCTGATCGAGGCGATCAACATCACCGGCAACACCGCGACGCAGACCGAGATCATCCGGCGCGCTCTGCCGATCAGCCCGGGCGATATCCTGCACGCGAGTGATCGTCGGTTGCGCGATAGCCGGTTCAAGGTGCTCGCGCTCGGCTACTTTCGCGATGTCACGCTGACGATGTCGAAGGGCACGGCGCGCGGCCAGGTCATCATCGAGTTCCACGTCGTCGAGCGCGGCACGTTCGTGCTCAATCGGCTGTGGTTCGGATCGAACAGCGTGTCGCCCTACTGGTTCGGCGCGGATGTCGGCGAGCGCAACCTGCTCGGCCTCGGCATCGCCGTCGGTGGTGGCTTGATCTATGCCGGCGACGGTCAGATCGCCGGCGATCGCGATCAGTGGGCGGGCGAATTGCGCGCGAGCGATACGTCGCTCTACGGCTCGCGCTGGGGCGCGAACGGTTCGCTCACGCTCGTCCACGGCAGCGAACCGTATCGGATCGCGGGCACCGATAGCGATCAAGCCGCAGAGTTCCGCGCCTTCCCGTATCGCCGGTTCGGTGGTCGGCTCGGTGTCACCTACGACGCGACGGAGCTGTCGCGCATCACGGGCGGGATCCGGATCGAATCGGTCGATACCGAGCTACCGGTCGCGCCGACGCGCACGCTGCCCGATGGCCGCGTGACCGCGATCGATCTGCATCTCGGTCCGGGCGCGAGCCGCGTGGTCACCGCAGGTATCGGCTTCGATCGCGACACGCGGCCCGATCCGATCCTGCCCCATGCCGGCAATCGGCTGACCGCGAATGCCGAGGTCGGCTCGGCCGCGCTGGGTGGTAGCTACGACTTCGCGACGCTGTTTGCGCGTGAAGAGCAGTGGTGGCCGGTCACGCCGCACACCGCGCTCGGCATGCGGCTCGCCGGTGGCGTCGTGATCGGCGATGCGCCACGCTTCGATCGCATCCACATCTCCGATGTCGATCACATGCTGACGCCGCGCGCGCTCGGCCTCGTGCTGTCGAATGCCTCACCGCTCGACATCCTCGGGACGAAGCCCGAGAAGCCGAGCTACGGCGCGATCGGTGGCTCGGCATCGCTCGAGCTCACGAGCGAGTTGTTCCGCGGCAGCGGCAAGAACCGCGTGTACGGCGGTGACTGGTTCATCGGCGCCGGGCTGTGGGCACTCGCGCAGACCGAAGAGCTCACGCTGCGCGATAGCGGCATCTGGAGATCGTTGCCGGTCGATGTCTATGTCGATGCGGGCCTCCGCATCGATACCGATGTCGGCGTGTTCGAGCTCACGATTTCAAACGCGCTGGGGCGCGTTCGATGAGGAGAGCGATCGTCGCGCTCCTTCTGGTTTCGGCTATCGCACGTGCCGAGGACGATCTCCCCGAGGACGTCAAGATGCGCTTCGTCGAAATCGGACCCGACCTGACCGCCTCGGTGAAGATCCAGAAGCTGTTCGACCAAGCCGCATATCAGGCCCTGTCCTCGGGCTTTCCTTCGACGATCGTCGTCAATACGTTCGTCTATCCCAAAGACGAGCGCGAACCGATCGCGGCGCGGCAGCTCGTGCGCTCGGTGGTCTACGACCTGTGGGACGAGGACTACGTGATCCGCCTCGATCCGACCGCGAAGCCGGTGAAGGTGAAGTTCCAGAGTGAAGCCCTGAAACTGCTCGGCTCGGTCGACGGCGTGGCGGTCGCGCGGCTCGTCGATCTGCCGTACCTGGACCAGTACTACCTGCGAATGACGGTACTGCTCAACCCCGTCGACAAGAAGACGCTCGCCGAGGTCCAGCGCTGGCTCTCGCAGGGCACCGGCGGTGGGCTCGATCGCGGTGGCGTGTTCTTTGGCAGCTTCGTCTCGGTGTTCGTGCATCCAAAGATCGCGGATGCCGATCGCGTGCTCGAGCTGCGCTCGCAACTGTTCTTCAGGCCAAAACCATGAAACGCCGAGGTCCGCGCTTCGCACTGCAATGGCGCGTCACCACGGCGCTCATCGGCATCCTGCTGTTGCCATTCGTGCTGTCGTACGCGCTGCTCCAGCAGGTCGGTCACTCGGCGGCGAACTACAAGGCGAACGAGGCGCGCGAGTCCGTCGCGGCGATGGAGAAATCGCTCGATGCGTATCGCGATCTGTTCGAGACCACGAAGCGGCTCCACGCCGATATCGCGGACCGGCTAAGCCGGCGTGCGCAGTTGACCGCGCTCGATCCGAAATCGGATCTAGCCGCGATCCTCGACGAGGAAGTCGCGGCGCAATCTCACCTACGCGCGCTCGCGCTGCTGCGGGAAGATGGCAGTGTGGTGATCGAAGCCGAGCATCCGCTCGATCCGAAGCAGGCCGCGAAGCTGCGCGACAAGGTCGTCGATCAGCCGCTCGACAATGGTGGTTCGTTGCGGCTCACGTTCACCGTCTCCGCGACGCTTCAGGAGGAATACCAGAACCTCAACAAGATGATCGAGAAGCTCAGCTACTCGACCCAGATCCGCACCGCACTTCCCGATGGCTATCGAATCACGTTCGTCGTCACGATCGTGCTGGCCTCGCTCGTGGTCGGCATCCTCGGCATCGTGATGTCGCGACGGATCATCACGCGACGCGTCGATGCACTCGTCGCGACCGCACGACGGGTCTCCGATGGCCATGTCGACGCGCGCGTCGATCTGCCGGGGCAAGACGAGATGGCCGAGCTCGGCAATGCGTTCAACACGATGCTCGATGACCTCGCGCAGACGCGCAGCCAGATCGAATACCTCCAGCGGATCGGCGCGTGGCAAGACGTCGCGCGCCGGCTCGCGCACGAGATCAAGAATCCGCTCACGCCGATCCAGCTCGCGGTCCAGCAGACCGTGTCCTCGTACAAAGGCGACGATGCGCGGTTCAAGAAGCAGCTCGTCGATACCGGCGAGATCGTCGAAGAAGAGATCGAGGGGCTGCGCCGGCTCGTCGATACGTTCCGCACGCTCGGCCAGCTTCCGAAGGTCGAGAAGGCACCGATCGATCTCGCCGAGCTGGTCGAGGAGCTCAAGCTCGATCCGATGTTCGCGGCCAAGCTCGTCGTCCATCCTCCGAAGGCACCGGTCGTGGTCCGTGCCGACAAGCTGCTGTTGAAGCGCGTGCTCGCAAACCTCGTCGAGAACGGCATCCATGCTGGCGAAGAAGCCGGCAAAGACGGTCAGGTCGCGATCGCGTGGGGCGTGGACCCGCGCGGCGAGAACGTGCTCATCACCGTCGACGATCGCGGCAAGGGCGTCTCCGAAGACAACCGCGACAAGATCTTCGAACCTTATGTCACGACGAAAGCGACCGGGACGGGCCTCGGGCTCGCGATCGCGCGCAAGATCGCGATCGAGCACGGCGGCGAGCTGGCCGTGGCTCCCACGCTCGCTCCGACAGGAGGCGCCAGGTTCGAGATTTCTCTACCATTACGGGGTCCTGATGCATCGTTAGGGTAATCTCGCGCCTATGCATGGTGTGCGTGGCCTGCTCTTCCTGGACTACGTCCGGATGCTGCGTGCGCAAAAAACCGTCGATTGGACGCAGTGGTTGTTCCCAGAAGACTGCACGTACTTGATCGCGAAGATCGATCCTGACGCCTGGTACCCGATGGCGACGTTCGAACGGATGGGCAACGAGATCCTGCGCACGATCGCCCAGGGTCAGCTCCATGTCGTCCAGCTGTGGGGGCGCCACTCCGCGGGTCAGCTCGCCGTCGCGAATCCAGCGTTGCTCACGCCAGGCGATCCGATCCAGACGCTCCAGCAGTTCCACGCGCTGCGCCAGACGTTCTTCAATTTTCCGGCGCTCGAGATTCCCGTGCTGCGCGACGCCGAAGCGCAGGTGATCGTCCATTACCACATGGGTATGCCCGCCGAAGAAGCGGCCGCGTGCCAGACGCTCGGCTTCTTCGAAGGCCTCGTCACGCTCGCGGGCGCGAAGATCACGAGCTCGTCGCTCGTCGAGCGCAGCTGGGACGGCGGCGACCGCACGCTGTTTCGCGTGACGTGGACGCAGCCCGGAACTAATTAGCCCAGGAACGGTTCGTGGCAACAAGCCTCGATGTTGTGACCGTCGAGGTCGCGCACGAACGCGCCGTAGTAGTTCTCGTGATAGTGCGAGCGCGTCCCGGGTGCGCCGTTGTCCGTCGCGCCTGAAGCGATCGCCGCAGCGTAGAAATCGCGCACGAGCTGGCGACCCGAAGAGCGAAAACCAATGTGAACACGGTCCTTCGGCGCGGCGCTGCTGTCGAGCCAGAAGTCGGCTT